>CBFGLW010000003.1:0-197429 GCA_965649745.1 uncultured Mesorhizobium sp. | reverse complement strand
CGAAGGCCAGCGGCGCGCCGACAATGGTCGCGGCGGCCTCGAGGCTGCGGCGGTCGCCGAAGACCTGCACTGACCGGCGCTCGGCCGGATTCATCGCGGCCAGCGACTTGCAGATGATCTCGGGGCCAACGCCGGCAGGATCGCCCATGGTGATGCCGATCTTGGAGCTAAGCTCAGTCATGCGTCCGGAGTCCGTCTGAAAGGAAAATGGCCGGCAAACGCCGCCCTGCGTAACCGCTCGATTGGCGAGGAGGTTTATGCATCTCACCAAACTTGTCAAGTTGCTATTTGACTGCAAATTTTTCGAACTGTTCCGAGCTGGTTCGGCAAGCTGCTGAATTCCAACGATAAACCTAACCTTTGCGCGGTGCGCCATGTTTCCGTAGGGCTACCAGCAACGCCCTGATGCCAAATTCAACCATTGACATGTTTACAAATAATGCGATGTTGACGCGCCTGGCATGGTGAGAGCGCTAAATTCTGGCGGCCGGCGCGGATGAGATTTCCAAGGGAGGTATCTATGTCTGAAACGAACGAGCGGGCCGGTCTTTCGCGGCGCGACGCATTGAAGCTCGGCCTCGGTACGAGCGTTGGGCTAACACTCTTCGGCCTCAGCGCCCGGATTGTCGTGGCGCAGGAAGGCCAGGTTCTGAAGGTCGTCAATCCCGCCTTCAACCAGGATTGGTCGCCGCTGCGCGGCGGTGGGGTGCCCTATCGCTGGAATTCGGCATGGTGGGCCTCGCCAATGTATTTCGACGCCGACGGCAAGCTGCATCCTTACGTGTTCGCGAGTTGGGAAGGTTCCGCCGACAGCAAGACCTGGACGTTCAAGATCGACCCGAAGGCGGTCTTCTCCGACGGCAGCAAGATCACCGCGGCCGATGTCATCGGCTCATGGAACGTGGCGGCCATGCCTTCCAGCAAAAGCCAGCGCGCCGATCAGGTGCTTTCCAAGGTCGTCGGCTTCGCCGAGCTGACCGGCGGCAGCGCCACGGAGATTTCCGGCGCCACCGCTCCTGACGAAGGCACTGTCGTGGTGACGTTGACCGAATCCGATCCGATCTACTTCATGCGCGTCGCCAACCACATCATTCCGATCACCAAGGCTTCGCAGTCGCGCGGTTCGGACGGCAACGAGATCGCCGACTGGTTCACGCCGGACGCAGGCGCTGTCTATTCAGGCCCGTTCAAGCTGACCTCGATCGATATCGACCAGGGCAAGCTGGTGTTCGAGCCGAACGAGAACTTCTTCGGACCGAAGCCGAAGCTGGCGCGTATCGAGATCACCTCTGTGGAGGACAATGTCACCGCCACCTCAATGCTGAAATCCGGCGAATACAACGCCCATACAGAACTGGTGACATCGACGATCGTGCAGGATCTGGGCGCCGAATTCGCCGCCGGACCGATCATCCCGACCAGCCAGCACTTTTGGTTCAACGCCTCGCGCGCGCCGATGGACGATCCGAAGGTGCGCCAGGCACTGATCCTCGCCGTCGACCGCGACGGCCTGATGAAAGCCTCCTTCCCCGACGGACCGCACAAGAAGACCGACCAGGTCCTCAATTCGGTGCCGGGCGCGGAAAATTCGGGTTTCGAGCCATACCCCTACGATCCGGAAGCCGCCAAGAAGGCGCTGAAGGAATCCAAATATGGCGGTCCGGAGCGCCTGCCGAAGATCCTGTTCGTCGGCATTTCCTCGCCGGCCAACGAAGCCGCGGCGCAGTTCATCGCCGAGCAGTGGCGCCAGAACCTCGGCATCACCGCCGTCGACATGAAGCCGCAGCAGGACAACTACGCCGGTCCCGACCAGAACTCGGTGCAGATATTCCGCGACGACGTCGGCACCCGCGTGCCCGACGCGGCGAGCTATCTCGCCGGCTCCATCGCCTCGACCTCGTCCAACGCCCAGAACAAGCTCGGCGGCTACAAGAACGAAAAGGTCGATTCCCTATTGGCCGAAGCCGCAACCAAGGCGGCGGACGATCCGCAGCGCATCACGCTCGCCCAGGAAGCGCAGAAGCTGTTCCGCGAGGATTGGACTTTCATTCCCTGGTACGCGCAGGCGATGTCGCGCTGGGCCAATGCCAACGTCAAGGGCATGGAGAAGAACCTCGACTGGCAGGTCGTGGCGCCCTGGAACATCGAAATCGGCTGATGCCGGTTCGCGCACGGGGACGGCCCAGTCGTCCCCGTGCTATCCTTCACATGGTTCGGGTTGAGCGGTAGGAGGCCCGCATGCTGCGCTATGTCGCGACACGGCTGCTGCTGTGGATTCCCTCGGTCCTGCTGGTCATGCTGGCGGTCTACGCCATGGCATTCTACGGCGCCGGCGACCCGATCAAGCTGATCTTCCTGCGAGCGCCGGGCGACGTCGCCTACAATCCCGAGCGCATCGAAGCGATCCGGCAGGCAGCGGGCCTCGACCGGCCGTTCCTGATCCAGTTCGGCAGCTACATTCTCAATCTCGTCCAGGGCAATTTCGGCAATTCGCTGACCTCGGGCCGCTCGGTCTGGGCGATGATCTCGGCCGCCGCGCCCGTCTCCTTCAAGCTCGGCCTTTGCGCCATCGTCCTGACCGCTGTCATCGCCATCCCGCTCGGCATGATCGCCGCGATGAACCAGAACACCAAGACCGACTATTTCATCCTCGGCTCGGCGCTGTTCCTGTGGGCGATCCCCGCCTATGTCGCCGGCCCGCTGCTGATGGTGCTTTTGATCCTCGTGCTGCCGAGCGGCAGTGTGCCCTACGGTTGGGGCGGCGTTTTCGACGTGCGCATCCTTTTGCCGCTGATCGTGCTGTCGTTCCAGCCAATCGCGCTGATCGTGCGGCAGACGCGCGCCGCGGTGATCGAGGTGCTGTCGGAAGATTTCGTCCGCACCGCCCGCGCCAAGGGCGTGCCGGAGATGGCGGTGGCGCTGAAGCATATCCTGCGGCCGGTGCTCACGCCGGTGGTCACCCAGCTCGGCCTGATCATGATCACCATCGTCAACGGCGCCATCTTCGTGGAGCTGGTGTTCGGCCTGCCGGGCCTCGGTCGGCTGACCGTGCAGGCGCTGACCAATTCCGACTATCCGGTGATCCTCGCCATTACACTGATCGGCTCGTTCCTGGTCATGCTCTCGAACCTTTTCGTGGACGTTCTCTACCCGCTGCTCGATCCGCGCGCAGCCGACCAGATGAGGAGCCGCTGACATGTCCATGCAGCCCTCGGTCCAACCCATGACGGCGACGCTTGTCGATGACGAGCCGCCCGTCAGCCTGTGGCGCGACGCCTGGCATCGGCTCCTGCGCAACCGCCTTGCCGTTGCCGGCCTCGTCATCGTCGTGCTGCTGGCCTTCGTCGCCGTCTTCGGGCCCTGGCTGACGCCGTACGATTTCCTGACGCAGGATCTGGACGCCCGTAACCAGTTGCCCTCGCTCGAGCACCTGTTCGGCACCGACGATCTCGGCCGCGACGTCCTTTCGCGCGTCATCTACGGCACGCGGACGGCTTTCGTCGTGGCGGTGGTGGTGACAGCCGTCGCGGTCGTCATCGGCGTGGCGCTCGGCGCCATGGCCGGGTTCTTTGGCGGCTGGTTCGACCGTCTCGTCATGTGGCTGACCGACATGACCATGTCGGTGCCGAACCTTCTGCTGGTCGTCGTCATCAACGCGTCGCTGAAAGGGCCGGCCATGGCCTGGATGGAGGCGCGATATCTCGAAACGCTCAATCCGTTCTATCGCGAAACGGTCTGGGTCGACTTCCTGCTGGTATTCGGCTCGATGGCGCTGATTTCATGGCCGCCGTATGCGCGCCTCGTCAGGGCGCAGGTGCTGTCGATCCGCAGCCGCCCCTATGTGACGGCGGCACGCGCCCTCGGCCTGACCAACCGGCTCATCCTGACGCGTTACGTGGTTCCGAACGCGCTCGGTCCGCTGATCGTTTCCGTCAGCGCCGGGCTCGGCACGGCGATGGTTCTGGAAAGCGCCTTCTCGTTCCTCGGCGTCGGGGTCAATCCGCCGACGCCGTCCTGGGGCAACATGATCTCCGATGGACTGCGCGTCTGGCAGCACTACCCACACCTTCTGGCCGCGCCGGCAGCGGTGCTCGGGCTGGCCACCGCCGCCTTCTCCTTCCTCGGCGACGGCCTCAACGACGCGCTCAACCCGAAAGGCAGCAAATGACCGCGCCGGCACCCACCCAGCCGCTTCTCGACGTTCGCGGCCTCACCATCGAGATCGACACGCGCCGTGGTCCGGCAGTGATCGTCGACGGCATCGACCTGACCGTGGCCAAGGGCGAGACGCTCGGCGTGGTCGGCGAATCCGGCTGCGGCAAGAGCCTGACCATGCTTTCGCTGGTGCGCCTTTTGCCCAACAAGATCCGTGTCAAATCCGGCGCCGCCGATTTCGCCGGCCACGATCTCCTGAAGATGTCGAAGGCGGAACTGCGCGAGGTGCGCGGCGGCAAGGTCGGCTTCGTGTTCCAGGACCCGATGACGTCGCTCAACCCGGTGATGCGCATCGGCGACCAGCTCGCCGAGCCGCTTCTCTACCATCGCAAGTTCTCCAAGGCGGAAGCCCGCGAAAAGGCTATCGAACTCCTGCGCCTCGTCGGCATCCCGGCTCCCGAGAAGCGAATCGACGCCTATCCGCACGAACTATCAGGCGGCATGCGCCAGCGCGTCATGATCGCCATCGGCCTTGCCTGCGATCCCGAGTTGCTCATCGCCGACGAACCGACCACGGCGCTGGACGTGACGATCCAGGCACAGATCGTCGATCTGGTGAAGGAGCTGCGCACCAAGCTCGGCATGTCGGTGGTCTGGATCACCCACGACCTCGCGCTGATCGCCGGGCTGGCCGACCGCGTCGCTGTCCTCTACGCCGGCACCGTGGTCGAGGATGCGCCGGTGGACGAACTGTTCCGGAACCCCAGCCATCCCTATACGCGCGGCCTGCTCGCTTCGATCCCGAAGCTCGCCGACGAACGCACGGCGCGGCTGGCCTCCATCGGCGGCACGCCGCCGGAACCCGGACGCCGGCCCGCCGGCTGCCCGTTCGCACCGCGCTGTTCGCAGAGCGAGGCCATCTGCCACGAGCGTGTGCCGGCGCTGGAACCGCTGGATACGCCAACTCACCGCGTCGCCTGCTGGGTGGCCCAACGGCAGCTCAGGGAGGCGGCATGATGGGCGCGGCAGAACCCCTGATCCGGGTCGAGAACCTGGTCAAGCATTTCGTCGTGCGGCTCGGCGCTTTCGGCGAGGTCGGCGCCGTCGTGCACGCGCTGGACAACGTCAATTTCGACATCATGGAAGGCGAGACGCTGAGCCTTGTCGGCGAATCCGGTTGCGGCAAGTCGACCACCGGCTTCACCCTGCTCAATCTGCACAAGGCCACATCCGGCAAGGTGATGTTCGAGGGCGAGAACATCGTCTCGCTCGACGAAAAGCGGATGCGACCCTATCGCCGGCAGCTGCAGATCGTCTTCCAGGACCCCTACTCCACCCTGAACCCGCGTATGACCGTCGGCGAGGCGGTGGGCGAACCGATCCTGTTCCACAGGCTGGCCAGCAAGGCGGAACTGCCGGAACGCGTGACGCGGCTGCTTGGCGATGTCGGCCTTCCGGCGCGTTTCGCCTCACGCTACCCGCATGAGCTCTCCGGCGGCCAGCGTCAACGCGTGGCGATTGCCCGCGCGCTCGCCTGCGAGCCGAAATTCATTGTCTGCGACGAGGCGATCTCGGCGCTCGACGTTTCCATCCAGGCGCAGATCATCAATCTGCTGCTCGACCTGCAGCAGAAATACAAGCTGACCTACCTGTTCATCGCCCATGATCTTGCGGTGGTACGCCACATCAGTGACCGTGTCGGCGTCATGTATCTCGGCCGGCTGGCTGAACTGGCGACGCGCGAGCAGCTATTCTCCAACCCGCTGCATCCCTACACCAAGGCGCTGCTGTCTGCGGTGCCGGAAGCCGACCCCGAGATCGAGAAGACGCGCAAGCGGCAAATCCTCACCGGCGACGTGCCGAGCCCGCTCGATCCGCCGGCAGGTTGCCGGTTCCACACGCGCTGCCCGGTCGCCATGAATATCTGCCGCCAGACCGTGCCGGAATGGCGCGATGTCGGGGCTGGCCACCACGTTGCCTGCCATGCGGTCGGGGCCGGGCCGCCGGGATGACGCTTAAAGTCGCCATCGTCGCCGACGATCTGACGGGTGCGCTCGACACCTCGGCGCCGTTCGTCGCAGCTGGCCTGACGGCGGCGGTGGCCATGACGCCGGAAGCGGTCAGGCGGGCCCTCGAAAGCAAACCCGACGTGCTGGCGGTCAACACGGCTTCGCGCGCTCTGCCGGTGGATGAAGCAGCAGCCGGCGTTGCCGAGGCCACGGCCGGTTTCATGCCTTCGGCCCCGGCAATCGTGCTGAAAAAGATCGATTCCCGACTAAAGGGAAACATCGGCGCAGAAACCGCGGCCTTGGCCGACCGCACCGGACGAACACGGGTTTCGGTCGCGCCCGCCGTTCCCGATCAGGGCCGGATCGTGAAGGACGGCGCCGTCACCGGCAAAGGGGTGGATGCGCCGCTCGCCATCCGGCCGCTTTTTGCTGCCGCTGGCCTCGAGCCTGAGGTGCTGGATGCCGAATCCGACGCCGATCTCGACCGTGTCGTGCGCCGGCAGCATAATTGGCAAGACACGCTCCTCGTCGGCGCGCGCGGCCTCGGACTTGCCCTGGCGCGCAGTCTGGCCACCGGAAAAGCCAGCGGCGAAGCTTTACGCCCGACTTCGGCGACATTGTTCGCCTTCGGCTCACGCGATCCGATTACCGAACGCCAGATCGCGCGGCTCGCCGAGGATCGCAGTTCGCTTGCCTTGTGCGACGCGCCAGCGGGTAGGTTTGAACCAGCTGGCGACCAACGCCTTCCGCTTCTGGTGCATTGCACCGGCGATATGGACAGGGAACCGGCGCATGTCGCTACCCGTTTCGGTTCGGCCATTGCGGCAGCGGTCAGGCAGCTTCGGCCGTCGACGCTGGTCATGGGCGGCGGCGACACGGCTTTCGCCATCCTGTCAGCGCTTGGCGCGGATGTGCTTTTTCCCCGCGGCGAGGCCGCTCCCGGCCTGCCCTGGTTCGAGATCGCGATGTCGAATGGCAAAAAGCTGCGCTGTGTGGTGAAATCGGGTGGATTCGGCACCATCGACGTTCTTTCCGGATTGTCGAGGGAGCAGGTCAGCGAGCAAGTGGAGCCCTGATGACGACCGAGATGCATCAGAACCAGTCGGACGCCGAGCCGGGCAACGGCCAGTTGGAGCAGCCATCCGGCAGGATGGCCTCCAAGGCGCCGAAGCTCGTCGACAAGGTGTTCGACCAGCTGCAGGAGCGGATCGTGTCCGGCGAGTTTCCCTCCGGCTCGAAACTGCCGGGGGAGCACGATCTCGCCACCCTGCTTGGGGTGTCGCGCCCGGTCGTGCGCGACGCGCTCGGCCGCCTGCGCGAAGTGGGGCTGGTCTATTCCCGCCAGGGGTCGGGAACCTTCGTGCGCGTTTTCGACGCGCAGCGGACATCGCTGGGCTTTTCGCCGGTCAAGTCGATCGCCGACATCCAGCGCTGCTACGAATTCCGCCTGACGATCGAACCCGATGCCGCCTTCTTCGGCGCGCTGCGCCGGGACGACGGCGCGCTGCGCAATATCCGCGCTGCCCTTTCGGAACTACGCGAGGCGACCCGGGACCAGACGCACCGCTCGGATATGGACTTCCTGTTCCACCGCGCCGTCGCCGAATCCGCCAATAACCACTACTACACGGCCTGCCTCGATGCCTTGCGGCAGCACATCGCGGTCGGCATGAACCTTCACGGCCTGTCGCTGATGGGACCGCTGGTGAAGCTGGAGCAGGTTTACGAGGAACATCGCGACATCTGCGAGGCCATCGCAAACGGTGAAGCCGAACTGGCGCGGGAGCGGATGCGCGAGCACCTCGAGGGATCGCGGAACCGGCTGTTCGAGAACAAGATGCTCGACCTGTCGCGCTGACCTCACGGCGCTCGAAGTTCGTTTCAAAACTTTGGTCCATGAGCAAGGCGAGCCCCTTCCTGGCGTTCATACGCCGCCGCCCCGACACTCCTGATTTCCAAGCGATCCACTTTTTCGCGAATACGGCCGAAGCTGAATGTTTCTTTCTCGTTCGGGCGGACTTCGTGCGTCTTCGAAAGGATTTGCCGCGGGCAACGTAATATCGTTCTGCTTAATGGCGAAGACGAATACCTATTCCGACACTCCTTTCCCACGACCACGGACGCTCGTGCATCCGGGACGTTTCAATCCGGTTCGCATCCAAAGTATGGATGCCCGGAACGCCCGTCACATCCGTCTCCTGCTCGAACCAGGCCAAAGCCTGTTCGACGCACTGGTGGCGCCTCTCTCGGAAACAGGCATAGCGAGCGCGTCGACGACGATCCTCGGCGGCAGTTTCGAAACGCTGACCTATTGCGTCGCGCCACCCGATCTCACCGGCAAGTCGGTCATCGCCTACGGCAAGCCATTGCAGGCCGGCCGCGCCTTCATGATCTTCGGCAATGCGACGCTCGGCAAAGCCGTGGACGGAGCCCCGCTCGTGCATTGCCATGCGGCAATCCGAACCGAGGACGGGACGGTCAAGGGCGGACACCTCATCACCGAGCGCTGCATCGTCGGCGAAACGCCGATTCCGGTGCTGGTGACCGGTCTCGATGGCTTCGAACTGCGCCAGGCGCACGATCCGGAAACCAATATGCTGCTTATCCAGCCCCGAAAGGTTGCGCTCCATGGCTGATCCGGCAATCGTCGAAGAAGGGTCGATGGGACGCGTGGCCTATGGCCGGATCGCGCCGAACGAGGATCTGGTCCAAGGCGTCGAAAAGCTCTGCCTCGCGCATGGCTTCCGCAACGCCTTTGTCCGTGGCGCGCTGGGCAGCCTCGTGGATGCATGCCTCGGCTCGACGAATGGCCGAGTCGTCCATGTTGCCGGGCCAGCGGTCGAAGTCGTCAGCATCGCCGGCGAGGTCCGCAGCAAGCCGGACGGTTCCATGGCGGCCGCCTTGTCAGGCGTCGTGTCTGACACGGACGGAAACGTCCATGGCGGGCCCTTCGTGCCAGGCGCCAACATCGTCTGCGTCACCTTCGAGGTGACGCTCGAGGAATGGCTGCCCGCGGGTTGACCTTCCAGATGGCAAGCCAAACGTTTTCCGTATAGGCGGAATGCCCCGGCATGCGGTTATAATCTGCTTTGCTGATCGGCTCGGTGGAACGGGTGGCGCCCCTGACGGTCGCGTGTGTTGGAGAACCGGATGAGCAGACTTTATCTTCTCCGGCACGCGAAAGCAGGATGGGCCCAGCCCGGAATGCGGGATTTCGACCGGGCACTGGATGCTTCCGGCAAGGCCGACGCCGAGAAGATAGGCGTAGTCATGCACGCCCGCGACCATGTACCAGACTTGACGTTGTGTTCCACCGCGGTCAGGGCGAGGCAAACGCTGGAAGGCATTGCCGGACATGCCGATACCGGCCGCGTCATATTCCTGGATACGCTTTATTCGGACGACGCAACGGGTTATCTCAAATCGATCCGGGAATGCGGCGCTTCCCAGTCGGTTCTGGTGATCGGGCACAATCCGATGATGGAAGATTTGGCTGTCGCCGTGTCGGGCAACGGCGACCCGCAGGCGCTGAGCACGCTTGCGGCCGGGTTCCCGACCTCCGGTCTGGCGGTCATCGATTTCGACGGCGGGCTTGGGAAAGCAGAGCCCGGAACAGGCCACTTGCGTGCATTCTTGACGCCTTCGGCAAGCTGAACCCATTTCAAAGGCAGCCGGTCCCACCTATATCGGGAAGCCACACTTGGGGGAATCCGATTGGTGTCATCCCTGACCACCCTGTCCGACGAAGCGCGCATTGCGCTGGAAACCATGGCCGGACGTGCCGCCGGCTTGTTGTCCCCGAACCTGCGTCTGGGCGTCACAGGTCTGTCGCGCGCCGGCAAGACCGTGTTCATCTCGGCTCTGGTGCACAACCTCATGTATGGCGGACGGCTGCCGCTGTTCGAGGCACAGAAATCGGGCCGCATCGCACGCGCCTTTCTCCAGGAGCAGCCGGACGACAACGTGCCGCGCTTCCAGTACGAGGACCACATCGACGCGCTGGTGAACGACCGCACATGGCCCGATTCGACGCGCGCCGTCTCCGAACTGCGGCTGACCATCGAGTACGAATCCGCATCGGCCTGGAACCGCATGTTTTCCGCCGGGAAACTGTCGCTGGATATCGTCGACTATCCTGGCGAATGGCTTCTCGACCTGCCGCTGCTGGGCAAGTCCTTCGCCGAATTCTCGCATGACGCCAAGGACATGGCGCTGCTGCCGGTTCGCGCCGACCTGTCGCAGGAATGGCTGGCTCTCGCCGCCGAGGTCGATCCGAACGCGGACGCCGACGAAATGACGGCGCGGCGGCTGGCCGAAAGCTTCACCGCCTATCTCAAGGCCTGCAAACTGGACGAACGGGCGCTGTCGACGCTGCCGCCGGGCCGCTTCCTGATGCCGGGAGACATGGAGGGCTCGCCGGCTCTGACATTCGCGCCGCTGCCGGACCTTGGCGACAGGCGCGCCCGCGCCGGTTCGCTGCAGGCGATGATGGAACGCCGCTACGAGGCCTACAAGACGCATGTGGTGAAGCCGTTCTTCCGCGAGCACATCACCCGGCTCGACCGCCAGATCGTGCTGATCGACGCCATGCAGGCGCTGAACGCCGGGGCCGGCGCCGTGGCCGACCTCGAACGGGCGCTGACCGAGATCCTGGCGTGCTTCCGCCTCGGCCAGGGCAGTTTCCTCACCGATTTTTTTGCCCGGCGCATCGACCGCATCCTGATCGCCGCCACCAAGGCCGACCATCTTCACCATGAAAGCCACGATCGGTTGCAGGCCATCGTGCGCCGGCTGGCTGACCGGGCCATCGCCCGCGCCAGCTTCAGCGGCGCCGATGTCGATGTGGTGGCGATGGCGGCTGTGCGGGCGACCCGCGAAGGCACCGTCAAGCAGGGCCGCGAGACGCTGCCGGTCATCATCGGCACGCCCTTGCCGGGCGAGACGATAGGCAGCGAGACTTTTGACGGACAGACAGAAACCGCTATATTTCCTGGTGATTTGCCGGCCGATATTAATTCAGTTTTTGAGGACATCGATCCAGACTCCAGCGACGGTGCTGCCGTCCGCTTCGTGCGTTTCCGGCCACCGAAACTGGAGCACACGGCCGAGGGCCTGACCTTGTCGCTGCCGCACATCCGGCTCGACCGGGCGCTGCAGTTCCTCGTTGGAGACAGATTGGCATGATGGCCACCCGCAAACCGGCGGCTTTCCGGATCGAGCCACAATCCGGCCCGACGGACACCTCCACAGCGAAAAAATCCGAGACTGCGCCGACCCGCCGTCCACGCGCAGTTAAGGCGGAGGCGGTCGTCGTTCCGGCCGAAATCGACGTTTTCGACCTGCCGGAGATCGTCACCGCGCCACCGCCTCCCGCCACCAGGCCACGCAGACGATCGATGCTGGGCGGCATCTTCGTCGGCGCGCTGGGTATTCTGGTTTCGCTGGCCGTCGGTCTGTGGACGGACAGCCTGATCCGCGACCTGTTCGAGCGCGCACAATGGCTTGGATGGCTAGCGGCCGGCGTGGCGGCGGTTGCCGCCCTGGCACTTCTCGTCATCCTCGCCCGCGAATTCCTTGCCATCAGCCGGCTGGCCGAAGTGGAGAAGCTGCAGAAACGCGCGCTCGACGCCATTGCCCGGGACGATCCCAAGGCGGCCAGGTCGGTCGTCGAGGAATTGTCCGCCTTCGTCGCCGCCAAGCCGCAGACGGCGGCAGGCAGGCGCGCGCTGGCCGACATCAGGCACGAGGTGATCGACGGCGCGGACCTCGTCCGGCTCGCCGAAACGGAGATTTTAGGGCCGCTGGATGCGCAGGCCAGGACGATGATCCTCGACGCCGCCAAGCGCGTCTCGCTGGTCACGGCGGTCAGTCCCCGTGCTCTGGTGGACGTCGCCTATGTCGTCTTCGAAGCCGGGCGACTGATCCGGCGCCTTTCCGAACTCTACGGCGGGCGACCGGGCACGCTGGGCTTCTTCCGGCTGACCCGCAGCGTGCTGGCGCATCTGGCCGTCACAGGCTCGATCGCCGTGGGCGACAGTTTCGTCCAGCAGATCGTCGGTCACGGGCTTGCCGCCCGGCTCTCCGCCAAACTGGGCGAAGGGGTCGTCAACGGCATGATGACCGCGCGAATCGGCATGGCCGCGATGGAAACCGCCCGACCCTTGCCCTTCACCGCGGTCAAACGGCCCGGCATGGGCGATTTCCTTTCCGCACTGACCTCGTTCGCGACAAGCAAAGGCAAGGAAAACTCCCAAGACGACGCTTGAACAGCCATGTATTTTCGACTCTCGCCACGCACCGGGTGACGAAGCATTAACCAATCTTGGTCATGGTTAACGGGTGTTCTTCCACCGTTTCCGCTGCCGGGTGTTACTTCATGAAAAGCCTGCTTTCGACCGCCGTAATGCCTTTGGCCATAGCGGCTTCGACACTTTTTGGCCTGACCGCTCAAGCCGTGTCCGGCGACCGTGACAAACAGTTTTTCCAGTCGGTCGAAGGCAATTGGGTCGGCCCGGGTGAAATCGTCGCCGGAAAGTACAAGGGCACGAAATTCAACTGCAGCTTCGTGGGTTCGACACCTCAAGGCAAGGTTGGCATGACCCTGGACGGCGGCTGCCGTGTCGGCGTCTTCACGCAGAAGATGTCGGCCAGTGTCGAGCACAAAGGCCGCGAAGGCTATAAGGGCAACTTCATGGGCGGTGCCGCCGGTTCCGGCCTCGACATCATTTCCGGCAATGTGGTCGATGCGCGCAAGGTCGTCTTCGCTATCAACCGCAACCAGCTGCGCGGCGTCATGCAGGCGCGCGTTCCCAACGACAATTCCATGATCGTGACGGTATCGGTACGCGTCGACAAGCAGCTCGTGCCGGTCATCGGAATGAATTTGAAACGCGTCGACGACGTTCAGGTCGGCGCCATTGCCAAGAATTGAGCCCGAAACATACGAAAGCGGCGACCGACGGCCGCCGCTTCTGTGTTTGCCGAGAGGTCAGCCCTTGATCGTGGCAATCACTTCGTCATAGGCCTTGCAGGCTTCAGCCGCCGTGGTGGCGCCCTGATATTTGCCGACGACTTCCTGAACCTTGGCGGTCAGCTCAGCCGCTTTCGTCGGGTCCTTGGTAACCGCCTCCTGAAGCGCGGTAGTCATCTCCTGCGCTTTTTTCGTCAATTGCTCGCTGGTGCATTCGGGCGCTTTCGAACATGCCGAACCCGCCAGTGCCGCGACGCATGCCGCGAGCATCAAAAATCTCTTCATTATCAGTCCTCTCCTTGAATCGGCTGCGGTCAATTCCGCAGGCCGCTCAAGCCCCTCGCCGGCCAAAGGCCGTACGCTCCTTAGCGCAGGTTTGTGACCACGGGCAATCGTGCGGCCAGTTTTTTGACAACGTTCCAAGCCGCACATCTCTGCCGTTCCGGCTCGGCCGATCGGTACACGGTATTGAGGGCTATTCGACATGCCTCGAAGCCCCTATCCTGACCTGACAAGGGCGGATCTGCCGTCCACAATCGGCGACGGTACGGAAAGCAGGCATGGCGGTAGAAAGTTCGGGCAGCGATCTGGTTCAGGTGGTGGCGTTGCTGGCCGCGGGCGTCGTCGCCGTGCCGATCTTCAAGCGGATCGGCCTCGGCTCGATTCTCGGCTATCTGGCCGCCGGCGTGGTCATCGGTCCTTTCGCATTGAAGATATTTTCCGAATCGGAAGCGATCCTGCATGTGGCGGAACTGGGCGTGGTGATGTTCCTGTTCATCATCGGGCTCGAAATGCAGCCGTCGCGGCTCTGGAGCCTGCGGCGGCAGATTTTCGGGCTCGGCGCGCTGCAGGTCGGACTGTGCGCGCTGCTGCTTACGGGCGTCGGCCTGCTGGGCGGATTTCCCATCGCGCAATCCTTTGTCGCCGGCGCCGGCTTCGTCCTGACCTCGACAGCCATCGTCATGCAGATCCTGGAGGAGCGCGGCGAGATGGCCTCGCCCGGCGGCCAGCGCATGGTGTCGATCCTGCTGTTCGAAGACCTGATGATCGTGCCGCTGCTGGCGCTGGTCGCGTTCCTTGCGCCGGGCGGCACTGAAACCACGCTTTCCGAGCGGTTCGCGGAAATCGGCATCGGCATCGCAGCGATCGTCGGCCTGGTCGTCGCCGGGCGCTATCTGCTCAATCCGTTCTTCCGCATTCTCGCCGACGCACGGGCCCGCGAGGTGATGACGGCGGCCGCGCTGCTCGTCGTGCTGGGTTCGGCCCTCGTCATGCAGTTAAGCGGGCTCTCCATGGCCATGGGCGCCTTCCTGGCCGGCGTGCTCCTGTCGGAATCGACCTTCCGACACCAGCTTGAAGCCGATGTCGAACCGTTTCGAGGAATTCTGCTTGGCCTGTTCTTCCTCGCGGTCGGCATGTCGCTCGACCTGACGGTCGTCATAGCCAACTGGCAATTGATCGCCATCTACGTCCTCGCCTACATGGCCATGAAGGCCCTCGGCATCTATCTCGTGGCGCGATTCCTGCGGACATCGCACAAGGACGCGCTGGAACGCGCCGTCATCATGGCGCAGGGCGGCGAATTCGCCTTCGTGCTGTATTCGGCCGCAACGGCGGTCGGCATCATCGACAGCCAGGCCAATGCCATGCTGACGGCAATCATCATCATCTCCATGGTGCTGACGCCGCTGGCCATGCTGGGCCTGCGCTCTATCACACCGCGCGACACACTCTCCCTCGACGGTGTCGACGTAGCCGACAGCCTCAGCGGCAGCGTGCTCATCATCGGCTTCGGACGCTTCGGACAGATCGCCAGCCAGCCGCTGCTTCTGCGCGGAATCGATGTCTCGATCATCGACAACGATGTCGAGATGATCCAGGCGGCGGCGGATTTCGGCTTCAAGGTCTATTACGGCGACGGAACGCGGCTCGACATTCTCCACGCGGCCGGAGCCGGTCGCGCCCGCGCCGTCCTTATTTGCGTGGACAAGCCGGAGATGGCGGTGCGCATCACCGAATTGTTGAAGGCGGAATTTCCGCTGGTGACGGTGCTGGCGCGTGCCTTCGACCGTGGCACCGCCCTACAGCTCATCCATGCCGGCGTCGACTACCAGTTGCGCGAAACATTCGAATCCGCGCTCGTTTTCGGCGGCTCCACCCTCGAAGCCCTCGGCATCGATCCGGAAGAGGTCGCCGAGGTGATCGAGGATGTGCGACAGCGCGATGCGCAGCGGCTGGACCTTCAGCTTGCCGGCGATATCCGCGACGGACGCAATTTCATGAAGGGCAATATCGCCACGCCTGTTCCGGCGCCGGTGACGACGCCTCGCCGGCCAGGCCAGGCGCTCAACGAGGAAACCGCCGGCGTTCTGGCCAAGAAGCCGGCGAGCGAGCAGCCGGCATCGTGACCGGTTCACACCGTATGCGAGGAATTATGACGAAACCTGACGAAGGTGCGCTCGAAGTGACCAGATTCTGGCGCGATGCCGGACCGGACAGCTGGTTCCGCAAGGACGACGCCTTCGACGCCACGTTCAAGCAGCGTTTCCTGGATTTGCATTTCGCCGCCGCGAGCCGTCAATGCGATGCGTGGGCAGAGAGCGCCGAGGGTTCGCTGGCCTTGATGATCCTGCTCGACCAGTTCCCGCGCAACTGTTTCCGCAACACCGGGCACATGTACGCCACCGATCCGCTTGCCCGCCATTTCGCCCGCAAGGCGGTGGAGGCGGGTTTCGACCTCGCCACCGAAGGCGCAATCCGGGTGTTTTTCTACCTGCCGTTTTCGCATTCGGAGGTTCTGGCCGACCACGACATACCGATCCAGCGATCGGCAGCGCTCGGCGGCGACTATGAAAAACACGCAATCGGACACCGCGACATCGTCGAGCGCTTCGGTCGTTTTCCGCACCGGAACAAGATGTTGGGGCGGGAAACTACAGCAGAGGAGCAGGCATTTCTCGACCAGGGCGGCTTCTCGGGCTGACTGCCTTCCAGATGCAGAGCCCGCACCTGCAGCCTAGTCCTTCCACCAGTTCGGCCGTGACGGCAACCGTTCGATGCCGGCCGTTTCGAGCTTCGCGAGCCATTCAGCCGCCGGGACCCCGCCAATCTCAAGCGCCGGGGCGATTTCAGCCAGCGGTGCGAGAACAAAGGCGCGCTCGCTCAGGCGCGGATGCGGGATTTCGAGGCCAGGTTCGCGGACGGCAACGTCGTCGAAAAGCAGGATGTCGATGTCGATCAGCCGGGGTCCCCACCGCTCGGCGCGAACGCGCTTCAATTTTTGTTCCGCTTCGAGACACAGGTCCAGCAGTTCGCGCGGCGAAAGCCGTGTGGCCAGTTGCGCCGCCGCGTTGAGGAAATCCGGTTGGTCGGTCTTGCCCCAGGGCGGCGTGCGGTAAAGCGCGGAAACGGCGACCACGCGCGTGTTCTCCTCGGCGTCGAGAATCCGCAGCGCGGCGGCCATGGATTTGGCCGGGTCGCCCAGATTGCCGCCCAGGCTGAGCCAGGCGGTGCTACTGTGGCCAGACAACGACCACCTCGACATGATCGAGCACACCCGGAACCGGCGCATTGGGCTTCCTGACGGTGATCTCCGCCTTCCTGATCTGCGGAAAACGCTCTGTCAGCGCCCTGGCGACGTCCAGCGCCAGCGCCTCGATCAGAAAACGCCTTTCGCCGGTGACGATCTTTTCGATGACGGTGAAGGCGACGCCATAGTCGACGGTGCTATCGATGGCGTCGTCCTCGAGCGGCCGAACCGGATCGACCGTCAGAACGGCATCCACGTAGAAGCGCTGTCCGAGCGTCTCTTCCTCGTCCAGCACGCCATGGCGGGCAAAGAAAGCGCAGTTCTTCATGCGTATGAGATACATCAGCCTGCGCCTTTCCGGGTCGCCTCGCGCGCCAGCATAGCATCCGTCATGGCCAGCGCATCCACGTTGATTGCGACATCGTGGACGCGAAACAGATGCGCGCCCTTCATTCGCAGGATGACGCTGGTGGCGGCCGTCCCGGCTCCACGGTCGGCGGCGTCCCTGC
Source organism: uncultured Mesorhizobium sp. (assembly GCA_965649745.1). Classification (GTDB taxonomy): domain Bacteria; phylum Pseudomonadota; class Alphaproteobacteria; order Rhizobiales; family Rhizobiaceae; genus Mesorhizobium. The sequence continues at coordinate 180,257 of CBFGLW010000003.1, read as the reverse complement.
CCGTCACCGTGCCGACGAAGCGCTTGCGGGAGGTGCCGACCATGAGCGGAAAACCGAGCGCGAGCAGTTCGGAAAACCGGCCCATAAGGTCCAGATTCTCCTCAGCCGTTTCCTTGGCGAAGCCGAAGCCCGGATCGAGCACGATCTGACCGTCCGCAACACCCTCGCGGCGTGCAATTTCGAGCGATCTTTCGAAGAAATGCAGCTGATCGGCGATGACATCGTCGCGTTTCTCCCTGCCGCGGCCGGTATGCATGATGACAAGCCCCGCGCCAGCCTCGGCGGCGACGCGCGCCACATCCGGTTCGCGCTGCAAGCCCCAGACATCGTTGACGATATGAGCGCCGGCCTGGATCGCCAGACGCGCCGTTTCGGCCCGGTAGGTATCGACCGAGATCAAAATATTTGACCCGGCGGCGATCCCTTCGATGACAGGCAGGATGCGCGCCCGCTCCTCACGGGCCTCGATAGGCGTGGCGCCCGGACGGGTCGATTCGCCGCCGACATCGATGATGCCAGCGCCCTCGCCTGCCATCAGTTTGGCCTGCTTCAGCGCCAGGCCGGGATCGAGGAACAGGCCGCCATCGGAAAAACTGTCGGGCGTGACATTGAGGATCCCCATGACCGCGGCCTTTTGGCCAAGATCAAGGTGACGTCCATGCGCCAGCTGCCACCGCTTCCGAGTCATCGGCACCAGAACCTAACCATCTGCAAGCGGAAGGTTTTCCGTTGCGCCGCAACCGGCCCTAAAGCAAGGTGGGCACGGAGACAACATGATGAAACGCCTTTTTGTCAGCATCTTCGTTCTGGCCGCGCTGGTTCTTCCGGCGGGCGCAGCTAACCTGGTCAAGACCTACAGCTATTTCAGCGTAGGCGGACGGACGCTGGAGGAAATCGAAAAGGAGCTTTCGAGGCGGGGACCGCAGGTCAAGACGACCGGCAGCCGGCATCCGGGAGCCACCCGCATGGTGTTCACCAGCCGCATCGGCTACGGCGAAAAGGGTGGATCGTGCCGCATCATGGCAACCACGGTGACAGTGAAGACGCATGTGATCCTGCCCCGCTGGCGGCAGCGGGCCAGAGCGGACGCCGAGACGCAGGTGTTCTGGGACACGCTGTCGTCCGACATCAAGCGACACGAGGAAAGCCACGTTGTCATCGCCAAGAACTACGCGCGCGAGTTGGAGGAGGCGCTCAAAGCCAGTGCGCCGCAGAAAACCTGCGCGCAGGCGACGGCCAAGGCCAAGGAAATCACCGCCCGAATCCTGGAGAAGCACGACCGGGCGCAATTGCAATTCGACCGCGTGGAAGGGATCAATTTCGAACGCCGCATCCTGCGGCTGCTTCGCTACAGGATGGAGCGCATCGACAATGGCCGTCTACCCGGCTAGGCCGCGTGGACAGTTCCTTGCGGGAGTGACGGGCTTGCGTGTGAGGCTTCGAGGTCGCCGCAGCGGCGTCAGTTCTGGCGCGCGGGTACCCTGACGACGAGGCCATCCAGTTCGGCCCGCACCCTGATCTGGCAGGAAAGGCGCGAATTGGGCTGAACGTCATAGGCGAAATCGAGCATGTCTTCCTCGGTGCCCGCCGGCTCGCCGACGACAGCCGTCCACGCTTCGTCGACATAGACGTGGCACGTTGCGCAGGCACAGGCGCCGCCGCACTCGGCCTCAATACCCGGCACGGCGTTGCGGACGGCATTTTCCATAACCGTCGAGCCGTTTTCGGCCTCCACGTCGAAATGGGTGCCGTCATTGGCGATGAACGTCAATTTGGTCATTTTGTCACCTGAAAGGACTCAAATGCCCGAATAACGGCTCCCCGGCACAAGTCAACAGTCGGTCCCGGCACCAGCCGGCTTTCGCCGGCAAATGACACGCAACGGCTGCACAATTCAACGGCTGATAGCGGCGATGAAGTCGCGGACCTCGTCGATGAGCGCGCCCAGCCTCTTCAAGGCCTGAAGGTCTTGCGGGTCCTTTTCGATCACCGCCGCGCAGTCGGCGATCGCGAAGGCCCCGATGCCACGCGCCGAGCCCTTGAGCCCATGCGCCATGAAGAGCCGCTGTTTCGTGTCGGCGGACATGATCTTTTCCCGAACCGAGACAGCCTGCTGGACGAAGAGGTCGAGCACCTCGCGCTCCACGTCGCGGTCTCCCAGGGTCTGGCGGGCCAGATGGACGAGATCGACTGGCCTCGACTTCGCCATTTTACAGGTCTCGCCGCCAGGCATGGAAAACGCCACGCCGAAGTCGTTACGCATCACTCGCACCTCACCCAAGCCAAAGGCGGCTTCGATGGTAGCCGCCGCCCCATGGACATCGGGTTAACGGAAACCCTGAAAAAAAGGCCGAAAAACGGCGCCGGAATCACGCCTTTGTTAACCTTATATTTAAAGTTTTACGTATGTGCCGGAATGCATGTTTTCTTTACCCCCCTGTGTCATTACGATACGAGAGGTCGAAATTCAGCCTCGTGCGCGGGCGTCAGAAGACAAATAACAGGCTCCGCGGCAGCTAGTACAGGGTAGCGAAGGCATGGCGAAGAAAACAACGACAACCAAGTCCCTCGACAATGACGTGGCCAAGGAACTGGAACAGGCACTCGACCTGGAACTGTCCGGCGACGATGAAGGCGGCCTCGACATCGCCGCGTCGATGGAGGATTTGGAAGCCCAGATTTCACAGGCGGCGGACGAACTGGCGCGCGCAGGCAGAGCCGAACAAGGCCCTATAGTTCCGCCGCAAGCCGCCAACGCCCCGGCGCCGAAAACAGCCAAGGCTGTAACGCCCAAGGCTGACAAAGCAGAGCCCCAACCGAAGCCGGCCGAACTGCGTCCCGTCGAACCGACGAATGGCTCGCAGCCCTTCGCACCCGCCAACGACGACCGGCAGAAGGATTTCCGGTCGCTCCTGAACGGCATTAACCGCCGCGGCTCCAACACCATCTACTGGGTCGTCGCGTTTCTTTCGGTCGCGTGGGTTGCCGGCGCAGCCGCGCTCGCCAATCTTCTGTTCGGACCCTCCATCTGGAACATCAGCACAGTCGAACAGCTTCTGGCGCGGCCGGAACTCATCGGCATGGCGGTCGCCACCGTCGTTCCGATCGTCCTGTTCTGGGCCTTCGCGCTCATGATCCGCCGTGCGCAGGACATGCGTCTTGCCGCCCAGTCGATGACGGAAGTCGCCTTCCGGCTGGCTGAGCCTGAAAATCTCGCGCAGGACCGCGTGATGATGATCGGCCAGGCGGTGCGCCGCGAGGTCGCGGCCATGGGCGAAGGCATCGAGCGCACGTTGGCGCGCGCTGTCGAGCTCGAAACGCTGGTTCACAGCGAAGTCAACCAGATCGAGCGCTCCTATTCCGAGAACGAGGCGCGAATCCGCCTTCTGGTCGACGGGCTTGGGAATGAGCGCGAGGCTGTCGTCGGCCATGCCGAGCGTGTGCGCGCCTCGATCGCCGGCGCGCACGAGACGCTGCGCGACGAGATCAACTCGGCCAGCGACATCATCCGCGAGAACATCCTCGGCGCATCGACGAAGCTTTCGATGACCATCACCAATTCAGGCGACACGCTGATCGACAGGATCAATGAAAGCTCGATGTCCATCTTCGACTCGGTCGAAACCCGGCTCGACACGATCACGGACCGGCTTTCGACCTCTGGCGAAGCCTTCGCCAGCCTGCTCGATACACGCATCGCCAAGCTGACCGACAGCACCGAGGGCCTGACCCGTTCGCTGACCGATCTGCTGGACGACCGCACGGCGGGCATGGTTTCGCTGCTTGGCGGCGCGGCGCGCACGCTCAGCTCCGAATTCGAATCCAGCCTCACCGGCATCGAGCGCACGCTCGCCGAGCGTGGACAGGCGCTGATCAGCGAGTTCCAGACGCGGGCCGAGGCCCTCGATACCGGCACGCAGAAGCTCAACGCGGCGCTGGAGGCGCGCGCACGCCAGATCAACGAGACGCTCGTCGAGCGCGCTCGCGAAATTGCCACCACCTTCACCGAGGGCAAGGATACACTCTCGGCAATGATCGATCAGGGCCGCACCCAGATCGGCGCCGACATGGCCGACATCATTTCCTCGACATCGAGCATGCTGGAAGCGCGGGCCAGCGATTTTGCCGGCCGCATGGAGGCAGCCCGACATTCCGTCTCGCGCTCGTTCGACACCGATATCGAACGGCTTGCAGAAGCCCGCGCCGGAATCGAGGAAGCGGTGGAGAACCACAGCCGCAAGCTGGCCGAGAGCCGCGAACGCATGGCCGCCGCCATGCATGCCGACATCGACCGCCTCGCCGAAGACAGGGCAGGCATCGAAGCCGCGGTGGCCTCGCAGGTGCAGCAACTTGCCGAGGGCCGCAACCTCATCTCGCGCGTCCTCGAAGAGGACCTGCGCAAGGTCAACGAATCCCGCGCCGCCATCGACGCGTCGCTTGGCAGCCATCTCGAGAAACTGGAAGAAGGACGCGCACGGCTGGCCCAGGCGCTGAACCAGGACTCCGACAAACTTGTACAAGCCCGTACAATCATTGATGAAATGGTTGCCGGTCATGTCGGCAAGCTGGCCGAAGGCCGCAGCATCCTGTCGCGGGCGCTGGAAGCCGACCTCAACAAGCTGGCGGAAAGCCGGGCCGACATTGACGGCCTCGTCGCCAGTCAGGTCGAGAAGATCGCCGAGGGCCGCGCGCTGCTGGCCAAGGCGCTCGAAGCCGATGTCAACAGCCTCAAGAACCTGATGGAAGACCATTCCGTCAAATTGGCCGACGACCGCAATCTCCTCGGCCGGAGCTTGGAAGCCGATCTTTCCAGCATCCGCCAAATGGTCGAGGACCATTCGGGCCGCCTCGTGGAAGAGCGTGGGCTGCTGTCGCAGACGCTGGAAGCCGACCTCGCCAAGTTGGCCGAAAGCCGGTCCAGCATCGACGGGCTCGTCGCGGGCCAGGTCGAGAAGCTGGCCGAAGGCCGCGACATTCTCCGCCGTGCGCTGGAAGCCGACCTCAACACCATCAAGGGCGTCATCGCCGACCAGTCGCAGAGGCTGAGTGACGATCGCGCCGAGTTCGCAAAGAGCCTCGAGGGCGACCTGCGCAACGTCAATGAGTTGGTCAACAGCCACATGGAAAGACTGGCTGCCGACCGTTCCACCCTCGCCCGTGCCCTTGAGGACGATCTGGCGAAGCTGGCCGAAAGCCGGTCCAGCATCGACGGACTGGTCGCCGGCCAGGTCGAGAAACTTGCCGAGGGCCGCGACATTCTCCGCCGCGCGCTGGAAGCCGACCTCAACACGATCAAGGACGTTATCGCCGACCAGTCCCAGAAACTGGCCGGAGACCGCGATCAGTTCGCCCAGGCGCTGGAAGGCGATCTGCGGACTGTCAACGAATTGGTCAACAGCCACATGGAAAGGCTGGCTGCCGACCGTTCCACCCTCACCCGTGCCCTTGAGGACGATCTGGCGAAGCTGGCCGAAAGCCGGTCCAGTATCGACGGACTGGTCGCCGGCCAGGTCGAAAAACTTGCCGAAGGTCGCGACATCCTGCGCCGCGCGCTGGAGGCCGACCTCGAGAAGATCACAGAGAGCCGCGGCGGCATCGACGAGGTCATCGCCGGACATGTCGGCAAGCTGGCCGAGGGCCGCAACATGCTGACGCGCGCTCTGGAGGACGATCTCGCCCGCCTTTCGGACGCGCGCCGGGATATCGACGTCGCGGTATCCGGCCATATCGACCAGATCGCGTCGAAGAGCACGCAGATATCCGACATTATCGCAGCCGACATCGAGAAGATGGAGGAAGCCTTCAGCCGTCAGACAGGCGTGATCGAGGAACGCGCCGGCACGATGGAGCGGGCGCTGTCCACGGGCGTCGACAACATCCGTGGCGTGCTCGAAAAGAGCGCCGTGTTCGTCGCCGGCGCATTGCGTGAAAAGGTCATGGAGGTGACGGCCGCCCTGCACGAGCAGGCCGGCGCCGCGTTCTCCGACGCCGACCGCAAGATCGCCGAGCGGGCAGAGCAAACTTCGGCTGCCCTTTTGGCCCGGGCCGAGGATATCGCCCGCGTGTTCGAGGAGAGCGACAACCGCCTCGCCGCAAGGGCGCAGAGCACCTCCGAGTCACTACTGGCCCGCACCGAGGAAACGGCGGAGCAGTTGGCGGCCCGGGCCGAGGATATCGCCAGCCGGTTCGACATTGCCGATCAGAGGCTTGTCGCACGGGCCATGGAAACGGCGCAGTCGCTTGCGGCGCGCGCCGGCGACATCCTGCGCAACTTCGAGAATGCCGACCAGCAGCTGGGCCTGCGCATCGGCGAATCCGCAGAGGCGCTGGCAGCCCGTGCTGCCGATCTCGGCCGGATTTTCGATACCGCCGACCAGCAGCTGATGAGCCGTATCGCCGAAGGTTCGGAAGCGCTCACAGCGCGCGCTTCTGAAATCGGGCGCGTGTTCGAGGATGCCGACAACCGGCTGGCATCCCGCATCGCGGAAACAGCCGCGACCATTGGCGGCCATGCCGACAACATCGTCGGCGTATTCTCCGAGACCGAGCAGCGCGTCGCCGACCGTGTACGCCAGACCGGCCAGGAGCTGGCCATCCACGCCCGCGAGATCGAGCAGGCGCTTGTCGGCGCCGACGAAAGGCTGGCGGCCAGCGCGGCCGCGGCAGCCGCCCGCGTCGACGAGCAGATCGTCAGCGTGGAAAGCCGCCTGACCTCTTCCGCCGAAACGATGCGCAACCAGCTCGGCGAGCATATTTCGGAAGCCGAGAACCAGCTCGTCGCACGTGCCAACACCATCGCGGAAACCTTTACGGCCGTCGGCCAGCATATCGGCCAGAGCACCAACGAGGCCGCGAAGACCATCGGCGCCAACACACGTGAGCTCAACGCCATGCTGGCGGCCCGTTCGGAGGAAATCTCCAGAATACTCGACGAAACGGCGCGGCCGTTGGTCGACCGGTTCGCCGCGGGCGGCTCCGAACTGCAGCGCAGCATGGAAGACGCGACCGAACGCGCCGCCGAAAAGCTGCGGCAGGAGAACGCCGCGCTCATGGAGGCGCTGGCCAACCGCACGACGGAAACGCTATCCGCCGTGGAAGGCGCACGCTCGACGCTTGCCGAGAACGTCACAGAACTGCTCGGACGCATGTCTGCATCCAGTGCGCAGCTCAACCAGTTGATCGAGAATGCCGCCGCCAATCTGAGCGCGGTCGACGAAAAGCTCACCGGCAGCACACAGAGTTTCGCCGCCACCACCGAAAAGGCGGCGCAGACCTTCGCAAGCTCGGCGCGGCTGGTCGACACCAACACGACGCGTCTGACCGAACTGTCGTCGGCGACGCTGCGCGAAGTGGCATCGATCGCGACACGGTTCGACGAACACAGCCGCCTGCTCGCCGGCGCGTCGGAACTGCTTGGTTCGGCGCAGAGCAACCTCGAGCACACGCTCGAACGCCAGTCTTCTTTGGAAGATCTGGCGGTCGGTCTGGTCAAGAAGTCCGAAGACCTCGAACGCGTCATGCGCTCGTTCGAGAACCTCGTCGGCCAGACGCTGGAGAACGCGGAAGGCAAGACGCTGGAATCGGCCAACAAGATCCGCGGTGCGATCAGCGAAGTCATCGAGTCGGCGACCAAGCGCTTCGCCGACGCGACCGACGAGATGCGCCGCACGGCGGGCTCCATCAAGAGCGAGCTCGACCTTACCCGAGCGGAGCTCAAGAAGGGCGTCATCGAGATGCCCCAGGAAGCGAAGGAATCCACCACGGCTATCCGCCGAGCCGTTTCCGAGCAGATCAACGCGCTTAAGGAACTCTCGGATATCGTTGCGAAATCCGGGCGTACGGTCGATGTTTCCGAACCGCGCAACCGGTCTGCGCAACCGTCTGGCCGTACACCGGAAGCGCCGAGCCGTCCGGCCCAGCCGGCGCAGGAGCGGCGGCAGGCCCAGGCGCCCGCCGAGCCGGCCCTTCGCGGCCCGCTTACACTCGACCGGCCTGCCGAAACCGCTCAGCGCCAGCGCGACTCGAGCGGCAATCCGCAGGGCGGATGGGTTCGCGATCTGCTGACGAAGGCCTCGCAGGAAGAAGCAGCGAAGCCTGCGCCGACGCGTACGGAGGCGCCCAAGTCTGCGCCGGCCAAGCGTTCGCCACTGCATGTCGTGGAATCGCTCAACTCGCTGTCGGTGGATATTGCGCGCGCCATAGACCACGACGCTTCGATCGAACTGTGGAGCCGCTACCGGCGTGGCGAGCGCGACGTGTTCACGCGCCGCCTCTACACGCTCAAGGGCCAGCAGACCTTCGACGAAATCCGCCGCAAGTATCAGGCGGAAGCCGAGTTCCGCGCCGCCGTCGACCGGTATTGCGACGACTTCGAGAGGCTGCTGAAAGACGTCTCGCGCAACGACCGCGACAACATCATGGCGCAGACCTACCTGACCTCGGATACCGGCAAGGTCTATACCATGCTGGCGCATGCCAGCGGTCGCCTGCGCTGATCGGGAGAAGGGCAACGATCGTTCAGAAAAAGGCGGGATTTTTCCCGCCTTTTTGTTTTCCAAAACAAGCCGCGAGGTCATCCCGAACGGAGCGAAGCAGCGGGGCTATCCGGGATTCATTGGCCACAGGATCATCGAGCGCGGCCCGGTCCTTGTCTTGGCGCGTTTCACGAGGGAACAGTGCGAAGCCCCAACCCGGCCGCGCTGCTCAAAGGGTCCCGGGTCTTCGCGACGGCCTTCGGCCTGCTTCGCCCGGGATGACGAAGGTGATGCCACCCAATCCGTCATCCTTGATCTCGTTGACAAAGCGAAGTGATCGAGCCGTGAGGCGGAAGCCCCGACGGCCTATCGAACCGCAACCGCTCAGGCGGCTATATCTGGGAATCCGTCCAGCGCACGATGTCCTGCGCCGCCCGGCCGAAAGCGCCGTCGAGCGCAGCCACATAGGCTTGGTTGCCGCCACCCGAAACCGGCGCACTGGCCGTGAAGGTGCGCGAAGCGCGGACTTCGCCGTTGCGATCGTTCAGCAGCCGCACGAACAGTTCGACCTGCGCCTGCTCGCCCCTGTCGGCGCGAATCTCGAACGAACGGATCTCGGTGATGATCTGGTAGTCGATCGCCAGCCCCTCGCCCGGCTTGCCGACGCCGGCGAAGCTGCCGGAGCGCTGGAACGTCTCGGCCAGCCGCGCCTGCACGATCAGCGGCAGGCGGTCGGCCCATTGCGCGCCCTTGAGATACTGGATCGAACGGCTGCCGGTCTTGATGACGATATTCTGGCCGTCGAGCGCCTTGAGCGCATCCGGCTCGGCAATCAGGATCTGACGCCGGTTGTGGCTGCGGCCGTCGACAGACGGAGCGGATAGTTCAAACGTGTCGAGCGGCGCCGGCCCGCCGCCGGGCAAGGCCGCGCATCCGGCAATACCAAGTGCAAACAACGCGACGCCCGACCTGATTACAATCGACTTCACGCGAAAATCCCACCACCGTTCAGGGGCCTTACGGCCGGGCCATTACCGTCCCTCAACGGTCTTTTCTTGCTTTCGATGGCGGGCAAAGTCAACGCCGCGCCCTTCCGTCATACTGCCTCACCTCGCCGTCGCCACCAGACAGGATGCGCTGCGGGTTACGTTGCAGGTCGGTGATGGCCTCCTCGATCCGGTTGATCGAACGGCGCCCGTCCTGCACCAGCGCATCGACATTCTGCAGGCCCTGGCCAGAGAAGCGCGCGATATTGTCGGTGATCGTTCCCAGCCGCGCGTTCAGCGTGTCGGCAGCCTGCTTGAACGACTTCAAGGTCGCGCGGGCATCCGCCATGACACCATTGGCCTCACCCGAACCGAGCAGCTGATCGACCTTGACCAGAATGCCGTCGACGCGCACCGATGCCTTGTTGAGGCGTTCCGCAAGCTGCTGGGCGTCACGTATGGTCTGGTCGATATCGTCGGCGCGGTCGCTGAACTTGTCGGTGATCTTGGCGATGTCCTGGGTGGCCTTGTTGGCGTTCTCGCTGGCCTTCTGGATGTTGGCCATCGCGACACGGACATCCTCGGCGTTCACGCCGTCAAGTATGCCGTCCACCTTGGCAAGCGTTCCCTGCGTCTTCTGGGCGAAGTCGTTGATCGAGCCGACAGCCGTATCGACGCCGCTGAGTATCTTGTCGAACTGGTCGCTCGATTGCTTGAGCCCCCTGGTGAAAACCTCGACATTGGCGACGATCTGCCTGACCTGATCCTTGTCGACCGAGTTGAGCAGACCTTCCGCCGCCTTGAGGGTTCCATCCAGCTTTCCGGACACGCCCTGCAACTCCACGGAGAGCGCGCTGACGCTGGCGAGGAACTTGTCGATGCCGTCGGAATTGCGGGCCAAGGCGTCGGAGAATTTCTGCGCATTCTGGACCGTCTGCGTCAGCGGGCCGCGCACATCCCGGGTGAAGCCTTCCAGCTCGGAAATCACCTTGTCGGCGCGGGTGAAGATGTCCTGCGCCGTCTGCAACAGGTTGGTGACGGCGGAGGGGTTGGCGACGATCTCGGCCTCCTTGCCTTCGGTTTCGGCCTGATCCAGGAGCTTGGGCTCATTGGGGTCGGCGCCTTTCAGTTCGACGTTGGCCTGGCCCGTCAGGCCTGCCAGGCCGATATCGGCCTGCGTCGACCGGGTGATCGGGGTCGACCGGTCCACCTCGGTCTCGGCAATGGCGGCGTTGGGATTGTTCACGTCGATATAGACGCGGCGCACGTCGCCCACCTTGACCCCGTTGAACAGCACAAAGCTGCCGCGCCCGAGGCCGGAGGCGGAACCGGGTATGCGAACGCGCAGGATCGCCGTCTCGCCCTTGTCGCCGATCGCTGCCGTCCAATACACAAACGCGAAGGCGGCAAGGATCGCGGCCAGCGTGAAGATGCCGACAATGACGTAGTTGGCTCTGGTTTCCATACGCTCCCCCTACGCCCTCGCCGCAAGATCGAGCTGGCGCGCACGTTTGCCGCGGAAATAGGATTTGACCCACGGCTCCTCGCTTTTCAGCATATCCTCGATCGTCCCTTCGACCAGAACCCGCTTGTTGCCCAGCACTGCGACGCGGTCGCAGGCGGTGAAGAGCGAATCGAGATCGTGCGTGACCATGTAGACCGTCAAATCCATCGTGTCGCGCAGCTTCACCACCAGTTCGTCGAATTCGGCCGCGCTGATGGGATCGAGGCCGGAGGTCGGCTCGTCGAGGAATACTATGTCCGGATCGAGCGCCAGTGCGCGGGCCAGCGCCGCGCGCTTGATCATACCGCCGGACAGTTCCGAGGGAAACTTCTGCGCCGCATCCTGCGGCAGGCCGACAAGCTCGATCTTGAGCATGGCCAGTTCATCCATCAGCTTCTTCGGCAGGTCGAGATATTCCCGCATCGGCACTTGCACGTTTTCCAGGACCGTCAGGGCCGAAAACAGCGCGCCGTGCTGGAACAGCACACCGAGGCGCATATCGATGCGCAGGCGCTCGCGCTCGCTGGCCTTATCGACATCGACGCCGAAAAGCTTGATGGTTCCGGACTGCTTCTTGTTGAGGCCGAGAATGGTGCGCAGCAAGACCGATTTGCCTGCTCCGGAAGCCCCGACGAAACCGAGGATCTCACCGCGCCTTATGTCCAGCGAAAGCTTGTCGAGAATGCGCTTGTCGCCGAACGCGACGGTGATGTCGCGTGCCGAAAGAACCAGATCGTCGCGATCTGGCGTCGCTTCCGCTTCGTTTGCTGGTTGGATCGTCATTGTCATGTCAGAAATCGATCGCCGCATAGAAGATGGCGAACAACCCGTCGAGAACGATGACGACGAAGATCGACTTCACCACGGAAGCGGTGACGTGCTGGCCAAGCGATTCCGCGCTGCCTCCCACCTTCATGCCCTCCACCGAAGCAATCGTACCGATGATCATGGCCATGAATGGGGCCTTAATCAGACCCGAGAAAATGCTGCTTAGGTCGATGGCGACACGCAGCCGCTCTATGAAGGCGGCCGGTGCAATGTCGGAATAGAGCCACGCCGCCATGAGGCCTCCGCCGAGCGCGGCGAAATTGGCCAGAATGGTCAGGCATGGCAGCGCGATCACCAGCGCCACGAGGCGTGGGAAGACCAGGACGCCGATGGGATTGAGGCCGATAACCTTCAGCGCATCGACTTCCTCGCGCATCTTCATGGAGCCGATCTCGGCGGTGATGGCGCTGCCGGAGCGGCCGGCGATCATGATGGCGGTCAACAGTACGCCGAGTTCCCGCAGCACCAGCACGCCGACAAGGTCGACGACGAAGATGTCGGCGCCGAAATAGCGCAACTGATAGGCCCCTTGTTGCGCAACAATGGCGCCCACAATACCCGCCATCAGGAGCACAACCGGTATGGCGCCGACGCCCATGCGGTCGATCTGGTTGAAAATGGCGGCCGGGTTCACCGCATGACCACGGCCAAGCTTCATCTGCGCGCCGCGAATGGTGGCGCCGAGAATGTTCATGGAGGCGAGAAAATCGTCCTTCATGTCGTATACGCGCCGGCCGATGGCTTCCAGCGCCCGCAGGACGATGTTGGACTGCCGCAGTGGCGGTACCTCGTTCTCGCGCCGCGCCGCATCGCCCACTGCCTCGAGCAGAATGGAGGCGATCTCGTTGTGCCCCTGAAGCTGAACGTCCACGCCTTTCTTTTCATTGGCGCGGATCAGCCTGTCGATCAGCCATGCACCGGCGGTGTCGAGTTTTTCTATGTTCGAAAGATCGAGCGCGAGCGTCTTGAATCCGTTCCGCTTTTCGATCTCGCGCATGTCGTCGTCGATCATCGCGACCGTGCGCGTGGTCCAGATGCCCGAAAAAGCGCAGCCCAGCACGCCGTCCTCCTCGCCTACGGCGATCTGAGGCTGGCGCTCGGATTCGGGACTGACGGGTCCCTTTTCGCGTCTACCGAGGGTCAACATGCGTCCTGTTTATCCCGGCGCCGCTTGCCTGTCGATTTGACTGCGCCAAGACACGGGCCTGGTTCGACAAGAAATATGTGGCGCGTGGCATTTCAGTCGATAGCCGGACCCCAATTTCACCTCAGCGCGAGGAACGGTATCGGCCGGCGATGACGATCATCAGCAGGCCCGCGAGCGCTACCGGGACCATCGCGAAGAAGCCGCCGCCTCCGAACCGTTCGTAGAGCGGCCCCGAAACCAGCGTCACCGCCGCCATGCAGAACCCGTTGGCGAAATAGGCGATGCCCTGTGCCGCCCCGGTGCGCTCGTCGGAAACAGATTCGGCGATCATGTTCTGAACGCCGATGATGACCAGCGCCGTGGAGAGGGCATGCAGCGCCTGCACGGCGAAGAACCCTGGAATGCCAAAGCCCAAGGGCCAGACCAGCGGGTAGAGTATCCAGCGGACGATCGCGCCGGCAGCGGCCAGAACCATGACCGATACAACCGGCAAGCGCCCGAAAACTGTATTGAAGACGGTGAACATCGCCACTTCACAGATGACGCCGAAAGCCCACAGGACACCGATGATGAAATCGTCAAGCCCCAGCGATTTCAGATAGATGGACAGAAATCCGTACATGAAGCCGTGGCTGCCGACGATAGTACCCGTTCCGGCGGCGAAGCAGAGAAAATACGGCGTCGCCAGTTTGGGAGCCGATTTCTGGATATCGACCGCCGACAAGGGCGAGGACACACGCGGCCGGCCCAAACGCGGTGCGAAAAGCCCTGCCAGCAATGCAAAGCAGAAAGCGATGAAAACAATTGCCGGCACGGTGCCGACACCCAGTTTTGCGAGGGCGACGCCACCGACGAGATTGGCCGCAAGAAAGGAAACGGATCCCCAGATGCGCATCGTGTTGTAGTTCGCGTCAAAACGGCGGACACCGGAAAGCGCAATCGAGTCTGCCAGCGGCGAATGCGGCGTCCACACCACCGTCAGCGCCAGCGAGACGGTCAGGACGATGGCATAGGTGGGCGGCAGGAAATATCCGGCCGATATCACCACGGAAGCCGATACCAGGGCGATGTAGATGTCAGCGCGGTCGCGAGCCCTATCCGCCAGCGCCGTAAACAGAGGCGTGGTCAAAACCCTCAGCAGAATGGGTCCGGAAAGGATGACCCCGATTTCTTCCGGACCGAAGCTGTTGGCTTCGAGCCACAGCGGAAAGTACGGCAGGTAGATGCCAGCCGGAACAAGAAGTGTGAAAAACATCGCCGCCATGCGCAGCTCGAAATAGCGCGGCTTGACTTTCTGTTCTGGCGAAAGCGGCGGCAAGGACATGATCGGCACGATCCGGAAGGCGAATCGGCAACATCCGATTGCGCCTTGGCGCCACTAACATGCTCAAAAAGGTGACGATACGGGCTGGTCCAACGATTTGTCGGACCAATCGGTCAGGCTGCCTCGGCCGGTTCCTTCCTGGCGCGTCCCTGCGCGACCGGAATGGGGGCGAGCGGCAGGGCCAAAACCGGCACCATAGGCTCCGCTGGGGTCTGCGTAGCCGTCGTCAGGACATGGGCCCATTGGAGTATCTCCATGCGTCCGTCAAAGTGCTCGACCACTGCGGTGCAGCTTTCGACCCAGTCGCCGGTGTTGATGTATTCGACATCGCTGAAGGTTTCGATGGCGGCGTGATGGATATGGCCGCAGATCACCCCGTCGACTTCCGACCGGCGGGCTTCGTCGGCAAGCACCGTCTGGAAGGAGCCGATGAAGTTCACCGCCTTCTTGACCCTGACCTTGGCCCAGGAGGAAAACGACCAGTAAGGCATGCCGAACAGGCGGCGCAGGCGGCCGACGATGCGGTTGATAAACATTGCCGCATCGTAGGCATAGTCGCCGAAATAGGCCAGCCAGCGGACGTTGTGGACGACGGTGTCGAACTGGTCGCCATGGATAACGAGGAAGCGCCGGCCATCCGCCGTTTCATGGATAACCCGGTCGGCGACGACGATGCCGCCGAAATGGGTGCCCTGGAAATCGCGGGCGAATTCGTCGTGGTTGCCGGCGATGTAGGTGATGCTGGCGCCCTTGCGGGCCTTGCGCAGCAGTTTCTGCACGACATCGTTGTGGCTTTGCGGCCAATGCCACGACCGGCGTAGCCGCCAGCCGTCGACGATATCGCCGACGAGATAGATGGTGTCGGCATCGTGATGACGCAGGAAGTCGATCAGGAACTCCGCCTTGGCTGCCTTGGAGCCGAGATGGATATCGGACAGGAATATGCTGCGGAACGTTCGGGGCTGGGCACTGGACATCGCGACCTCACCTTTCGCGATGCGTATGCCCCGATTCATGCAACAAACATATGACGGTTGCGGCCAGCCCCGAAGCGAGGCTAGCTTCCGGGCAAAGATGAAAGGATTTCAAAGTGGATTTGGGAATACGCGGCAAGAAGGCAATCATATGCGCATCGAGCAAGGGGCTGGGCCGTGGCTGCGCCACAGCGCTTGCCGAAGCCGGCTGCGATCTGATCGTCAACGGCCGCGATCCGGAAATCCTTGCCAGCACCGCTGAGGATTTGAGAAGCCGCTACGGGGTAAAGGTCATCGAGGTCGCCGGCGATGTCTCGACGCCGGAGGTCCAGGGGGCGCTGCTTGCCGCCTGCCCCGACCCTGACATTCTGGTCAACAACAATGGCGGACCGCCCTTCCGCGACTTCCGCGAACTCGACCGGGAAAAGATTCTCAAGGGTGTGACGCAGAACATGGTGACGCCGATCGAGCTGATCAAAGCGGTGATCGACGGCATGGCCGAGCGTCGTTTCGGCCGTATCGTCAACATCACCTCGCTTTCGGTCTACATGCCGATTGCCGGGCTGGACCTTTCGTCCGGAGCGCGCGCCGGCCTCACCTCGTTCCTGGCTGGCGTGGCGCGCACGGTGATCGACCGCAACGTCACCATCAACAACATGCTGCCGGGCAAGCTCGACACCGACCGGCTGCGCGGCCCGCATGAACCCGGCTCGGTCGAAACGCCGGAAGCAGCCGCCGCCCGCAAGGCGCGCATCAGCGCCGAAATCCCAGCCAAACGGCTCGGAACGCCGGAGGAATTCGGCCAGATCTGCGCCTTCCTCTGTTCCGTCCATGCCGGCTATCTGACGGGACAGAATCTCCCGGTGGACGGAGGGCTCTACGTCAGCGCTTTCTAGGCTGAGCAACGCCGCGCGCCGCGCTGGTCCGGATCGATTCCGTGCTGTCGTACATTTGATGGCCCGGACCGCTTTTTCGGCGTAAGAGAACCAAAAAAGAGATTCCACGGGGCCAAAGCATGGACGCCGAGAGCAAAAAGGCAGCACGGTCCGACCTCGACGAGGCGGCGCTGTTCTTCCACAAATTCCCGACGCCGGGAAAACTCGAAATCCAGGCGACCAAGCCGCTCGGCAACCAGCGCGACCTTGCGCTGGCCTATTCGCCGGGTGTCGCGGCGCCCTGCCTCGAAATTCGCGACGATCCGGCAACCGCCGCCGACTATACCAGCCGAGCCAACCTTGTCGCCGTAGTGTCGAACGGTTCGGCCGTGCTCGGCCTCGGCAATATCGGTCCGCTCGCTTCCAAGCCGGTGATGGAAGGCAAGGCCGTCCTGTTCAAGAAATTCGCCGGCATCGACGTCTTCGACATCGAGATCGACGCGCCGGAGATCGACCGCATGGTTGAGACGGTCTCGGCGCTGGAGCCGACCTTCGGCGGCATCAACCTCGAGGACATCAAGGCCCCTGAATGCTTCGAGGTCGAGGAGCGGCTCAAGGCGCGCATGGGCATTCCCGTCTTCCACGACGACCAGCACGGGACAGCCATCATCGTGGCGGCGGCGGTGCTGAACGGGCTGGAACTGGCGGGCAAGGCAATCGAGGACGTCAAGATCGTCACGTCCGGCGCGGGCGCGGCGGCGCTGGCCTGCCTCAATCTTCTTGTGTCGCTGGGCGCGCGCATCGACAACATCTGGGTCACCGACCGCTTCGGCGTCGCCTATAAAGGCCGGACCGAAGAGATGGACCGCTGGAAGGACCCTTACGTCAAGGATACCCCTGCCCGCGTGCTGGCCGATGTGATCGGCGGCGCCGACGTTTTCCTCGGCCTGTCGGCAGCGGGCGTGCTGAAACCTGAACTGCTGGCCGAGATGGCGCCAAAACCGCTCATTCTGGCACTTGCCAATCCGACGCCGGAAATCATGCCGGAGGTGGCGCGCGCCGCGCGGCCGGACGCGATGATCTGCACCGGACGTTCCGATTTTCCCAATCAGGTCAACAATGTCCTGTGCTTTCCTTATATCTTCCGGGGCGCGCTGGATTGCGGCGCCAGCGCCATCAACGAGGAGATGAAGATGGCAGCGGTGCGCGCCATCGCGGCGCTCGCCCGCGAGGAACCTTCGGACGTGGCGGCACGCGCCTATTCCGGCGAAACGCCCATCTTCGGTCCGGATTTCCTGATCCCCTCGCCCTTCGATCCGCGTCTGATCCTGCGCATCGCGCCGGCCGTCGCCAAGGCCGCGTGCGACAGCGGCGTGGCAACCCGGCCGATCGCCGACATGCCGGCCTATATCGACAAGCTGAACCGCTTCGTCTTCCGCTCGGGCCTGGTGATGAAACCGGTGTTCTCGGCGGCGAAGACCTCGCACGCCAAGCGGGTCATCTACGCCGATGGCGAGGATGAGCGCGTGCTGCGCGCCGCGCAGGTCGTGCTCGAGGAAGGCATCGCCTCGCCGATCCTGATCGGCCGTCCGCATGTCGTCGAGGTGCGTCTCAAGCGCTACGGGCTGCGCATCCGACAGGGCGTCGACTTCGACCTGATCAATCCCGAGGACGACCCGCGCTACCGGCACTATGTCGACCTGCTGATCGAGCTGGGCGGTCGGCGCGGCATCACGCCGGAAGCGGCCCGCACCATGGTTCGCACCGACACGACGGTGATCGCGGCGCTGGCGCTGCAGCGCGGCGACGCCGATGCGATGATCTGCGGGCTGGAAGGCCGGTTCGCCCGGCATCTGCGCAACGTCACGCGCATCATCGGCGCGCGTCCCGGCATCAAGGACCGCGACCTCTCGACACTCTCCATGCTGATTTCCCAGCGCGGCGTGATCTTCCTCACCGACACTTATGTGACGATCGACCCGACGGCCGAGGAAATCGCCGAAATGACGATCCTGGCGGCGGAGGAAATCAGGCGCTTCGGCATCGAACCGAAAGCCGCCCTGCTCTCGCTCTCCGATTTTGGCTCGCGCGATGCGCCCAGCGCCCAGAAGATGCGCAAGGCGGCGGAAATCCTGGCGCGGATCGCGCCCGATCTCGAATGCGACGGCGAAATGCATGCCGATTCCGCGCTGTCGGAACATCTGCGGCAGCGCGTGTATCCGCATTCGCGGCTGAAGGGTGAGGCGAACCTTCTGGTGTTCCCCAGCCTCGACGCGGCCAACATCACCCTGACCGCCCTGCGCACGATGCTGGATGCGCTGCATGTCGGGCCGATCCTGCTCGGCACCCGCAAGCCTGCCCATATCCTGACGCCCTCCGTTACCTCGCGCGGCGTCGTCAACATGACGGCGCTGGCGGTGGTCGAAGCCTCGCAGCAGGCACAGGCGACCTTGAAACTTCAGGACCGCGTAGCCACGGCGGGTTCGCCAACAGGCTAAAGAAAGGGTTAACCGGCAGCAGGCTAGGGTTTTTTCGAATCTGCCGGCGGGGCGACCGATGACGGGCAAAGGCTGGAGGCTGGGTTTGGCCGCCGTGCTGTTTGGCGCGGCAGCCTTCACCGTGACCGCCGAAGCCAAGGCCGCTTCCCGCATATGCCGTCAGTTGCAAGCCGAGCTAGCCAGCCTGCCGCGCGGCGGTGGGAGCGCACGGCAGGTCGGCAAATATGACGACGCGATAGACAGGCAGCGCAGCGAGATTGCCAAAGCGCGGGACCGTGTGCGCAGCGCCGGCTGTAACTTTTTCCTTTTCGGCGGCAGCGTCGCGCAATGCGCCTCGCTCAACGCGACGCTCGACCGCATGAACGGCAATCTCGACGCGCTGCAGCGCAAGCGCCAGCAATTGGCTCGCGGGTTCGGCGGGCAACGCGAGCGGAGCCACATCCTGTCGAGACTCGACGCCAATGGCTGCAATCGGCCAGACGTGGTGGACAGAGCGGCAGCGAAGCCCGAATATCCTGAACCGCCGGCTGAGGTGCAGGAAGATCAGTTGCGGCAACTCGAAGAAATCGATTCCGGCGATCAGCCGCGCCAAAGCGCGCATCTGGTCATTGCGCCGCCGGGCGTGACCGGCTCGCCCAATGGCCAATACCGCACCATGTGCGTACGCACCTGCGACGGCTATTTTTTCCCGATGTCGAACGCCGCGACGCTCGGCGATTTCGAGCGCGACCAGAAGAATTGCGAATCGAGCTGTCCGGGCACCGAGATGCAGGTGTTCTACCGGCGCGGTCTTGGCGAGGATTCGGCGAACATGATCTCGTCCGCCAGCGGCCGGCCCTACAGCGAGTTGCCGACCGCGTATCTCTACAAAAAGCCCGGCGTGGAGCGGCCTGTCAGCTGCGGCTGCAACGCGGCGGGGACCTTCTCGATCGTCGGTGGCGGCTCGGCGCCTGCCGGACAACCGGTTTCGGAAAGCTCGTCGGTCATGACCATGCCGGCGATTGCACCGCCGCCGAAGCCTTCTCAGCCTGGCAAGCTCGAGATCGATATCGCCCCCGGCGCTTCCCATGCGCCGGACCCCGACCGCAAGGTCAGGGTCGTCGGGCCAGCGTTCCTTCCCGGCCCATCAGCGGCAGCAGATCCGCAAGTTCCGGCCCGGACTCCAGCCCCGTAAGCGCCAGCCTGAGCGGCATGAACAGCGCCTTGCCCTTGCGGCCGGATGCCTCGCGTATCTTGCCGGTCCATTCCTTCCAGACGGTCGCGCCCCATGGCTCTTCCGGCAGCAGGCCGAATGCCTGCCGCAGGAAATCGCGGTCTTCCTTCGAGAATTTCTGCTTCTCGGCCGGCCCGTCATTGACGACGCTCCACCAGGCCACGGCGTCGCTCAACCGGTCCAGATTGCCGCGCACCGCATTCCAGAACGGTTCGGCGCGTTCGCCGGAAATGCCGAGCACCAGCAGGCGATCCCGCGCCTCCGCGAAGGGCATGTGGTGAAGCAGCGTCCGATTCAGCACCACCAGCTCGTCCGGATCGAATTTGGACGAGGATTTCGACGTCGCCGCGGGATCGAAATGCTCCGAAAGTTCGCTCAGCGTCCGTACGGCCTGGACGTTTTCCGACGTGCCGATCAGGACCGCAAGCGACGCCACCGCCATTGGCTCGATGCCGTCGCTGCGCAAGCCCTCGATGGACAGCGAGCCTGTACGCTTCGAAAGCCCCTCGCCCGAAACGGTAGTGAGGAGATTGTGGTGGCCGAACACCGGCGGCTCGGCGCCCAACGCTTTGCACAGCGCTATCTGAACACCCGTGTTGGTGACGTGGTCGTCGCCGCGAATGACGTGGCTGATGCCCATTTCGATGTCATCGACGACGGACGGCAGCGTATAGAGGTAGGTTCCATCCCCGCGCACCAGCACGGGGTCAGACAGTGACGCCAGATCGACCGTCTCGTCGCCGCGCACGAGGTCGTTCCAGTGGACATCCGTGCGTTCGGTCTCCTGCGGATCGCTCTTGAAGTTCGGCAGCAGGAAGCGCCAGTGCGGCCGCCGGCCGTCAGCCTCATACTCGCTAATCTGGGCGGCGGTTAGCATCAACGCCTCGCGGCCGTACACCGGCGGCAGGCCGCGGGTGCGGCGAACCTTGCGTCTCAGGTCCAGTTCCTCCGGGGTTTCGTAGCAGGCATAGAGCACGCCAGCCGCCTTCAGCCGTTCGACAGCGGCATCATAGATTTCGACCCTCCGCGACTGATATTCGGTAGCGTCCGGGAATATGCCCAGCCAGTGGAGGTCGTAGAGGATCGAGTCGGCGTATTCCTGCGTCGAACGGGCGGTATCCGTATCGTCGAAGCGCTGGATGAAACGGCCCCTGTTCTTCTGGGCGAACAGCCAGTTGAACAGCGCCGTACGCGCATTGCCGATATGGATGCGGCCGGTAGGAGACGGGGCGAAGCGGACTGTGACGGTCATGAGCGCGGCGTAAAGGAAGCTCTCGGCGTTGACAAGCGCACCCCCGTGCACCGCCGAGACATAGGACATTGAGGCGTCTAAGGGAAGCCGTCGGGCGCTTTGCCTGGAGCTGTCAGCCCCGGTCGCGGAACCGGTTGGTGATCGGGTAGCGGCGGTCGCGGCCGAAGTTCTTACGGGTGATCTTCACGCCTGGGGCAGCCTGCCGGCGCTTGTATTCCGCGATATACAAAAGGTGCTCGACGCGGGTGACGGTCGCCCGGTCATGGCCGCGCGCGACAATCTCGTCGACGCCCATCTCGTTTTCGACCAGGCATTCGAGGATATCGTCCAGCACCGGATAGGGCGGCAGCGAATCCTGGTCGGTCTGGTTCTCGCGCAATTCGGCCGAGGGCGCCTTATCGATGATGTTTGCCGGTATGACCTCGCCCGACGGACCGAGCGCTGTCGGCGGCATATGCGCATTGCGCCAGCGCGCCAGCGCATAGACCTGCATCTTGTACAGATCCTTGATCGGGTTGAAGCCGCCATTCATATCGCCATAGAGCGTCGCGTAGCCGACCGACATTTCCGACTTGTTGCCGGTGGTGACCACCATCGAGCCAAACTTGTTGGAAATCGCCATCAGGACGGTGCCGCGCGCGCGGCTCTGCAGATTTTCCTCGGTGATGCCCTCCCTAGTGCCTTCGAAAAGCTGCGTCAGCGCATGAGAGAAACCCTCAACCGGTTCGAAGATCGGCACGATGTCATAGCGGCAGCCAAGCGCGCGGGCGCAGTCCTGGGCATCCTTGAGCGAGTCCTTCGAGGTGTAGCGGTAAGGCATCATCACGGCGCGCAGCCGCTCCTCGCCCAGCGCATCGACGGCGAGCGCCGCGCAGATGGCCGAATCGATGCCGCCGGAGAGACCTAGCACGACATCCTTGAAGCCGTTCTTGTTGACGTAGTCGCGCAGGCCCAGCATGCAGGCGCGGTAGTCGGCCTCCTCCCGGTCCGGGATGCGCGACATCGGCCCGGCGCTGCACACCCAGCCTTCGCCCTTGCGGCTCCATGTGGTGATGGCCAGCGTCTCCTCGAACTGGCTCATCTGGAAGGCCAGCGACTTGTCGGCGGCGATGGCGAAGGAAGCGCCGTCGAAGACAAGTTCGTCCTGGCCGCCGAGTTGATTGGCGTAGATTACAGGCAGGCCGGCCTCGATCACCTGCCTGATGACGACCTGATGGCGGACCTCGATCTTGGCGCGGTAGTAGGGCGAACCGTTCGGCACCAGCAGAAGTTCCGCGCCGCTCTCGGCCAGCGTCTCGCAGACGCCGAGTTCGCCCCAGATGTCCTCACAGATCGGGATGCCGAGGCGGACACCGCGAAAATTCACCGGGCCGGCGATTTCAGGACCCGCCTGGAAGACGCGCTTTTCGTCGAACTCGCCGTAATTCGGCAGGTCGACCTTGTAGCGCTCGGCGATGACCTTGCCATTGTCGGCGACGATGACCGAATTGTGCGTGCCGCTCTTGCGCTTGAGCGGCGTGCCCATGATGAAGCCCGGGCCACCGTCCGCCGTATCGGCGGCAAAGTCGAGGACAGCGCGTTCGCAAGCCTTGAGGAAGGCCGGCTTCAGCACCAGGTCCTCCGGCGGATAGCCGGCGATGAACAGTTCGGTGAAGAGCACTATGTCGGCGCCCTGCCGGGCGGCATCCGCCCTCGCCTCACGCGCCTTGGCAAGATTGCCGGCGATGTCGCCGACAGTCGGGTTCAACTGGGCGACGGCGATGCGAAGCGTATCGGGGGCGGTTTTTCTGCTCATACCTGCGGATTTACCGTGACGGCCCGTAACCGGCAACCGCAAACGCTTGGGCCATCGCCGATGCGCGACCTGCACGGCAATTTCGCTTCCAGCTTGCGCGGGCAGCCTTTACGACTGGCACGACCAACGCATGGAGGCAGCCATGAACAAGACGATCGAGGACCTTGCCAACCGCTGGCTGAAACCCGGAGCCGAGGGGCTGAGCAAGCTCGAGAGCAAGGTGCTGCAAAGCACCATCGAGCGGAAAGCCATCGCCCGGAACGCCGTTGACGCCTATGCCTCCCAGCGAAGCTTCGGCGATAGGGTTGCCGACGGGATTGCGCGGTTCGGCGGTTCATGGGCGTTCATTCTCGGCTTCATCGCTTTTCTTGTGGTCTGGACGACTGCCAATGTCTGGCTTCTCGGACGTGAAGCGTTCGACCCCTACCCGTTCATCTTCCTGAACCTGGTTCTGTCGATGATCGCCGCGTTGCAGGCGCCGGTCATCATGATGTCGCAGAACCGGCAGAGCCAGCGCGACCGCATCGATGCGGCGCACGATTATGCGGTCAATCTGAAAGCGGAAATCGAAATCATGGCACTGCATGAGAAACTCGACGAACTGCGCCACGCGCAGATGAGCGGCATGCCCGACCAGATGACCGACATGCGCGGCGACATAGCCCTCATCGGCGAGCGCCTTGGCCGTATCGAGGACCGGCTGCTGACGGCCAAATGGTCTTCGGGAAATTAAGCGGTTAATTCTTGGGCCGGACCGGGCGACAATGACCCACACGATTCATCAACTGATCGAACAGTACGGACTGATCGCGGTGTTCGTCGGCTGCATGGCCGAGGGCGAAAGCGTTGCCGTTCTTGCCGGCTTTTTCGCGCATCAGAACGTCTTCGTGCCATGGCAGGCATTCGCGGCCTCCTTTATTGGCGCTTTCGCCGGCGATACCGCCTTTTTCGTGCTCGGCCGCAGCTTCGCCGACCGTCCCTGGGTCGCCAGGATGCGAACCCGGCCCGGCTTCAGCCATGCCTACAAGCTGGTGCTGCGGCATCCGAACGTCTTCGTGCTGGGCAATCGCTTCATCTACGGGATGCGGCTTGTGGGCGGCATCGCCGCCGGGCTTTCAGGCATACCCTTACCGAGGTTCATGGTGCTGAACCTCATCTCGTCGGCAATATGGGCCACTCTCTTCTGCGGTCTCGGCTATGTGTTCGGTCTCGGCGCCGAGCAGGTGATCGGACGCGCGCTGGTCCATCACGAGCGGCTGCTGATCGCACTGGCAGTCGGGCTTGCCGTAGCCGGCGCGGCGTTTCTGCTGGCGCACCATGTCGCCAACCGGGAACGCCGGCGAGAGTTCTAGATCGGCAGCCCGGTGAAACGCTCGATCACCGCGATGATCCAGACGCCGGCCGCAAGCACGATGGAGATCAGCACCGCCAGCGAACCGCAATCCTTGGCCAGCTGGATATCGATGTGAAATTCACGCGATATGGCGTCGCAGGCGGCCTCGATGCCGGTGTTGAGCACTTCGACCATGATCAGCACCAGGATCGAGGCGATCAACAGGGCGTAGATGGTCCAGCTCGACGCGACAAACCAGCCGAGCGGAATGGCGACGGCAAGCAGCATCAGCTCCTGCTGGAAAGCCGCTTCGCTGCCGGCCAGCTTGCGGAAAGCCCTTACCGAATTGTGGAAGGCGTCGATCAGCCGCTTCATGAACAGTCCCCTGCCAACGGAGGACTCGCTCGTCACCCCGACAGATCAGTGCAAAGCGCGCTTATCCACCGTCTTTCAGCCGTCTGCAACATGGATCGACGGCGAGGACTTCTCAAATTCCGGCAAACCGTCGCCGATTTCGTAGTAGTCGCCCTTGTCAGCGACGAAGATGTGGCTCTCACCCCTCAACCCGCTCGGCGCATCGAAGGCGCCGGCCATGACCGAGATGTAGTCGCCATCCACCGGCTTCCAGAACAGCGCCGAGCCGCATGTCCGGCAAAAACCGCGCCTAGCGAACGGCGAAGCCGCATACCAGCTTACATTGTCCGAACCTTCGACGATGATATCGGCATCGGCAACATTGGTGGCGGCATAATAGTGACCGGTCTGCTTGCGGCATTGCGAGCAATGGCAATAGACGACACCGCGCAACGGCCCGCTGGTGACGAAACGGACCGCGCCGCAAAGGCAGGAACCGGTGTGATTTCCGCTCATGGCCGCTTCACCCCTCCTCTTCGTTGTCGATGCGGAAGGCATCATAGGCGATGCATGCGGCGCCGCGCGTGGAAAAGCGACATTCGCGGTCGAGAACATCCGAGGCCATGCTACATCCTCCGGTAGAAAAGAAATCGATAAATGTCCCGGAAAGCCGGCAAATTAAGGAAACTTTAGCGCGAGCTACGCTAATTTGATGCAAGCGAAGATCGCAATCTGGTCGCGACCCTTCGCCATATGCCACGGTAAGGTCTGCGCTTGCCCGTCCGGCAATGGCGAACTTCCGATGGCTTGAGGGGATTGATAGGTCTTTCATGCAGCCGGTTGTCGCGTCACCGGAAGTAGCCTCTGACATAGCCGGCACCGTGGTCGCCACGATGCGCCAACTGGGCGTTCTCGGCCTACCCCGCAACTATGAGATATTCTACGAGGCGTTGAGCGGTTCGAATTCCGAGCTGGGGCTGGCCGTGGTCAACCTCGGCAACCGTCCGACACAGGAAGAACTGGACGCCCTAGGCCAAAAGTTCTTCGCCCACAATCACGGACAGAGCATCGTCGAACAAGCACGCGATGCGCTTGCCCAGGAATTGGAAGACGTCGCTTCGCTGCTGCGCAGCGAACGTTCGCACATGGAAAAATACGGCAGGATCCTCGACGAGACGTCGGACGGTCTGAACAGCCGCAGTTTTATTTCAAAGGAATTGCTGCAAAAAGTAGTCAACGCCGTTTCCGTCGCGACCAATTCGACCCTCGACCACAGCCGGCAAGTCGCCACGAGCCTGACCGACAAGACGGCTGAACTGGAAAGCGTCAAGTCGAAACTTGAGGAATACAAGCGACTTGCCGACACCGATCCGCTTACGCAAATCTGGAATCGTCGCGCTTTCGACAAGGAAATCGCCCGCATCTACAACAGCGATCGCGGCATCCTGTTCAATGCGCTGATCCTAGCCGATATCGACCGCTTCAAGGATATCAACGATCGGTTCGGCCATCCGGTCGGCGACAAGATACTGCAACAGATCGCCGATATATTCCGCTCCAGCATCGGCGCGAACATGTTCGTGGCCCGCACCGGCGGCGAAGAGTTCGCCCTGATCGTCGAGGGCGTCAGCGAAGACACCACATTCGAGGTCGCCGACCGCATCCGCCTGCTGATCGAGCAGACGCCGTTTTCAAACGGCCAGACCGGCGCAAGCTACGGCAAAGTCACGGTTTCCATGGGCGTGTGCATGGCCTCGGAGGCCGACAGCCCCGAGGACCTCTACACCAAGGCGGACCGCGCCCTCTACCGTTCCAAGGTCGAGGGCCGCAACAAGATCACGCGGCATTCGGTCATGGCTGGACGCACCGGCAAGAACTGGATGCTGTACAAGAAGGATTGAGGCCGCGTTCACAGCCTCCGCTGAGACAGGCGGCATCGGACAAGAAAGGCGCCGTTCCCGGCGCCTTTTGCAATTTTGGCGAAATTTTATTCCGCCGCTTCGGTGCGCTGCGGACGTAGGTGATTCTTCTTGAGCAGGTCCGAAACCAGGAACGCCAACTCGATCGCCTGGTCGGCATTGAGGCGCGGATCGCAATGGGTGTGGTAGCGATCCTGCAGTTCCTCAGCGGTGATGGCACGGGCACCGCCGGTGCATTCGGTCACGTTCTTGCCGGTCATCTCGATGTGGATGCCGCCCGGATGCGTGCCTTCGGCATGATGGACATCGAAGAAAGTCTTGACCTCGGCAAGGATGCGGTCGAACGGACGCGTCTTGTAGCCGGCGGCGGTGACGGTATTGCCGTGCATGGGGTCGCATGACCAGACGACGCTACGGCCGGCCTTCTTCACCGCGCGCACCAGCTTGGGCAAATGATCGGCAACCTTGTCGGCGCCGAAACGGGCGATCAGGGTCAGCCGGCCCGGTTCGTTTTCCGGGTTGAGCAGGTCGATCAGTTCCAGCAAGCCATCCGGCGTCAGCGACGGGCCGCATTTCAGGCCGAGCGGATTCTTGATGCCGCGGCAATATTCGATATGCGCATGGTCGGGCTGGCGGGTGCGGTCGCCGATCCAGATCATGTGGCCCGAGGTCGCGTACCAGTCGCCGGAGGTGGAATCGACGCGGGTCAGCGCCTCCTCGTAGCCGAGCAGCAGCGCTTCGTGGCTGGTGTAGAAGTCGGTTTCGCGCAGCGCGAAATTGGTTTCCGAGGTGATGCCCACCGCGCGCATGAAATCCATGGTCTCGGTGATGCGGTTGGCCAGCGCCTCGTAGCGATCTGCCTGCGGGCTGTCAGCGACGAAACCGAGCATCCAGCGATGGACATTCTCCAGGCTGGCGTAGCCGCCCTGCGCGAAGGCGCGCAGGAGGTTGAGCGTCGCGGCCGACTGGCGGTAGGCCATTTCCTGCCTGGCCGGATCGGGAATGCGCGATTTGGGATCGAATTCGATGCCGTTGATGATGTCGCCGCGATAGCTCGGCAGCGCGACGCCATCCTTCGTTTCTGTGTCGGACGAACGCGGCTTGGCGAACTGACCGGCGACGCGGCCAACCTTCACAACCGGCTGCGAGCCGGCGAAAGTCAGAACGACCGACATCTGCAGGAAGACGCGGAAGAAGTCGCGGATGTTATCCGCGCCATGCTCGGCGAAGCTCTCGGCGCAATCGCCGCCCTGGAGCAGGAAAGCCTCGCCCGCCGCGACAGTCGCCAGTTGCTTCTTGAGCTTGCGCGCCTCGCCGGCGAAAACCAGCGGCGGAAAGGTTGCAAGACGGCCTTCGGTCTCCTTGAGCGCAGCCATGTCCGGATAGGCCGGGACCTGCTGAATAGGCTTGGCTCTCCAGGAATTCGGCGACCATTTCGTCATTTCGGCACCCAACGCGCTTTGCGGGCGGCAAGAGTTTGCCCGCAGCCCCGCCCCACATGGGGTCGGCGGCTCCATACATGAAGCCAGTTTGCTATTCTAGCCCGGATTTCGCCGCAAGGCGACGGACTGCTGTCCCCTGCGCCGGCCACCTCGAATCCAACCGAGCGATTCGGCTGCCCTTCGCAATCTGCCGTCAAAACCGACCGCCTATTATTGAGGCAACGAACGAAACCGCTTCGTTTCGCGCCACATTCATTTCACCATCGTTAATTTTCGTCCATTTGCGACCACCTTACGTTGGGTCACCTGTGACCTCATCGCCACTTCAGCGGCAAGATGACGCGATTCCAGCGATATTTTTCATGGACTCTGATCAAGTGGTGTTACTCTTCGTAACAATAAGAAGGGTTGTGGGGCGGGAATATGATTCGGGTCGCAAGACCGCGCCTATCAATGCTGACGCGTCTTTTCCATCGCACGGGCAAGCGAGCGCCGCTTACAGCTGTCTCGTCGATGCGGAATTTCTGGGGGCTCATGCGGGCCTACTGGTTCTCCGACCGGTGGAAAGAAGCCTGGATGCTGACTTTGGTGATCGCGCTACTGACCGCGCTGTCCAGCAAGGCCGGCGTCTGGTTTGCCGAGGCTTCCGGCGAACTGGTCAATTCCATCGCCTTCTTTCACGATGCCGCCAACACTTCGCCTTTGGCATCGCTTCTCGGCAATGCCGGAATGCTGGTGCTCCTGGTGGTGATCAAGGATGCCGGCATCACCGGCGCGCGCACCTTCGTGTCAGCCACCCTGCATCGGAAATGGAGAGGCTGGCTGAACGGACGCTTCAATGAGGCGCTGCTCGATTCCAACCACACGCATTTCCATGCCCAGCACGGCGCCGACGCGTCCGTGCCGGATAATATCGACCAACGCGTGCAGGAATCGATCAAGGGCCTGACCGGCGGCGCCATCGGCCTCGCCATGGGCGTCATGGCAGTTGCCAGCTCGCTTTTCTTCGTCGGCCAGAAGCTGCTTTCAAGCTCCACTGAAGTGGCCGGGCTGGAATTCCTCGGCGACTACGGCAGCGCGGTGCTGACTTTTGTCGCCGTCGCCGCCTACGTGCCCGTCAACACCTGGATCGCCATCAAGCTCGGCGGCCTGCTGGAGCGCCTTTCCATCGGCATGCAGAAGGCCGAGGGAAGCTACCGCGGCGAGCTGACCACCTTCCTGCGCCGCTCCTTCCATGTCGCCGCCTCGCGCGGCGAACAGGTACAGAAGGAAATGCACGAGCGGCTCTATGTCGACATCGACCGGACCTGGGCGCGGCTGAACAAGGTGCATGCCGGCTACACCTCTTTCGAGCTGGTCTATAATTTCGTCGGCGCCCGCATCGTCGCCTATGCGCCGGGCCTCATTCCGTTCATCAATCACCGGATCGACCTGAAAGGCTACATCACCGGCGCCGAGCTGGTAAACTCACTGATCAGCCAGTGTTCGTGGTTCATCCACGTGATGCCGGCGATCGCGACCCTGCGGGCGAACACCAAACGGGTGATCGATCTGGCGGAGGCGATCGAGAACGTCCAGCAGCCGGCCGAATTCTACCGCCAGACCGGCCAGTCGGATTTCCGCTACACCAGCCAGAACCCGGTATTCGGCCTCACCATCCAGCATCTGGAACTGACGCATCAAGGGCACGAAACGACGCCGTTCCTGATCACCGAGCGGCTCCGGTTCCGGCGCGGCGAATGGACGTTCCTCAAAGGCGAATCCGGCTGCGGCAAGACCTCGCTCATCAAGGCGATCAACGGGCTCTGGCCCTACGGCAAGGGCACTGTCGTTTTCCCGGAAGGCGTCAAGACATTCTACGCCGCCCAGGAAGTGAAGCTGCCGCTGCTTTCGCTGAAGGAGCTGGTCTGCCTGCCTGGCTCGGCGGACGACCATTCCGATACGCGGGTCGCATCCGCTCTGCACAAGGCGGGCCTCGGCGAATTCATCGAATATCTCGGCGAGACGAGCCGCGAAGGCAAGAGCTGGGATCAGGAACTATCCGGCGGGCAGAAGCAGAAGCTGGTCGTCTCACGCATCCTGCTGCAGCAGCCGGGCCTGCTGTTCCTCGACGAGGCGACGGCGGCGCTCGATCCGGAAGGCAAGACGGCTTTCCACCAGGCGATCAAGGACAATTGCCCGAATGTCACCGTCATCAGCGTCATGCACGAGCCGGTGCCGCCGCGCTCGGTGACCGGCGAAGAGTTCTATCACAGCGTGCTGTCGATCGCCGATGGCGCGGCGAACAAGAAGCCGCTGCAGCCAACCCTGCCCGCCGAGATCACCAAGATCCTCACGCGTCCGCCGGCCATGGACGAAGGATGGCTGCGCATGCCGCGCGTCAGGCTGAAGCAGAAGTAGCGGCGCAGCCGGTCTCAAGCTCAGTTGAGCCTGTTTTCTGCTCGCGATCCCTTGAAGATGTTCCACATGTCTTCCGGCTGGCGGAAGGTCAGGCCCTTGTCGCCGGTTGCCTCAAGCGCCTCTTTCAGCGCATCGGAAACCACCACGTGGGAAGTGTAGCTATCACGTGCGAAATGTTTGTCGCCCAGGCAGTCCGGCTTGAAGACAAGGAGCCGGGCGTCCATGATTTGCTCGCCCGGAATGATCCAGTTGACGACATCCGACCTCTCAAGGTCCGTACACGGCAGTTCCAGCAGAGGACGGGCGTAGGAATAGCGCGTTATCTCGCCATCCTTCGTACGCACCGTCACCGGCATGAACTGGACTTCGTCGTCTCCAACGAAACGGGCGATTATTTCTTGGAGGGAGTTGTCGATAACGGGACATCTGACGGCGTTTGACAAATAATACATGCCGTCCAATCTCTTGGAGAGTATTCTTTTTAACAGCAGGACAATCTCGGAAGGAGATCGTTGAAGAAGCCTTTCGGTGCCTACAATTTCATAAGAGGGAATGCGTGATTCCTTGTGGCCGTAGTGAGCAAACGGCATACGCCTTGCTGTTGGCGGGATCGTCCAAATCCAGTTTGTCATCTGCCTACTTGCGGTCACCTATTTGATCTCTTTCGAGTCGCTATCCTGGCTATCCTTGTCGGACTTGTCGCTTTTGGAATCGTTCTTGTCGGATTTCGCCTTGGCTTCGTCACTCGCCTTGTTCAATGAGGTTTCGCCCTTGCGCAGGCCTTGGCGTTCGGCGGCGACTAACTCTTCGATGGCGGCACGCCCCTGCGCTGGTGTCAATCGACCGCTTTGAACATCCCGAGCGACACGGTCGAGTACAAGTTCGAAACGTTCCGTATATTCAGTCCTATGCATCCCGCGATGCACCGTTCGTTCCGGATGGATACCTGCCTTGTTGGGCAGCGCGATCTTGTTGGCATATTTCTCGATGTCGAATCCGGTCAGTTTCAACGCCGGATGCTCGGCAAGCTGCTTGGGAACGATATGATGGTGATGATATCCCTGCGAGCGCAGTGACGATATCCAGTCGACGACAGCGCCGCCGACCTTGCGGCTGCCCTGAACGGCGGCCGTCGCCCCGCCGGGCGCGAAGGGCGCCGCCACGGCCGCGGTGTCGATCGACGCGCCGACGAAGTCGAAACTTGCGGCTATGTAATTGCCCTGGGCCCAATTCTGCTGGAAGGAGTGCCAACCGTAGGCGGCGTTGGCGGCATCCCAGGCCGTCTCGATGACATGCCCGGTCGGGTCCGACTTGTTGACGGGATCGTTCTGGGCATAGGCGTAGCGGTTGGTGCCGACGCCCGGCTGCGTCGGGTCAAGCGTATCGGGCGAGATGAACCGGACCGGCTGCCAGGCGGGTGCGGCCTGATCGGCGAGCTGACGCAGCGGCGCAAAGGACGAAGCCGCATGCCCTGCCGGCGCCAGGGATGAGATCAACCCCGCCACCAGCATGACGGCTAGCGCCAGCCGCGCAATTTTCCGATAGATCGCTTCGGTCATTTCCCCCCCTTTTCGGTATGATCGATGTTCAATCCAGCTTCGGCTCCCGCCAGCCCAGCGCTTCCGCTTTCACGAACGCCTCCAGATTGGCGCGGTGGAGTTCGGTGGCGTAGGCGATCCGGTCGGCGGGAATGTCGCTTTCCCTTGGATAGTTCCGGATGATGTCCCGCTCCAGCAGCCGGTAGTAGGCCGTGCCTTTCTTGACCAGCGCATAGCTGTCGGCCGGATTGGCGGCGATGAGCACGTTCGCCACCCCGATGGCCTCCCGATAGCGGCCTTTCCGCAGGAGATCGTCGAGCACCGCCGATGCCATGACGCCCAACGCTTCCTTGCGCGACAACGTTCTCAGATAGACGCCGTTTGCGACCGCGTCGTCGGTCATCGGCAAAAGCTCGCGGTAGTGCTCGTCGCGCGTGAAACCGGCGCCGCTCGTGGTTTCGAGATTCCAGGTCTTGCCGGTTTCCGTCTCCTTCCACTTGACGAAGACATGCAGCGGAGCGGTCGCCAGGGTGACATCCAGACCGATCTTCTCACCGAGCGCCAGGAACAGCATCGGCATCGAGATACAGTTGCCTTTTCTTGTCTTGAGATAGCTGGCCAGAAACTGCGCACCGGTTTTCTGCCCAAGCGGGTCGTCGAGGTCGTATTGAAACGGCCTGCCGTTATTCCACCAGCCGGGCTCGTAAAGGAAGCTACGCAGCGCCTTCATTCTTTCAATGCTGGTGGCCGCAGCCTCCGGCGGCAAGGTCGCGATCATCTTTCTCACGACCACAACCATGCGATCAATTTCGGCGTTGGCAGCTTCGCCATCGATCGATGAGTCCACGAATGCATCGATCGCAAGCTTTGCCTCGGCGAAACCCAACTTGCTGGAAGGTTTGTTCAGCAAGGACTGAACAAAGGCAGAAGGACCGATAGTGGGCAGCGTTTCGCCAGCCAAATGACCGGCCGGCAGCGCGCATAGCACTGTCACGCAGATGAATCTTGCATATCGTTTAAAGATCATATCCCAAGTCCCCGGCAATATGATTAACCGGTTACTTGCGAAACACGATAGCGAACGAAAATACGGCCTAGAAAAACTTGTGGATTAGATTTGGGGGTGCTTACGAATTTCGCCGGCTGCTTTCGATGAACGTACCTAGAATAATCAGCGCGTCTGGCTAGGTAATTCGATTCAATAGAAGGTCAATCAATCCGCTCGCCGTTCTTCACGCGATAAGTAGGCTTGTACATGGTGACAAGCTCCTCAGCCGCCGTGGGGTGGACCGCCATGGTGCGGTCGAAATCGTCCTTGGTCAGCTCGGCCTTGATCGGAATGCCGAGCAGCTGCGCCATCTCGCCGGCGTCGGGCCCGAGGATATGCGCGCCAAGCACCTTGCGGCTCTTCCCATCCACGACCAGCTTCATCAGCATCTTTTCCTGGCGGCCCGAAAGCGTGTGCCGCATCGGCCGGAACGAGGCGCGGTAGATTTCCAACTCATCGAAGCGCTTCGAGGCTTCGTCTTCCGACAGGCCGACCGTGCCGATTTCCGGCTGCGAAAAGACAGCGGTGGCGATCGTGTCGTGATCCGGGCGGGTCGGATTGTCCTTGAACGCCGTCTCGATGAAGCACATCGCCTCGTGGATCGCCACCGGTGTCAGTTGGACCCGGTTGGTGACGTCGCCGATGGCCCAGATGTTGTCGACATTGGTGCGCGAATAGCTATCGACCTCGACGGCGCCGGTCACGCCGGTTTTCACGCCGGCCGTATCCAGCCCGAGCCCTTCAGTATTCGGCGTGCGCCCGATGGCGAGCATGACCTGATCCACCGTCAGCACCTCGCCGTCGGTGACGGTGACACCCAGCCTGCCGTCGGCGCGCTTTTCGACTTTCTCGCTGATCGCGTGGCACAGGATCCGGATGCCCTTCTTTTCCATCGTCTCATGCAGGGTGCGCCGTAGATCCATGTCGAAGCGGCTGAGGATTTCGGTGCCGCGATAGACAAGCGTGGTGGCGACGCCGAGGCCATGGAAGATGTTGGCGAATTCGACGGCGATGTAGCCGCCGCCCTCGATCACGATGGCCTTCGGCAGCTCGGCCAGATGAAACGCCTCGTTGGAGGTGATGCAGTATTCGTGACCGGGCAGTGCCGGATGAAGCGCTGGGCGTCCTCCTGTGGCGATGAGGATCTGGTCAGCGGTGACCGTGCGGTTCTCGGCCTCGAGCCGGACCGTGTGACGGTCGACCAGCATGGCGCGCGTCTGGAACGTCTCGCCGCCGGCGCCCTGGACATTGGTGCGGTAGATGCCTTCCAGCCGAGCGATCTCGCGGTCCTTGTTGGCGATCAGCGTTGGCCAGTCGAAGCTGGCCTGCGGCACCGTCCAGCCATAGCCGGCGGCATCCTCGAAATGTTCGGGAAACTGGGAGGCGTAGACGAAGAGCTTCTTCGGCACGCAGCCGCGGATAACGCAGGTACCGCCGAAGCGATATTCCTCGGCGATGCCAACCCGCTTGCCCAATGCCGCAGCGACACGCGCCGCCCTCACCCCGCCGGAGCCGCCGCCGATGACAAAAAGATCGTAATCGTAGGTGGCCATGCGATGCTCCTGTAACGTCTATTGCGGAGCCACAGGTAGGCTGCCAGGGCGCAAAAGAAAAGCCCGGCCTGAGCCGGGCTTCTCGATATGCGGATACTGTGAAGACTATTGCTGCGGAGCGGCCGGAGCGGCGGGCGCATTTCCACCAGCCGGAGCAGCCGGAGCGGCGGGCGCATTAGCCTTGGCATTAAATGCGGCGCCCAGCGCTTCGCCGACCTGCTGGGCGAGATCGCGAGCGACGCCGTTCTGCCAGATTTCAGCGGCCTTGCCCAACTCGCGCGTGACGATCGGGCCGCTTTCGAGAAGCTTCTTGCCCGGCTCCGAATTATAGAAGGCAGCGATGTCGGTGAGTTCCTTCTCGGTGAAGGCCTTGGCATAGGCCGTCGCCGCTTCCTTTTCCAGATCGGCGCGCCGGGCCGCCATGGCGAGCGTCTTTTCCTTGATCGTCTTGGTAATCAGATCGCCCATATCGGGGTTCTTCTGAATCAACTGCTGCTGCAGCGCGCCGGCCGCCTGCGGCAGGATCAGGTCGAACTGATCTGTCGCGTGGATCGACGCGATGGCTGCGTGCGCCGCCTTCAGGTGGGCTTCGCTGATCTCCTGCGCGAAGGCGGGAACGGAAAAAGCGATGAGGGCCAAGGTCGCAGCCATGGCTGACAGGCGGCGGAGGCGGGTATGCAGCGTCATTCAACAAAACTCCCTGGTTTATCGGGCGGCGTGGACGGTTTCGATGCCGCCGTCACCGGCTATGACAGCCATATCCGCCAGCCCAATGAAAAGACCGTGTTCGACCACGCCCGGAATAGCGTGAAGAGCATTCGAAAGCGCTCTTGTATCCGGAATGCGGCCAAAAGATGCATCGAGTATGAAATGCCCGCCGTCTGTAACAAAAGGCTGGCTGTCCGTCACCCTCAATGTAACGGGGCCGGACAGGCCGAGCCTGCTACTGGCTTCGGCGATGGCTATCTCGGTGGCTTTGAGGCCGAATCGGTTGACCTCGATGGGCAGCGGAAAACGGCCGAGCGTCTCGACCATCTTTGAATGGTCGGCAATAACGATCATACGTGAGGAAGCCGTCGCCACGATCTTCTCGCGCAAGAGCGCGCCGCCGCCGCCCTTGATCAGCGTCAGGGCCGGATCGATCTCGTCCGCGCCATCGACGGTGAGGTCGAGCTGAGGGGTTTCCTCCAGCGTCGACAAGGGTACGTTCAGCTCCGTGCAGAGAGCCGCGGTCCGTTCCGAGGTCGGAACGCCGATCACCCTCAAGCCCGTCGCGACCTTGGCGGCCAGAACGCGCACGAATTCCTCGGCCGTGGTGCCGGTGCCGATGCCGAGCTTCATGCCGTCCGAGACATGCGCCAGCGCCGCCTTCGCGGCTTCGATCTTCAACTGCCTGGCATCCATGGAAAACGCGCCCCTGTTGCCGGGCTCCTAGCATTTTTGGCTGCGAGGTCAAAGGGTCGCCCGACCGATCGCACGGGTTGCCTGAACCGCCGCAAGCCGCTATCGCCTGCGGCAATTCAAAAGACAGGAAGCCGCATGAAACGCCCGATCGTTGTTTTCGACCTGGATGGCACGCTGATCGACACAGGACCCGACCTGCTCGACAGCCTCAACCACAGCATTGCCGGCGAAGGTATTCCCGCCGTCGATCCGGTGGCGATCCGGCGCTATATCGGCCATGGCGGCAGGGCCATGATCGAATACGCCTATGCCGACCGGCAGAAGGCGATCTCCGAAAAGGACCTGGACCGGCTGTTCGACCTTTATCTGGAGCATTATACGCGCAACATCCCCGGCAAATCGCTGCCCTACCCCGGCGTCCTGGAGGCCATCGCCCGGCTGGAAGACGCCGGCTACGCGCTCGCCGTCTGCACGAACAAATACGAGGCCAGTTCGCTCACGCTCATCGGAGCGCTGGGGCTGACGAAGCATTTCACCGCCATCGCCGGACAGGATACCTTTCCTTTCAAGAAACCGGACCCGCGGCATCTCTTCGAAACCATAAGGCTTGCCGACGGCGACCCGGGGCGCGCTTTGATGATCGGCGATTCGAAAACCGACATCGACACCGCGAAGGCCGCCGGAATCCCGGTCGTCGCCGTCGATTTCGGCTATACCGACCGGCATGTGCGCGAGTTCGAACCGACGGCGATCATCTCGCATTTCGACGAGCTGACGGTGGAACTGGTGGAACGGCTGATGAATGCGGCAAGCGGCGGACGGCAGGCCGGATAAGTCGCCGCATGGCGGTTGACTTCGACCCGGGCGCTCCCTTATATCGCGGCGCGCTAGGCTTTCGGGCCGCAGCGGGCGATTAGCTCAGCGGGAGAGCACACCCTTCACACGGGTGGGGTCGTAGGTTCAATCCCTACATCGCCCACCATTTTCCAAGGCTTTCCGCCGGTCTTTCCAGAACCTTCCACGCATAGATATGCAAGGGAAAGCACCCTTGTGTGGCACAGAATTGGCACAGCCTGTTCACGAGCTGTTCCGTTATGCAGGTAGAAAGCACATGTCAGACAAGCCGCGGCGCATTCAGCTTTCCCGCGCGAAGGGATGGAGAATGCCTCCGAACACTGTGAAGGTGGACAGGTCCACGCGATGGGGGAACCCGTGGACGTTTGAGAACTCTGGCAAAATCCACCCTGCCATTCGCTTCGCTTGCGAGACAGCACCCTTATGGAATGTGTCCGCTTTGCGCGGCAAGAACCTGGCCTGCTGGTGCAGGCTGGACGCAGAGTGCCATGCCGATGTTCTGCTAGACTTGGCGAACTCTGACGAGAAAGAGGAGTACGCGTGATGTCAGACTGGCAGGATATATCTACAGCGCCGAAGGATGGGACGGCGATCTGGCTTCTGGTCGATGGGCAACCGATGATCGGCTATGGCGAGGAAGCTACAGCGTGGAGATCGGCGGGGTTTACAATAAAGGCCGGATTCAGGAGGCGTGAAGACGGCATTCCTGACGAGGTGTACGGCACTTTGTATCGAGCCGAGCCCACAGCTTGGATGCCGCTTCCCGCCCCTCCCCACTCTAAGGAGATAGAGGGATGAGAACGGACGAGATCAAACCTGGCAAAACCTACAGAGGCGGCAAGGCGAAGGAGCTGCGCGCCGTGATCAGTTGGGGTTCTACCGAGAAATACGTTTGCTGGGCACCGGAACGTGAGCGTCTCCCATTAGGAGGTTTTGCGGGCAACCGCTGCACGGAACGTGCATCCTTTGCCAAATGGGCGGTGGAGGAATGGTCCCCCGCCATCCGCCAGCAGGAGATAAAGGGATGAGGCTGGCTCATTCGGCACCTGAGTTCTTCGCTCATTCCGGTGACGCGGCGGTCAGGGTTGGAGAAGGATTCGGCTGCACCTGCGGCCACTGTGGGCGTGAAATCTCTGCGCCTTTCGGCTTCGAAAGGCAGTTAATCTGGTGCTTATATTGCGGGATGGAGCATGGGTACATCGTGGAAATCGATAGCCCTCCGGGTTACCATCGCTATTCATTCGGTGTAACGCGCGAAGAGGCTTTAGAAGAGCAGACTTGGATAGCGACGGGAACAGGTGTCTTCGAAAAAATGACCGAGCGTCGAGCGCGCAATCTTGGCGGTATCGTGGACATGTTCTGGTAGCCATCCGCCAGCAGGGAGAGGAATGATGGACGCTACCGAAGGACGGCTGGTAGAGGCGCTTCGTGAAGCGGTGGGTGCTCTGTACAAATGCCGCTATTCCGAGCTTCCTCTGGCGAAAAAGCTGGACCAGCTCTTGGTTGACGTGACTGGCAAGTCAAACGCAGATGTACAGAGCGAGGCAGTCATGGCCGACCCGAAGAAGCGGGCAATTATGGCGGTTTGGGCACAGCAATGGTATGGCGTTGGAGAGGAATAATGGACGGAACAATTCTGGACGAAGTGGAAATCCGCCTTTATCGGCGCGTTCGTTTTGAGGGAGACAAGGAACCGCCATTCTGGCAGGTCGATGTATTCCATGAGTACAAAGACTATCACGCTGTTGGCGCTACGCCAGCCGAGGCGTTGGGTCGGCTTGCTGTGTTTTGGGAAAGCCGCGACAGAAAGATTGATGCGCCTTCGCCCTGACGCCCGCCTGATCCTCACCCTCGCGCTTATCTATGGTGTCGGGATGGCGGTATTTATCGGGGGCAAGATGCTGTTTGGAGGTTGATTGGTGCCCGGACAGCTTCGGCTCATCTGGTCCAGAACATGGCAAGACCAACGACAGGATTTCTCCTGCCACTCGCTCAACGGCCTTCGTGTAGGCCGTATCTACTATCGCTCCGTCAGGCAAATGTCAGGTGAAGGCTGGTCATGGTTTCTGAATGGCGAGTATCGGGGCCGACATTTAACCGGACAGGGAATCGAGGAAACCAAGATGGACGCCGCGCGACAAGTCGAGGACGGATGGTTCGAGGCCGTGAGAAGGATCGACCAGCAACTAGCGAGTGATGCTGGGTGATAGTTCCGCTTTCTTCTCCGGCGTGATGGCGTCGATCTTCTGCGAAAGCACTTCCACCTTTGTGGATAGTCCGTTTACCCGGTCGCTCACCCCGTCAATCTTCGCTCCGAGCGTTTGAAGATATTGATCGACCCGCTGATTGGTAGCTAGCAAGCCTTGTTCTACCACGTTCACACGGTATGGAAGATTGGAGAGCGGTTGGAGTTGGGTCTGGATGGCATCGAAGTTCTTGTCGGTCTCGGCGGACCTCGAAACACGATACTGCTCCTGCTGATCTATTCGGCTGGCGAGGCTCTGGATGTACATCGAAACGATAGCGCCCGTGATGAGGATGCTCACCACGGATGGCACGTTGATTCGAAGCCAGTTCACGTTGACTTCCCGGTTTTGGTTCATGTTGTCCACCGCCATTTCGCCCCTATGCCCCTATGCAATGCTTATTTCCAGCAGGCGGCGTTCTTGCCGTGCTGATTATGTGAAGCGATGCCCTGCCCCGCCCGGACATCGTTGCCGGCCAGATAGACGGCTGTCTTAGGGAGGAGTGATATCCTCTCCCAGCCGGCGCAACTCGGCTTGGCAGTCTGCGAGCACGCCCCCAAGCTCAACGCACAGAGCGACAGGATCGAGAGCTTCAACAGAAGCGTTTTCATCATTGCGGTCCTTATAGGCTTGATTGACGGCTTCCAGCGCCTCCACAGCGGCTTGCTGACGGCCTTCATGCTTTCCGAAGTAGTAGAGAGGCCCGGATGCGATCAACGCGCCCAGCGCGGCCCCTGCGGCGATCTGGAGCCAACTGAACATCAGCCCAGCCTCTCGTTGATTTCCTCGTACGCGGCGAGAAGCTTATAGCGCATGAAATAGAGCAGCAGGATCGCCGCCAGTGCTGAACCGGCGAGTGCCAGCACGGTTGACCATTCTGCCCCAAACAGGCCGGACGCCAAGCCACCGCCACCAAGAAGCCCCATGATGCGCATGAACAGATTGGTCTTCTTCTTGACTTCGGTCTTGGCCTTCTCCGGGATTTCCTGCTTGGCGGCAGCGATCTTCGGTGCCGCCTGCTTCACAGCAACAGCCTTCCCAATGGCGTCGAGAGTGCGAGGCCCAGCCCAGCCGTCGACCTGCAACCCCTTCATCCGCTGGAAGGTGCGGATTTCAGCCTCGGTCTTGTCACCGAAATGGCCATCAACCTTTACGTCAAAACCGAGCGTGACGAGATTGCGCTGAAGCTCGGTCACAAACGGGCCGGATGAACCGTTCTTAAGAACCGCATCCTTTTCCGTCACCTTGCCGCGTGACTTCCAGTCGATGGCCCACGGCGCGGTGCTATCGTACTGGTTCGGCGCGTCCTTGACCGAGATATGGACGTGATGATTGTGCTTGTTCGCCCCGGTGTAGGGACGCCATTTCCACGGCGACTTTCCGCCCGAACCGCTCGCGATCTTGCCGTTCGAAATGACGTATTTGATGCGCGGATCGCGGGAGAGCAAAAGCTGCTCAGCCAGCCAGTAACTATCCAGACCGCCGGCAGGATCGTGCGTCAGGTCCATACCCTGCACGACGCCGGCCTTGTTCGGGTTGTGATCCGACGCGCGCGATGAATGCGCCGCATCACCGATAGTGCCGTCACTGGCCTTTGATCGATTGGGAGCCGCCTTGTTGGCAGCAGAACGCAGAGCCTCAAGGCTCCGGGCGAGACGCCAGGTTGCCATTGGATTTCCTTTCAAGATGTGGTGGATTGCCTGCTATGGGCGATGACCTTGACCCCTGGGGACCGGGTAAGCGTGGAATGCTGATAGGCTTCGCGGCAGGGGTCGTGCTGGCAGTTGTGATGTGGTGGCTGATCGGTTAGTTGCAATTCCATGCAACACGCCGACTTCGACATTCATATACGCCG
The DNA here is from genome assembly GCA_965649745.1 of uncultured Mesorhizobium sp. Classification (GTDB taxonomy): domain Bacteria; phylum Pseudomonadota; class Alphaproteobacteria; order Rhizobiales; family Rhizobiaceae; genus Mesorhizobium. The sequence goes on along the minus strand of CBFGLW010000003.1, from coordinate 139,440 downwards.
TCCGTTTATTGACGGACTCCGCGCGATTTCAGTGCTTTCTGTCGTGCTCTATCACGCCGGCACAAGCCACATCACCGGCGGCTTCGTCGGCGTCGACATCTTCTTCGTCATCTCCGGATTTCTGATCATCAACCAAATCGGCCAGGATTTGGCACGAGGGACATTCACATTTTCCGGCTTCTGGGGTCGCCGCGCCATCCGCATCCTGCCGCCCTACCTACTGGTGATCCTCGTCAGTGCGGTGATCGGCTACTTCGTGCTGGTCATGCCAGGCGAATTTGCATCTTTCGGGACGGAAATCGCCTATTCCGGCGCGATGATCGTGAATTACCTGTTCCTTTCCCAGGAGGGGTATTTCCAGACCGCCGCCGAAGCGAAGCCGCTTCTGCATCTGTGGTCGCTGGCGGTTGAAGAACAGTTCTATCTCGTCGCGCCGCTGTTGACGTTCGCTCTGTGGCGGCTATCTCGGGCGATTTCCGTCACGGCCGCAATATCGTTGGCAGCCATCTCGTTCGCACTCTGCGTATATTTCACCGCGCCCGATGTGAACCATGCGTTCTACCAGATGCCGATGCGAGCATGGGAGTTCCTGATGGGCGGAGCAGTCGGCCTTGCCGTTCCTTTCGCTCGAAAATTACCGCGCCGGGCTTTGGAGGCCGTCGCGGTTCTCGGTCTCATCCTGATCGGGTATGCTGTTTTCGGCTTCACGCCAGCAACACCGTTCCCATCCTATTGGGCTGCCGTCCCGGTTCTAGGAGCGACACTTGTTTTGCTGACGGGTGCAACAGATCGCCCCCTGTTTACAGCCCGGTTCCTATCGCTTTCACCGTTCGTCGGAATCGGACTCGTCTCCTATTCATACTACCTCTGGCACTGGCCGCTTCTGGTCTTTTCGCGCATATACACCTTCGGCACGCCAGACCAGTTTCGCGATATTTATTTCGGGGCCGTCCTTCCGCTTGTCTTGGCCATTTTTACCTATCTCTTCCTTGAGCGTCCGCTTTTGAAATGGCGTAGGTCCAGACGCAAGCCGCTCAGATGGAGGCCGGTGGTGGCTGGCGTGACCGCCAATGTCATTGCCGTACTGACGGGAATGTCATATGCGGCTACACTATCCCCATCCCTTCCAGCCACCACCGCTCCACCAGCACCCGGTTCGGTGGAAACCTGTCAGCTATGGACATCGCCTGACCGCTGCGGCGCGACACCAGGTGGTGGCCTGCTGTGGGGCGACTCCCATGCGCAGGCCGCATATCTTGGCCTCAGCAAGGTGTTACCCGATCTCACGCTTTCATCGACTTCTGGATGTGCGCCGTTCGTCGGTGTGCGGTCGGACCGGGGCCGCGGTTCTGCAGACGATCAGTGCGAGCAAGAGTTGGCGGCGACGGCGAAAATCCTCCACGATGATGCTGCCAAGTTCGACTACGCAATCCTTTCAGCTCGGTGGCAGCTTTACGTACCGGACAATGCGAGCCGCACGCAATTCAGGTTGCTCTCCCGAACCGCATCCGATCCGAAAGAGATATTCATAAGCGGACTGCGCGCGAGCCTCGATGCGCTTGAGGCCAGCGGCGTGCAGCGCATCCTCATCCTGTCTCCTACGCCCGAATTTCGCCGGCAGCCGCCTGTCTGTGCGGTCCGTTCCGACCGCACAGGTGTCCCTCGCGACCGCTTCTGCTCGGTCGCTCGCGGTGATGTCGAGCGCCGCAGAGCTTTGCCAGTCGAATGGATAGCCGAGGCCATTGCAGGACGCCCTAATGTCAGGGTTGCCGAAGCCATCGGCCTTTTTTGCGATAACAAGCGATGCCGCCCGAACGGCGAAACAGATATCTATTTCGCCGATGACAACCATCTCTCCGAGACCGGCGGCATCGCCATTTATCAACACAACAAAGCTGACTTCGACTGGCTCTTAGGTAAGGCCGGTTCCTGAAATCTGCCATTCGGTAGCGGTCAGTTTACGCAGCACAGCCTCACCGTTCGCCGCGAGCGTCCGGCTGCCGGTCGTGCCTGCCCCGGCCAGCCGGAGCGTATCCGTCGTGATCGCGATGGTAAGCGACCCCGCAGCATTGCAATTTATAACGGGAATGATCGTCCCCACTGGGAATGCCACCGAAGCGTTAGCCGGAATAGTGATGGTGCGGCCAGTCGTGTCGGCAGAAGGATGAAGCAGTGTCTTTCCGATGTCAGTCAACGCAAGCGCCGTGTCGACACTGAACGACCGATACGGCGTGATCCCGCTGGGATAATGAGCCTTCCAGTCCGTGTCTGCGACGTTGCCAGAACCAGTGGTCAGGCGAAGCCAAAACAGGGGCTGGCCTGGCGTCGATGCTCCTGTGTTGAGGACCACCTGCCCGGCTACCCATGAGCCGCCAGTTGGCATCGCAGCCATCGAGGTGACGTCGAGGCAATCTTCGCGCAGTATCGTCACATCGCCTACGCGATTGATTTCCGCAGCCCACGTTCCGCTGGCCGGGGTTCTGGCGCCACGAATGACCGATCTTGGATAGGTCATTCCTGCCGTATGCCTGAATGTCCTCGTCCAGTTGGCATGAGGCGGAATGTCGTGGCCCGCGACGGAATCAGCGAATTCGGCGCTGCCGCTCGACGGATTGAATAGTACAGCGAAGCGGTTCGAGTAGTACGTTGCACTCGGATTCGTGAGGCGGCCCCTGATGTTCGAATTGGCCACTTCACCGAGCATGTGCCCGTAGCGTGAGATATCGTCCACGTCCAGATCGATGTACAGGTTCTCGCAGGCGGCGAGGTACGGGCTGTTTACGCCAAAAATGCACTGGCGCGACTTTTTCGCTACGCCCTTCAGATAAAGGTTCTTGCAGTTGGCGATGTTGACCACATCGCCGTAGCAGTTGATGAATTCGCCGTAGAAGTAACCGATGTGCACACCTTCGAGCGCTTCAATCTTTAGGCATGAATACGGCGATTGGGTCTGGTTACCGAACTGATCCTGTCCATTGGAGCCAGTCGGTGAAGTCGATGTGTTTATGGACGTGATCGAGCCGATATAGATGTTCGTCTGCTTCCGGCCAGTTGCGGGTGTCGTATGCGCAACATCGGTGTAGCGCTGACCATAGAACTGAACGTTGGTTGATCCGGGACCGTAAACGTAAATCTCGCTAATTTGGATAGGACCGGCGCTTTGGTCGCGAATATTCGGCTCAATGTCGACTCCGCCCGGCATCTGCGCGCCATTGACGATACCGCCTATATTGAAGCTCCAAATCGCACCGCCTTGCAGGAGATCGCGAGAGATGACCGAGATGAGGTTTCGGCCATCGGGAGCCGAATTCACGCCATAGATCGTCTTGTACTTCAGCGTGGGTGAACGCGACGGGGTATTGTAGTCCTTGTCGATCATGTAGATGCCGTCGCCCCGCACCTCTTTGAGGAAGAGGCCGCGTCTGGACACCACATCGGCCCCGGCGATTGTGAGACAGATGGTCTGTTCACGGTTCTGCTGGCTCGTCCTGTCGCCATCGAACAGGCCATCAATGATGACCGCACAGTCACGAACCTCGATGCCGGACCAGACCTGTCCGTATCCGTTGTTAGTGAACTGAGCTGGGGCTGGCTTCAGTTTGAAGGTGCCGCGAAAATCCAGATAGGTCCCATCGTAGCTCGAACCATTCAGATAGATGCCGGCTGCATAAAGCACCTTGTTTTCAGGTAGGACGATGGTGGACCCTTTGTTGGCGTCGATGACAGCCTGGAACTCGGAAGATTCGTCGGTTCCGTCGAGAGCGAGGTAGTCGGCCAGATTGATGTAGGTCTCACCGACCTTGGTCGAGTAACTGCTACCATCCGCAGAAATCGAGAGAACCTTCCCGGCAATCGCCGGATCGGGATCGGGGATGTCGGTTAGTTTTGCGCGTTCCGCAACAGTCATTGCGACCTTGGAGGAGCCGTCGCTCATGTTGTCCATGTCGAAGGCGTCTGTGCCCTTGCCTTGAGGGTCGTAGGCGGTGGAGAGCATGTCGCCCACACCGGCGGCGATAGACGACCACTTGCGACCGCCGGGCGCACCGATGTCGCGGGTAAGCACCTGGCCCGTGAAACCATCAGTAGGCAGCGCTTCAGGATCGCCGGCCACTATCGCGTCAGGAACCGAGACAATCGGATTGGATGGATCGGTTTCATCGACCTCGACATTGGTTCCACCAACGATGTTGAGAACTCGCCCATCAACGCCGTTTATCGGCTTAAGGCGAGGCATTACGCGCAGCCGGATAGGTGCGGTGAGGCTCATCGAAATTCTCCGTCGAGATAGGCAAGGGAGCCGGTGAACAGCGGCACTGTCCCGGTATCGTCGGTGAAGCGGCAGCCGATTGAATAGGTCGTGCCGGGGCACAGCGCCGACATGCGGTCCTTGGGGAACGTCCATTGAAAAACCCCGGTGGACGGACGGGTAACGATCCCGTCATCCGTCGAGCCGCTGAGGACCGTGCAATTGCCGCGGTCCCGCACAACGATCTCAATCAGCCCTGTGTCGATCTCCGCCAGCGGCTTGTTGGTATCGTCGTTGAAAAGCTCGACGGCTTCGGACCAGTCGGAACCTGAGTCCGCCGCGAATGAAAGGACGTATCCCATGGCTCAGAGCTTTATGAAGAAGGGGACGAGTATCGACGGCTGCACGTTGTTGTGCGGATCGTCGGAACCGAAGGATGAAATCGTACCGGCGGGAGTGCCAGCGCTTTGCCCGCCGATCTGTTCACCCAGCGTATTCGAGGGCGTTCCTGCAAACGCCGGCTGATTGGCAAGCGTGCCATCGTCGCCAATCATAAACCCGCCCGAAAGGTCGGTCGTATCGTCGGCTCCGGTATCCGACCTGAACGGATGCCCGTGCGCGGGCAACGCAGCGCCCGTGAACGTCGGGGTGATCGTCGGTAGTTCGCCACTCACAAGCGTGTGGGTAGACGAGCCGCCGGCACTGCCCAGGGCATCCGTATCGCTGCCGAACTGTGCATCAGTGATCCGACCCGCAGCGCTGTTCCCCATGCCGTCGAGACCGACAGGGGCGCGGCCCCGCCAGTCAGGCAGGGCAATCGTTTTCGCCGCAGCCCAGTCGCCCGCAGAGGTTGCGCCGCGACCGCCGGAAACAGCAAGGTTGGCGTCTTCCTCCCAAAGGTGGATGAACAGGTCTTCGCAATCCGCATTGGCGCGCTCTGTGGCGGACGATGACCCGGAGCCGATGGTTCGTCCGTTGAGTCTGACGAAGCCGGTTGGCGACGATGTGCGCCAGGCGATCTTGATATCGCCCGTTCTGAACAGGAACTCGGCTGGAGTATCGCCTTCAGGCGGATCGGGTGTTACGGTCGTTGGAGCGGAAATGCCGTCAACGTCCCAGATCGTCACATCATCGGCATCGGTGATCCTGACCCGGTATGTCGTTTGCTCCGGGATGAAGATCGGGGGGAACATACCGGCGGCATTGGCTACCACCGGATGATCGTGCGGGATCGATAGTGTGTAGTCCGTGTAGACGATGAGCGGGGTGGTGGTGTTGAAGTCGAAGAAATATGCCCGCGCGCCGCTGTACGGCATTTTCTCGGCTTCGTTGACCCACGGCACAAGAGAGCCGTTCCACAGGATTGCCATGCGGATACCTCAAAGAAAAAAACGGTCCGATGGACCGCCGATGTGGAAGACGATAAATGCCCAGAGATGGGGAGAGTGTTCTTTGGGCTGCTTTTAATCTTGGTAGCAGGCTGTCAAGCCGCACCTACGAGTGTTGCCGATCAACAGCCGGGGCCGTATGGATTGCCGCCGCGTGCGGTGATGCAGCAGTTGTTGAGAAATCCAAATACAAGACCCATGGCCATGCAGATGCTTATGGATGCGCAGCGAATGAAGATGGGGCTACCGCCGGAAAACTATCCAGGGAACTGTCGGTACGATTCAAACCTTGATGCAAGAGGCAATTGGTGTGGAGCGCGTAGCGCCGCATCGCGCCTTGGTGGATACTGAATGAAAGAACCGCCCCTTATCGAACACAACTCGAATGAAAAACGCCCGCCGAAATGGTTCTGGTGGGTCATCTGGGCTTTCATCGGCATGATCTGGCTTTTCCAGATTGGTCAACCGCTTGACCGACACTCATTCTTTTTGGGCTTTATAACCGCGTTTGCTCTTTGCTCATGGAGCTACGATGTCACTGGCGGGATTGTCCCGGACTCATGGAGACGCAAGCCGAGCCGCCGCCGATGACCCGCCGAATGTGGCGATGGCGTTTACAATCGCCTTTTTCTCAGGCCCAGGCAAATTCGTTCGCATGATCTGATTGGCCAGATAGCGCTGGCCTCCCTTGGTCATCATCAGGCGACCAATTGCTTTCGGTGCGAGAAGGCCAGCCAAAGCGCCGGTAACCGCGCCATATACGCCCCCCTCCTGAGCGCCATAGGCGCTACCCGCACCCGCGCCAACAATTGATGGAGCCATTGCGCCAAGATTGCGGACATTCAAGCGGCTGGCGGTACCCGAATTAGGCAAAGGCGTCATGACAGCCTGACCGGCCTTGGCAAGCTTAGTGTAATCGTTTGATCCAGTCGCGAAAGCATCCGCATTGCCTGAAGACGCCGCCATTCGCAGGCGAGCCGGAGATATCACGCCAAGCCCGGCTTCTTCGCCGCCGCCAAGCGATGCCTTGTTCAGAACTTTGTAGTTTCGATATTGCCGGCGCAGCGTTGCCCACTCGCCTGCGTCGGCGGGGGCGATGGATCTGTCCATGGCGTCGTCAAGAGCATTCCGCAGCCCCTTATAGGCGTCGGACAACTCATTGTCCTTGCCGCGCGCGTTGTTTGCCCTCTTGGTCAACCGCGACCGATACATCTGGTAATCTTCGCCAGAGAGTTTCCCTTTGCCTGACTGAATACGCTTGCCAATATCCGAGGCGATGTTCCCCAGAATGGATTTCTGCTCTGACGGCAGCACCCGGTTGTACTCCCGCAATGTCTCTACAAAATCCCGCAAGAACGGCCCATCGGCCTGCAAGGTGTTGCGCCCGGAAATAGCGTCGAAGCCTGCGCCAAGCCTGCCCTTGAGACCCGCAAGATTTTCAGGATCAGCAAGCCCGCTTCCGCCTGCCTTTTGCATGGCGGCATCTGTGAACGCCCTACCCTGATCATCTATGATCTGTGCAGCTCGTTCGCCGCCTATTTCGCTTTCGGCGTAGCGGAGGCCCTTGCTACCTGTCCTCTGGCCGGCGGTGAGCGGAATTCCCTCGCTTTCAAGGACATTAACAGCGGCAGAACGTTCCGGCGAGGTAACGAAAGGTGAAATGGCCTTTCGGGCAACCTTGGACCCGCCCGCAACAGCCAGCGGAGTGGCCGCACCGAGCATAGCGCCGAACTCTGCGCCGGTCTGTGCTTGGGAGAGCCGGTCATTTATGCCCTCGCCGGAACCAAAACCTTGCAAAGCGCCGATGCCGGCACCTTCGATTGCTGATGCCGCCGCTACCTTCGGCAAGCTCCATCCTGCCTCAATGGACAGCGCAGTAGGCGAAAGGCCGGCCCGTGCAAGTCCGGCGCCACCGACAACCGCGCCGCCTAGTTGACCAGCAATACGGTAACCGGGGCGATTTTCTTCGTCGGACTGGTCTGTACGGCGCTGGGCGGCCAAATTGCTTTCGTAGTCTCCCGACTGCCCACCAATACCCGTCTTGGATGCCAGCCACGCAGACAATTCGTCAGCCATGCCGAATGTGAGCGTGTCCGCCGCACCACGCACCGCACTGTCCAGCTTGCCTATGGTTGAATTGCGCGCGCTATCCAATGGCTTATCGATGCCGCGCGTCATGGCGGAAAGATCGTTCGCGGTCTCTTGGTAGGCACTCTGCCGGGTCTCCCCCGCTCCGCCGCCAAGCGACTTCGCAATTTCCTCCACGGTCGCGTTCTGCTGATCAGGCGACAGGCTCAAAAAGCTGTCATCGACTGTGACCCTTCGCCCGTTGATGTTCAGTGTCGTCATTCTTCGATGCTCCACTGAACGCCCGACGATGTGCGGTTTCCAGATGCTGGCGCGCGGCTGGTTACTCCTCCGTACGACTGATCATAGCCTGCCTGCAAACGCGCCTTCGCCTCTTGGACGTATTGGACTATCTTCCCAAGCTCAGCGCGCAAATCGTCCTCGGACTGAGCCTGATCAAGCGCAGCCAAGGCGTTTTGCAGCATATCGTTCTCGCGGTCCGAGATCGCACCGAGCGCCCCACCTGTCTTTGACGCATCACGCATCGCTTGCAGCACCGAGAAGCCCACTTGCGTCTTGAGAGTATTGAGGCGAGCCTGCACGGATGCCGCCTTGCCGCCGGGCGCGTTCGGCACCATTCCAGTCCATCCGGTTATGCGGCCAAGAGATGGGTCCGACGCAATGTCCTGTGCGGACGAGGCAAGCCGGTCGAGACTGCTAAACGTCGAATTGAGCGAGGACTGAGCCTGAACACGGTTGCCGGCTGTTTCTCCCTCAACCTGGCCCTGTTTCGTCATGAACGACTTCTGGTAAGGGTCGTATGGTTCGAAGCCGGGCGGTACATCGGACTTGAGAAGCCGTCCGTCCTTCGTGGGCTGGACGTAGATGGTTTCTCCAGTCTTCGGATTGCGCATCATCTGCGGCGTCAGGCCGGTTTCCGGGTTGCCTGCCAAGCCTTCGGGCGGCGCGATCCATTGTCCCGTATTTGGGTCGTAAATCCCCTGTTTGCTGTTGATGAGCTTCGACTGAGGGTCACGCAGCGCCTTCAACTTCTCCACGGCAATCTGGTATTCAACCTGTGCCTGCGGGTCGCTCTGGCCTGCCCTGATCTTCTGGGCCGAGCGGGCCAGTTCGATGCCGAGGGCGCGGGATTGCGGGTTTTTCAGCAACCCGATCATTACATCGCGCGGCGGCAGCAACGAGGAAGGATCGGCGGCAGGCATGACCTGCCCCGATGCATCCGCCACCTGTGCGGGCGCTGCTGCCGTCTGTGCACCCCCGATACCCTGCATATTGCCGATGCCTGCGGCCTTCGCCCCGTACCACTGGCCCCAACCGCTTTTGGAGGCCGTGTCCAGTGCGAAATCAACCGACTTCTGCCAGTTCGCAGGGTCTGACGGATCAAGGCCGGTCTGCTCCATGAAGGCATTGCCTAGACCCGATGGAAATCCGGTGTCACCGCCACCGACAAGCATCTGGAAAGGACCATAGGACGGTTCACGACGCCCGTTCTTCGTCACGTTCGACTGCCAGACGCCAGGCGCCAGGCCTTCGGAACGTGCAACCTTCACGGCCACGGACGGATCGATACCCCGCTGATGAGCCGCCTTGGCAATATAGGCCGTCATCTGATCGATGGAGGGTGGTCCACCAGACGCCGTGAATGCCTGATCGACCCTTGCCGTTGCGGGGTCTACCGGAGCCGGCAGCGGCGCGCGCTGGACGGCACTGGTCTGTGCCTGCGGCGGCACGAGGGTGGCGAGCGAGGCAAGCGACTGTGGAGCCTGTTGCAGGCCGGATTGCCAGTCCGCATAGCGTTCGAGAACGGGTTGCAGCTCGCGCTCATATTTCTGCTCGCGGCTGCGATCAAAGGCGCTGTCAAAGGCTCCGAGGATCGAACCGACATCGACGCCGCCGGGGTAAGCGGGATAGCGGACCGAAACTGCCATCAGAGCCAACCTCCGAAGACGCTGCCAAGACCGGACGCAAGACCACTCAGCCCGCCGCCCCACTGTTGTTGCGTGCCGGCGGCGATCTGGTTATTGACGCCCATGCGACCGTTGGTGACTTCAGACAGGAGATTGGTCTTCCTGTCGCCCGTTCCTGTCGCCAGATTGGCAAGGTCACTCAGTGAACCCGCCTGCCCCGTCAGGCCAGTCGTGTAGAGATTGGCCTGCTGCGTCCCGTAACCCATGAGGTTGGAGAGCCAGTTCTGGTATTCCTGATTGGCCAAGCCGGAAGCGTAGTTGATCGTGTCCAACCCGGTTTGTCCGCTGGAAAGCCTGCCCTGAGATGCGGCGCGGCGCTCCAGTGCATCAAGCCCGGAATCCAACTGGAACTGGTATCCCGGACCCGTCTGAAAGGCGCTCGTCGCCGCTGCATTGCCGGATGCACCGTTAAGCCCCAGCGCGTTGGCGTACATGTCGAGACCGGACAGCCCACCACTGGCATCCGACAGACCTTTCCAGATGTTTTGAGCATCACCGAGATAGCCTTTCGACTCGTTGTAGGCATTGTCGATATAGCCCATGCCTTCGGTCTGAAGGCGCTTCAAAAGCCTGTCATTGGCGCGTGCTGCGTCCTTGACCGCGCTTCCGCCCATGATTCCACCCAGCGCGCCAAGCGCACCGCTGATAATGCCCATGATGGTGATCCTTTATCGGAAGGAAACGGCCACGCTGACGTGGATATCTGCGCCGGCCAACGCGTCACCGAATTCTGTACTCATCGGATGCGCGGTCTCATCGGCAGTTGTCTCCAGTGAGCCGCCGGCCCCGCGAGACGATGTTGCGTAGTCCTGCGTTACGCCGGACGCCGAGACCGGCGGGTCAGAATCTGCAATGCACATACCCGCAAGAATGAGAGCGCCGTCTTTTTTGACATCGCAAGTCGTGTTGAGAACAGAGGATGGCCCGGTAGCGGTTGTCTCATCGTATGGGGAGACCGACACTACGTTGACGAGCCGCCATGTTCCCAAGTAGACGAGGGCTACATCCGCGTTATAAGTAACCTCTACCGTGGCGGTCGCGCCTGTCGGAACCACTGCGGAGAAGATCGCTACACCGCATTCGCTCGTCACCCCGCCAAGACCAGAGGCTACGCTGCCCTGACCATGGACGGTCGCGGAAACGCCTGCAATCGTCGCGCCAGACACGCTTACCGATCCTTCTGGCTGTTCGGAGAACCAATGTGCAGCACAGACGATCAATCGCCATGGCGCTGCATCGCCCAATGGAACATCGGGGACGGACTTGACTAACCCTACGCCGCCTCCATCTGGATCGATCACGCCGAGATATTCGCACTCCACAGGCCCCGATCCCCTGAACCGAAACGGATCGATCAGCATCATGGCGCAGGGCGGTTCCCGATCAGCACGATTTTCAGCCCGATAGCGGTACCGTCTCCAACCTGAGTGATGTCCACCGTCATTTCTGCGTCATCGGTCCAATCCGTATCCGAGATGACCGCAGGCGTTGTTGCTCCGACAGATGTGCGGGAGCCGTTATCTATGGTGATCGGCGTCGAAAGGATGGACGCGCCGCCCTTCTTGATGTCCACGGTAAGCGCCGAACCGCTCGTCTGTTCGGTCTTGAGCGAGGCGCGAACTTCCTGGCCTTCCATGGCGGCGATCATACGAAACGTCACAACCGCCGTTCCGACCTCCAATGGGACAACCTCATCGGAACAGGCGACTTCCATGTATTCATTGCGATAGTCGAGCGGCAACGGATTATCCGGCGTGTCGACAATTCCGATGACCGTTCGCATGACGGAATCAAAGGCCCGGAAATACTGATACAACTCCGGCGTCGGCTTCCCTTCCGTGGTGATCCAGCGGAAATTCGCATCCAGCAGCGGGCCTGGTCTGTCGGTCACAGATTTGCCTCACCGAACATCGATCCCCCGATGAACGAGACATCGACGGGATCACTGATCTGAATGCGCCACTGCCGCCCGGAGCGCCCCGTAAGGCCCGTTCTCCATACGTCTATGGTTCGTAGTTCGCCCTGCGTTCCCAGATCGCGCAGGAGCGCGTTGCCGAACGTCCAGCCTCCGTTATCGGACCATGAGATTGAAACGCGTGGCGCGGTCTCGATTGGCGAAATGCCGCGGTCCAGACCTATACCAGTGGTGAAGTCGAACGATGCCCTGTTGACCGCAGTGCGGGCCGGGAAATTGTGCTGCTGGGTCGATTTGATGTCTATCGTCAGCGGTCCGCCGGCTTCGCGCCGCGAACGCTCGTTGACCCGGTAGACGTCCCCGCTGTCCTCATCGAACACCAACCATTCGTTGAAAGCGAAGACGCCCAGCTCCATGCGCCAGTTGTTTCGCCCATGGCTGGCCCGCTCGTGCCACAACCCCGTGCTGAGGTCGTAGACAAAGGTCCATGCCGTCGATTTCATGACCCAGTAGGAATGACCGGCGGCGATGTGCACGCTGCACCGGATATCCGTCCTGTCCGTGACCGCCTCAATCATGCGCTCGATATGCGGTGTCGAGACCCTTTGCGGCGAGTATCCGCTCAACTGGTAGACCACGCCGTCATTAGCGATCCAGATCAGCGGGCCGGGGAAATTCGGCTCATATCCCGCAACGGCATAGGCCCCCCAAAGGCCGTAGGTGATGACCGGGCCGCGTGAGAACGGGAAGCCCGTTGCGTTGCCGGCATTGGACCAGAACTCGGTCGTGCTGCTGCCCATCAGGAGCAGATCGCGGCGGAATGGCAGGGCACGCAAGAGCCCATCCGCCTGTGCCTCAGCCGTCACGAAGTCGTTCGCATTGACGTTCGTGTCGTTGATGTCTGAGTTATAGGCCAGCCCTGATGCCGTGGTGAAAAAGAAGAACCCGTCCATGAATGTCAGGGAGTTTGGCGCCGGTAGATCACCGTCCGAGAACGAAACGACAGACCCGCCCGTAATCTCGAACAGACCCGCCGTGGTCTGGATAAGCACCTGAGCGGTTGGCGCTCGCATGTTGCGCGCCATGAAGACAGGCCCAGTGCCTCCGACTGTGCCTCCAAGGGGCGTAACGGTATAATCCGTTCCGGCCTTGGTGACGGAATAGCATGTGTCGCCGTTGACGACATAAAGCACCGTGCCGACAAGCAGCGCGCCGCGAGGCCCCGATCCCCCTGCGGTAAACGCTTTGTCGCAGCCCGGCACGCGCCTGTAGATCACCTTTGATCGCGATCCCTCCGGCGCTGCCTCGGCATAGCAATTGATCAGCCTGCCGCCGCTCTCAGTCGGATTGACCGATGGCGCGGTTGAGGTCGGGAAAATGATTTCCATCAGGCCGCTTCCAATGCTATGTTTTTGGCCATGATAGAAGCTCTCTACAAGCCAATCCGTGGTGAGATTCGAATGAGCATCGCATCATCTCTCACACAGCGCGGCGCGAGCCTTTCGACGCCGCCTTTGATTGTCGAAAGGCTCTACGATGGATCGGGTTGGGTTGAGGTCGCCTCGACCGAGGGGCAAGCGCTGCTGCGCGAAATCTACTTAGAAGCTCAGAAGTATTGAGCCGGAATAGGGTCATCCGCCTCCTGGACCATGAGCAGGTCCTTTAGGCGGGCTTCTGCCAAAAGGCGAAGAGGTTCGCTCTGCTCTTGGCCGAAGTCCCCCGCAACCGAATTGGCGAGAATATCGGCTAGATGCACGAAGGCGTCGTCTTCGATCTGGTCGGGATTGCCGAAATTGTACACCTTGCGCTTGGAAAGGTCGCTCAGGACCGGCACGATTTCGTCGTCAACAACCTTGGCGTCTTCAGCCGACGGTGTCTGGCCGGCAGCCAGAACCTTGAGCTTCTGAAGCGCTCTGGTGACGAGTTGTTCGCGCGTTTTCATCCTGAGCGACCTTCTGTCAGTCGGCCTTGTTGAGGTATTCGACCTTTTCGGCGTCCGTTAGTTCGTTGAACGCTCCCGCGTCTTCCTTACTCAGGCCGTCGAGAACTTCGGTGCCATCCCGGAAGACCGAATAGGAGCCTCCGCCTTTGTGGCGAGCCTCGAACTTCGAAGCTTTCGGTTCCTCATGCACGGACTTGCGGCCCGTGTACTTGTCACCGAAATACGGGTTCCCTGCGATCTTCTTGGCATAGCGGTCGGACACTTCGGCAGCCTTTCCAGGCTCAAAGACCGTACCGAAGGCCGTAACCGGGCCTTCGGCTGTTCCGTTGTAGAACACCTTCATGGTCACACTCCTGCGTTGTCGCGCGGGTCTTCAGTGCGAGGCACGAAAGCCTCAACCCACACGATTGCCTTGCCCGTGGTCGCTGCCGTGCCGGTTTGGCCGAACTTGGCGTAGAACACAGTGTCGGCGGCCAAGGGCTGTCCGAGCGCGGCTCCGGTGCCCGCTTTCGTGCCGAGAGTACCCGACGCCGAATTGGTGCTGGTGATAAGAGCATCCGGGTCAGCGGACGTTCCGAACTCCAGCACATTGGTCGTACCGGCATTGAACACAGTGAGAATGGTCACGCTGGCCCTAAGCGGAATGGCGTTTTTCTCAAGTGCCCCAATCGGGAACTTGCCCGTGTCCAGACCGATGACACCCAGATTGACCTCACGTCCGATGATATGGACGCCAGTATCTTCCGGGTGACGGTAGGGGTTAACGTAGATCGGATTTGCCATTGTGGTTTCTCCTTAGTCGCCGGTCGCAGCGAAGAAGCCGGAGACCATGCCGCGCTGCTTGCCGAGAACGTTGGTGGTTCCGCCCGCGCCATCATCGACGGTCTTGTCGGTGCCGATGGTGTAGCCGAGCTTTTTCATGCCCCACTTGCCGATCATGCCAAGGCCAGTCACCTGGTCATAGTCATCGGTCTGGGTGCGGGACGAGTAGCGGGACTTGAGCGCCCAGCCCATGGCTTCCTGGCCAAGCAGGAACACCGGGGCAACATCGGCGCTCGACGCGCCAACGCCAGTCAGGACCGGCATGTCATCCACTTCGTGGACGATTACACCGTCACTCTCACGGTCGCCGCCGAGGAAGATGTTCATGTTCTTCGATTCGACGCTGACCTGACGTTCGGTCTCGTTCATGCTGTCCACGAAGTCGCGGAAGGCGAGCGGATGAGCGAATGCCACGAACATGCGGCGGTTCGATCCCTTGACTGCCAGCGGCGTGATACGCGGACGGGCCATGAGGGCCATGCGCTTCAGCAGACTGGCCGACGACTTGGTGAACTTGTCGTTGGTCGTGTCGACATTGGCGAGCGATGCGGCGTGGTCACCGGAAACATAGTTGGCCCGCGAGTTGCCGTAGAGAATGCGGTCCTTGTTGTTGGTGTTCCACGTGTTGCGCTGGGCAGTTGTCGACGTTGCGTAGGAAACGTCGAGATTCTGGCCAACCATCTGGAGGGCCTCGATAGTCTCGAACTTCACGTCCTCGTCAGCCCAGGTCTTGAGCGCGCCTTTGGCTGCACGGCGAAGGTCGATGGCCGCAAGGTCCTCGTCCATCTCGTGCATGGAGACGCCCTTCTTGCGCATGTCCCAGAATGCCCGGTCGCCGTATTCACCGAGCTTGTCTTCATGACCGCGAAGTGGCTGGCGGCCACGAATGGACCCGCGATCAAGGTTGGTGATGAACTCGAAGGTGATGCCGTTACCCCGCTTCGAAGCGAAGTCCTCTTTCATCACAATCGGGTTGTTGGTCCCGACGCCGGCATAAGCCGAAAACGGGTTGTTCTGGAAGAATTCGGTCGAGAACTTGTCGTCCCAAATCTGGGGGGACAGATCGTCAACCACGCGGGTCTCAGCCATGGCTCAGTTTCCTTTAGCGATCCATGATTTCGGAAAGCGGCTTTGGCCCCGAATATGCCGGCGTGGATCGTGGCCCTTCATTTCGGGCTGACGAGAACGCTGTGGGCATCGGGGGTTTTGCCGCTGGGGTTGCTGCTGGCGCCACTGCATTGGCTTGCATCTCGGCTACGATTTCCGCCCGAAGCTTTTCACGATAAGCGTTCAGGTCCGTACCGATTTCTGCCATTGCCTGCCGGCGCTGGTGCCAAGTGACAAGTTCGCCGTATGGATGGGGCGAAGCCATGATGCGCTGATATTCGGCCCGGACAGTCGGGTCTTGGGTCAAGCCCTGCCGCATGGCGTTGTAGGCTTCCTCAACCTTGTCAGAACCGAATTTGTCGTTTGCCAGCGTGAGGGAGAACTGCTCCCGCTGCTGCTGCATCTGCTCCCGCAAAGGAGCCTGGACATAATCCGTATAGCCGGGGTCCCACGGTTCAGGCGCAGCCTGATCGGCCGCCGGTAAGGGCTGCTGACGCTGTTGCGCCAACAACGCAATCTGGCCTTGCATCTGGGCAATCTGCTGCCTCAGATTTTCGGCCTCCTGTCGTGCTTCCTTTTCCCGCTCTCTCGACGCGTGAAGGGCCTTCTGCGGCACCGTGCCCGGTTCCGTTGCCCCTTCTGAAGGTTCGACCGTGACGTTTTCCGGTGCCTGCCCATCCTTCGGGGCAAAGCGGCCTTTTTCGTCGCGCGCCGTCGCTTCTGTCGTCTCGATTGCGGGCTGCTCTAAGATCTCCACGGGCGTTTCGTCCCGCTCGGACATGATTTCGTCCAGCGACTTGCTGTCCACTTGGTCTCTCCTATGCGTTGGAAGATCACGGTCGCCCGGTTCTGCCCGGCGTCGGCGGTCGCCCTTGCGGATGGCGGCTCCTGTCGCTGTAACGTCGCGGCTGACGTGCGCCCGTTAAGGTCGGCGGCACCTTTTTTGTCAGGCCGGTTGTTTGGCCTGCTGCATGTCAGCGCGCTTGAAAGCGAAGCGCTCCTGGCGTGATTCCTGTCGTTCCTGCTCCTGCTGCGCCATCTCGCGCGGCTTGAGGGCGGTCTCAACTTCGGTCTGACGGGTTTCGGCTACAATCTTGGCCGTCCCTGCGTTCTTGTTCCTGATCTCAGCAAGGGCCGTGGCGATATCGATTTCAGACGGACCAGCTTCACTTTGGCCGCCGGAATCCATCATGGCTTTTCTGGCTTGCGCCTGTTTCAGGATAGCCCCAGCCTGAGTTTCGGCGACCTCTGCCTCTGCCTGCTGCAACTGAAGCTTGATTGCGGCCTGTTGCTCCGGCGGTTGCTGGTTTTGCTCGTCCAGCATACGGATCAGGTCGCCCTTGTTCCGCAAGTTCGACGCTGCGAGATAGACCTTTGGCGGCAGCACGACGCCAACCTTGGCGAGATCGATCAGACCGGCAAATTCTTCCTGCTGGAGTGTTCCCATGTCCGGCGCATCATCGATTTCGATATCCACATCAAGTTCAGCAACCGAATTCTGTAGAACCGGCTGGCCCGTCGCTGGGTCAAGGACCGGACGCATGATCGGCTTGCCAGTAACAGGGTCCATGACAGGCTGTGGTTGCACCTGCCCCTGCGGATCGATGACGGGCTGCATCACCGGCTCCATTGCCGGTTGGTTGAGCTGCACGAATTTGAGGTTCTTCTGATCGTCCGTGACCCTGATCCACGTCTGACCAGTCCAGAACTGGCGAATGCGCCGCCAAATCTTGCGATATGTCTCCATGTCCAGTTCGCGCAGCGCATCGATAATCGGCCCGACCTGCACAGACCCGCCCTGCTGTTGTGCCAGAAGCGCACGACCGGATTCGTTGCCGTCCTTCTTGCCTAGAAGAGCCGCGTTCGGACCCATAACCTCAAATGTGGCTGTCGCCTGCTGAAGCAGCTCGAAATGACCCTGCGCCTGGTCATTCGTCGGGATGATGCCGAAGTCCTTGCCGAACTCCGCCTGGCCCGTAAGCGGTATATGCCCATCGGGACGCGCCAGTTGCGCCCTCATTTCGCGCGCCGTCAGATTGCCCAACGCCTGCTGGTTGCCGAACGTCTGCCGCGTGGTGAAATGGTGCAGTGCCTTGGAACGGCGTTTATTGATCTCATCCTGTGGATCGATCAGGCTGCGGACCTCACCGTACCGATTGTTGTCTCGGTCGATATAGGCGCTAGTCCATGAGTACGGATGCTCTCGCGCTCCATCTTCATCTATCCACGGCGACGGGCCGGATTGCAGTATCCCGCCCTTGGTGAACTCGCAGAAATCCCACTCGCCATCCGTGGCGATATAGTACATCTGAACGACGCGAATCCGCTGACGCTTGCCTGAACTCACCCATGCAGTCTGCGGTTTATCGTCAAATGTGGAACCGATGCTCCTGCTGCTGACCGTCTCGTCAAAAACCTGTCCGGCAGCCTCGCCGTAGCGGCGGACGGCTTCCTCGCGGTCCATCCAGATAACCAGACCGAGATAGCCGGCATCGGAAAAGTCCTCGCTGCTCGAATAAGGGTCCCAGAACATGCGGTCCCAGGCGCAGCGGCGCACAAGCACATCATACTGCGGCCCCTGCTGAGACAGCGCTGTGCTACCCATCATGGAAGACTTTGGCGGGGCCTTTTCTACCGCCACGATCTCAACGCCGCCCCATCCAGCTTTCAGGATGTCATCCCAGCATTTTGAGCGCAGCTTGTCGTATCGGTTATCATCGGCGACGTAGCGCAGTGCATCAGACGCGGAATGGGCTTCATCCTCGTGCTTCGGTGTGCGAGGCAATGCATTCGGCACGGTGCGCTGCTGACGCTCCAAGCCCTGCAGAAAATCAATCTTCTGCTTGATCAGGTTCTGTGTGATCGCCGGCTGGCCGCGACGGTTCAGCTCTTTGACTTCGCGCTCCGTCCACTGCTTGCCATCGTAATAGTCGATATCCCGTTCAGCCTTGCGGCGAGCCTTGTCGCCGCTTTCCTCCGACGATTCGAACTTGTCGATCTTGTCGGCGAGGTAAGATTGCAGATCGACATCAGCCATTTATGCGACCCTCCAATCCGGCCTGTCGAAATCATCGGGACGCTCGAACCAATCGAGCGGTGGCTTCGGTTTTTCATCGTTCGCGGGCTTAACCCAAGGCCGGGACATGCAGGCGTAGCGAACCATGTCCGCCGCGTGGTCTTCAGCCGTGGTATCCAAGTCTTCCGGTCTGTCTTCGTCGTGCTGTAGAGCCGGCAACGTCCGTATGGTGTGGAAACAAGTGTCGAAGAACACTATCATCGCGTTCCCGTCTTCGTCGCCATCAAGCCGGGAGCGGAGTTGATCCCAGCCCCCCATTGCACCGCGCCGGGTCACGCGCGCATTGTCAGCCCGTGAGAAGAATGCCCCTTCGTTTCCCATGCGCTCGGCAATCGATGGCCCGCCATCCTGCGTGAACGCAGCCGGATCAAGAACGCCATAGGTGACGGATTCGCCGCGATCCCTTTCGACAATGCCTTTGCCTACCGCTTCAGCCGTCATCTTTACGCCACGGTCGGGAACGAAGCGCTTGTCCTTGTCTACATTTACTCCGTACCATTCGCGGTACATGACGAGCGCGCCGCGCGGTATGGTGATTCCGCCAGTCTTATGTTCATCGCTTGCGACGGCGAACCATCCAAAGGCAAAAGGCTTGGCGCTACCCCAATCCCCTGCCCTGAAACGCATCCAGTCCGTGGGGATCGCGAATGGCTTGACCACATGCCGAGCCTTGCGGAAATTGTCGAAGAACGCGCCTTCGATGATATCCCAATCGCCATAGCGCATCGCCCTGACGAGAGCTTCCGAGCCGAGGCCGCGCAACCGCTGCTCATACCCAGGATCGTTGTCGTTCATCGCCGGATTGTCTTCCAGCAACGCTGGGATGAACTGGCGAAGCATTCCGCCTTCGTCGTCACCTTGCTTTACGCAGTCCATCGGGCTGGCGCCGTCAATGAACGTCATCTTGACGAACTGGTGCCCGATGCCGCCAGGATTTGCCCCACAAAGAATGCGCGGGAACCGCGACCTGTATTTCTCAGGAACGTCGACACCGACCATACGGACACGATTGCGCAGAAACCGATATATCTTGTCCGTGAAGTGCGTCAGCTCATCGATCAGCAGGACGTGGATTTCCGCACCCTGATATTTGAACCTGTCCTTTTCGTCCTTGCAATGACAGAGGTATATCTTGCTGCCGTTCCAGAACCTGATTTCGTCCTCAACGATGGTGACGAAGCCGCATTGCTCCCAGCCCGCGAGGACAGACCGGAATCCGTTCGGTCCTTCCATGTGGTTCTTGATCAGATCGTCTCGAATCCGCCGGAATAGATAGACCTGCAACCCCGCAATCTCTGCGCACCAGATAATAGCCGCGAGTCGCATAAGATGGCTCTTACCGCCGCCAGCCGCCCCCCCGTACAAGATTTCCGTTGCCTCACTGGAAAACGCCAACATCTGCTTTGGATGCAGGTTGGTGTTGAGCGTGGCGTCAACCTGGCTTGGCATTTATGTTGATGACGGGCACAAGCTCCAGCTTGCCGCTATGCTCGTGCTCCTGCTTGTCTCGCCAATCCGCCGGTCTGCGATTGGTCAGCCACAATTTTGCAGCGCTTGGATCAGCGGCGACATGTTCGACAGTATCCGCCCGGATAATCTCGCCCTGGAACTGAAAGACCTTCTCGCTTTCGAAGGTGTATCCGACTGCTCGATTGTAGAGCGCGCGTTCCACTCTGGCGTCCGCATTTTCCTTCCCCGCGATGAGCGCCTGACAAAAATCCTCGTGGACATTCTTCCAACGGTAGATGGTTCTTGTGTCCACACCGAAGAAATCGGCCAGCTCGTAGTCGGTCGCACCGAGCGCGCAGAGCTTCGCAGCCTGTTCGGCATACTCTGCTTTGTACTCTGTCGGTCTTCCCCGCTCAGCCATGCTCTACTCCGGGGTTGCGGCGGCGCTATCGAGCGAGCGCGGGTACTGAATCCGTTCGTCGCCAACTGGCCAGCCGAGACGCTCATGTTCCGCCTTGCAAAGCGCATAGGCGACTTCATGGGCGATTTCTTCGTTTGGATACTCACCCTTCACGCCGCCGCCTGCAAAGTTCTCACCAGCTTCGTACCGAGTGACGATGTAGCGTTCGATCTTGCGAACGCGATACTCCACCTTGCTCGGTTCAAACGCGCCCTTGCCCATCTTCGTTTCCTTTCGTGAAAGCGACGGCCTCAGCCGCCTATCCTCGAATGAGGATTTCGTACTCGCAGAAGCTCTAGCCTCTATGCGGTGGGATGGGGTGCGAGGCGGCCTCGCCAACCGCGCGGATCAAATTGCAAAAAAGTTGACAGGAGGGGTTGACGAAATACACGAAAAGTGTATACTACAACCATCAACGCGGCGGGATTGGCCCACTGCAAGAGGTAAGGAGACCTAAGATGAACATCGCAGACTTCCACATCGCCACGATCCGCGCAGGCCAGGCCGACGATCACCGTTACAATGACGCGCTTAGCGCCGTTTCATATGACCAGAAGACTCACTATTACGATCTGACCGGGCTTAACGTGACTGCCAATGAGTTCAAGAATTTCGTCATCGGCGCTTGGGATCGCGAGTGCGCCGAAGAGATGGTCATTACCGAGTGGGAGCCCGGCGTCTTCCGCGTGAGCCTCGACTAAATGTCCGCGTTCAAATCCGCCATCGGTGTCTGCGGCCTCTCTCAAACGGAGGCCGCAGACTTTTTTCAGGTCAGCCTCGACACGGTGAAGTCGTGGTGCTCTGGGCGCTCCAATCCGCCGCTCGGCGTGTGGCAGATGCTCGCCAGCCTCTTTGAACAAGTACAGGAGGCCGCAGACGCAGCAGCCGATGTAATGGCCATCGATGGCATCGATCCGAGAGCATGGAACAACATTGAGGCGGATATTCCCGGTGATGAGTTGCCTGTAGATGGCGCGCTCCGCGCTGCTGGGGCCATGGCCTTATTGATGGCGATTAGGGATAGCGACCTTTCGGACTAAAGGACGAGTTACCGTCATGGATGGTGAATGAATGGGCGCAGAACGTGGCCAAGCTTGCAAGGCTCCGCCTCCAGAGACGGTTGACCCTATTTCGGCCCCTCAGCAACCAACGGCTGACGCATGACCGCTGGCGCAATGCGCCCCATAGATTTGTACCCTATAGGTTCCGTTACCAATGTCAATACGCATCCGAAACGATCCCCGGTTTATAACAGTTCGAAATGGAAAGCCGCGGCCCGCAGGTCTTCGTGCAGCACATGAGCCATAGCCCGCTCGTCTTTCCCGTATTT
Source organism: uncultured Mesorhizobium sp. (assembly GCA_965649745.1). Classification (GTDB taxonomy): domain Bacteria; phylum Pseudomonadota; class Alphaproteobacteria; order Rhizobiales; family Rhizobiaceae; genus Mesorhizobium. The sequence goes on along the minus strand of CBFGLW010000003.1, from coordinate 117,650 downwards.
CTCGGCCATTTTCGAGGACGGCGTGCCCATGACGCAATAGTCCACAAGCCTCGCCATGCCCCATCTGCCTACGTCGAGCCGTACTTGCCGGATTTCATCCATTGCGGCTAAGCGTCCATCTGGAAGGCCCTTCCACTGCCCACCCCCGCCGGCTGAGTCATAATCAATCGAAGATGCCGACGCCGTGCCTGCGCGCTCCCACAGGTCTGCGAGCCGGATGCCTGCGTGATAAAGTGCTGCCTCCGCGCCTTTGCGTCCATACCGCCATTCGAATGAGCCTGGCTGGCACCGGAGGACACGATTTTCCCACCGTGTCGCAGTCATGCGAACACTGGCGTCAATCTCGACTGCGCCTTCGTATCCGGCCTCAGACATGATTGCTTGTGCCTTGCCCATCTGCTTTCCTCGTGAAAATGGCTTCCGCCGCGTCTCGTGCGTCTTCTGTTGTCGATCCTCGCCAGAATGCCGGCGTGGAGTTGAGCAGCTTCAGGAACTCGTTCTTGGCCGCTACAAGCGCATCCATTGGATGAGTGAAGGGGATAGCTGCGCCCTTCTCGTCCATGACAGCCTTATGGCCGCTCCAATGGGCTAGGCGATATTCACCCAGGTATCGTGTCCCCTGTCGGGAGAAGCGTATGTCGAAGAGGTTGGTCATGAAAAAACGACCAAAAGAACTGCGATCACGAGCAGCAACATCCGAATGTCCAACAGCAGATCAATCACTTGGATGAACTCGCTTTGGTCGCTGCGGTCGTGCCATAGAAAGCTGTTGAGCTTTGTCTTTCGTGGATCGTCTGGCCTGCCTCGCTTCATCCCCTCTCCTCCCCTTCGGAGAGAGCGGCGTCAATCATGGCTGAGTACGCGTATCGACCGATAAAGTTCTCGCCTGCTATGACCATGGCGAGATTTGGAGAGCGCATGGCCTCGATAGCGGCGCGGGCATAAACCATTGCCTCATCGTCAGTCATTCCGTAGCCAATCGGCACCTTGGCTTTGATCGCCCGTGCGACTTCCTCAATCTTGGTCATGAGCGCCCCACCACAACACCGGAGAAAACCGCGACCAAATCATTGCTACGCACTTCCATTTTCATCTCGACTGGAAGTTCTGGCACCATCGCCTTTTCCCGAATTTCCTTGGCTGCCGCGTCGAAAAAACCGCGAGCTTCTTTGACTGCGAGTTCGTCCTGATCCGGCATGTAGTAGATGCCGCGACCTTTCTCTGACCAATGCGCTGATCGGTGGATAGTTCTGTCCAGTGGATCATGCTGCCTCCGATTTCCATTCGCGCCAGCCTTGGCCGTCGCTCGGTTGAAGAAGATGTTCGGGAACACGGCAGCCGGTCTGTCCCGGCGCTGGCCCCCATTCTGTGGTGGGCCACTCGTGACGATGGCGCGCGGCCGTCAGGCGAGTTTGCCAACGGCGTTCATCTACCTCGACTGTGCTTTGGACAGGCGCAAAGCCTTCGAACCGCCGCTTGCTGATGAACCGGCAAGCATGGATCGTTTCAAGATCGGGTTTCGTCGCCAGGAACGCCCGATAGCCCGGGATGGCGGCGGCGGCGGCGGCCTTTTCGTCAGCGGAAAGCTTGCGCCAAGCGTCGAAGGCTTCCTTCTTCGACATGTTGGGAGATCGCGGGTAGTCCGCCCAGAACGCTTCGAAGTCCCGTGGATAGGCACTCGCTTTGCCGACATGGTCCGAACTCGTTTCGGACAAAGTATCTTCCGGTATTTCTTCCGGTTCCTTTAGAGGTGGTTCACATGTGAACCCCTCCTCCGGTTCACTACTGAACCCCCGGGGGTTCACGCTGAACCCCTCCCCCGGCTCGACATCAAACCGAATCGAGTAGTTATTAGCTAGCTGTCTGCCGGTGTTGTCGCGGTCCTCATGTATGGCGATCCAACCCATGTCCGCAAGCCATTGAAGCTTGCGCTTCACCGTCGATCTGGAGCAACTGCTTTCCAGTGCAATTTGCTCAATCGTGGGGAAGCACCGACCGGATTTCCCATTGTAGGCATTGGCGAGCGATATCATGACCAGCTTCGCAGCCGGATCGGGGATTGTGCGCTCCAAAACCCACGCAACAGCTTGAATGCTCAATATCTTGCTCCGTTCCTGATAGCCGAGCAGGCGATATCCACGAACAGGTCGACCGACTTGATCGGGCCGTTACGCTGCTTGGCTATGTGAAATTCGAGTTTGTTGGCGCACTCGACCAGCCGTGTAGTGCGCTCGGCTTCCTTCTCGAGACCACCGCCCTTTTCCCTCTGGAGGTAATAGGCTTCGCGGTAAAGGAAGATGATCGTGTCGGCGTCCTGTTCGATTGAACCGGAATCCCGAAGGTCGGATAACTGCGGGACCTTGTTGTCGCGGCTTTCGACGGCCCGGTTGAGTTGCGAAAGCAGAACCACGGCAATCCCATACTCCCGCGCCAGCGCCTTGAGGCCCGCTGTCATTTCCGAGATTTCGTTGGTGCGATTTCCCGAATATCGGGACGAGGCCCGGATAAGCCCCAGGTGATCGATGAACAGCACGTCCATCGAACGACCATTCTTCTCCATATCCTCCATCATGGCTTCCGCTTTGACGCGGATATCCGTCATGGAAAGACCTGACTGCTCCTCGATGTAGACCGGCAGCTTGTTCAGATCGCCCGATGCTTCAATCAGGCGGTCGAGGTCTTCATCGCTGACATTTCCACGAATGATATCGGCGTAAGGGACCTTGACGTTCCAATCGTAGGCTATGTCAGATATACCGCGAGCAGCGAGCTTGTCGGCATCCATTTCGAGAGAGATGAAGCCGATCCCTGCCCCTGACTTCGCGGCCTTGATCGCAGTCGAAAGCCCCAGGGTCGTCTTGCCCATGGAGGGTCTTGCGCCGATCAGCGTCAAGTCGCGCCTCTGAATGCCGCCTGTAAGCGCGTTCACGTCCGTGAGGCCCCAAGTGACACCCGTAAGGCCGGAACCGCGCCGGCGGGCTTCCTTGGCAGCGGAGAAGGCATTGCCGGCGGCATGGGAGAGTGACATGCGTGTCTTGCGCCGGGGACCACTCCGCATTTCGGACGCGATAAGGTCGAGGTCGCTGGCGACGGTCTGGATAAGCTTGCGAGGATCAGCACCCGGATCGTTCGCGGCGGCTTGTAGGGTTGTGCCAACCTCAGCCGATTTTATCCGCGCCCATTGTTCGATGACAGCGCGCGCGCCGCGCTCAAGGCTCGCATTGCCACCAATAACGTAGTCGGACAGGCTGGCCATGTACTGCGCCGCTGACTGACCGGTCTTGACCATGCAGGCGGTCGAGAAATCCTCCGGCAGAAGCTTGAGGACGGTTGGCACCGTGGTCGAGCCAAACCGCTCATGCGCCGTCTTGATCGTCGCGAAAATAATGCGGTGCAGATCGGGGATAAAATGATCGTCCCGAAGAAAACCCATGACCGAACGGAAGTCGGCACCGAACAGAAGCGCGCCAAGCACGCCCTGCTCGATTTCCTGCACATATCCGGTGATGGGAGACTGATCCGTCACGCCGCACCCCGTCTTGGCACTGGAATGACGCCCACTACCCGAGACGATGGACCGCCGATCTGCTCCCATGTATCGACAGGCTCCAGAACGATCCGCACGTTGCCGCCCGGACGTGGGATGCCCCATACAGGAGCCTGATGCTGGAATCGGCTGTCATCGATCCCTATGGCGTCGGCGATGCCATCGAAATATGCCTTGCAGCTCGATTGAAGTCCGTCGAGATCGCGGTGGCGCTTCGGCGGCGGCGGCGAGAAGATGCACGTCACCTTGACGCTAGATGCATCGATCTTGCCGAGATGCTTCGCCATTTCACGCGCAGCAAACCGAGCCGCCTTCGTGGCACTGGCCTTCTTCGCCCAATGGGGCCGCGCGTTCGGATGCAGCGTCCGCGAAGGCCACGGCAGATCAATCGCCCTCGCCTGCACCGCGCTTATGCTGTCTGTGGGCATTAGGCGGCTCCCTGAAAAAGCGGGAGTTTCTCGTCGTCAAGGCGAGAAGCACAGAGCGGATTGATCCAAAGAACTTCGGTTCGCTTTGCAGCGCCATCGGCAAACGCTTCTCGTTCGACGCGACACCAATCATGGAGAGCTTCGTCGTATATGTCCGAAGGATATCCAGAAAGCACGACCATCCCGGTTAGACCGCGCAAGAAAACCAACAGCGCACAGTGATCGTCGTCGGTTAGCTCGTGGGCGTAATCTTTCGACAGGTCCGCACGGGTTGCAAAGACATATGGAGGATCTACGTAGTGCAGCGTATCGGCGCCATCATGCTGCGCCATTACTGCTTTTGCATCCTTACACTCGACCGTCACTCCGGAGAGACGCTCTATTACAACAGCCAAGGAATCCGGATAGTTTGTCCAGTCGTGGGCAGGTGTCGTTCCAGAACGGTTGCTGTTCGCGCGGAAGCCTGTGATCCGGTTGTGTCCGTTAGAGCCAAAGCCCATGAAGGAGCGGATGATTAGCCGGCGCGCCCGCTCAATTTGATTGTCCGAGGGTTCATATGCTTGATCAAATTCGTCGCGGGAGAATGGCGTCAACCGGAGTTGGCGCACTATCTCGCCGCCTTCTTCTGATCTCAAGACGCGAAATAGATTGACGACCTCCCCATCGAGATCGTTCCATATTTCGGCGTAGGCAGGGTCTTTCCGCATCAATACGGACCCAGCGCCGCCGAATGGCTCGACATAGACCCTGTGCCTGGGAAAATGATTGATTATCCATGGGGCAAGCACCCACTTGCCGCCATGCCAACGCAATACTGGTCTTGCCGGCGCTGCCATCACGCCTCCGTCCATCTCAGGAACAGCGCCACAAGCGCCAGCAAGCCAAGGACAGCGAAGATCGTGACAAATCCCAGGAACATCACCTTCTCAAAGGTGGTCGGCTCCGTGACCGGCTTTAGGCCAGCATAGGGATCAAAGTCAGGATCGTTGTCGAGGGAGCGCATCTATGCGGCCTCGATCAAAGCCGGTTTTCGATACGGCGTAGGCTGTCGCGAATATCCTCGGCACAGGAGCGAAGTTGACGTACGCTTTCGTCCATGGCACCGAACAGTCCGTTCGCAACGGGAGACAAAGAGCTTGCCGACCCCGATTTTTCTGGGACATCGCCGGCAAGGCGGCTTGCCAAAGCGTCAGCATGTTTCCTGACCTCGCGAAGCATCTCGGTTGCCTCCGCTAGGCGGTCAAAAGGCGAACTCGGTGTCTTCTGTTCTGCGTAGGTTTCGTTTATCATTGCCATGTCACTTTCTCCTTTTCAGCCGCTCAGTCGCGGCGCGCGTCGTCAGACGCAGCCATTCCCAAGCCCGCCGCAGCAGGCTTTTGGTCAGTCGTCGCATTTGCTGGGTTTCCCATCCCAAGCCGCTGGGCGCGGTAGGCGTCGGCGGCAGTTTCGTTCCGCTCGCAAAGTCCCTCGTATGCGAGCTTGAGCCGGCGATAGACCTCACCGGCAACGTCTTTCATTTCCTCTGCCCGGTATTGAAGCCGGTACAGGTAGCTTTCTTTCACGCCCAACCTGCTGGCGAGGCGGTAACGTGCCGCCCCATCCGTGTCTTTGCGGCCACGAAATTCTGCATCGTGCAGAACATCGAGCCACGTCTTTGCATCTGACAAAGCCTGCGTACTCATGCTACTCTCATCAAAACTTTTGTCGTATTCGGAAAAGCTTTTTCGTTCCATCGGTCGGCCTCATGCTGTTCTTTGACGGCATGAGAAACGACACCCGAAAAGGATTCGAAACGATTGGACAGGCCGCTCGCCGGCTGCTGGAAACAATGGGCGAGCGAAGAAAGGTGTCGGGCGACCTGATACGGCCCGAACGAATTGAGAAAATGCCGGGAGCCGCGCGTGGATCGCAGCAGACTCCCGGCAAATACGCCGACGAGGGAGGACACGTCAGCGATCACGCTGCGCAGCGCGGCAGCGGATTGAAATGCAGGCAGGTTGTTTTCCCGATTACGCGCCGGGTGCCCTACGAGGGGTTGGACACATTGGATATCGCCTGCCTGCAACCGGACGCGGACACGATAACCGGCAATTCTCGATGCCATGCGAGCAACGCGCGTCGATTGATCAGATTGAGATGCGCCATGGTGGCGCTGCGGCTGGGCGTAACGCCCTCGTCCCTTCGTCCAGCCGCTTTGAATGATGACCGGCATCAGGCATCCGCCTTCTGGTCGGTGCCGTGAAGCATGGCTGCAGCGCGTTCGGCTGCATCAAGCTTCGCCAGGAGACGAATGCAGGCTTGTGTCGAACGTTTGTCGGGATCGCCAGCCGCGCCGCTTTCGAGTTTTTCGCGGTATGTGAGTTCTCTGTGTGGCGCTACTTCTCCAGCATCAATAGCCGCCTGATATCGACGCTGCCCTTCAGCTCGAGCGTCCTGAAGCTCTACCAGCCGCTTCTGATACCGCCGATGGTACGAAGCCGGCATGTGAGCGGCCATCAGGCCGGAGTGAATATGTCCCTGCACATCATAGTCCGTGACCAAGCCATGCTTTGCAGCGTACTGGACGTAGGACATAGCCTCGTGTTCGCTCATGCCTTCCTCCAGAACACAGCCATGAGGAAAGCCATGGCGATCCACGGAGCTATCTCAGTCCATGTCCATGGTTCGGAGGTCATGCTGCCCTCGCCTTCCGCTGGGCGATTTGCCAAGCAGTCGAGCATGTGGAACAGGTGATCTTTTGTGGGTGATGACCGAACTTGCAGGTGAGAGGCTGCTCGCACCTTTCATTACGTTCTGCGCGATCCTTGGCTATGAAAGCAGGAGGCGTGAAGTCATCGTCGGGAATGGGGGCAGACTTGGTGTTCGCTGCCGGAGCGCTACTCCGGTTCAAAGCTGGCTCTGCCAGACCACTCTTTTCGGTCGCGGGCGTAACAAGATCATCGGCGGGATTTACCGCCGACTCCGGGCGCGACGTAGGAGCTTTGGGAATGGAATTGGCGGCTTGCTCCGATTGGGTGTTCTTGCGTGCCGACTGGTCGTCGGACCGGCCCGGATCGCGATTGGCGTCGCTCTCCGTTTTTGCGCCACCATCATCAGAGCTTGGTATGCTCGGTTCGCCGCCGGAAACCGCCAAGGGTTGCGGGCCGGTGAAATTGGGGGCCGTTTCCGGCTGTTCAGTTATCTCGCCTGTTTCGGCGTCGAATTGTTCAATGTTTTCTACGTGCGTGTGCACGTGCACGTGAGAGCCGCCGTGCAGGGCGGACCAGTACAGATCAAAGATCGCCTCGCGTTCTTCTCGTTCATGAGTGTCGAGCTTGCGCTTGGCGACGACAGCACGGACAGCCTTCACGTCGAAACCGAAGCCGCGCAGTTCCTTGTAGATGTCGGATTTGCCAGCGTTCAGCTCTTTGATTTCTTCCTCGACGCGCTCAATGCGCTCGACAAAGGAACGGAGCATCCCTGCGTTCACGGTGTCGCTCATGCCACCCTCTCTTGCTGGGTGGGGGCGAACAGGGCTGCGAGGTCGGGGCGCAGCTCTTCGGGCGGGATGCCGGTCGCGGCAGCCACTTCACCGACGCGATCTGCCGGAACCTGCTCCCACATCGAAATGGCCGATGGAGAAACCTTGATAGCAGCTGCAAGCTTAGAAGCCCTGCCGCGTTCGCCTTCCAAATATGCCCGAAACTTTTCCATTACCCCAATTTAAGCGGGGCTGAATTTTCAGTCAAGCTGATTTTTTCAGTGAGGCTTTATCGCGCGCGGTGTCCATTTGTCCGATTATCGAGGGATGGAAGATGAGGCGATAAAACTGGCGGTCCCGACCTCTGTTAGAGATCGCCGCAAGGCGCGTGGATGGACCCAGCCAGAGCTTGCCGACAGGGCCGGCGTTAGTACGACCGCTATCCACAACCTGGAGGCAGGTAAAAACGGCTTTACCGACAAGACGCTGGCTGCTTTGGCGGCAGCGCTTGAGTGTCGTCCAGCGGACTTGCTGCTGCCATTGAATACTGACGGGCCATCGACCGACCCGGAGAGCCGCCTGCGCAGCGCGCTACTGTCATACGGCGTCGATAGGAGTGACTTGGGGCGCGCCGTATCCGCTGTTAACTTGTTCGCGCAGTCCCGCGACGAGCAATCAGAACCATCCCCTCCCGATGATCAATCTTCGTCGCCCAGTCGCCGCCGTGCAAAAGCGCCATCTGAATAGCGACCTCTGCTGTCAGGCGCTTCACCCTGGTAACCGGATCAATAGGCGGCCCTGCTCCCGCGACCTCTCTGAGACGGGCAACGATCTCATCGTTTCTCGACGCATAGCGCGGCTTGATCTGACGGCTGATCGCCACGTTTTCCTCCCCGCTTAAATCCTGTCCATCTGATGAACTTCGTCAGGAATGTCGCCAAAGGCATCGATCAGCTTGGCGTCTTCCCATTCCGGCACGAGTTGGCCGCGCTTGCCGGTGGAGAAAGACTGGACGACGTACATTGCACTCATAATCGCCTCCCATGGCGTTGTTATCGCCACTAGGAAAGCGGTCCTATGTGTCAGGAGTCAACGAGGGGTCAAGGTGTCCGCTTAGCGAGGCTCCTGACAAGTACCTTCAGGAGGATGGGGGTTTTGGACGGATTCAGGACTGCTTGTCGATTGACATATTTGGTGGGAAGATCGGCGCGGGTTTAAGGGAGTGGGAAATGACCGATAAGGATTTAATGCTTCGTCAGACGGAAGCGCTGGAAAAGATTGCAGCTGCGCTCATCAGGCTAGATGAGCAACTAAACATGGTCGTCCTGAAACTGGATTGGCTGACGAAGGTCCAAGGATCGCCCCGACCTCGCTAGGCGCCCTTTATAAAGGCCACCAGTTTCCCGGCAAGCGCGATCACCTCATCCGGTTTAGCGCCATCGGGAAGAATCTGCTTTGCCAACTGCAGGGCGAAGTAGCGGATATTCGCTTCATCCATCTGAACATCTCCTAGCCCGCCTCGCGCGGGCTTTTTCATGCCGATGATTCGCACATTCCGGCGGCGGTGTCAAAAATAATTCAGCCCCACTCAATTTTCAGCTTGACTGATTTTTCAGCCCAGCTTAAATTCACTCCATCAAACGGCAAAGCCCGGATGGAGAGACAGATGGCCAAGCGAGAGTGGGAAGTTCAGAGCGTCTTTAACAAGTGGCTCGGGATGAGGGCCCGGCAGATGGCTAAGGACGGCGTGCTCGAAATCATTGAGGCAAAGGATTTCCCCAAGGGTGCTCCGATCCATGAGGACGGCAGCACTGAATACGACCCGATGAAGCCGCTCGTCCTGTTTGCCGTCTCACTGACCAACCGTCGCGCCATCAATGAGTGGAATGAGGTACTCCGCGAGTTCGATGACCTCCGTACTGGCGTGAGGGCCTAACCATGACCTCCGCAATCAAGGAACGGCATACGGCGGGGGCGGTGATCACGCCTGACACGCTGTTTTGGTCTGACTTGGGGGACAATCGCATTGGGCCAATCCTCCGCGAACTCACAGAGGCCTTAGCAGATAGCGACCCAGCGTTTGTTCGTCGTGTCGCCGCGCGGATGCGACTAATGGCCTCGTCACTGGAGTGCATGTCCCGCCGCATGGACGCCCGCGCCACGGGAGCAGCCAAATGAACGCGTCCTCCCAGTTCTCTCCCGCAATGCAAAAGGCCATGGACGCGATTATCGCGCAGTCCTTCCTTACCGCTGCGAAGCTTCGCCAGCAGGATCGCACCGCTCGCCGGGCAAGGGTCAACGAGTTCTCGCGCCGTGACGGCTACTGGCCTCTGATCGCATGGCTGACGAAGGGACTTGATCACCGCGACCGGCTGGCATGGTCCATCTCGGAGGCTATGGCCATGCTCCGCAAGGAAATTACGTTTCAGAACGCCAAGCGCCGAAACGCTCACTGGTCGTTCAATCCCGGCAGGCTCGCAGACGCCAAGTCGCGCCTGATCGTCGCCCGATACTTCAATGCATTCGGTCGCGAGATTTGGTCTGTCGATGCCTCTGACGAGGCTGACACCCGTCCGCGAGCCGCCTGAACAAGAGGACGAGATGATGAGCAAATTCAGCGTAGCCGTTCAGTACCGTAGCGTTCGCACCGTGATTGTCCAAGCCAAGGACTCAAGCGCCGCCGCCAACATTGCAGCCAAGCGCGTCGAGCGTTCAGGGCATGAGGTCATTGCCTGCGGCGTGACCCAAATCGTGTCTGAGGACGAGTGATGCGTACCGCCGACCGCTTCCTCCACTCCCTAGCCAACTACGCCCTTGGCCGAGAATGGCCTCGTGCCTTCGTTCTCTGCGGCTGCATCTACGCAGCGCTTCGTATCCATGGGGGTTTGTGATGAGCCATAAGCCGAAATTCCCTGATGTCCAAGTGCTTCTTTCTGGCGAGGACGGGAACGCCTTTATGATTATCGGGAGGGTCCGGGCGGCGCTTCGCCGGGCTGGCGTCCCATCTGATACCTGTAACGAGTTCAGCGAAGAAGCAATGTCCGGAGACTACGACAATGTTCTTCGCACCGCGATGAAATGGGTTTCCGTGTCATGACCGCCATACCAGCAGAGGCGGTCCAGCGGGACCATGCGCGACTTGCCGCCAATTTCGAGCGCTGGATAGGCACATGCCTTCGCGCCGGCGAACCCCTTCACGCTGAACAATGTCGAGCCGACGCAGCGCTTCATGAGCGGCTGGCGGCAGAACCGGAAAGGAAAGTCGCATGAATACCGTCGCGAATGCACTCATAGTCGAGCATGAAGAAGCCCGCTCTGTAGCGCCCCAAGCTGAAACGGAAAGCGCGGCAATCTTCCAGATCATTTCTCGGTTGGCGTCGAACCCTGCCGCTGATCCAGACAAGATCGAGCGTTTCCTCGCCATGCGCGAGAAGGAATTGAACCGCATGGCGGAACAGTCCTTCAACAGCGCCATGAAGGCTGCTCAGGCTGAAATGCGGGCCATAGGCGCCGACGCCAACAACTCGCAGACCAAGAGCAAATACGCGACCTATGCGAAGCTCGATAGCGTTCTGCGGCCAATTTATACCAAGCACGGTTTCTCTGTCAGCTTCGACGAAGATGACAGCCCCAAGCAGGACCATATCCGCGTTCTGGCCTACGTTGCCCATGAGGACGGATTCACACGCACCTATCGCAAGGACATGCCAGCAGATGGCAAGGGCGCGAAGGGCGGCGACGTGATGACCAAGACCCACGCGACCGGCGCGGCTGCATCCTACGGTATGCGCTACCTCCTGAAAGGCATCTTCAACGTCGCCGTAGGCGAGGAAGACACGGACGGGAATGTCCCGGACGAGCGGGACATCGCTATTTCGCAGGAGCAGGCAGCAACAATCCGCAAACTTTTGGAACAGAGCGGCACGGAAGCCGACAAGTTCTGTGAATGGGCCAAGATCGACGCCGTGCCCGATCTTCCCGCGCGGCACTTCGACAAGGCTGTCAATGTTCTCACGCAGAGGATCAGCCAGTCATGATCCAGATTTTCGACATGGACCAAGGATCGGCTGATTGGCATCGCGCCCGAGCAGGAATCCCGACCGCATCGATGTTCGCGACCGTGATGGCGAAGGGCGAAGGCAAGACGCGCTCGAAATACATGCGGACCTTGGCCGGAGAAATCATCACCGGGGAACCGGCTGAAACCTACTCAAATTCTCATATGGAACGCGGCAAGGTCATGGAGGACGAGGCGCGAGAAACCTATGCCTTCATCCATGATGCGCAGCCTTTCCGTGTCGGCTTCGTCCGCAACGGCCAGAAAGGAGCAAGCCCGGATAGTCTGGTCGGTGAAAACGGCGGCTTGGAAATCAAGACGGCCCTCCCCGATATCCAGATCGACAGGCTGGAACGCAATCGCCTGCCGCCCGAATACGTTGCACAAGTTCAGGGCAATATCTGGACTGCCGAACGTGAGTGGTGGGACTTCGTGAGCTTTTGGCCGAAACTTCCGATGCTCCGCGTTCGCACCTACAGAGACGAAGCGTACATCAAGAACCTGTCAGACGAGGTCGACAGGTTCAACGATGAGCTTGCGGCGCTAGTCGAGCGCATCCGTCGATATGGCGCGCCGCCAGTCAATGACGATCTCCCCGAATCTGCCAAATATTTGATGACGGGATGAGCCATGAGCGCGCCAATCCTGCTCAGATACGAAGGTGAAGGCGACTTCCGCGTCATGTCCAACTTTTGGGCGGCGCGGGCCGACAAAGAATTCGTCGTCGGTGAAACCTACAAGATGGTTGAGCATCACGACCGCTCAATCAACAGTCATCGCCACTTCTTCGCGGTTATCGCGGAGGCGTGGTCGAACCTGCCTGACCATCTCCTGGAGACGTATCCGACAAGCGAACACCTTCGGAAGAAAGCTCTCGTCTGGAAGGGCTATCGCGACGAACGGACTATAGTTGCCGGTTCGCCAGCCGAGGCCCAGCGTCTCGCCGCCTTCGTGAAACCGATGGACGATTTTGCCGTGGTCACGGTCAAGGATGCTGTTGTCCGCGTCTGGACCGCCAAGAGCCAGTCCACGAAGGCAATGGGTGCGAAGGACTTCCAGCAGTCCAAGAGCGACGTTCTGGATTTCATTGACGATCTGCTTGGCGTCGAGCGCGGCTCCACTGCGAAAAGCGAGGCAGCATGACCACCATTCATCAAATTGCTGGAGTCGCCAGCAATGACAGCGGGCGGGTTCATCCCTCCGAAACCAGCGCCCGCCCGCTGTTTCCATTCAAGGCGCGCGGCCTCATCGCCCGTATCCTGTCCTTCTTCCGCAAACCAGAACCGACGCTGTTCGAGCGGGCTATCGCTGAGGTTAATCGCCGTGAAGCCGAAGCCCGCAGAAAGCATCGCCGTGTCCGCATCTATCAGGCTATGCGCCGCGAGCTGGTGCGCCGGAATCTCAGCGGGGAGTTGCGTTGATGGCAATGCAGTTCCGCAAGCCCGTGTCTGCCTTTTCCCTGCAACCGACAGGAAGGGCATCCAAGAGGGTAGAGAAGCCCGATTATCTGGATTTCATCCGCTCTCTGCCCTGCATTGTTACGCGCGGAGAGCCGGTCGAAGCCGCGCATGTCTCCTATGCCGAACCACGGGCGGGAAAGCTCGGGCGTGGCAAAAGCGCCAAGGAATCCGATTGCTGGGCTGTGCCTCTTTCACCAGAGGAACACCGCCGCCAGCACTCCATGGGAGAACGCGAATACTGGGATTCGGTCGGGATTGATCCTGTGGTCATCGCCGCATTCCTCCATGCCGCTTACCCGAACCGGGAGCGCGCGCTTCTGGTCATCAACAACATCAAGCGCGGGTCATCATTCGAGCCTCGCGGGTTCAATCTTGGGACTGGAGAAGTGCTGTGAACGATCTGAACAACAAAATTGAAACCGTCCGCAAATGGATCGACGGTGGCTGCAACTCCTGGGGAGCGCCAAGCGCCGAGATCGCGGCAATACTAGACCGAGCCGTTGCCCTGCAAAATCTCACTGATCGGTTGAAGCTGGAGGCGCAGATTCATGTCGGTGAAGCACGGGGCGCGAACGCAACCATCCATGAAGCTTATCAAGCCGTCACCGAAGGCAAGGGCGAACCCGGAAATTGGAACGGCTCTGTTCCCATCAAGGAAGAACTTGCCCGGCTCCGCGACCGCCTCACTGCTTCCGAAGCAGCAAGGGAGAAGCTGGAGGCGGCGTTGGCAGAAGCAATTGAGCCGCTGGGAGGCCTGGTGGGACTCGTCGCTGGCGAAGTTCTTGGTCCAAGCGTGGAAGACGAGCCGGACAGCGAGAGTGTCGGCGCAAATAGCGACGGGCCTTTGCCGATGACCTTTGGGCACGTCCGCGAGGCGCAGGCCGCGATTGTCTACATGCGCCTACTCCTCAACACCAGTGAGGCCCACCATGGCTGATCTGGATGAGAAGGGATTGGAAGCGGCAATCGAGATTGGCGTCAGCCAAGGGATACGTGATGAGCGAAGAGGGGCAGAACGCATTACCGACGCCATCCGCGCCTATCTCGATGCCACCCAGGCCCAAGCGCCTAACGTGGTGGAGGCGTCTCATGCGATAAAGGCGAGTGGGTCAATCCCGCGCGTCAATGGCCGTGACATCTACGAAGTCGCCAATCAACTCGATGGCTATGTGGACGAAGGTACGCCGGAACGGTTGGCGCAGTTTCTCATCCGCGAAGGTAAAGCCGCATCGGACCTAGCGGATGAGATCGTTCGCCTCCATGCCGCCCTGTCAGGGGCAGAGGCGAAGCCGGTGGCGTGGCTTGGCCGCGATGGCCCTGACGATGTGTGGACATTTCTGCGTAAGCCACCGGGCGTTGGTGCCTGGGCCGAAACGATACCCCTCTACTCCGTCCCTTTCCCTGCCGCTACAGAGCGGGGGGTGGTGACGGACTGGCCCAAGGAGCTCGTCAGCATACCTGATCCGAATGAAAAGGACGCTAGGATTGTTGGTTTTCGCATCCGTGAAGGCGATGAAGCTTGGGGCAAGATCGGATTAAGCGAACCACTGTTCTGGCTAGAAAAACGCTGTCGCGCCGCCCTCTCCGCACCATCCACACCGGATGGGTGGCGGCCGATCACCTGCAAAGACGACAAGATGACGTGCCCTCTGCCTGCGGACGAAACCACTGTCGAAGTCATGCTTCAAGACGGCACAGTCTGCCACGCTTGGTTCTCCTGCAACATCATGGAGGCCGGCGATTGGGATTTCCTGCCGGTCGACGAGCGCGACGAACCGGACGACGCAGCGGACAGCATAGCGGACAAGATAGTCGCGTGGCGACCCACCCCTCCCACAGGAGGCTCTAGCGATGCGTAAGTTACTGCGCGAAGCAGCCAACGCGCATACCCGGCTGAACACGTTCTATTCGTTAATAGCTATCCTCGAAGGCGGCTGCCTTCCGGGCTGTAGCGAGAGTGCGTCAAAAACGGCAAACCAAATCATCCGTCTCTGCAAGCAAGAAGGAGGCCGTCAACTTCGCTTGTACGACAGAGCAGTGGACGCCCTCGCATCAGAGGGGGATGGGCGGTGAGTATCGATAACGACAGCAACATGACGCCGGAGCAGAAGAAGCTTTCGTCCATAAGCAACGGATGCCTTTTGGGAACGACATGTAGCCTTCCCGGCGTGCGATCAGATGTTTCCACCATTCGTCATCGCACGAGTTCGATGCAAGACGACCTTCGCGAGATAAAGCGGAAGCTCGAAGCGATTGAGCGTCAGCAGCGTCTCGCCCTTGATGGAGGCGCAGATGAGCGCTGAGAAAATCCCTGCCGAGATCATGGCGGAGGCGCGCGTGATCGCAACCGCTGCTGCTGGACAAGTATGCGATAACGAAGATGCTCGTTGCGTAGAAACCCTAGTCTATCGACTTGTCGAAAGCGCCCTCCTGACCCACGCCAAAGCCACCGAATCCCGCCTCTCCGAAATGGAGAAGGAAGTGGAGAGGCTGGACCGCGCGTTGCAGTTCGTCGCCCGTTGGGCTTGGCGCACCGACCCTCCAAACGCCAACAACAAACTGACGGACGCGGAACGTCTTTCAGCCATCAAGTATCACCCCACGCTGAAGAAGTATGCCGAACCACATATCGTTCTGGCTGAGGCGGAAGCCCGTCGCCGTGAGGGAGGCGGCAAATGATAGCGCCGCTTAATCTGCGCGTTCTTCGTACGCTTGATAAGGCTGACCGCGATGCCCCCTTGGTGATCTTCGAAAAGTTGACCACTGGACATAAGGATGGCAGCGGTGCCTTTATTGACGGTTGCGGCCTCACCAACGGGCAGGCCATCGCACTGATTGCCTTCCTTGGCAAAGATCGCAAGATTGCTGATCGCATCGACCTGATGTGCCGCCTTGAAGACGCCGTTATCGATGATCGCACAGGAGAGACCGCATTGGATCGACTCTTGACCATGCCTGTGTCGAATGATGAATCGTGGAATGATGGCAAGCGCCCAAAAAATATCGGGTGGGCGTTGGACGACTTGATGGTGGCCGTTCGCATCTCGCGTGGAGGCGGTGATGAGTAGGGCTTTGCCGGCATGGACCCAAGATATGTTGCCGGTTGACATGGACGGAGCTGCGCTGCTGCTCGGTGTATCCCGTCGCTTTCTGGTGGACGAGATCAAGGCAAGCCCGCATTTTGAGAGACGCGGGACAAAGAAGGTGTTCTACCCTGAGCACATTGCCCTTCTGAGGGAGAAGATATCATGCCGGGCATCAAGCCAGAAGAACGAAACGGCGTGTGGTACGCCTCCGGCACCTTCGACGGAAAGCGCATACGAAAGAGCCTTGGCACTCGTGACGAAGCAAAAGCACGGGAACTCTGCTCCCTCTACGAAGCGAAGCTCTGGAAACGTCATAGCTATGGCGAAGCCGCCGTTCGGACCTTCGAAGAAGCAGCCGTGAGCTATCTTGAGCAGGGCGGCGAGGGTCGGTACGTCCCGAAGGTCCTCAAATATTTCAAGGGCCGTGCCATCGGGTCAATAAAGCCCGCCGAGATACGTGGCGCTGCGTTGTCTCTCTATCCCAAGGCAAATGCTTCAACCCGCAACCGGCAGGCCATCACCCCTGCCCGTTCCATCATCAACCACGCTCATGACCTAGGCTGGTGTGGCCCGATCAAGGTGAAGCAGTTCGATGTCCCGAAGTCGCAGAAGAACAAGCCCGTCAACAAGGCGTGGATGAAGAAATTCCTGGCTGAATCCGACAAGAGCGGTCTGCCCCACCTATCGGCCTGTGTGCTGTTCATGCAGCAGACCGGCGCCCGCGTTTCGGAAGCGATCAATCTTCTAGGCGAATACGTCGATCTTGGCGCGCGGGTGGCCATGCTGGAAAAGACGAAGACGGATGAATGGTCCCCTCGCTATCTAACAGCGGAATTGACGGCGCGGATTGCTGCGTTGGGTCCAGCGAAGGGAAAGCGTGTCTTTAGCTATACCGACCGGCAGGCCGTGAACCGCCGCATCAAGGCAGTCTGCAAGCGCGCAGAGATCGAGCCAAGGTCGAGCCATGCCGCAGGACGGCACTCCTTTGCCACCAACGCAATCAACGGAGGCGCGAAGATCAAGGAGGCTATGGACGCAGGCGGCTGGAAGTCGGCTGCGCTGTTCATGCAGACCTATGTCCACAGCGAAGAAGCTGGCCGAAACGTGGCGGGGATATTCGACCGCCAATCTGGCCTTTTTGACACAGAACGGGTACAGTCGATCAAGAGGAAGCGCGTAAGGTTCGGGAAACAAAGCGGAAAGAAGAAGTCGGCATAGGGCCTTCACACGGGTGGGGTCGTAGGTTCAATCCCTACATCGCCCACCATTCTCCTTGAAAATCCGTTCGACCTGCCGGTCCTCACGCCGAAGGCGCGCGGGCCTGTTCGGTGGCTTCGAGCGCCTGCTTGAGGCGCGCATCCCGGTCATAGACGTCGTTGAAATACTCGACCTGGCCGGACATGTCCGGCCAAGCGGTGAAGTACGAGACGTAGACGGGAATCTTGCGCGTCACCTTCTCGACCGAATGCCCGCCCTTCAACTTGGTGGCGACATGGTCGAGCGACGTGCCGAGCACGGCGGCGGCCATGCCGCGCGGGTCCTGCAGGCGCACGCAGCCATGGCTGAGCGCGCGCATGTCGCGCTGGAAGAACGATTTTTGCGGCGTGTCGTGCATGTAGATCGCATGCTTGTTGGGGAACAGAATTTTCAGTTCGCCCAGTGCATTGGCCTCGCTCGGTTCCTGACGGATCGCATAAGGCACGTTGGAGCCGTAAGCGCCCCAGTTCACCGCGGAGGATGGTATCCGCTTGCCGCGTGAATCCGTCACCTGGTAGCCGGCGCGGTCGAGATAGCCAGGATCGCGGCGCAGGCGCGGCAGCATCTCGTTGACGATGATCGACTGCGGCACGCCCCAATAGGGATGGTAGTCTACCTGTTCGATTTCGTCGTAGAAGAACGACGTCTGGTTGGTGACCTTGCCGATCACCGCGCGCATCTTCAACTTTTCCTGGCCCCCATCGATATAGCTCGCCGTGAAGGCCGGCTGATTGATGAAGACTCGGGAGCTGCCAAGATCGGACGGCAGCCAGCGCAACTGCTCCATGGCATACTGGACCTTGGCGAGCCGGTCGGCTTTCGAGGTGCCGGCAAGGGCTGCGACCGTCCGGGGGCCAATGACGCCGTCGCCCTTCTCGCCTGCCTTCTTCTGCGCCGCCTCGATGACCGGAACCAACTCGGGCACATAGGTCTCGCTGGAAGCCAGTTGCACAAGCGTCGCGCCATGCTCGCCGCCCATCTCGTCATCGAGGTCGCGGGCGATGAGCGCCAGCAGCTTCGGCAGTTCGGGGCTGGTCTGGCCGGGTTTGAGCAGAAGTCTCGGATCGACGACGATCTCGTTTTCGGTGGTCGCCTCGAGCGTTTCCAGTTCGGCACGCAGAGCCTTGTACTCAGGATTCTGCGGATGCCAGGATTCGAGATAAGCCTGCGGGTCCGCTGTGTGAGCCAGCGCGTCGAGCGCGCCGACCATATCGAGCGGCTTGGCCGGGAAATCGTAGTAGCCGGAAATCCGGTTCGGCTCGACGCGGCCGGAGCGCGCGTCATGAATGTAGCGCAGCACGCGGGCCGACAGCGCCATCTCGAACCGGATCAACTCGCGCCGGCGCGCATCGGGGTCGCCGGTGGAATCGCCTGCGGCGGGAATCTCAACAGCATAGTCGGCGGGAACAAACCCATGGCTTGCGGCCTCTCCCAGCACCTTGACGGCTTCCCTGGCGCGGTCGTTGGCATCCGAGCCGGTCACCCATATGAAGCCGGGATTGGCGGAGTAATATGCAAGCAGCGCCTTGCCGATATCGCGCTCGGCAAGCAGGTCATAGCCATCGAGGCCGACCAGCGCATCGCGGAACGTCACGTCGCCGTTGGAGGGCTGGAATGCCGCCTTCTGCATCGTGGCGCCGGTGGTGAGCGGCTCGCCGCCGATCAGAGCCGAGAAATCGACCCGCGCCAGCGAATCGGCCTTGTAAGTATAGTAGCTGGGGCTGCTGATCTTCTTGACTGCGCTCCCGCCGCTCCTGCTTGCTGGAGCAGCATTGGCGGATGTCTTTTTGCGCGGCTTCGGCGGCGGTGGAAATTCCCTCATCGGCTCGCGGGAATGACGCACGCCGCCACCGAACAGCGTTTCGAAGAAGCCCTGCGCGCCAGCCTGGGGTGCGCTTAAAACCAATGCCGCCGCCACCGTCAAAGGGAGCGTGACTGTCCTTTTACCCCAGCATTTCATAAATCACCCGCTTCCGGCTATTGCCGGATCCCTTCCGCAGTGCCCGAGCCTCGCCGGCGGCGTGGCGGATGTATGACACGACTATACCGATTCATACCGATTTCGTTAAGCTTCCATAAATTTCCGAAGTGTTGTTGCGGAAGCGTTTCACAAAACGGTGAGTTGAGGCGGGCCCTCTGGAAGCCAGTTTTCGAAAAAGCCCGGCAGGGCACCGACCAGGGTCCGTGTCTTAAATCTGCACTTTCGGAAAGCGTCGGCTCAAGCCACGCCCGAATCCCGACCGGTCCTAGTGGACTGCCAGTTGACGTTCGCGGACGAAATCGACGGCACGCGCAACGACACCGCGATCCGCCAGTATGCGGCGATGGCCGAGGCCGTCTGCCCAGTGAAGCCGGACGTGAGAGCCTGCGTCCGCATAGCGCCGGGCATGCCATGCCGGCACTTCCTTGTCGTCGGATGCGTGCATCACCAGGGTGGGAACCGGGGCCACGGCGAGCTGACGCTCGCCGATAAATTCATCGAGCGGGCGGCCGGAAAGGCGCTTCACCTGGCTCGCCATAACCCGTTGCGACCGCGCGCCGACGTTGAGCGCACGGCTGAAATCGGCAAACACCGCCGGCATGGAGCTCGGCGCGGCGACCAGAACGAGGCATCCGGTTGCAAGCGGCGGAACGCCCGGGATCGATCCGGCCACCGCGTTCGCAGCCACGGTGCCGCCGAACGAGTGACCGACCACGGCGGCGAACGGGCCGAACCACTGTCCTACCTGGGCGGCGGCCTGCACGGCGCTGACCAGATTAAGCCGCCGGCCAAGCGATTGCCCGTGGCCCGGCAAATCCAGCGACATGACCTTGTAGCCGGCGTCGCGGTAGCCCTCGATCAGGCTGCGCATGTATTCGGTGCGGGACCGCCAGCCATGCATGACGAGCACCGTCCCCGCTGTCGCCCTACCCTGCGGACGGAACTCGTGCGCAACGATGCAGCCGCTTGCAGTTTTGAGCCGGTGATGGCGCGCCTCGGTCATGAACGCCGCGGCGCGCACCACCGCCCGGCGCTCGCCCTCTGTCATTTTCTTCGGGTTTGGCGTACGGCAGAAAAGCTCGAAGGCGGCCCTGCCGGCAAGTGCGGGAGCGACATGCTCTCCAAGGCCGAAGACGCCCCGGATGACCTTCAAACCAAATGGTGCCATATTTCCAATTCAACCAAATCGTTCAATCATGAACATAGTAGTTCAAGCATGAACAATAAGCAAGACCTGCCCTGGGACAATCCGCGTTTCCGCAACTGGGTTGCGGTCGCCCGGGCCTGTCATGTCCTGGAGCGGACATTGACGACGCGGTTGGCGCCTCTGGACCTGAAACCGGCGCAACTCGATGTGCTGATGAACCTTTACCGGCACCCCGGCATGTCGCAGCACGATCTTGCGCGCAAGCTGCTGGTGGGCCGTTCCAACATCACGATGCTTTTACCGCAGCTCGAAAAGCGTGGCCTGCTCCGGCGCGAAAGCGACGGCAAGGACAAGCGCATCCTTCGTCTGGAGCTGACCGAGGCAGGCGTCACGCTGCTGATGGAGGCGCTGAAGGTCCATATGGCGCTGATCGAGACGGCGATGGGCCAATCCACATTAGAGCAATGCGATATGATCGGCGAGCAGATGCGCAAGATCACCGACGTGCTCAATTCGGCCTGACGGCTAGCGATCGCAACGACCGCTCACCACATCGATTTCCGCGCCCGGTCCGGCCATTCCATGTCGTAGGCATGTCCATCGATTGCCTTGCGGCTGGTGACTTCCAATATCTGGCCGGGGGTCGGGAGCGATTTCGGGTCGACGTGTTTTTCCGGGTTCCAGAGTTCCGAGCGATGGATGGCGCGGGCGCACTGGAAGTAGACCGATCCCACCTCGATGACGGTGACGGACCGCGACGCCCTTCCCTCGACGGCGAAGGACGAACACAGCTCCGCATCCGTGCTTATGTAGGCGCTTCCGTTGACCCGCAGCGTCGTGCCCGAGCCCGGCACAAGGAACAGCAAGGCGATACGAGGATCACGGATGATGTTGCGCAGCGAATCCGCCCGGTTGTTGCCGCGGCGATCTGGCATCATCAGGGTTTTTTTGTCGTGAACGCGAATGAAGCCGGCAAGGTCGCCCCGCGGCGAGCAATCCAGACCTTCCGGGCCGCCGGTCGCCAGTGCGACGAAGGGCGATGCCTCGATGAAGGCCGCATATTCGGGAATAATATGATCCAGCTCTTTCACAAGCGACGCTTCACCGGGCACGCCATACAGCGCTTCGAGCTGCTCGACCGATTCTATCCTGGACATGGGATCATTCCGAAAATCAGTGCATCGGTCAGGCGTCGCGGCTGAGGCCCTTTGCCTCCAGCTCGGCCAGATAATCGTTCCAACGTGTCTCATGCTCATGACCGAGCGTATGAAGATAGGCCCAGGTAAAAATGCCGGTGTCGTGCATATCGTCGAAGGTGATGCGCACGGCATAGTTTCCCACCGGCTCGATCTTGAGGATGGCGACATTGCGTTTGCCGGGAACCGTCACCCGCTGCTCGGGTGAATGGCCCTGTACCTCGGCGGACGGCGAAAGCACGCGCAGCAGCTCCGCCGGCAGCTCGAACGGCCGGTGGCCGGGAAAAGTCACTGTCAGCAGCTTGCGGTCCTTCGAGACCCTCAATTCGGTAGGCGCAGTCATGCACGTTCTCCGTCGCCTCCGGTTACGCCGGTTTCGGTTCGAACGGAAGCTGCAAATGAGCGCACCGGCCAGCATGGCCATCGCGCGTCGCAGCCGGACTATTACCAAAGTCCGAGACGTCCTATCTTGAACCTTGCGCCCGATCGTATCACATAGCGGTATATAACGGCGGGGCCGACAGGCCGCCCATGGAACGGAAACGTATGGACATGATCGACCCATTCGGTCGTACCATCAATTACCTGCGGGTGTCGGTCACCGACCGCTGCGATTTCCGCTGCACCTATTGCATGGCGGAGAACATGACGTTCCTGCCGAAAAAAGAGCTGCTGTCGCTGGAAGAACTGGACCGGCTCTGCACCGTCTTCATCGAGAAGGGCGTCAAGCGGCTGCGCCTCACCGGCGGCGAGCCGCTGGTCCGCAAGAACATCATGCATCTGATGCGTGAGCTTTCGCGCCATCTCGACAGCGGCGCACTGGAAGAACTCGCCCTCACCACCAACGGTTCGCAACTTTCCCGTTTCGCGGCCGAGCTGGCCGACTGCGGCGTGAGACGCATCAACGTGTCGCTCGATACGCTGGATGCCGACAAGTTCCACCGGATCACCCGCTGGGGCCAGATCGACAAGGTTCTGGCCGGCATAGACGCGGCGCAGGCCGCCGGCATCAAGGTGAAGATAAACGCCGTGGCGCTAAAGGATTTCAACGATGCTGAAATCCCGGACATGCTGCGCTGGGCGCATGGCCGCGGCATGGACATGACGGTCATCGAGACGATGCCGATGGGCGAGATCGACGCCGACCGCACCGATCAGTATTTGCCGCTTTCACTGCTGCGGGCGCAGCTGGCGCAGCAATTCACGCTGACCGACATCCCGTTCAAGACGGGCGGCCCGGCGCGCTATGTCGAGGTCGCCGAAACCGGCGGCAGGCTCGGCTTCATCACACCGATGACGCATAATTTCTGCGAAAGCTGCAACCGGGTGCGGCTGACCTGCACCGGCACGCTCTACATGTGCCTCGGGCAGGAGGATGCCGCCGACCTGCGCAAACCGTTGCGGGCGTCTGAAGGCAACGAACTGCTTTCCAACGCGATCGACGAGGCGATCGACCGCAAGCCGAAGGGGCACGACTTCATCATCGACCGCCGCACCAGCCGGCCTTCCGTTTCGCGCCATATGAGCGTCACAGGCGGCTGATTTCCGTGGCAAAATGATGCAAGATGACTTCCAGGCACATGTCCGGGGGTCTGATGCGACACTCTGCGGTAATTCCTGTCCTTCTGGGCGTCGCCCTCACGGCGGCGACCGCTTTCGCGGCATCTCTCACCTATGAAAACGACCGCTTCGGCACGTCCGTCACCTTTCCCGCCGATATATTCAGCCAGGAACAGGCGCCGCCGGACAACGGCGACGGGCAGCGCTGGCTTTCGAACGACGGCGCCAGCCTTGCCGTGTTCGGCTCCTACAACGTCCTCGACGAAACGCCGAAGAGCCGGGAAGCAGGAGCACGGGTGAATGGCAGCAGGACCGTGACTTATTCGCGGACGGGACAGGACTGGGTGGTGCTTTCGGGCACGGACGGCGATCGTATATTTTATGAACGCTACGTCTTCGGCCCGACCGATATCGTCCACGGTATCGTCATCGAATATCCCGCTGCACTGAAAGCGAAATACGATCCGCTCGTCGGGTCCATCGCCCGCAGCCTGCGCGGGCCATAAGCGCCCTGCCCCGCCATCAGGCAACAGGGCGGGGTGTGGCTCCGGCTGTGGCCTATCGCTTTGGCGTTGCTGGTTCGCCAGCGAATGCTAGGTCGTGAGTGGTCAGTTCACTCGAAACGGGACCAGCCATTGCCCCTGTCCCCCAACCTGCAAGGCGCCATCTACATGACCGTGGCGATGGCCGCTTTCACGGTCAACGACGCCATTACCAAATTCGTTTCCGAATCCATCAGCCCCGCGCAGATCATGTTTGTGCGCGGTCTCTTCGCCTGCTTTCTCATCGGGCTGCTGGCCTGGCGGCGGGGCGCGCTGGCAAACATGCGGCTGGCGCTGCAGCCGATGGTCGGCGTTCGCGTCGGCGCAGAGATTTTTGCCACCGTCACCTTCCTGGCCGCGCTGGCTCATCTGCCTATCGCCAATGTCTCGGCGGTGCTGCAGGCACTGCCGCTGGCGGTCACGATGGGCGCCGCGCTGGTTTTCGGTGAAACCGTAGGATGGCGGCGCTGGCTGGCGATCGCGGCCGGCTTTGCCGGGGTGCTGGTCATCGTGCGGCCGGGCTTCGAAGGTTTCAGCCTCTATTCGCTGCTGGCGCTGGCCAGTGTATTCTTCTGCGCGGTGCGGGACCTGGCAACCAAACGCATACCGCAGCATATCCCCACCCTGCTCGTATCGAGCATGACAACGTTGCTGGTGATGCTGACGGGCGCAGCCCTCCTGCACCCGTTCGGCGGCTGGAGACCGATGTCGGGTCAATCATTCGGACTGCTGGCGCTCGCTTCCGTCCTGCTGCTGGTCGGCTATCAGTCCATCATCACGGCAATGCGCACCGGCGAAATTTCCTTCATCGCGCCGTTCCGCTACACGTCGCTCCTGTCGTCCATCGTGCTCGGACTGGTCATCTTCGGCGACATTCCGGATATTGCCATGATCGTCGGCGCGCTGGTCATCGTGGCGTCCGGACTCTACACCCTGTACCGGGAACGCCTGGTGGGGCGTCGCCGTCCGGCGGCCGAAAGCACTGGACCGGCCATGGAACCGGACGGCATATAGAACCGAGCATTCGCTCGGGCGGAGAACGATGAACACGGGAATAGCCGGCACCATTCTGGCGGGAGGGTTATCGCAACGCTTGGGCGGCGGCGACAAGGGCCTGTTGACGCTCGGCGGCGACCGGACCGTCCTGGATCATGCCGTCGCGCGGATGGCGCCGCAGGTGCAGGCGCTGGCTCTTAACGCCAATGGCGATCCGAACCGTTTTTCACATCTCGGTCTCACCGTCTTTGCCGACGATCTGGCCGATTTCCCCGGACCGCTGGCCGGCATTCTGGCGGCGATGGACTGGGCCGCTGGAATTGGCCGCGACCAGGTGATTACGGTCGCCGGCGACACGCCGTTTCTGCCGCTCGATCTCGCTGACAGGCTAGCAGAAGCGGCCTCCGGCAAACCGGGTGTCATCGCCGTCGCGTCTTCGGACGGACGCCGCCACCCAACCTCGGCGCTCTGGCCCGTCGACCTGCGCCACGCGCTCCGACGTGCCATCACGGACGACGACGAAAGGCGGGTGACAGCCTTCATCGGCCGTCATTCCAGCATCGACGTCGAATTTCCGTTCACCGACATAGGCGGAGTGCAGGTGGACCCGTTCTTCAACGTCAACACGCCGGCCGACCTTGCCGAAGCCCGGCGCATCGCATCGAGCATGGAACCATGAAGGGCCACGTCCTCGGCATCACCGGCTGGAAGAATTCCGGCAAGACCACTTTGACAGAAAAGCTCGTCGCCGAGATGGTCCGGCGCGGCTGGCGGGTATCGACCGTCAAGCATGCCCATCATGATTTCGACATCGACAAGGAGGGCACGGACTCGTTCCGGCACCGCCAAGCCGGCGCAACGGAAGTGGCCATCGTCTCCGACCGCCGCTGGGCGCTGATGCACGAACTGCGCGGCGAGCAGGAGCCGGCGCTCGAGGCAGTTTTGGCAAGGCTTGCGCCGGCCGACCTGGTCCTGGTCGAAGGATACAAGCGCGAGACGCACAAAAAGATCGAGCTTCGGCGCCTCGGCGCGCGGGACCACTCCCCGCTTTCGAAGGGCGATCCAAACATCATCGCCATTGCCGCGGATCATGCTGTGGAGGGTTCGGACCTGCCGGTGTTCGACCTCGACGACATTCCATCCATCGCCGATTTCGTCGAAGCCGCCTTCGGACGGGCCGCGGCATCGACAAAGTGACGTAACGTCAGGGGAAATATAGCGTTTTCGACGGCAGGCGGAACAGACGCCGGTTGTTGCACGCCTGCCTTACTCACGGTTTTACAGTTGCTTTTTGCCGGAAAAGAGTGGGAGTATCCGGCCAGTGGGTGCACGGGAACGCACCTGGAAAGCCGCGTAGAACCACGGCTAAATCATAAAGAGAGGACCTCATGCGTCTTTCACTGCGAATTGCGCTGGCGGCGGCTTCGACCGCCATGCTAATGCTGGGCGCCGCCCAGGCTCAGGAAAAAGTTCTGAAGATCGGTTCGGAGGGGGCCTATCCGCCCTTCAACAACCTGACCGCCGACGGCAAGCTCGAGGGCTTCGACATCGACATCGCACAGGCGCTCTGCGACGAGATGAAGGTGAAATGCGAATTCGTCACGCAGGACTGGGACGGCATGATCCCGGCTCTGAAGGCCGGCAAGTTCGACGCCATCGTCGCCTCCATGTCGATCACGCCGGAGCGGCTGGAGCAGGTCGATTTCAGCCACAAATACTACAATTCGCCGTCGGCTCTCGCCGTGCCCAAGGACAGCGACATCAAGGGCGTCGCCAAGGAAGACCTCGCCGGAAAGACCATCGGCGCGCAGGGCTCGACCACGCATTTCAACTTCGCGACCAAGAATTACCCGGATGCGACGATCAAGCCTTATCCGACCGCCCAGGAATATCAGCTCGATATCGCCAACGGTCGCCTGGACGCCGTCGAGGACGACATCGTCGTACTCGACCAATGGCTGAATTCGCCGGAAGGAGCCTGCTGCAAGATACTCGGCCAGCCCTCGCCGCAGCCGGTGGACATCTTCGGTCCGGGCGCGGGCATCGCCGTCCGCAAGGGCGAGACCGATCTGGCCAATAAGTTCAACGCGGCCATCGACGCCATTCGCGCCAACGGCAAGTACAAGGAAATCAACGACAAGTACTTCAAGTTCGACGTTTACGGCAGCTGATCGCCGCAATGCAGACGGGCGCCACGACAACCGTGTCGCCCGTTTGACCGGCCGCGCATAAGGGGATGCGCGACCCGACCTCTTGAGCGGAAGGGAAACAGGCGGGCGGATGCAAAGCGCATGGACGCTGCTGAGCTGGGGACCTGAAGGCTGGCTGGACGATATCGCCTATGGCGTTTTCGTCACCGTTTCATTGGCACTCGCCACGCTTCCCCTCGGGCTCGCTATCGGCTTTCTGGTGGCGCTGGCGAAACAATCGGAAGAAGCGTCCCTGCGGCTTGCGGGAAATGTCTACACCACCATTTTCCGCGGCCTGCCGGAACTGTTGACCCTGTTTCTGGTCTTCTTTGGCGCGCAGATCGGCCTGCAGAAATTGCTGCAGCTCTTCAGCCCCGGGGCCACGATCGAGGTGAACGCCTTCGTTTCCGGCATGATCGCGCTCGGCGTCGTGTTCTCCTCCTACGCCAGCGAAGTGTTCCTTTCGGCCTTCCGCGCCATACCGCGCGGACAATACGAGGGCGGTTATTCCGTCGGCCTCTCGAAGACGCAGACCATGCGGCTGGTGGTGATGCCGCAACTGATCCGCATCGCCCTGCCCGGCCTCGCCAATCTCTGGCTGATCCTGCTCAAGGACACCGCGCTGGTTTCGGCCGTCGGCCTGAGCGACATATTGCGGCAGGTTGGCGTCGCGGCCCGCGTCACCAAGCACGCCTTTCTCTTCTTCGGCTTCGCGGCTCTGATCTACCTTGTCCTGGCCATCGTCTCGTCCATCGGCATCAATGCCATCGAGCGCGCGGTGAACAACCAGGCGGTGCGTCGATGAGCGCGGCGCAAACCATTACACGTCCTGCGCCGCCGGCGCGCGGCTGGCCGAGACAGCGCGTGCTTGGATATGCGCTGCTGGCGCTGTGGTCGCTGCTTGCGTTAGCGCTGGTGTGGTTTCTGGTCGCCGCATGGAAACCCGAACTCTTCGAGCGCTACGCCCCGTCCTATCTCGACGGCGTGAAGGTCACCCTGCTGCTCGTGGGCATCTCGGTCGCTATCGGGGCGGTGCTTTCGGTGCCGATCGCCTATGCGCGCATGTCGAAGAACAAAGTACTTTCATCGCTCGCCTACGCCTATGTCTATTTTTTCCGCGGCACGCCGCTGCTGGCCCAGACCTTCCTGATCTATTACGGCCTCGGCTCGTTCCGCCCGGCGCTGGAGGCTATCGGACTGTGGGTGTTCTTCCGCGAGGCCTGGTACTGCGCGATCTTCGCCTTCTCGCTGAACACCGCAGCCTACCAGGCGGAAATCCTGCGCGGCGCGATCGAGAGCGTGCCTAGGGGGCAGTGGGAGGGCGCGGCGGCCCTCGGTCTCCACAAGCTGCTGACGCTGCGCAAGATCATCCTGCCGCAAGCGCTGATCGTGGCGCTGCGTCCCTACGGCAACGAGATCATCCTGATGATCAAGGGATCGGCCATCGTCGCCATCATCACGGTTTACGACCTGATGGGCGTGACCCGCCTCGCCTATTCCCGGACCTTCGATTTCCAGACCTATCTATGGGCGGCCATTCTTTATCTGCTGATCGTCGAAGTTCTGCGCCACGCCATAGAGTGGATCGAGCGGCGCATCACCGTGCACCTCAAACGCTAGTTCCGGCGTTAGCGCCGGTGCGGTACATTGAAGAGCTTAGGCTTCACGTTGCCTCGGCGCGCCTCCTCGCGGTAGAACATCGCCGCAGCGAGCTGAAAGGATTGCGGAATGGCAAGCGTGGCGTTTCTCGGCCTTGGCGTGATGGGCTACCCGATGGCCGCCCACCTCAAACACAAGGGCGGCCACGACGTCACCGTCTATAACCGCACCGCCGCAAAGGCGGAAAAATGGGCGGCCGAACATGGCGGCGCCTTCGCCAGGACACCGGCGGAGGCTGCCGCCGGCAAGGATTTCGTGTTCTCCTGCGTCGGCAATGACGACGACCTGCGCCAGGTGACGACCGGCAAGGGCGGCGCGTTCGAATCGATGAAGGCCGGGGCCATCTTCATCGACAACACCACGGCTTCGGCCGAAGTAGCGCGCGAACTGGCCGAAATCGCCGCGTCACGCGGCTTTTCGTTCCTCGATGCGCCGGTTTCGGGCGGACAGGCCGGCGCGGAGAATGGCGCGCTGACCGTCATGGTCGGCGGCGATCAGGCTGCCTTCGACCGCGCCAGGCCGGTGATCGGCGCCTATGCCAAGATGGTCGGGCTTATGGGCCCGACGGGCGCCGGCCAGTTGACCAAGATGATCAACCAGATCGCCATTGCCGGCATCGTCCAGGGTCTGGCCGAAGGCATCCATTTCGGCAAGAAGGCCGGGCTCGACATCGAAAAGGTTGTGGACGTGATTTCCAAGGGCGCCGCCGGTTCATGGCAGATGGAAAACCGCCACAAGACCATGAATGCCGGCAAGTACGATTTCGGTTTCGCCGTCGACTGGATGCGCAAGGACCTCGGCATTTGCCTTGCCGAAGCCAACCGGAACGGTGCCGCCCTCCCCCTGACCGCGCTGGTCGACCAGTTCTACAAGGACGTCCAGCAAATGGGCGGGAGCCGCTGGGACACGTCTTCCCTGCTGGCGCGGCTGGAACGGTAGAGCTTCCGCTATGCCGCGTTCGAACCGGACTCCCGATCCAGCACCATGTAGTCCAGCGGCATTTCGGTGGTGTACTTGATCTGCTCCATCGCAAAGGAGGACGAGACTTCGCGAATCTCGATCTTGGCGATGAGACGCTTGTAGAAGGCGTCGTAGGCCGCGATGTCCGGCACGACGACGCGCAGCAGATAATCGACATCGCCGCTCATGCGGTAGAACTCGACCACCTCCGGAAACTCCTGGATGACTTCCGAAAACCGCCGCAGCCATTCATGGCTATGCGAGTTGGTGCGGATGGAGACGAAGACATTGACCCGGACATTGATCTTCTCCGGATTGAGGATCGCCACGCGGCGCTTGATGACGCCCTCTTCCTCGAGCTTTTGGATGCGCCGCCAGCACGGCGTCGTCGAAAGCCCGACTTTCTTGGCGACATCGGCGACTGCGAGCGTCGCATCCTCCTGCAAAAGCCGGAGGATTTTTCTATCAAGACGGTCCATCAAGCGACTCCTGGAGAAACCTATTCCACTATCTTCGGCTTTATGGAGAGCGGCAACAAGAAAGAAATTCCGATCATATCGGGTGAATGGGGTCAGTTTTTCTTTTCATCCTAGCCGATACGACTACGGATTTCCGTTCTCAGAAACGGCAGCAAATCCATTTCAAACCAGGGATTGCGCTTGAGCCAGCCGGTATTGCGCCAGGAAGGATGCGGAAGCGGCAGAACCTTCGGCGAGACCGGCGCGGCCCAGATGCCGCGCCAGTTCGATACCGTTTCGGTCAGCGAAGGCAGCCGCGCCGCGCCCATATGCCAGCGCTGCGCATAGATTCCGATGGTCAGCACCAGATCGATCTGCGGCATCATGGCCATGAGCGGCTCGCGCCATGCCGGGGCGCATTCGGCACGCGGCGGCAGATCGCCGCCTTTGGCGTCCTGGCCGGGAAAACAGAAGCCCATCGGCACGATGGCGAACTTGTCCGCGTCGTAGAATTCCTCGCTGGTCACACCCAACCAGCTCCGCAGCCTGTCGCCGGACGCGTCGGTGAACGGCATTCCGCTCTGATGCACCCTGGTGCCCGGCGCCTGGCTGGCCAGCAGGATGCGGGCGGAAGAGGACGGCCGCAGCACCGGCCGCGGCTCATGCGGCAGCGGGCGCCCCAGCGGCTCCTCCACGCAGATGCGGCAGGCGCGCACCGTCGCGGTCAACCGGTCGAGCTGGGCGCTCATTTCAGGCGGCAGCGCTCGGCCGGCTGGAGACGGACCTATGCCAGCGCAGCACGTTGGCACAATCCTCCGGAACGGCAATACGGGCCGGCTTCATGAAGTCGACAGCGATCATGCCGGTAATATCCGCAATGGAATAGGCATCGCCGGCGGCGAATTCTCGGTTGGCCAATTCGGCATCCAGGATGCGCAGGAATTCCAGAGCCTTCGGCTTGTTGGCCTCGCCCCATTCGGGGACCTGCGGCACTTCCCACTCCTTCATCGCCGGATGGATATGGCGAAAGGCTTGCGCCACCGCGTTGAACAGATTGAGCTCCATGCGCCGCTGCCACATCTCCACCTTGGCCTTGCCGAGAGCGCCGACGCCGAAAAGCGCTGGCTCGGGATGCAATTCCTCGAAGTAGCGGCAGATCGCCACCGATTCCGTCAGGATGGTGCCGTCATCCAGTTCCAACACCGGCAGGCGTTGTAGCGGGTTGCGTGTTGCGACGGCCTCCTTCCTGTGCTCCATCGCGCCCATGTCGACCGGGACCAGCGGCACCTCAATGCCCTTTTCCGCCAGGAACACACGGACCCGGCGCGGATTGGGGGCGCGACCGCCGTCGAAAAGCTTCATCATTTCCTCCAAAGCCCATGATTTCGTTTCGTAATATAGGAACACTCTGTCAGAAGCGGAACATCTCCCGCAAGCCGTCGCCCAGGCTACCCAACGTATCGTGCCTGCGTTCGACGACATCGCTGTGCGTTGCGCGCCATTCCTGCGGCGTGGTGAAATCGCCAGCCCAGATGCCGACCTTCGCCGCGCGCGCCGCTGTTTCCGCGACCTCGAAATCACCGTAGGCCACGGCCCAACCGGCCTCCACCTGTGCCCGGTTCAGATCGACGCCGCCGGCGGTGCAGTCGCCAAGCGTCCGGCCATAGCGGTCGCGCTGCCAGCCGCTGCAGGAGACCGCTTTGCCGGCGACAAGTTTTGCAAGCGCCTGGCGGGCCTGCCTGCCGCAGGGATAGTCGGCGCCGTTGCGCCGGCAGGTCTGGTTGTATTCGGGTGCGTCGATGCCGCGCAGACGGATACGCTCGTTCCCAAGCGTCAGTGAATCGCCGTCATTGACGGTGACAGCCGCGCCATGAACCTTCCTGGTCTCCACACGGTCGAGCCGCGCCACCAGCAGGATCAGCAGGCCGAACAGAACGATGGTCAGCGCATAGTCGAAAATCCGCCGGACGAGGCTGCGTGGCCGTACCGCCGCGTAGCGCCTTTGCGGCCTCCGCGACCAGGAACGGCTCATATGGCAAACAGTCTCTTAATCATTCGGACGTAACGTGAGGCGGAGGATGATGGCCTGAAAACCGCTGCACGCGTGAATTGAAGTTGATGTCTCTGCAACGCTCGAACACAGCGGACAAGAACATTGTGGACCGCAGCAAGCGCCATCGCAACACCGATGTCGCGCGCGCGGTCAAGAAGACCCGCGACCGGCTTTCCCAGCAGGTCGGCAATCCCGATTTCGACAGAGAACTCCTGAAGCTGCATGCCCGAGCGATGGTCGGCAGCGCCATCGCTCTGCCGCTGCTGGTGCTGGCGGTCTCGGCGGCCGGCCTGTTCGCCAGCATGAGCGGCGAAATCCTCATCTGGGCTCTCATCACCGTCGGTTGCTACGCGGCGTTGGCCCTTTTGGCGCTGCGCATCGACCGTATGGCGGCCGCGGACATCAAACCGGCCCAGACGACGCGGAATTTTCTCATCGCCCATGGAATCAGCGGCCTCGGCTGGGTCTATTTCGCCGCGCTGGGCTGCAATCCCTGCGCCATCGACCAGTTTCAGGTCATCAAGGCCGTGATCCTGCTCTTGGCCATGGCCGCGACCGCGATCATGGCTTCCTCGCTCAGCGGCGCGCTGCTGGCGACCTTCGCCCTGCCCGTCGCCGCCTACATCTACGCCACTTCGCAACCCTGGCAGCCGGTCGAGGCGATCATGGTGGCGCTGCTGGTGGCGGCCCTGCCCTTCTTCGCCTATGTCGCGCAGAATCTCTATCGGTCCTCCCTGATGCTGCTGTCGTTCCGGACGGAAAAGGACGCGCTGATCGCCGAGCTGGAAACGGCCAAGTCCATGTCGGACGAGGCGCGCCGGCGCGCCGAGGAGGCAAACCTCGCCAAGTCCCGTTTCCTCGCCTCCATGAGCCATGAATTGCGCACGCCGCTCAACGCCATCCTAGGCTTTTCGGAAGTGATGGCGGACGAAGTGCTGGGGCCGATGGGCAATCCGACTTATCGCGACTATGCCAGCGACGTGCACGAATCCGGCCAGCACCTGCTCGACCTCATCAACGAGATTCTCGATCTTTCGCGTATCGAGGCCGGCCGCTACCAGCTCAACGAGGAGCCGGTGACGCTGCTGAACATCGTCGAGGACTGCTGTCACATGATGGAATTGCGGGCGCGCAACAAGGATATCCGCATCGTGCAGGACTTCGAGAGCGTGCTGCCGCGCCTGTTCGCCGACGAACGGGCAGTGCGCCAGATCACCCTCAATCTGCTTTCGAACGCCATCAAATTCACGCCGACAGGCGGCGAGGTGCTGGTGCGGGTCGGCTGGACGGCGGGCGGCGGCCAGTACATCTCCATCCGGGACAACGGCCCCGGCATACCGGAAGACGAGATTCCGGTCGTCCTGTCCGCCTTCGGCCAGGGCTCCATCGCCATCAAGAGCGCCGAGCAGGGTACCGGCCTAGGACTGCCGATCGTGCAGGGTCTGATCGCCATGCATGGCGGCGAGTTCCAGCTCAACTCCCGGCTGCGCGAAGGCACCGAGGCGCTCGCCATCTTTCCGCCTACAAGGGTGATGGAGGAGTTGCCGGCCCTGCCGACACAGGCGGTCGCGGCGGGACGCAGACGATAAAAGTTGCGCCGCCGCTCAGCTCCTTGAGGCTTCTGCGGCTCCGGACGCCACCAGCGCCGACGCCTTGACCGTGCCGGCAGCCAGCGCCCCGGCGACGCCCTCGCCGCCAATGCCGAGCCCGAAATCGAACAGTGGTTTCAGTCCGAGCATCCCGGCTGCCCTGGCGTGACTGGGTTCGGCTGACAGGCCGGCGAGCATGCAGTGGTCGATGGCCGCCGGCTCCATCGTCTTCAGAACGGCCGCCACCGCGGTCGCGGCGAAACCGTCCAGCAGCACCGGCACCTTCTGCACCCGCGCCGCCAGAATCGCCCCGGCGATGGCCGCGAATTCCCGCCCGCCGACACGGCGCAGTGCTTCCAGAGGATCTTTCAGATTGGCGCCATGGAAGACGAGCGCGGCGTCCACCGACTCGGCCTTGCGCGCAACCATGGCCGCATCGGCGCCGGAGCCCAGCCCGACCCAGTCGGCGCCTGTACCTCCCAGCGTCGCAGCCAGAAGCGCCGCCGCGACAGTGGAATTGCCGACGCCGAGATCGCCGAGACAGAGCAGGTCGATGCCGCCGGCAACGGCCTCCATGCCGAACGCCATGGTCGCGGCGCAACCGCGCTCGTCGAGCGCAGCCTCCTGGGTGATATCGCCGGTCGGAATATGAAGCGCCAGATCGAAGACCCGCAGGCCGAGGTCGTGCGCGACGCAGGCCTGGTTGACGGCCGCGCCGCCCGCCGCGCAGAACTCGACTGCATCCGCCGTGGCCGAGACGGGCCGCGGCGAGATGCTATGGCGCGCGACGCCGTGATTGCCGGCGAAGAGTGCGACCTGCGCCCTGTTGATGGAAGGCGGCGTCCTGCCGGTCCAGGCCGACAACCATGCCGCGATTTCGCCGACACGGCCCAGCACCGGCCCACCTTTGCCGCCATTGCCGGCAAGAAAAGTCCGCGTCTGGGTTTCCGCCGGACGATCGGCTTGCGGCAGTTGCGAGATCAACTCGCGGAAATCGTCGAATGGCAATGCGCTGACGGTCATATCCGGTCCTTCGGTAAGGCCCGGGCATAGCCTTCCTGCCTGACATTCACAATCGCCGCCATGTCCACAGGCCGCTCGACCGCCAGTTCACGCCAAATTGTCGGCGCACCAAAGCGCCAGCCTTGTATTGCCTTTTTCATTGCACCATGTGGAAGATGCGCGTGTAGAGACACTCATGACGGCCATCGAATCGCCCTGCATCCTGATCTGCTCGATAGACCTCAAGACCGGCTTCTGCTTCGGGTGCGGGCGCACGCGCGATGAAATCGCCGCATGGATCGAGATGACACCCGAAACGCGCCGGCTGGTCATGGCCGAACTCCCTGCACGGCTGGCGACCGTAGAGCGCCGGCCAAGACGAGAAACCCGCCGCGCCCGCATGGCGCGCGAACGCAACGAGGCGGTTTGAACTCATATGAGCCGCGGCCTCTGGATCATCCTCATCGTCATCGCCGCTGCCATCGGCCTCTTGATGCTGAATGACAGCGGCGGCAGCACGATGGGTATCGAGAACTACGATTTCAGCCGGCTTGTGTGGCTCGGCATTCTTGTCGCCGTTGTCGGCGCCGGGCTGCTCCGTTCGGGACGGCCGATGGGAGACATGGCCCGCAATCTCGGCTCATGGGCGGTCATCATCCTGGCGCTGATCGCCGGCTATCAGTATCGCTACGAATTGCAGGACTTCGCCAGCCGAGTCAGCGCCGGCCTGATACCGGGCAGCCCACTAACACTCGGCGTCGCCGATGGACGGCCGACAGTGACGCTGGACAAGGGTGGAAACGGCCATTTCGAAGCCCGCGTCATCGTCAATGGCGCAACCATCCGCGCAGTCGTGGACACGGGCGCGACCAATACCGTGCTGACCTCGCAGGATGCGATGGCCGCCGGCTTCAACCCGGCGACGCTCAGCTACACCGTGCCGGTTTCTACTGCCAACGGCATGACCAATGCGGCGGCGGTGCGCGCCGACCGGGTGAAGCTTGGCGACATCGTGCGCAACGACATCACGGTTCTGATCGCCGCGCCGGGCTCATTGGGGCAGAGCCTGCTCGGCATGAATTTCATCGGCTCGCTGTCGGGCTTCGACGTGCGCGGCGACCGCATGATCCTGCGCGGCTGAACGGCAAGGCGGCTCAGGCTGCCTTATCTTCTCCACCGCCTTCGACGGCGGCAAAAGCGGCGTAGAGGACTTCCGGCCCAGCGCCCGGCCTCGTCGCATCGGTCGACAGTATCTGCCGCCACCGCCGCGCGCCCGGCTGGCCGTGGAACAGTCCGACCATATGGCGCGTCACATGGCCGAGGCGACCGCCCTGCTCGATATGGCGAGCGGCGTAAGCGGCCATGGCATCGACCAGCGCCGCGAAATCGAAAGCGCTCTCATCTTCGCCGTAGAAAGCCGCATCGACGCCCGCCAGCAATCCCGGCGTGTGGTAGGCGGCGCGGCCGAGCATGACGCCGTCGACACGGTCGAGATGCTCCCCGGCTGCCTGCAAATCGGGGATGCCGCCATTGATGCCGACGAAGCGTGCGCGGTTCTTTTCCTTGAGGCGATAGACGCGCTCGTAGTCCAAGGGCGGGATGTCGCGGTTTTCCTTCGGGGAAAGTCCTTCCAGCCACGCTTTGCGGGCGTGCACCCAAAGGGCGTCGGCCCCGGCGGCGAACACACCATCGGAAACCGCGTCCAGCGCGGCCTCGGGGTCCTGATCGTCAACGCCGAGCCGGCATTTGACGGTGACGGGGACGGACACGCTCGCCTTCATCGCGGCGACGCAATCAGTCACCAGAGCGGGCGTCTTCATCAGGCAGGCACCGAAGGTGCCGGACTGGACGCGGTCGGACGGGCAGCCGACATTGAGGTTGATCTCGTCATAACCGAAATCCGCGCCGATGCGCGCGGCTTCGGCGAGCTTTTGCGGGTCCGAACCGCCGAGTTGCAGCGCCACCGGGTGCTCATCGTTGTCGAAACCCAGAAGCCGCTCGCGCGCCCCGTGGATGACGGCGTCGGCGACCACCATTTCGGTATAGAGCAACGCACGGCGCGTCAGCTGACGGTGGAAAAACCGGCAATGCCGGTCCGTCCAGTCCATCATGGGCGCTATGGCCAGTCTGTTTTCTTCGTAGCGGTGCGGCATTTCAAACTGCTGTTCGGCGATACGCTCCGGACCGGAGCTTTGTACGGCGCCTCATAGCATACACTTTGAAAAAGCTCATCCCCGGTCAGCTGACCGGATTGAAGGCCGCCCAGAGCGAGATAGCGACGCCGGTGCAGAGCAGGAACAGTCCGTTCCAGCGCCATCCGACCGTGTAGGCGCTGACCCTGCCAAGCCGGGCCACAAGCGCGGTCACCGCCGTGAAAGGCGATGTCGCGCCGGACAAGGCCCAGCCGCCGGTGATCGCCACCACCAGTTGGTCGGGCGTCAGGCCGTATTGCGCAGGCTGCGGAAACAGCCCGCCGACAAGCGATGCTGCCAGGATAGGATGCAGGCCGATCTGCCCGGCGGCCGGCATCCACCAGACGACCACGGCCAGGATCAGCCAGCCGGGCATCTCCGGCAAGGCGACGGCTTCGATGACCGGTCCCAGCAATTCGACGGATAGCAGGCCGGTGAAGGTGGCAGCGATGACCAGCATCGATTCCGCCGAGAACAGGGGCAGTTCCTCGCTTGCAAACTGTCCGATCCAGCGCCGCGCCGCCACTCCTCTAGCTCCGACCGTACCGCCGGCGCGAACAAGCACGATGGCGAGCGCCATGACCGGCACCATGACGAGCACGGCCACCGAGGTCGACATGCCGGTCGTCAGGACAATCCCGGCGGCGCCAGCAAACAAGGCGCCGAGGAGCAGCGCCAGCGGCAGCAGGTCTGTCGCCGCACCGAGAACCGCTACGCGGCGCGGCGCGGCTGCCTGCGGCTTGAACAGCGAATCGAGAAACCAGCCGATCCCCATGATCAGCACGCTGGTGCCCAGCGCACCCGGCACGGAACCGATCCAGTCGGAACCGGGCACCACAGCCGTCGAGATGATCATCGGGAACGCCACCGGAGACCAGCACAGCGTCGCGATGAATCCGCGCTGGATGGCGAGCAGCATGCGGCGTTCGCGCGCCTGCCTGAGCCAGCCGTCCGGCTCTCGCGCCGTGATGTTGGTGACCAGCCCGCCCAGCAGCGTCACGGCGCCATATTGAAGGATATGGGAGAAAAGCTGGGAGCCGAGCGTAAGCGCCGCGTAGCGGCGGCCGGGCGGCTGGCTGACCAGATACAGACCCGAACGCACGATGCCCGGAATATCGTTGACCGCCGAGCGCAACGACAGCAGCGAGACGAAGACGGCGACCACCCAGGCGGAACGCACGGCCACCGACTCGATCAGCGGGATCATGTCGGACCGCGTCAAAAATCCGAAGACCAGAAAGGCAAGCCCGGCCGCGGCCAGGATGAGCACCGAAAAGCTCAGGCGCCGCAGCTGCAGCAATGCAAAGGCCGCGACCAGCAGGGCCGCGATGTTGCCCGCCGGTCCACGAAAACCGAACTCGCCGACGATGATGGCGCAGGTGGCCGCGACAAGCAGCGCGCCCGCAATGCCTTGCCAATCCCGGCCCGGCTGCGGTTCGGCCTCGGGGCTCGCCGGCTCCAGCGCTGGTCCCGCGCCCTGCGCGGGCGGGGACGGGTCGTTCATGCGTCAGCCGGCACTTCGAGGAAAAGGTTGGCCAGTTCGTTCTTCTTGACCTTGCCGGTGGTCGTCAACGGCAGATCGATCTCGCGCACGAAGCGGTAGGCGCGCGGCATCTTGTAGGCGGCGAGTTCCTTCTTGAGAGCAGCGGCCAGCCTTTTCTCAGCGTCGGGACCTGGATCCTTTTCGGTGACAATGACCGCGCCGATGATCTCGTCACGCACAGCGTCCGGCACGCCGACGACGAAGGCGATTTGCACGCCGTCCTGCTGCATCAGGATTTCCTCGACCTCGGCCGGGGCGACGTTGATGCCGCCGGTCTTGATCATCTCCTTCATGCGGCCGCGGAAGTGGAGGTATCCATCGTCGTCGAGAAGCCCCAGGTCGCCGGTGCGGAAATATCCGTCCGGCGTGAAGGCGTCGCGGTTCTTGTCCTCGTCCTTGTAGTAGCCGATGGTGACATAGCGCTTGACCTGCACCTCGCCGGTGCTGCCGGCAGGCAACGGCTTGAACGTCTCCGGATCGACCACCCGCAAGTCGACGCCGTCGAGAGGACGGCCGACCGTGGCAAAGCGCTTGCTGGCAGCGTCGAGCTTGCCATCGGTGACGGTGCAGTTGCCGTAGGTCTCCGTCAGCCCGTAGATGTGGCAGATTTCTTTCGCGCCGAGATCGACGACGCGCTGGAGCTGGTCCGGCAGGCCGGTGGCGCCGCCCGAGCGCAAGCTGCTCAAATCGCGCTTCGGCCGGTCCGGATGCTCGGCCATGGCCTGCGCCATGTTCGGCGTGCCGTAATAGAGGGTGCAGCGCTCTTCCTCGATGAGACGCAAGGCCTCGCCTGCTTCGAAGTGCTCCTGCAGCACGAGACAGCCGCCATGGGTGAGGATGTTGAACAGCGCGTTCTCGCAGCCCAGGCCCCAATAAAGCGAGACGGCCAGCCAAAGCCGGTCCTCATGCGTGCAGTGCATCCGCTCGCCGATGTTCCACATGTTCTCGATCAGGCCGTAGTGCTGAAGCTGCACTCCCTTGGGAGTCGAGGTCGAGCCGGAGGTGTAGAGCTGATAGGTGACGTCGAGCGGATCGACGGCGGCTGCGGCGGCGTCGATTACCTTGTCGGAGACGTCCGAACCGCGAGCATAAACGTCGCTGAACGGCACGCTGTCCTTGTAGCTTTCTGCGCCAACATGGATGAACCGCTTCAACTTCGGCATTGCCTCCGAATGCGGCTCGAGTTCGGTCAGCATGGCCGTGTAGTCGTATTTCAGGAACCGCCCCGTATAGACCAGCGTGTCGGCGTCGGAATGGTTGAGGATGTAGGAAAGTTCGCGCGCTGTCACCCAGGTGTTGACCGAGACCATGATGCCGCCCAAGCTGCAGACTGCCAGATCGGCGACGATCCACTCCCACTTGTTGCCCATCAGGATGGCGACACGGCTGCCCTTGCCGATCCCCATCGCCGAAAGTCCCTTGGCGAAGGCGCGCACTTCCGCCCGCAGCTGCGCGTAGGTG
Organism: uncultured Mesorhizobium sp.; assembly: GCA_965649745.1. Lineage (GTDB taxonomy): Bacteria > Pseudomonadota > Alphaproteobacteria > Rhizobiales > Rhizobiaceae > Mesorhizobium. The sequence continues at coordinate 77,827 of CBFGLW010000003.1, read as the reverse complement.
AAGCGCTTGTCGCGGGCGACCAAAGCCTCGCGGTGCGGATACGTCTCGGCGAGCTCCTTCAGCAATGCCGGGATGGTTCGTGCATTCGGGATCGTCGGCATTACCCTACCTCAGGACAGGTTATAGAATTTGAGCGCATTGGCGCCCAGCATTTGCTTGGCTTCTGCCTCAGTGAAGCGATAGCCCCATCTGGCGGCGTTTGCCGGCAGGTCACGGAAGAAATCGACCCAGTGCGGCAGTTCGGAACGCTCGCCGGTGAAGCGTTTGCCCGATGCCTGGTCGGAGGCGAACAGGATGCGGTCCGAGCCGACCAGCGAGCGCCATGTGGCCAGCCGCGCGACGAGATCGCCCGGACTGTCGGCAAGATGCTCGTTCCAGTTGGACACGTCGAGCACGCAATTCGGAAGATCGGCGACGGCTTCGGCCGCCACCTGCCACCAGAGCGGGAAGCCGGCATGGCACAGGATGATCTTGAGATCGGGAATGGCCTTGGCCAGACGGGCGACATGAACCGGATGGACGGGGTTGTTCTGGGAGTAATCGGCGCCGGCGAAGTCGGTCCACACCCCTGCCCGCGTATGGATCTGCACCGGCACGCCGAGGTCTGCCGCGAGCTTGAACATCGGCCGGACGTTTTCGCCATCGGCGGCAAACCCGTCCGGGGTCAGTTCGCCGATGCCGACAAGGCCATGCTCCTTCACGCCCCGTTTGATCGATTCCAGATAGCCTGCGCGGCGGAAATCCACCGACACGTGGCAATGCAGCCGGTTCCTGTGGCGTTGCTGCAAGGCGCCATAGAATTCAATCTGGCGGTCGACATTAACGCGCGGCTCCTCGCCGAAAACCGGCTCGCCGACGTCGATCATCATGATCATCGATCGGTCTATGCCGGCGCGGTCCATGTTGGCGACGAAATCGTCGCCGTCCGGGTCCTCGACGCCGGAAAGCAGCCGCGGCAGGATCATGTCGGCGCTGCGGTCGTCCGCCTTCGCCGCCCATTGCTCGGCGGCGCGGCGGAAGAATGCCGGCGGCAGGAAGCCCTCGCCCCAGATATGCGCGTGTGAATCGACGACCGTCACGTCCAGACCTCCCGGCGCTATCACGCCTCTGAACCTTCAACCTGTTGCCAGCATTTTCGGAAATCGTCGCAGCGCGGACAATCGCGGCGAACGGCATAGCAGGTATAGATAGGACTTTCAGACAAGAGCTCTGGCCGGAAATGCCAACTAGTCGTCCAGTTGCGCGCGCGGCATCCAGACGCCGTCCTTCACCAGGTCGCGGACTAGCAGCGTCACCATCTTGGCGAGCGTGCGGGTCGCGTTGGTGACGGGCCGCTGGGTGGAGGTTGCGAGAACGAGATGGCGTGTCATCCTCGGCTCGACGATGGAAGTGGCGGTCAGGTCACCAGCTTCCACCTTGGCGCTAACCGCCGCATAGGGCAGGATCGTATAGCCGATCCCCTGCTCCACCATGTTGACGACGGCGCTCAGGCTGTCGATCTCGTATTCGACATTCGGATAGATGCGCTGCGTGCCCAGCAGCGACTCGACCAGAACGCGCAGCCCGTGCGGGTGCGACGGCAGGATGAGCGGCATCTCGGCAAGGCTGGAACCCTGCACCGGTCCCTCGACCGCCATGTCCGGGTGCCTGCCCGGCCCGATCAGCAAAAGCTCTTCCTCGATCAAGGGCTGCGTCAGCAGCGTCGAAGTCTTCGGCGCATTGTAGAGGATGGCCACGTCGATGCGGCCGGTCGACAGCCATTCGAGCACGTGGCCGCTGTAGCCTTCCTGCACCTTCAGCTTGATGCGCGGATATTCCTCGTGAAAGCGCTGGATCAGCGGGGCGGTCAGCACCGATCCGGCGGTCGGCGGCATGCCGATCGATATCTTGCCGCTCGGGTCCGAACGCAGCGTGTCGATATCGGCGGAAATGGACCCCACCGCGTTGACGATGGAGCGGGCGTGGTCGACGACGATCTGCCCCGCATCGGAGACGACGATGCCGCGGCCGTTGCGGTAGAGAAGCTCGACGCCAAGCTCTTCCTCAAGGCTGCGTATCTGGCGCGACAGCACCGGCTGGGCGACCGAAAGCACGACCGCGGCCTTGGAAAAACTGCCCAATTCCGAGACGGACAGGAGGTATTTGAGCTGCTTCAACTCCATGGGAGCAATATGCCTTCTGGCGGCTGCGGAAGATACGACCAAGGGCCACCATTAACAATATATCTGATAGGATCAGTGGGCGTCTGACGATGACGGAGCGCGGCCATTAGTCTGTCGGTTCAGGCTTAAACCAGGCACGCGAGGACGCGCCATGCTCAATAAATCGACAGACAATCCCGCCTTGGGCGACGACAAGGCAGAGATCCGCGAGGCCGTGACGGCGCTATGCGCACGGTTTCCCGACAAATACTGGCGCGAGGTGGACCGCGAGAGGCGCTATCCATCGGAATTCGTCAAGGCGATGACCGAGGCCGGCTATCTCGGCGCACTCATCCCGGAAGAATATGGCGGCTCGGGCCTCGGCCTGTCGGATGCCGTCGCCATCCTCGAAACCGTCCATGCCAATGGCGGCAACGGCAGCGCCTGCCATGCACAGATGTATGTCATGGGCATCATCCTTCGCCACGGCAACGAGGAACAGAAACAGCGCTGGCTGCCCAGGATCGCGTCCGGTGAACTGCGCCTGCAGGCTTTCGGCGTGACCGAGCCGACCGCCGGTACCGACACCACTTCGATCAAGACGACCGCCGTGCGCGAGGGCGATCATTACATCGTCAACGGCCAGAAGATCTGGACGTCGCGGGCGGAACATTCCGACCTTATGGTCCTGCTTGCCCGCACCACACCGAAGGACAAGGTCGCCAAGCGCGCCGATGGTCTGTCGATCCTGGTCGTGGACATGCGCGAAGCGGTCGGCAACGGGCTCACAATCCGGCCGATCCGCACGATGATGAACCATGCGACGACCGAGGTGTTCTTCGACAACCTGAAGGTGCCAGCTGATCATCTGATCGGCGAGGAAGGCAGGGGCTTCCGCTATGTGCTCGACGGCATGAATGCCGAGCGCCTGCTGATCGCGTCGGAATGTATCGGCGACGCGAACTGGTTCATCAACAAGGCAGCCGCCTATTCGGGCGAACGCGTCGTCTTCGGACGGCCGATCGGCCAGAACCAGGGCGTGCAGTTTCCTATCGCCCGCTCCTATGCGGAAATGTCGGCGGCGCGGCTGATGGTCTATCATGGCGCCAGCCTTTACGAGCAGCACGCGCCCTGTGGCAAGGAAGCCAATATGGCGAAGCTGCTGTCCTCCGAGGCTGCCTGGCACGCCGCCGAGGCCTGCCTGCAGACGCATGGCGGCTTCGGTTTCGCCGAGGAATACGATGTCGAGCGCAAGTTCCGCGAGACGCGCCTCTACCAAGTGGCGCCGATCTCGACGAACCTCATCCTCGCATTCATCGCCGAGCATGTGCTCGGCATGCCGCGCTCCTACTGAGCCGCCGCGAAATCCGTTCATCAAGGAGGAGGAGAACTATGCGACTATCCGTCGCCGACGCCTATACACTGGCCGAACAGGTCATGGCCAAGCTTGGATGCAATGCCGAGGAAGCGCGCATCGCCGCCGGCCACCTGATGGACAGCGAATTGCGGGGTCTCGACTACGCCGGTTTTGCCCGCATGATCTCGATCTCAGAGCGTCTGGAAAAGCAGGGCCGCTCGACAAGACCGATTACCGTACTGCGCGAGACACCGGTTTCCGCCCGGCTCGACGGCGCCGACAAGCTTGGCTACCTGGTGGCGCATCGGGCCACCGAAATCGCCATCGAGAAGGCCAATGCCAGCGGCATCGCCGTGGTCGGCGCGAGCGACACCTGGTACACGGGCATGCTCTCCTACTATGCCGAGATGGCGGCGGAGCACGATCTCGTCACCATGATCGCCTCGAATGCCTCGCCCTGGGTGGCGCCGCATGGCGGCACGGAGGGGCGCTTCGGCACCAACCCGATCTGCTTCGGCTTCCCCAGCAAGGGCGATCCGGTGATCTGGGACATCGGCACGTCGGCGATCATCCATGCGCAAGTCGTGCTGGCCCGAAGGCTGGGGCAGCAACTGTCACCCGGCATGGCCTTCGGCCCCGACGGCAAACCGACCAACGACCCCGATGCGGCCCTGCAAGGCGCCTTCGCGCCGTGGGGCGGACATCGCGGTTCCGGCCTTGCCATGGTGGTGCAGATGCTGGGGATGCTGGCCGGGTCGCCGATGATCCCGGGGGAATTGCGCGAGTTCGGCTACCTCATCGTCGCCATCCGGCCCGACGTCCTGACCGATACCAATGCCTTCAAGGCCGAGATTTCCAGCTATGCCGAGGCCGTTCGCTCGACCCGGCCGGTCGAGGGCGGCGAGGCGGTGCGGATGCCGTTCGACCGTTCCCGCGCCGACCGCGCCACGGCTATCAAGCGTGGCTATATCGAGATGCCGGACGCCGTCCATGCCGGCATCCAGGCGATCCTCAACGCCGCCTGAACCAGGCTACCTGAACTATCTCAAAGGCCGCCTGCGAGGCGGTCTTTTCTTTGTCGCTACCCGCCCTTCTTCAGGCAAAGAAAAACCCGCGGCCATCGCTGACCGCGGGTTGTTCTCATTAGAGTTGGACACTGGCGTCAGTTGGTCGGCCAGACCGGCTCGGCCAGCGCCGATTCCGGCGGATAGATCGGCTTCGGCTCGCCGCCCTGCCACTGCACGATGATCAGCTTGGCGTTGACGTTGTGGCCGGCCTCGTCGAACTTGATGTGGCCGCCGGGATAGAACTTGGCCGGACCTTCGGTCGTGTCCATCTTGCGCAGCGCCTCGGCGACAGCCTTCTTGTCGGCCTTGCCGGAATCTTCCAACGCCTGCTTGAACAGCCACATGTCGCCGTAGGCGCTGATGGAGTCCTGGGTCATCCACGGTTCGCCGGTCTCGGTCTTGAAGCGCGCGATGATCTCTTCCTGGCCCTTGGCGCCCCAGTTGCCGACGACCGACATCACGCCCTCGAGCAGGTCGGGACCGATGTTCTTGAGAAGCTCCGGTGCGCCGATATGGGCGCCGCTCGATATGATCGGCATGCGGCCGCCACCAAGGTTGAACTCGTTGACCTTCTCCAGCATCAGCTTATCGTCCGGCACCGAGGTGCCCAGCATAATGAGGAATTCCGGCCGCTTCGAACGCGCCTGCTGGATCAGAGCGGTGGCGTCCGCCAAAGGCGGCGTAAACGTCTCGTCGAACAGAAGATCGATGCCCATTTCCTTCAGTCCGCCCTCCCGCATCGGCTTGGCAAAGCTGACGGACGACGCGGTGTTGTCGGAAACGATGCCGGTCTTGGTCGGCTTCTTGCCGGTCGCCTTCTGCGCGACTTCCATCAGTGCCGGCAGAGCGTCTTGCGCCTGCTTCACGCCGGTCGGCGGCATCTGGAAGATGTATTTGAAGCCGCGCGAAGTGATCTGGTCGGAATAGGAGAGCGTCACCATCGGCAGTTCGGCGCGCTCGGTCACTTCCGAGACAGATAGCGTGAAGGACGATAGCCATGCGCCTGAAACGCCGACCAGATCCGGCTCCTGCGAGACCATGCGCTGGGCAGCGTTCTTTGCCTTTTCGGTGGTGTCGCCGGCATCGAAGATCAGCAGCTTCATCTTCGCGCCGCCGAGCTTCTCGACGCCGCCGGCGGCGTTGATGTCCTTGATGGCGAGCTCGGCGCCCTTTTTCATCAGCTCGCCCTGGCGGGCCCATGGGCCGGACATCGGCGCGATCAGCGCAACCTTGACCTCGGCCGGGTTCGCCTGGGCGAAGACCGGCTGATAGGAAACGGCCGACATTGCGAGCGCCGCAACACCGGTCATGAGAACTCTTCTGCGTGTAACCATGATATTCCTCCCGAATGTTTCGTGGTTGTGGTGTCAGATGCCGAGATAGGCCTTGCGGACCCTGTCGTCGGAAAGCAGTTCGGTCTGGGCGCCTTCCAGCACCACCCGGCCGGTTTCGATGACGTAGCCGCGGTCGCAGCTCTCCAGCGCCTCGACGGCGCGTTGCTCGACCAGCAGCACCGTCAGCTTGCGCGCCTTGCGGATTTCGACGATCGCCTCGAAGATCGAGTCCGCGACCGCAGGGGCCAGGCCCATCGACGGCTCGTCGAGCATCAAGAGCTTGGGCGACGAGGCCAGCCCGCGGGCGATGGCGACCATCTGCTGCTGGCCGCCCGAAAGCGTACCAGCCTGTTGCAGACGGCGTTCGCCGAGGATCGGGAACAGCTTGAGGACGTAATCGAGATTGTCCTTCCATGCCTTCTGTCCGGCCTCGGTGTAGGCGCCCATCTCCAGGTTTTCCTCCACCGTCAGGTTCGGAAACACCTGCCGCCCTTCCGGGACGTGAGCGATGCCGAGATGCGGGCGCTCATGCGCCGGAACGGCGTTGAGGTCCCGGCCTTCGAAGGTGATCGCGCCCGACCGCACCGGCACGGAGCCGGAAATGGACTTGAACAAAGTCGTCTTGCCGGCGCCGTTGGGTCCGACGATGGAGACGAAATCGCCGCTGTTGACGGTCAGCGATATGCCGTTGAGCGCCGATACGCCGCCGTAAGCGACATGGAGGTCCCTGATCTCAAGCACGTTCGCGCCACCTTTTGCCGAGATATGCCTCTATGACCTTCGGATCGCGCATCATGTCGCGCGGCTTGCCCTCGCCGAGCAGCGCCCCATGATCGAGGACGATGAAATGGTCGGCCAGCCGCAGCATGGCCTGCATCGTATGCTCGATGATCAATATGGTGATGCCGGATTCGGTCAGCTTGCGAAGCACGACGATGACGTCGTTGATCTCGCTTGAGCCCAACCCGGCGAGGATTTCGTCGAGGAACAGGATCTTCGGCTTGCCGGCCAGCGCGCGCGCCAGCTCCATCAGCCGCTGCTCCTTGCTGGGCAGTCCGCCGGCGGTGCGGTCGGCATCGGCTTCCATGCCGACCAGCGCCAGCGCCTCGCGGGCGTGCCGCAGGGCCGTCTCGTCATCGTCGGCGCGCACATAGGCGCCGACCAGGACGTTGTCGAGCACGGAAAGCCGGGTGAAAGGCCGGGCGACCTGGAAGGTACGCCCCACCCCCAGCTTGCAGACGCCGCTCGGTTGGAGGCCGACAAGGTTCTGGCCTTCGAGCGTCACCTCGCCGGTGCTCGGCACAACGAAGCCGTTGAGCAGGTTGAACAGGGTCGTCTTGCCTGCGCCGTTCGGCCCGATGATGCCCACCACCGCGCCTTCCGGCACCTTGAACGAGACGTTCTGCAGCGCCTTGAGGCCGCCAAAATTCTTCGACAGGTCGCGGACTTCGAGGATGGTCCGGCCGGCCATGATTTCCGGCCGCTCGATCAACTCGCCTGGATCGGAAAGCACGGTCTCCACGTCGCTCGGCCTGTCGGCACCGTCGCCGCGCGAAAGGAGATCCCGTACCTTCCAGAAGATGCCTTCGGGCGCCAGCAGGATGACCAGCACGATGGCGACGCCGAACACCACGCCCTGAATGCCGGGCAGGACATTGCCCAATTCGGCGTGCAGGGTCTCGGACAGCGGGATTAGGACCGCCGCGCCGATGACCGGCCCCCAGACGGTGCCGATGCCGCCGAACAGCGCCATGATCAGCGCCTGCGCCGAGGTCAGCATGGAGAACACGCTGGCCGGCGTCACCACGATCAGGATCACCGCGTAGAAGCCGCCGATGGCGCCGGCGATGGCGCCGGATATGGCGATGGCCTTGAGCTTCCACTTGCGGGTCTCGATGCCGGCCGCTTCGGCCGCCAGCTCGTTCTGCTTGATGGCAAGCAGCGCCATGCCGAAGCGTGTCGTCTCGATCCGGCGCGAGATCAGGATGGCGACGATCAACAGAGCCAGCGCAATCACCGAATAGATGCGCCCGTCGGAGAACTGCATGAAGCCGGCCGGGTTCTCACGATGCATCGGCAGCGCGACTTCCTGATAGCCAAGCCATTCGAAGACGTAGAGAAGCGCCAGCGGGTAGGCGAGCATGGCGAGCGCGAAATAGTGGCCGCGCAGCCGGAAGGTCGGCAGCCCGACGAGAACGCCGGCAACGGCGCCGACGATGCCGGCCAGCGGTATGCCGATCCACGGCGTCAGGCCGTAGTGCAGCAAGGACAGCGCGACGGTGTAGGCGCCGAGGCCGAAGAAGGCCGCGTGGCCGAACGACACCAGGCCGGAATAACCGGACAGGATGTTCCATGAGATGCCCATGACCGCCCAGATGGCGACCAGCGTCAACATCAGCTGATAGTACTGGTCCGGCACGATGAAGACGAGCAGCAGGTAGATGACCGAGAGACCGGCCAGAATGGCGGCGGAGCGCTTGAAGCTGGTTTCGCGACCCATCACACGCGCTCCACGCTGTTGCCGAACAGACCCTGCGGCCGGAAGAAGACGACCAGCAGGAAGACCACGAAGATCGCCGTGTTCTGCAACTGGATCGGCAGGATCAGCGTGGAAAGCTGCTGCACCAGACCGATGGTCATGCCGCCCCAGAAAGCGCCGGTGATCGAACCCAATCCACCCAGCACAACGCCGGCATACATGACGATGACGAACTCGATGCCGACATAGGGCTGGAAGGGGTAGTACATGGCGACCAGTCCCCCGGCGATGGCCGTGATCGCGGTGCCGATGCCAAAGGCGATGCGGTGTGCGCGGTCGACGTTGATGCCCATATACTGCGCCGCCACGACATTGTCGGCCGAGGCGCGCAGCGCCTTGCCGAGCCGCGTGCGGTTGACGAAGGCATAGAGGCCGAGGGCCACGACAATGGACACGACCGCGCCAACGAAACGCGCCTTGTTGAGGAAGACGCTGACCCACTCGCCGACGAGCGGACCGATCTCCCAGGCGCTCGACGACATCGGCGTGCGGATCGAATTCGGCTCCGAGCCGAACAGGATCAGGCCTCCGTTCTGCAGGATCAGCGCAATGCCGAGCGTCAGGATAAGCTGGGCGTAGTGGCCCTGGTTGTCGCTCGATGCGACGCTGACGCCCGTTACCCGCGACACCAGGAACTGATGCACGAAATAGCCGACGACATAGAGGATGGGACCGGCGAGCATCGCCGCTATGACGGGACCGGCATAGGGACCGAGGAAAGCCAGAACGCCGAATCCGGTGAACAGGTACCAGGCGGCATACATGCCGAGCATCATCAGATCGCCCTGGGCGAAGTTGATGACGCGCATGATGCCGAAGATCATGCCGAGGCCGGTGCACATCAATCCATACAGGCAGCCCACCATCAGGCCGGCAGCGAGCGCCTGCAGGAAATTCTCGAGCAGGATGAGATTGTCGCTCATGCTTCGCCCGCGGCGCGGCAAACGCGATGCGCCGCACGCTCAACATGTTTCCGATAAAGAGACATCGGCGGTCCTCCCTGATCCTGCCGCATGTGGCCGGTCCGCACGAAACGCGAACCGGGAACGTTGCCCTAGTAGGTAGCCCAGCCCCTCGCGCGTCAATTCAGGCCATACGCATAGCTGCTATAGTGGTACCTGCTCCCGCCAAGCGAATAAGGATGCCGGAACGTCGTTTCGGGCCGTCGAAGATCGACCGGCCGCCAGGGAGGAAGCACATGCCGATCAAGACCGGGGAGATAAAGCTGGTCGCACAGACCGAGGATGTGCTGGGCGAGGTGCCGCTGTGGCATCCCGAACGCCAGGTGCTGACCTGGATCGACGTGCTCAAGCCGGCTTTCCATTCCCACGATCCGGCAACCGGCAGAACCGAAAGCTGGACGCCGCCGGAAAAGCTCGGCTCCTATGCCCTCACGGCCTCACACGATGTTTTGATTTCCGGTCGCAACGGCATGGCGCTGTGGAACCCTGTAGCAGGAAGCCTGCAGCGCCTCTCGCACCCTGAAAGCGACCGGCCGGACAATATCCTGAATGACGGCCGCACCGATGCGCGGGGGCGCTTTCTCGTCGCCAGCATGGACAAGATGCTGTCCGGCGCCAAAGGGCGGCTGTGGCAGGTCAGCGGCGCGAAAGGCACCCAGCTTGTGCAGGACAAGGATATCTTCCTGCCGAACTCGATCTGCTGGAGTCCGGACGGAGCGACATTCTACCTGGGCGACAGCCACACCAACCTGATCTTTGCCCATGACTACGATCCCGGCACCGGCGCGATTTCCAACCGCCGCCTGTTTGCCGACACGAAGGGTTTGCCGGGCGACGTCGATGGCTCCAGCGTGGATGCCGAGGGGTACCTGTGGAACGCACGCTATGATGGCGGCTGCCTCATCCGCTTCAGTCCGGATGGCAAGGTCGACCAGATCCTCGAACTCGGCATCACCAAGCCGACGCATGTCACCTTCGGCGGCCCGGACCTGAAGACCATGTACGTCACCACTGCACGCTTCCGCCTGCCGGCGGAAAAGCTCGCTGCCGAACCGTTCTCCGGCGGCCTGCTGGCGATGGACTCGGATGTGGCCGGACTGCCCGAAGCGCTCTATTCCTGAACGCAGGAAGGGCGCGGCCAGCCTCGCTGCCGCGCCTTTTCTGTCACAGAAAGACGGTCGTCAGGCGGGCTTGAACCTGAGCAGGGTCAGTTCGTCATCGACCGGCTCGAACACCGCGACGACCTTCTGGCCGATATCCAGCTTCTGATCGCCCTTGCCAACGACGCTGGCGGTGATGCGCGGCCCTTCCTCCAGCTCGACCTGCACGACATTGTAGGGAATGTCCTGCGCGAATGCCGGGAACCAGGCCTTGTGCACGACGACCCAGGTCGAGATCACGCCTCGGCCCGAAACCTCGCGCCATTCGAGCCGGTCGGACAGGCAGTACGGGCAAACGGGACCGGGCGGCAGATGCGGCTTGCCGCATTCCTCGCAGAAGGGCAGCATCATCTTATGCTGCTTGAACCCATCCCAGAGAGGCTGATGGTCAGGCGTGATGCGCGGCCGCGGTTTGGCGGTGATGCCTTGGTGGAAACTCATGGTACGTCCTCCTCAAGCCGCCGTCAGGATGACGGAATCGCCCCAGACCGTGCCCCATTGCAGCACGTCGGCATTGGGTATCTGCCGTGGGCCCGCGGTGCCGCGGATCTGGCGCGTCATCTCGCGGATGTGGTTCCAGCCGGCGACATGCGCTTCTGAAAGCAGCCCGCCATTCGTGTTCACCGGCAGCCTGCCACCCAGCCCGATGCCATTGTTCTGGACGAAATCGAGCGCCTCGCCCTCGCCGCAATAGCCGTAGCGCTCCAGAACGAACAGGACGAGCGGCGAGAAGGCATCGTAGGTATAGACGCCCTTGACGTCCTTCTGCGTCACGCCGGCCGCGTCGAACACTTCGGTATCGATGGGGCGCGACCGCACATTCGTGACAGGCTGCTGACCGATGCCGAGCCCTGGCGGCGCGAAGATGAACTCGTCGCGGCTGGAGCGGACGCCCTGCATACCGGCAACGACCACCGGCTTCTGCTTCAGGTCCCTGGCGCGTTCCTTGGTCGTCACCAGCGTGACGATGGCGCCGTCCGTCATCAGGCAGCAGTCGAACAGATGCAGCGGATCGACCACCATGCGGGATGTCTGGTGTTTTTCCAGCGTCAGCTCTTCCTTCATCACCGAGTCCGGATTGAGCAGCGCGTGCTTGCGTATCTGGATCGGCACGGCGGCGAGCTTCTCGCTCGTGCCGCCATAGAGCTTCAAATAGCGCTGCATGGAGAGCGCCGCGCCGCCGGACGGCGAAGTCAGGCCGTAGGTCGGCGACTCGCCATGGGTGCCGCCGCCCTCACGATAACCCTCCATATCCCCCGGTCCGCCCAGGATATCGCGCTCGCGCGTGAAGCTGATGGCGGTGACGCAGGCGACGACATTGGCAAGGCCGGCCGAGACGGCGAGCGCGGCATGCTGGAGCGCGTTGGTGACGAAGCGGCCATGCGTCCACGCCTGGTTGACGTAGCGGATGTTGAGCCCCAGCCCGTCCGCCACCTGGTCGTAGTCGAGGCCGAGCGGCCAGCCCATATGCATGGACAGGCCGTCAATGTCCTCGCGCTTCAGGCCGGAATCGTCGAGCGCCTGCTTCAATGCCTTGGCCGCCAGCCTGAGTTGAGTATCCGGCAGGAAGCGTCCGAATTCCGACGCGCCGACGCCGACGATGGCTGCGTTAATGTTCACGGTTCTCTCCTCACGCTCCGGGCTGCAGGACGATACGCCCCGCCACTGCCCCGGCCTCCACCAGTTCGTGCGCCCGGCGCGCTTCCGACAAAGGCAGCAATTGATCGATCACCGGCTTGATGCCGCCGCGCGACACGATCTCAAGGCATTGCTCCAGTTGCCTGCGCGTGGTCGACGTGGCTGACAGCATCGAAATGTTCTTCAGGAACAGCTGCGCCGGATTGAACGGCACGAAATCACCGTTGAGCTGGCCGATCAAAATCCAGCGCCCCCGCATGGCGAGCGACTTGCGGATCGGCTGGAACAGCAGCGAGCCGACATTGTCGACCACCACATCGACGCCTCGCCCGCCGGTCAGCTTGCGCACCTCGCCGGAGAAGTCCGCGCCGCGCTCGTGCACGACGACCTCATGCGCCCCAAGTTCACGCAGCCGGTCGGCCTTTTTCGGCGATGTCGTCTGGGCAATGACGCGCGCGCCCTGCAAACGTGCGAACTGGATCGAATGCATGCCCAGCCCGCCGCCGGAGCCGGTAACGAGCACGGTTTCGCCCGCCGAGACGCGCCCGACCTCGCGCATCGCGTTGACGATGGTGCCGATGGTGCAGGCGACGATGGCCGCCTCGTGCAGCGGCACGTTGTCTGGCACATGCGCGACATTGTCGTCCTCGACAGCCACGAACTCGGCATAACCGCCGACAAGCCCGTAGTCGCCGAGGAACTTGCGGTCCTCGCACAGCGGCTCGTAGCCGGTGCGGCAATGCTGGCAGGAGCCGCAGATGTGATAGCGCTGGGTCGTCGTCACCCGGTCTCCGGGGCGGAACTTGCCAACGCGGCTGCCGACATCGACCACGGTGCCGGCGATCTCATGCCCGAGGATCAGCGGCATCTTCACGCCCGCCTTGAGCGTGCCGTTGCGCGTCACCACGTCGTGAAAGCAGACGCCGCAGCTGTCGACCTTGATGACGACATCCTGTGGCTGCGCCACGGGGTCTGGCACGATCTGCGGTTTGAGGACCTCGACGCCGCCGGGCTGATCGACAACCATGGCCTTCATGATCTTGCCTCCGCGCTGCGGAATTTGAGAAGCGTCAGTTCGGCATCCACGGGCTCGAAGACAGCGCGAACGCGCATCCCGACCGCCAGCGCAGCCTTGTCCTCACCCCTGGCAGGGTTGGAGAAGAAGCGTACGCCGCTGTCGAGCTTCACCTGCAGCACGGTGTAAGGCATCTCCGGAACGAAGCCGGGAAAATACGCCTTGTGGAAGACGCAGAAGCTTTCCACCTCGCCCTCGCCGGCCACCGCTTCCCAGCGGAACTCCGGGCTGTGGCAGTGCGGGCAGTAGCGGCTTGCCGGAAAGCGGTGCCGGCCGCAATTGCCGCAGCGCTGCACGCGGATTTCGCCTTCGCGCAGGCCGTCCCAGAACGGCTTTTCGGGGCCGTCCAGCTTCGGACGCGGCTTTTCGGGCACTGTTGTATCGATCGGCGTCATGATGCATCCCTCGAATAGACGATGGAGGAGCAGACGGGAGCCGCGGCGCAGTAGTGGATATTGGCCGCGTCCTTTACCTGACGGTCGCCGCATTCGCCGCGCAACTGACGCACGGCTTCGACACTGAGCGCCCATCCCTGCATATAGCTCTCCGACAGATGTCCGCCGGAGGTGTTGGTCGGGTATTTTGCTCCGAGCGCAAGATGGCCTTCGGCGACGAACGGGCCGCTTTCGCCCTCGCCGCAATAGCCACAGCCTTCGAGTGAGAACATCACCGTCGGGGTGAAATTGTCGTAGATCATCAGCGCCGACATGTCCTCGCGCGACAGCCCGGCCTCGCCGAAGCTGCGGTCGGCGACCTTTTTCATGGCACCGCGCCAGAAGTCCTCCGGCGGGAACATGGAATCGGCGAAGACCGTCTGGAGCGCGGCGCCGCGCAGATAGACGGGCGGCTTGGCATGGTCTTTGGCGCGGTCGGCAGACGTGATGACGAGTGCGACGCCGCCATCGTTGATCAGGCAGTAATCGAGCAGCCGCAGAGGATCGCAGATCATGCGGGCGTTGAGATAGGTGTCGAGATCGAAAGGCTGGCGCATCACAGCCTGCGGATTGAGCGCGGCGTGGTTGCGGAACGTCATCGACACCTGCGCAATCTGTTCCGGCGTGGTGCCGTAAAGCCCCATGTGCCGTCGCATCATCAGCGCGTGGAAAGCGCCGGGCGAGGTCATGCCATAGGGGAACCAGAGCCCGTTTGCGCCCGAACCGTAACTGTCTTCCGGGCCGCCATAGGCCGCTCCGGCGGAGCGTCCATTGTTGCCATAGACCAGCGCCACGGTCTTGCAGCGGCCGCTGGCAACCAGATTGATCGCGGTTTCAATGCAGATCGCTGCGAAACGCCCGTGGCCAGGCGTGATGGTGACAAATTGCGGATCGATGCCGGCGATCTCGCAGAAGCGCTGATAGTCGGGAATGCGGTTGATGACGATGCCGTCGATGTCGCCGAAGCCGAGCCCTGCATCCGCCAAGGCATCGGACAGCGCCCACATGCCGAGATCGTAGGCGTCGTATTCCGGCAACCGGCCATAGGCCGTGGTCCCGACGCCGACAACCGCCGCCTGCGTTTTAGCCATGTCTGTTTTTCCTCACCTGTCGTCCATGTCTTTCCAGACCGGACAAGAGTGCGGGATTTCGGCACCGCCGCATAGACCCGGCGCCGGCAGGACGAAGGTACAACAACAAGAGAACTATCTTTCAAACCTTTGTTTTTAATCGTCTATATTGAGACCTGGAAATACCGCCACGGCCGGGAATAGCTGTTATTCGAAGCGCTTTCCGCCGCGCGTCTCGACCGCGCGCGCCGAGCCGTCCAATAGTGGTCCCGAATTGCCGGAGAATTTCGATGCCGAACTATGCCGACTGGATCGGAAAAAGCGAAACGCTGGACGATGTCGCGACCGAGCTTGTCGCCGCGCGCATGGCGGGACTGCTCGACCGCCCTCGCCTTGCTGCCGGCGATCCGTGGCCGCCGGCCTGGATCTGGGCACTGTTCTGGCCAGCCATGCGCCATGACGAGGCTGGGCCGGACGGGCACTCGGCACGGGGCAAATTCCTGCCGCCGATCCACCTGCCGCGCCGCATGTGGGCCGGCTCCATTGTTGCCGTCGACAAGCCGCTGGTCGTCGGCGAAGCTGCCCGACGCACCTCCACCATCGCCGACGTCGCCGAAAAGACCGGACGCAGCGGCGAGCTGGTTTTTCTGACGGTCGATCATCTGATCGAGGGCGCGGACGGCGGACGAATGCGCGAGAGCCAGCGCATTGCCTACCGGGAAGCCGCCTCGGCAACGGCCCCGCAGGCCGCGCCGGCGGAACGACGCGCCAGCGCCGACATCGGCTTCGAGCCGCAATGGCGGCGGACGGTGACGCCGGACCCCGTCCTGCTGTTCCAGTATTCCGCTGTGACCTACAACACCCACCGCATCCACTACGACCACCCCTATGCGACGGGCGTCGAGGGCTATCCGGGGCTGATCGTGCACGGCCCGCTGACGGCGACGCTGCTGATGGATCTGCTCGCAGCCAACCTGCCCGGTCGGCAGGTTGCGGAGTTCAAGGTGACGGCGATGCGTCCGCTCTATGCGGTGGCGCCGTTCGAGATCGCCGGCGGGCTGGAGGGCGACGCTTTCCAACTCGCTGCACTCGATCCTGCGAACGAAATCGCCATGAAGATCGAGGGCGCCCTGGCTTAGGCCGGGGATGCCCGCCTAGACCGTCTTTTCGTTCCGGAGCGTAGCGATCTGCTCGTCGCTGTAGCCGAGCGATTTCAGCACCTCGTCGGTGTGCTCGCCGAGAACCGGCGGATGGCGGGTGATCTGGCCCGGCGTTTCGGAAAACTTCACCGGAAAGCCGATCTGCGGCACCCTGCCCTCGACCGGATGGTCGACATGCAGCAGCATTTCGCGCGCCACCATCTGCGGGTCGCTGAAGGCTTCGGCGAAGGAATTGACCGGGCCGGCCGGCAGGTCGTGCTCCCACAGGAATTTGACCCATTCGTCGCGCGGCTTGCCGGCGAAGATGTCGCTGAGCACGGCCTTGGCCTTTTCCATTTCCGCGCGGGCGGGGAACGGATCTTCCGGCAGGTCGTCGCGGCCCAGCGCCTTGCGCAGCCGTTGCCAGAAATGGTCCTCGATGATGCCGAGCGTCAGGTATTTATCGTCGGCGCAACGATAGATGTTGTAGGGCATCGAGCCGCCGGCGATGCGATGCTCCCCGCCCGTAGGCTCCTCGCCGGCCAGCAGGTAGTTCGACGCATGCGAATGCATGAAGTGCATGGAGCCGTCCGTCATCGACACATCGACGAACTGCCCGACGCCGCTCTTCTGCCGCGCCATCAAAGCCGCCAGGATGCCGAACACCGCCATCATCGTGCCGCCGCCGACATCGGCGATCAGCGGGCCGGGAACCTGCGGCCCTATACCGGGACGCGAGGTGAGCTGCAGCATGCCGGTGATGCCGAGATAGTTCATGTCATGTCCGGGGACATCGCGATACGGCCCGTCCTGGCCATAGCCCGAGATCGAACAGTAGATCAGGCCAGGATTGAGCGCTTTCAGCGCCTCGTAGCCGAGCCCCAGCCGGTCGGCGACGCCGGGACGAAAACCTTCCACCACAACGTCGCTTTCGGCCGCCAGCTTGCGCACGATCTCCTTGCCGGCCTCGCTCTTGAGATCGACGGTGATCGAGCGCTTGTTGCGGTTGCCGACGAGGAAGAAGCCGGAATCCTGCTTGCCCATCGGCGGAAAGGCACGGGTGTAGTCGCCCACCACCGGCTGCTCGACCTTGATGACATCGGCGCCGAGGTCGCCCAGCATCTGCGTCGCCAGCCCGCCGGGCAAAAGCCGGCTGAGCTCGATGATGCGGATGCCGCCAAGGGCTGTCTTGTCCTGCCCAGCCCCTTGTCCCGTGCCTTTACCGCTCATGCCTTGCCTGCCAGTCTGGTGATTTCGCCCGCGGCTCCGTTCGCAGAGAGCGCGTCGATCGCGGCCAGAATTTCGGCCGCGCTTCCCTTGTCGAAAGCCTGCGCCGCCGTTTCGAGGAAGCGTCCGCGAACGCCATCGTAATCGACCGGACGGATATCGTCCCGCCTTTCACCGATTTGCGTTCCGTCCCTGAGCACGACCGTCACCTCCGCGCCCTGCTTTGCCGGAAACACTCTTTCGAATTGCGGATCGATGGACAGTTTCGTCGCCCTGGCAAGCCGCAGCACCTCCGCCGAATCCACCTTCGCATAATTGGATTCCGCCACCACGCCATTCACCAGCGTCGCGGCAACCGAATACTGGATGCTCATCTTGGCCTCGAGAATCCCGTCGAACGGGCCGTCCTGATCGCAACCCGGATAGCGGATCGCCGAGGTGAAACTGCCGATCCGCACTTCGGCGATATCCTGCGTCCTTACCCCGGATTTCGCCACCGCCAGGGCTGCCTGGCACGGCGTCTGCACGTAGTTGCAGGCCGGCGCCGGCTTCCAGTAGACGGCCATGATTTCATAGCGGCCATCGGCAAGCGGTGCGATGGCATCCGCCTTGTCGCGCCGGTCGAAGGCGGCGAACAGCCCGGCCCGACCGTCAATGGCCGTTGGCGAGGCGAACGCGCCGGCCTTGGCCAGAAGCACCGCCGTCACCGCGTTGCGCGCCGCGAAGCCGGCATGGAAGAACACTTCGGTGCCGCCGACCCAAGGCCATTCGTTGACGCCGCCGGCGCAGTTCGCGGCGAAGCCTATCGCGGCAATGGTCTGTTCGCGCGTCAGGCCGAGCAGCCGCGCACCGGCGGCGGCCGCGCCAATGGCGCCCACCGTTCCGGTCGGCCTGATTTTGGCGGAAAGATCGGCGTCGAACAGCGCACGCCCGGCACGCGCGCCGACTTCATACCCGACGACGCCCGCTGCAAGGAAATCCTCGCCCTTGGCCGTGCCGCTCAGGTCGGCCAGCGCCAGCAGCGTCGGCCAGACGACGACGCCAAGGTGGCAGTTGCTCGCCACATGCATGTCCTCGCGCACCAGTCCGTGCCCCAGCGTGCCGTTAGCGAAGGCGGCGTCCGGCGCACCGACCCGGAGGTCGGTACCGATTACGGCTGCAGGGCCGGCGGGGCCGATGGAGGCGTATTCCCTCACCTGTTTGCCCCAGGGCAAGGACCGGGCTTCGAGCGCGCAGGCCAGGAAATCGGTCAGGCACCCTTGCGCCTTCTCGATCACCTCGCGCGGCAGTTTCTTCGCATCGGCGGCGACGGCGAAATCGGCCAGCCGCTCCGCCGCGTTCGACTGAGCAGCGCTCACTTTACGTTGCGTGGTAGCCATAGGACGATCTCCGGAAAGAGCCAAAGGATGAAGATACCGAGCAGCAGCAGACAGACGAAGGGCAGCGACGCCCAACTGACCTCGGACAGCGTTGCGCCCGGCATAAGCCCCCGTATCGTGTAGAGGTTGAGGCCGACAGGCGGCGTGATCAGGCCGATTTCCAAAAGCAGCACCAGCACGATGCCGAACCAGACCGGATCGTAGCCGACCGCCGTGATGATCGGGAACACCACGCCGAGGATCAGCACCATCATCGAGATGGCGTCGATGAACATGCCGAGGAACAGGCACAGGATGACAATCGCCAGCAACACGCCTGAGGGCGGAAGGCCGAGATCGCCGATGATGCCGACCACAGCGCGGGTCGATCCCCAGCCGAACAGGGCGAAGGCGAAGACATGCGCCGACAGGATGACGAAGGTCAGCATGGCGGTGAAGCGCACCGTCGAGATGAGCGATTCACGGAAGATGGCCAGGGAGAACTGACCGAACGTCGCAGCGATGATGATGGCGCCGGCAACGCCCAGCGATGCGACTTCGGTCGGCGTCGCCCAGCCGCGATAGATGCCTAGGATGATGACGGCAATCAGCACCGCGATCGGGAAGATGTCGCCCGACGAGCGTATCCGCTCGCCCATAGTGACGACCTGACGCGGCTCACGTGGCTTGCTGCGCTGGTCGAACATCGAGGCGATGACGACATAGAGGAAGAACAGCACCGTCATCATGACGCCGGGCAGCACGCCGCCCATGAAGAGCCGGCCGACCGAGGTCTCGGTGATGGCGCCGTAGATGATCATGGGAATGGAAGGCGGGATCAGGATGCCGAGCGTGCCGCCGGCCGTCAGCGTGCCGGCGACCAGCGAGCGCTTGTAGCCGAGCCGCAGCAGATCCGGAATGGCGGTGGTGGCGATGGTCGCCGCGGTAGCCACGCTCGATCCGGACACGGCCGAAAACACCGCGGATGCACCGATATTCGAGTGCAGCAGGCCGCCTGGCAGCCAGCGTACCCACAACGACATGGCGCGGTAGAACTTCACCGCCACCTGGCTGCGTTGGATGATCTCGCCCATCAACAGGAACATCGGCACCGCGACCAGCGTCACGCTGTTGGCGTTGTTCCACACCGCATAGGCGGCGCCGCGCAGAAGCATCGGGTCCTTGGCGATGATCCAGATCAGGCCGGACAGGCCGAGCGATACGGCAATGGGCAATCCGACGAAGAGGAAAACGATAAGGGTGGCGAAAATCGCCGTCAGAACGATCATTGGATATGTTCCTTCGCCTCATCGGAGTGCGGGCGCGGCGGTTGCGGCGAAACCAGTTGAAGGACCAGCCTCAGCAACATCATGGCGGTGCCGAAGACGAGGATTGCCTGCGGGATGAAGACCGGCATCCGGGTCACGCCTTCCGAGCGAACGCCATCGATGTAGGAATCACGGGTCAGCGTGTAGAGCAGGTAGATGAGGATGACGGCATAGATCGCCGAAAACAGCGGTGCGATGAAGTGCTCGATGAAGCGCCGCATCTTCGGCCCCATCATCAGCACGATGAAATCGGCCGTGATGTGCTCGTTCAGGCGCGTCACCTCGGGCAGCGCCAGGAACACCATCACCGCCATCAGGAAGCCGGTGACCTCGGACGAGAAGACGACGCTGCCGCCGAACAGGCGGGCGGTGATTTCGGCAAGCTGCAATATGAGAATGGTCAGGCCGCAAAGGCAGGCCAGAAAGAAGAGCGAACGGTCAATCGCCCGCAGGGCGTCGGGTTTGCGGTCCATGAAACGGCTCCTTCGACAGGGAGGAAGGGACGCCCGTTTTCAGGGCGCCCTCGTTCGATCAGAGCCGTTCAGGAGCGCCAAGCGCCGTCAGGACATCGTTGATCAGCGGCTTGCCGACATCCGGCCCGACCCTCTCGACCCATGCCGACCAGACGGCCTCCTGCGCGATCTTGCGCAGCGCCGTGTAGTCCTCGGGCTTGGCGTAGGTGATGGTGAAGCCGTAGTCCTTCTTGAGCTGCTCATGCAACTTGGTCTCGTTGTCGACCATGAAGGCGAGAATTTCGTCGGTCGCCTTGTTGACCTCCTCGGTAAGGATCTTCTGCAGGTCCGGAGGCAGCTTGTCGTATTCGCGCTGCGACACCAGGATCAGGCTGATCGTCAGCTTGAAGTTGGTGATGTAGCCGGCCTTCAGCACTTCGCCCCATTTGATGCCGGTCATCGAGGTGGACGCGGTGACGACGCCGTCCAGAGCGCCGCGCTGCAGGGCGGCATAAACGTCAGGCGCGGTCATCGACACCGGCGTCGCGCCGATGGCGGTGGTGAAGTCGATGCCCTCGGCGGAATATTCGCGGATCTTCAGGCCCTTGAAGCCATCCGGCCCGTCGATGGGCTTGTTCAGCCAGTGGTTCTGCGGAGGCCAGTAAAAGCGCGACAGCCGCACCGCGTTGTGCTTGTCCAGAATGCTCTGGAGTTCGGTGGAAACGCTGGGGCTCTGCCAGGCCTTGTCGAGTGCCGGAATCAGGTCTGCCGGCTTCATGGCCGCGGTCGGCAGAAAGGGCAGTTCGGGAGCCGAGAGCAGCGGATAGGTGCTGGTGGAGTATCCGACCAGCCATTCGGTCATTTCGCCCAGACCGTCGCGCATCAGCTTCTCGGCCTCGGCGCCCTTGTAGGGCGTCTCGCCGAAATAGACGAGGTCGATCTTCAGCTTGTCGCCGGAACGCTTCTGGATTTCCTTGAAATGCTTGTCGAGTATCTGGGAGTACGGGTGGCCCAGCGGCGACACCGAATAATAGCGCCACTCGAACTCTGCCGCCGAGGCGGACGAAGCGAACATGCCCATGCCAGCGACAGCCCCGATCGCCAGGCCGCGAACCGCCGCACGGGGTTCGCGCAGAATTGCCCTCAGATTTATCATTTTTTTGCTCCTCCAAGCTCCGGCAAGGCTGCCGGATCGTCCAATGCAACGACGCATTTTCAACGGGAGCGATCATTCGGGCGTTTGGACCGCGATGGGAGTCCATGCCTCGGCATAACAGGTTTCAGCTTCTTGAGCGTCGCCTTTAGTACAGTCCTACGCAATGATCGAATGAAGCCAATCGATCCCAAGATGCGTAAAGACGGATGCCCATGCGACCTATCCAATACTGCTGCCACGACCGCCGTTCATCGGTGACCGGCTGACATGTACAAGCTGCTTTCCGGGTTGCGTATCGTCGAGGGCGCCGCGTTCGTCGCCGCTCCTTCCTGTGCCCTGCACTGCGCGCAGATGGGGGCCGAGGTCATCCGGTTCGACATGATCGGCGGCGGACCGGACTACCATCGCTGGCCGCGCTCGCCCAACGGGCCGAGCTTCTATTGGGAAGGCCTCAACAAGGGTAAGAAGTCTATCGCCATCGACCTGTCGCGGCCGGAAGGGCGCGAACTGGCGGTGTCCATCGCCACCGCGCCGGGCGAAGGCGCCGGCCTTTTCGTGACCAATTATCCGGTCTCCGGCTTCCTGTCGCACGAGAACCTCGCCAGGCATCGCCCCGACATCATCACCGTGCGGATCATGGGTTGGGCGGATGGCAGCTCAGCCGTCGACTACACGGTCAACAGCGCCATCGGCATCCCGTCCATGACCGGCCCGGAATCGATGGGCGACGTGCCAGTGAATCATGTGCTGCCGGCTTGGGACCTCGCGACCGGAACCTACGCCGCCTTCGCGCTGCTGGCCGCTGAACGCCACCGCCGGCTCACCGGCAAGGGCGAGGAGGTGCGGGTGCCGCTGGGCGACGTGGCCGCCGCTTCGCTCGGCCATCTCGGTCAGGTCGCCGAAGTCTATGTTTCCGGAGAGGATCGCCCTCGCATGGGCAACGACCTGTTCGGCGCACTTGGGCGCGATTTCCGCACAAAGGACAATCGCCGCGTGATGATCGTGGCACTGACGAAGCGGCACTGGGCCGATCTGGTCAAGGCGCTCGGCCTGCGCGAGCGGATCGCCGCGATCGAGGCCGAACTCGGCGTCGATCTGGCCTCCGACGAGGGTCTCCGCTTCGAGCACCGCGACAGGCTGAACCCGCTCCTGATAGCTGCCATCGAAGCACGCACATTGGCCGAACTCGAGCGCGCGTTCGAAGGAACAGGTGTCTGCTGGGGTCCTTACAACACGCTGAAGGAGGCCATCGCAGCCGGCGAGCCCTTCGCAACCGATGGCCGACTGTTCGACATGGTCGAGCATCCGAGCCGCAACCGTTACCCGACCCCCGGCGCTGCCGCCACCCTGCCCGCCCACAAGCGTCTTCCGGTTACGCCGAGCGGCGGCCTTGGCGCCGACACGGACGAGGTGCTCGCCAATGTGCTGGGCCTATCCGCCGCCGCGATCGGTAAATTGCACGACGCTGGAATTGTCGCCGGTCCTACCGAAGACCGTGCGTGATGGGAATTGAGAATACGATGACCGCACCGCTCAAGAAGAACGCATCGCCGGAAGAAGAGCTGGTGACGGCGGCGCGCCGCGCCGCGTCGGCAAGCGAGGCCTACCTGCTGGCCGTGCGCCGCGCCGTCGAACCGCTGGTCATGAAGAATGGGAAATACGACGGCGATCTGGGCGACGTGCACCAGCGCGCCGTGCATGGCCTTGCCTGGACCGCGACGACTGTGAAGGCCATCGCCGCCACCGCCGCCTGGGCCGCACGGCTGCAGGAACGCGGCCGCTTCAAGCGCGGCGAACAGCTGATCGTGCAGATCGGCTTCGCCGAGTATCTCGGCCAGCTGATCGGCGGCGTGCCAATGAGCCAGAACGAATACATCCGGCCCTCCGAACTCGGCGTCGGCAAGGCCGCGGAGACCATGCGGCAGGCCGTCTCCGAATTCGTCGACCATGGCGACTTGGCCGGATTGCGCCGCGAACTGGTCGAGTATGTGCGGGCCGGCGGCGAAATCGACGAGACACTGGAAGACGACACGCTCGACCTGATCCGCGACCAGTTCCGGCGCTTCGCCAACACCTATATCGCGCCGCACGCCCATCGCTGGCATCTCGCCGACAGCCTGATCCCGATCGACGTGGTCGAGCGGCTGGCCGAACTCGGCGTCTTCGGCATCTGCATCGATCCCGAATATGGCGGCCTCGGCATGGGCAAGCTCGCCATGTGCGTCACCACCGAGGAGTTGAGCCGCGGCTGGATCGCCGCAGGCTCCCTCGGCACCCGCTCCGAGATCGCCGGCGAGCTTGTCTCCATCGGCGGAACCCAGGCGCAGAAGAAGCACTGGCTGCCGCGCATCGCTTCCGGCGAAGTCATGCCGACCGCAGTCTTCACCGAGCCGGACACCGGCTCCGACCTCGGCAGCCTGCGCACCCGCGCCGACAAGACGCCGGACGGTTCCTGGCGCATCAACGGCAACAAGACGTGGATCACGCATGGCGGCCGCTCCGACCTTATGACCGTGCTGGCCCGCACCGACGCCGCCTCGCCCGGCTATAGCGGCCTCAGCCTCTTCCTCGCGCCGAAAATCCGCGGTTCGGAATCCGACCCTTTCCCTTCTCCGGGCATGAGCGGTTCCGACATCGAAGTGCTCGGCTATCGCGGCATGCGCGAATACGAGATCGCCTTCCAGGATTTCGAGGTTCCGGCCGACGGATTGCTCGGTGGAGTCGAAGGCCAGGGCTTCAAGCATCTCATGCAGACCTTCGAAGGCGCCCGCATCCAGACAGCCGCGCGCTCCATCGGCGTCGCCCGCAACGCCTATGAACTTGGCCTGCGCTACGCCGAGGACCGCAAGCAGTTCGGCCGCAAGCTGGCGGAATTCCCGCGCGTTTCCGACAAGCTGGCGATGATGCTGGTGGAAATCGTCATGGCCCGCGAGCTCACCTATTTCGCGGCGCGCGAAAAGGACAAGGGCCGGCGCTGCGACATCGAGGCCGGCATGGCAAAGCTGCTCGCCGCGCGCGTCGCCTGGTCGAACGCCGACACCAGCCTGCAGATCCATGGCGGCATCGGCTATGCGCTGGAGACGGAGATCAGCCGCGTGCTGTGCGACGCCCGCATCCTCAACATCTTCGAGGGCGCGGCCGAAATCCAGGCGCAGGTCATCGGCCGCGGCCTGCTTTCACGGCAGAACTGACATGGGCGCGGGTCTCGGCAAGGAACTCGACGGCTTTATCGTCATTTCCATCGAGCAGGCGGTGGCGGCGCCCTATTGCGGGCTGCTGCTGGCCGATGCCGGCGCGCGCGTCATCAAGATCGAGCGCGCCGAAGGCGATTTCGCCCGCTCCTACGATCACGCCGCGAATGGCGAAAGCGCCTATTTCATCTGGCTGAACGCCGGCAAGGAATCGATCTGCCTCGACATCGACCGGCCGGAAGATGCGGCGCTGCTGCGGCGGATGCTGGCGAACGCCGATGTCTTCCTGCACAACCTTGCTCCCGGCTCGCTGGAAAAGCGCGGTTTCGGTGGCGACGAGCTGCGGCGGGAAAACCCCGGCCTCGTCACCTGCGAGATCACCGGCTATGGTCGGACGGGGCCCTATTCCGACATGAAGGCCTACGACCTCTTGGTACAGGCCGAGAGCGGGCTGTGCTCCATCACAGGCGATGCCGCGGCACCGGCGCGCGTCGGCTTCTCGGTCTGCGACATCGCGACCGGCCTTACCGCATTCTCGGCGATCCTGCGCGCGCTGCTGCTGCGCTCGCGCACCGGCCGGGGCGTCGATCTTTCCATCGCCATGTTCGACGTGCTGGCCGACTGGATGAACGTCCCCCTCGCCTTCCATCGCTATCTCGGCAAGGCGCCGGCACGCATCGGCGTCGCCCATGCGACGCTGGCTCCCTATGGCGCCTACCGCGCGGCGAACGACGATCTGCTGCTGATCGCGGTGCAGTCCAACCGCGAATTCGCCGTGCTCTGCGACAAGATCCTCGGCCAGCCCGAACTCGCAAGCGACCCGCGTTTCGCCACCAACATGGCGCGCGTGAACAATCGGGCCGAACTCGACGCGATCATCGGCGAGGTGTTTGCGCGCCACGCCCGGCCGGACCTGATCGATAAGCTCAAGAAGGCGCGTGTCGCCTGCTCTAACCTGAACTCGGTGCAGGACCTGTCCGCGCACCCGCATCTGCGCGACCGCCTGGTGGAAATGGCTGGCACGGAGGTACGCCTGGCCGATCTGCCGGTGCCGGGCGCGGCGCACCGCAAGGTCCCGAAACTGGACGAGGACGGCCCGGCGCTGCGTGAGGAATTCGCCGCGACGGCGACGATATCTGGAGGAAGTGCATGAAGAGCTACGGGCTTTATATCGACGGCGGCTATGTCGAAGCCGAGGGCGGCCGCACGTTCGAGACGACCAATCCTTACGACGGCAAGGTGTGGGCGCGGATCGCCCACGCCAGCACCGCAGATGTCGACCGCGCGGTAAGCGCGGCGAAGGCCGCGCGCCGGGCCAGTTGGGGCACGATGACAGCCTCGGCGCGCGGCCGCCTCATGGTGCGTCTTGCCGATCTGATCGAGGAGAACGCCGCCAGCCTGGCCGAGACGGAAGTGCGCGACAACGGCAAGCTCTATGCCGAAATGTCGTCGCAGACGAAATATCTCGCCGAATGGTACCGCTACTATGGCGGGCTGGCCGACAAGATCGAAGGCACGGTCATACCGACCGACAAAAAGGCCATCTTCAACTTCACCCGGCTTGAACCGCTCGGCGTCATCGCCATGATCACGCCGTGGAATTCGCCGCTGCTGCTGCTCGCCTGGAAGCTTGCTCCGGCGCTCGCCGCCGGCAACACCGTGGTCATCAAGCCGTCGGAATTCACCTCGGCCTCGACGCTGGAATTCATGGACCTGTTCGACAAGGCTGGCTTTCCGAAGGGCGTGGTCAACACGGTGACCGGTTTCGGCGCCGATGTCGGCGCAGCCCTTGTCGCGCACAAGGATATCGCCAAGATCGCCTTCACCGGTTCTGATCTTTCCGGCCAGAAAATCTACGAGGCGGCGGCGCGCGACCTGAAACATGTCTCGCTGGAACTCGGCGGGAAATCGCCGAACATCGTGTTCGAGGACGCCGACCTCGAAGCGGCGGTGATGGGCGCGATCTCCGGCATCTTCGCCGCCTCCGGCCAGACCTGCATCGCCGGGTCGCGCCTGCTTCTGCAGCGTTCCATTCACGACCGCTTCATGGAACGGCTAGTCGAGGTGGCGGGCGCTGCCCGCATCGGCGACCCGATGTCGTCGGAGACCAATGTCGGCCCGGTGACGACCCCGCCGCAGTACAAGAAAGTGCTCGACTATATCGACATCGCCAAGGGCGAAGGCGCCACCTGCGTGCTGGGCGGCAAGCCCTATAGCGGACCGGGCGCCAAGGGCACCCAGTTCGTCGAGCCGACGATCTTCACCAATGTGTCGAATTCCATGCGGATCGCGCAGGAAGAGGTTTTCGGGCCAGTGCTCGCCGTGATCCCGTTCGAGGACGAGGAAGAAGCGCTACAGATCGCCAACGACATCGACTTTGGCCTCGCCGCCGGCGTCTGGACCAGGGATATAGGCCGCTGCATCCGCATGTCGGAACGGCTCGAAGTCGGCACCGTCTGGGTCAACACCTATCGCGCCGTCAGCTACACCTCGCCGTTCGGCGGCTACAAGCGCAGCGGCATCGGCCGCGAAAGCGGCATCGACGCGGTGCGCGAATATCTCCAGCTCAAATCGGTCTGGATCGCCACCGAGACCAGCGCCTCCAACCCGTTCGTGATCCGCTGATGCGCGCGCCGGTCTCTCCTCTTTTCGTGCCAGGCAACCGGCCCGAGCGTTTCGAAAAGGCAGCAGCCACACAGGCGGATGCCATCATCGTCGATCTAGAGGACGCGGTGGACGCCGCGCAGAAGGACGAAGCGCGCGGCAACCTTTCAAAGCATGGCGTGACCGCAAAGCCGGTTTTCGCGCGCATCAACGGCGCAGGCACCGACTGGTGGGACCGCGACCTCGCAGGGCTCGGCACCGCCGGTCTTGCCGGGATCATGGTGCCCAAGGCCGAAACCGCGGGCGACCTTGCCGCCGTGGCGCAGGCTTCCGGCGGCGGCGTGCCGATCATCCCGCTTATCGAAACAGTGGTTGGGCTGGAAAACCTCGCCGGCATTCTGCGTGCGCCGCAGGTGCTGTGCGTCGGGTTCGGTTCTCTGGATTTCGCGCTCGACCTCGGCTGCCAGCCCACATGGGAAGCGCTGCTCTACACACGCTCGCGGCTGGTGCTGGAATCGCGCCGCGCCGGCAGGCTGCCACCGATCGACGGCGTGACGCCGACGCTGGACGATGCCGAGCTGATCGGCAACGACGCGACCCGCGCCCGCGCCATGGGCTTTGGCGGCAAGTTGGCGATCCACCCGAAACAGGTGGCGCCGATCCTCACGGCTTTCCGCCCCACCGAAAAGGAAATCGCCTGGGCCGGTCGCGTGCTGGACGCCGCCACGTCCGACAGCGCCGTCAAGGTCGACGGACAGATGGTCGACAAGCCGCTGGTGGAGCGTGCCAGGCGCATCAAGGAAGCCGCCGGCTAAACCAAGTCTTCGCGGCGATAAGCGTTGGATAGCTGCTATGCCGCCGCCCGCCATTGAGAAAGCTGGCGGGCTGCGGCCCATAATGGACAACCGCCGCGCAACCGCGCTTCGACATTTCACCTCAGAAGGATATTCCCATGGACAAGGCAACTTACGAAAAGGGTCTGGCGATCCGCAGCGCGGTGCTCGGCAAGGATTATGTCGACAACGCCATCAAGACCGCCGACGACTTCAACCGCCCGCTGCAGGAACTGGTCACCGAATATTGCTGGGGCGCCGTCTGGGGCCGCGACGGCCTCGACCGCAAGACGCGGTCGTTCCTGAACCTTGCCATGCTGTCGGCGCTCAACCGCCCGCATGAGATCGAGGTGCACGTCAAGGGCGCACTCAACAATGGCCTGACACGCGAGGAAATCTGCGAAGTCTTCCTGCAGGTGGCGATCTATTGCGGCGTTCCCGCCGCGGTCGATTCCTTCCGCATCGCGCGGCGCGTGTTCGCCGAGATCGACGGCAAGAAGTAAGCGCCCGCTGGCACGATTGGAGGAAAGCTGACATGAGCAGCGAGATTGGATTCATTGGCCTCGGCAATATGGGCGCGCCCATGGCCGGCAGGTTGGTCGAGGCCGGCTACAGACTGGTGGTGAGCGACGTCAACGACGCCGCGCTCAAGCAGTTCGAGGCGCTGGGGGCGCGCGCGGTCAAGACGCCGAAAGATGTGGCGGACGCCTGCGAAACCGTTTTCGTGAGCCTGCCGACGCCCGTTATCGTCGACAAGGTGGCGACCGGCGAGAACGGCGTGTCGTCCGGCAAGGCGGTCAAGCGCTTCATCGACCTGTCGACGACCGGCGCCACCTCGTCGGCGCGCATCGCCGCGAAGCTCGCGGAAAAGAACATCGTGCATCTCGACGCGCCGGTTTCCGGCGGCAAGGCCGGAGCCAAGGCCGGCACGCTCGCGGTGATGATCTCCGGCCCGCGCGACCACTACGAGGCGGCCGAACCGATGCTCAAGCACATCGGCAAGCTGTTCTATGTCGGGGAAAAGTCCGGCCTCGGCCAGACGATGAAGCTGGTCAACAACCTCTTGTCCGCCACCGCGCTCGCGGCCACGGCGGAAGCGGTGGTGATGGCGGTCAAGGCCGGCCTGGATCCACAAATCGCCATCGACGTCATCAACGCCGGCTCCGGCCGCAACAGCGCCTCGCAAGACAAGTTCCCGAAGGCGATCCTGCCGCGCACCTTCGACTTCGGCTTCACTACCGGCCTGATGTACAAGGATCTGAAGCTGTGCATGGAAGAGGCGGAGACGCTGGGCACGCAGATGTGGGTCGGCAACGCGGTCAAGCAGCTCTGGCAGCTCGTCCATTCGCAGCTCGGCCCGGAATCCGATTTCACGCAGGTCGTGCAGATCCCGGAACAGTGGGCCGGCGTCGAGGTCGGCGCAAGAAAGAACTGAGGCAGGCGGCATGAGCGACGATCGCT
This sequence comes from uncultured Mesorhizobium sp., assembly GCA_965649745.1. Classification (GTDB taxonomy): domain Bacteria; phylum Pseudomonadota; class Alphaproteobacteria; order Rhizobiales; family Rhizobiaceae; genus Mesorhizobium. The sequence goes on along the minus strand of CBFGLW010000003.1, from coordinate 48,301 downwards.
ACGAAATCCGCATGATCCGCTACGGCCGGTCAGACCGTAACCGGCCGGCCAATTTCCACGGCGGCGATCCGCACGATACGCCGATGCCGATCGACTATTTCTTCTGGGTGATCTCCAACGACAAGCGCAGCTTCGTCGTCGATACCGGCTTCGACGCCGAGACGGCCAAGCGCCGGCAGCGCGAACTACTGAAACCGGTCGGCATGGGGCTGAAGGCGGTCGGCTTCGAGCCTGACCAGGTGCGTGACGTTATCGTCACCCACATGCACTACGACCATGCCGGCAACGCCGACCTGCTGCCCAATGCGCGCTACCATATCCAGGACTGCGAGATGGCCTATGTGACGGGCCGTTGCATGTGCCACCACCTGCTCAACCATCCCTTCGAGGAGGAGAATGTCGTCTCGATGGTGCGCAAGGTGTTCGCCGGGCGGGTCGAATTCTACGACGGCGAGGCCGAGATCGCACCCGGCATCAGCGGGCACAAGGTCGGCGGGCACTCGCGCGGCCTGCAGATCGTGCGCGTCAACACCGAGCGCGGACCGGTGGTCCTGGCCTCAGACGCTTCGCACTATTACGAGCATATCGAGAACGACCGCGCCTTCGCGGTGTTCGACGACCTTGCCGAACTGCTGGAAGGCTACCGGACGATCAGGCGGCTCGCGCCGTCGATGCGGCATGTCGTGCCCGGGCACGATCCGAAGGTGTTCGAGCGTTATCCGGCGATACCGGGCATGGAAGGCTGGGCCGTCCGCGTCGATCTCGAGCCGTCGCAATAACTATCCGCCCTGCCCTGCCCTTGGGAGATGTCGCCGTTCGCACGGCGGCTAATGCGCCATCGTGGCTGAGCTGGTCCAACGGGCGAAAATGGCGTGCCAGTCCAGCGCCGCGAGCTGCTCGCTGCCCTCGAAGATCATGCGCCCGGCGACGTACACGATGATCGCCAGGCCGAGCCAGCCGATCCAGCGGTATTTGGCGAGCAATGCCGCAACCAGGGTCGAAGCGACGGCCATCAGAATAACGGAAAGAACCAGACCGAAGATCAGAGCGTTCATGTCCTCGCTGGCCGCGCCAGCCACCGCCAGAACGTTGTCGAGCGACATCGACACGTCGGCGACGATGATCTGCATGATCGCTTGGCGGAGCTGCTTCGGCTTCGCTCCTGTCATGACGCCCTCGCCGGCCATGTCGGGCTCGATGTCGCCGTGCCCTTCGGCGCTCCACATTTCCTGGAACATGTTCCAGCACACCCACAGCAGCAGCAAGCCGCCCAGCAGCATAATGCCGGTGATGGCCAGAAGCTTCACCGCGACGACAGCGAACAGGATGCGGATCACGGCCGCCGCGGCGATGCCAGCGAGAATGGCCTTTTGGCGCAGTTCGGAAGCCAGACCCGCCGCAGCCATGCCGATGACGATGACGTTGTCGCCGGAAAGAACGAGATTGATGGTGACAACTTCGATATAGGCGGCAATCGTGGAATGGTCGAACGGCATTCGGCGGCGCTCCGGCACTCTTGAGCGATCGTTCCTCGAATTGCCGGAGCAGCAGGAAGTCGCGCGGGATGAACTTGCGACAGGTCGTCGCGCCCGATTACCTAGGACCTCCAGAAAACCCTGTCAAAGCCTTAAAGTAACTGTTGGCTGGTCTAATCGTTTTGACTTGATCCGAATTGTCAAAAACTGTTGTCGCAACCTGTTTGGCGAACTGCCCGTTGCTTTCCATGTCTTTCCGGCCGCGGTGTATTGCTGAAGCAGTGACAATGTGCGAGATGCCATGAAGGAAACGGCCCTGCTGCCGATCGAGCCGATCTCCCCTCGCGACGAAGCGGCGGTGCTGGCGCTCAATAACGAACATGCCGCCGAGCTCTCCTGGCTCGATGCGCACGGTCTTTCCCATCTTCTTGTACAGGCGTTTCTTGCGCGGCGGATAGGCACCCTGGAAGCGTTCCTGATCACCTTCGACCAGGACGCCGACTACGACAGCCCGAACTTCCTCTGGTTCAAGCAGCGTTATGCGCGCTTCGTCTATGTCGATCGCGTGGTTGTGGCGGGCAGCGCGCGCGGCCGTGGACACGCCCGGCGGCTTTATCAGGATCTGTTCGACCACGCCTCTGTGGCCGGGCACTCGCTGGTGACATGCGAGGTGAATGCGGATCCTCCCAATCCGGCGTCGGATGCATTCCACGCCGCGCTCGGCTTCAACGAAGTCGGCAGCGCCAGCATCCATGGTGGCAGGAAGGCCGTGCGCTATTTCGTGCGGACAATTCCCGACTAGGCAGGGACTTGGGCAGGCAACTTGAAAAGCACAGGGCGCGGACGGAAAACCGCGCACTGTCTGTTTACTGGAAGAGCTGCAACGCGTGCCCAAAACGTCCCGCCGGATGGGCGGCGGGACCAGGTCGTGCACTCAGGAATGTCCGCGGCCTATGCGATGGCGCTGGTGACAGCCCGTTTGGCCATGACGACGATCAGATGGGCGCGGTAGTCCGCCGATGCGTGGATGTCGCTCATCAGATTACCCGCAGGCAGCTTCAGACCTTCCAGCGACGCCGGGCTGAAGCCCTTGGCGAGCGCCGCCTCGATCTGCTTTGAGCGGAAAACGCCGTCTTCGCCGGCGCCGGTCACCGCCACACGAACGCCCTCCTTGCCCGAAGCGACGAAGACGCCGACGATGGCGTAGCGCGATGCCGGGTTGCGGAACTTCTCGTAGCCGGCCTTTTCGGGAGCGATGAACGTCACCGCCGTGACGATCTCGCCATCCTTCAGCGCCGTCTCGAACAGGCCCTTGAAGAATTTGTCGGCAGCGAGCTGGCGTTTGTTGGTGATGACCGTCGCGCCCAGCGCCAGCAATGCGGCGGGATAATCGGCGGCCGGATCGTTGTTGGCGATAGAGCCGCCTATCGTGCCCTTGTGGCGCACCGCCGGATCGCCGATCAGCGAGGCGAGATGCGTCAGCGCTGGGCAGACCTTTTTCAGCTTCTCGTCGCGGGAGACTTCGAAATGGGTCGTCGCGGCGCCGATGGTGACGGTCTTGCCCGAAACAGCAATGCCTTTCAGCTCAGGGATACGGGCGATATCGACCAGATCGGAGGGCGCGGCGAGCCGCGTCTTCATCGCCGGGATCAGCGTCATGCCGCCGGACAGAAGCTTGGCGTCGCCGGTCTTCACCAGCTTGGCGGCATCGGCGACGGAACTCGCGCGGTGATAGTTGACCGAGTACATGGTGTTCTCCTCAGTGCTTGGCCGAATGGATCGCGGCCCAGACGCGGGACGGCGATGCCGGCATGGTGAGTTCGTTGGTGCCGATGGCATCGGTGATAGCATTCATCACCGCCGGCGGCGAGCCGATGGCGCCGGCTTCGCCGCAGCCCTTGATGCCGAGCGGATTGCCGGGGCACGGCGTGTTCGAGGTCGACACCTTGAACGATGGCAGGTCGCCGGCGCGCGGCATGGTGTAGTCCATGTAGCTTGCCGTCAGCAGTTGCCCGGTCTGGTCGTAATAAGCGCCTTCCAGCAGCGCCTGGCCGACGCCCTGCGCGATGCCGCCGTGCACCTGACCCTCGACGATCATCGGGTTGATGATGTTGCCGAAATCGTCGGCAGCGACGAATTGCACGATCTCCGTGACGCCGGTTTCCGGGTCGATCTCGACCTCGCAGATATAGCAGCCGGCCGGGAAGGTGAAGTTGGACGGATCGTAGAACGCCGTCTCCTTCAGGCCGGGCTCCATGCCGGAAGGCAGATTGTGGGCGGTGTACGCCGCCAACGCCATCTGGAACCACGGCACGTTCTTGTCGGTGCCGGCGACTTTCAGCGTGCCGTCCTCGATGACGATATCGCTTTCGTCGGCCTCGAGCATATGGGCGGCGATCTTCTTGGCCTTCGCCTCGACCTTGTCGAGCGCCTTGACGATCGCCGACATGCCGACCGCGCCGGAGCGCGATCCGTAGGTGCCCATGCCCATCTGCACCTTGTCGGTGTCGCCGTGAACGATGGAAACCTGGTCGATCGGCAGGCCGAAGCGCTGGTTCACAAGCTGGGCGAAGGTGGTTTCGTGGCCCTGCCCGTGGCTGTGCGAACCGGTGAGCACCTCGATGGTGCCGACGGCATTGACGCGCACCTCCGCCGATTCCCACAGCCCAACGCCGGCGCCGAGCGAACCGACCGCCGCCGACGGCGCGATGCCGCAGGCTTCGATGTAGTTCGACATGCCGATGCCGCGCAGCTTGCCCTTCTTCGCCGCGGCGGCCTTGCGCTTGGCGAAGCCGGCGTAGTCGGCAGCCTTCATCGCCGCGTCCATGGATGCGCCGTAGTCGCCGGCGTCGTAGCACATGATGACCGGCGTCTGGTGCGGGAATTCGGTGATGAAGTTGGTGCGGCGCAGTTCGGCGGGCGAAACGCCGAGCTCCCGCGCCGCCGTCTCCATCGTCCGCTCCAACAGGTAGGTCGCTTCCGGACGCCCTGCCCCGCGATAGGCATCGACCGGCGCGGTGTTGGTATAGACCGTGCGCACATTCGCGTGAATGGCGGGGATGTTGTACTGGCCCGACAGCAGCGTGGCGTAGAGATAGGTCGGCACGCAGGACGAGAACAGCGACATGTAGGCGCCGAGATTGGCGATGGTGTCCACCTTGAGCCCGGTGATGCGGTTGTTCTTGTCGAAAGCCATCTCGACCATGGAAACGTGATCGCGGCCATGCGCATCGGTCAGGAAGCTCTCGGTGCGGTCGGCGACCCATTTGACCGGCACGCCGGTCTTCTTCGAGGCCCACAGGCAGACGATTTCCTCGGGATAGATGTAAATCTTCGAACCGAACCCGCCGCCGACATCAGGCGCGATGACGCGCAGCTTGTTCTCCGGCGCGACATTGTAGAAGGCGCTCATGACGAGGCGCGCCACATGCGGATTCTGCGAGGTCGTCCAGCAGGTGTAGTGGTCTTCCGCCTTGTCGTACTGGCCGAGCGCGGCGCGCGGCTCCATGGCGTTCGGCACCAGCCGGTTGTTGACGATCTTGATGCGCGTGACGTGGGCGGCCGACTTGATGGCCGCGTCCGTTGCCTTCTGGTCGCCGATCTCCCAGTCGAAGATCAGGTTGCCGTCCGCCTCGGGATGGATCTGCGGCGCGCCTGGCTTCAGCGCATCGACGGCCTCCGTCACCGCCTTCAATTCCTTGTAACTGACTTCGACCGCCTCGGCGGCGTCGCGCGCCTGCCCCTTGGTGTCGGCAACGACGATGGCAACCGCATCGCCGACATAGCGCACCGTGTCGACCGCCAGCGGCGACCAGGCGCCCATCTTCATGGGCGTGCCATCCTTGGAATGGATCATCCAGCCGCAGATGAGATTGCCGATGCCGTCGGTCTTCAGTTCCTTGCCGGTCAGCACGCCGATGACGCCCGGCATCGCCTTCGCCGCCTTGACGTCGATCTTCTTGATCCGGGCGTGCGCATAAGGGCTGCGCACGAACGCGGCATGCTTCATGCCGGGAACCACCATGTCGTCGACATAGCGTCCGGCTCCGGTGATGAAACGCTTGTCTTCCTTGCGCGCAACGCGAGCGCCGATGCCTTCAATGCCCATGAAATCCTCCCTGCGGGCGGCAGTCGGCAATCGGCAGTCGGCAATCGCGAAAGAGCTATGCCAAATGCTGTTGCCGAAGCGCCTCCATCAATCCGATTGCCGACTGTCGATTGCCGACTGCCGGTTCATTACGCCGCCTTCTTCGCCTTGCCGCCCTTGCCCGACATCGTCTTCGATGCCGCCAGGATCGCCTTGACGATGTTGTGGTAGCCGGTGCAGCGACAGATGTTGCCTTCGAGCTCAGCCCGCACCGTCGCCTCGTCCAGGCCCTCGGGGTGGCGGGCGATCATGTCGGTCGCGGTCATGATCATGCCGGGCGTGCAAAAGCCGCATTGCAGGCCGTGATGTTCCTTGAAGGCCGCCTGGACAGGATGGAGTTCCGCCCCGTCGGCCAGGCCTTCGATCGTCAGCACGGTCGAGCCCGAAGCCTGAACGGCCAGCATGGTGCAAGACTTTACCGCCTTGCCGTCCACATGGACGACGCAGGCTCCGCATTGCGAGGTGTCGCAGCCGACATGGGTGCCGGTCAGCCCTTCATGTTCGCGCAGGAAATGAACCAGCAGCGTGCGGTCCTCGACCGAGCCGCTGACCCTGCGTCCATTGATTGTCAACGAAACGTCAGACATGAAACCTCCCTGGGTGAATACCTTGGTATGCCGCGCCGACTGCAGGCCGCGCCTGCTCCCCCACCGTTATCCCGCATAACCCTACTAAAAGACAATCCCGCGGAACCCGATGTATCGGGAGAATGCTATCAGGCCGCACCGGCGTACATAGTACTTTTGGTCATAGGAGATTTACGCAGCCATTGCCAAAGCGCGCCCGGACAGGAACAATGCACAACGCACCGCGTCTCGAACAAACATGAACATTCAAAAACATCCGGGAGAAGAGCCGCTGGTCTGTTTACGCACGACCTATGCATGCGGGCTGTCGGCATTGACCAGCGATGACATGGACGCCGACGCATTTGCTCGGACCATAGCGCTCGAGGCAAAGGCCGTCGGCGCGGATTTCGCCCTGCTCTTCTTCTCCCAGAGCCTGATGCAGGCCGACGAACTGACAGAGGCGTTGCGGCGTCATGCGCCTGATCTCCGCTATGCCGGCTGTTCGACCGCGGGAGAGATCACGCCGGCCGGCATGGAGGAAGGGCATGCACTGGCGATGCTGTTGCCGGCGGGGTCGTTCACCGCCGTCACGACGATGGTCGAAAACCTGTCTTCATCGGGGCTGGACAGGATAACCGGCGAGGTCGAGGCACTGCGGCGAAGCCTGCGGTCCACGGCCGAAACAGGCCAACGCGGCAATTCATTCGCTCTCTGCTTCATCGACGGGCTTTCCTATGCCGAGGAAGCGGTAACCTCCGCCATCCACTGGGGCCTGGACGACATTCCGCTCATCGGCGGTTCGGCCGGTGACGACCTGAAATTCGAGACGACGCGGCTGATCGCGGATGGGCGCTCCGCCAGCGACTGCGCGATCGTCGTGCTGATCGCCACCGAAATCCCGTTCCACGTCTTCAAGACCGACAATTTCGTTCCGACCGACGAAAAGCTCGTCGTCACTGGGTCCGAGCCGGACCGGCGCATCGTGCATGAGTTCAACGCTGCAAGGGCGGCCGATGAATATGCCGCCGCCGTCGGCATCGTCCCGAACAGCCTGACGCCGCTTTCCTTCGCTTCGCATCCCGTGGTGGTGAAGGTCGGCGGTGAATATTACTGCCGTTCGATCCAGAAGATGAACCCGGACGGTTCGCTGTCGTTTTTCTGCGCCATAGACGACGGCATCGTGCTGTCGGTCGCCCAGCCCAAGAGCATGGTGGAGACCACCGAGGCAGCCTTTGCGGATGCCGAACGCAAACTCGGCGGCATCGACATGGTTCTCGGCTTCGACTGCGTGCTGCGGCGGCTGGACGCGGAGAACCGGCAGATCAGCCGCGAGATGTCCGAGGTCTATCGCTCCCACAATGTCGTCGGCTTCGGCACCTATGGCGAGCAGTACCGGTCGATGCATCTCAACCAGACATTCACCGGCATTGCCTTCGGCCATCGCCAGGCGGCAGAGTAAACCGTCATGCCGCTCAACCAGATCGACGACATCGAACGCCTGAAGAAGATCAACGCCGCGCTGATCTCGCGCGTCGAACGCTCCATGGACCAGCAGGGTAATGCCTTTTCGCTATTCCAGACCGCGATTGCGCTGGAAAACCGGGTGCGCCGGCGGACCGACGAGCTTCACGCGACGCTGCGGCGGCTCGAACAATCCAACGTCGAATTGAGCCAGGCCAAGGAGAATGCCGAACAGGCCAACGTCTCCAAGACGCGTTTTCTGGCTGCCGCCAGCCATGACGTGCTGCAGCCGCTGAACGCGGCGCACCTTTCGGTATCGGCGCTGTCGGAAATCCAGACCAGCGACGAGGGCCGCAAGCTGGTGCGCCAGGTGGAGCGCTCGCTGGAGACCATGGAAGACCTTTTGCGCACTCTGCTGGACATTTCCAAGCTCGACGCGGGTGTGGTGCAGCCCGAAATAAGCGACGTCAGCCTCGACGCGCTTTTCTCCTCGCTGCGCTCGGATTTCCAGCCGCAGGCTGAAATGAAGGGCCTGAAGCTGAGGTTCCGGCCGGTCAACGCCGTCGTGCGCTCCGACCGGACGCTGCTGCGGCGCATTCTCCAGAACATCATTTCCAACGCCATGCGCTACACGCGCTCGGGCGGCGTGCTGATCGGCACGCGCCGTCGCGGCGGCATGGTCCGTATCGACATCGCCGATACGGGCAGCGGGATCCCGGCGGACCAACGGGAATCCATCTTCGAGGAATTCCAGCGCGGCACATCCGCCACCGAGGCCGATCCATCCGCCGGCGGCCTCGGGCTGGGGCTCGCCATCGTGCGGCGGATAGCCGGCGCCCTGGGCCATCCGGTAACGTTCAGTTCGCGCGTCGGGCGCGGCACCATCTTCCATATCGATGTGCCAGCCGCGTCGAGCGTATCCGCCGCCGCCGCCGCGACAGAACCGGAGCGGCCACGCGGATATGGGCTGTTCGGCACGAAGGTCCTGCTCATCGAAAACGATCCGGACGTTCTGCAAGCCATGGCTGCCCTGCTTGGACACTGGCAATGCATAGTCCGGGAAGCGACCTCGACGCGCAAGGCGCTCGACGCTTTGGGCGATACGGAATGGGTGCCGGACATCGTCATTGCCGACCAGCACCTCGACCATGGCGACCTCGGCACCAGCACAGTGCTGGAAATCCGCAACTACCTCGGCCGGCCGGTGCCTGCCCTGATTGCGACGGCCGACGGTTCCGGTCCTGTGGCGGAAGCTGCCCGCGACGCTGGAATGGAACTGATGCACAAGCCTCTCAGGCCGGCCCAGTTGCGAGCGCTTCTGGCCCATCTTCTGGCTTAAAGAGACGAATTATGCTCCGGTCAGAAGCCGCTGGAATCCCGGAAAAGTTCGGCGTTGTCGAGTTTGGACACCTCGATGACGGCCTGGGTACGGCTATACACGTTGAGTTTCCGGAGTATCTCCGAGACATGCGCCTTGACCGTGGTTTCGCCAACCTGAAGTTCATATGCGATCTGCTTGTTCAGCTTGCCCTGCCGCAGCATCTGCAGGACGCGCAGTTGCTGCGGTGTCAGTTTTGAAAGCCGTTGCACCATGTCGGCCCGGTCGACGCTGTCGGCATCAATCGGCCCGGACCGGTAATTTTCGGGGACATAGACCGCCCCGTCCATGACCGCCCGGATAGCCCCTGCCAGATCGCTCTTGCGCGCCGATTTCGGGATGAATCCGGCAGCGCCATAGGACAGCGCCTCGGAGACGATTTTCGGGTCCTCGTGACCGGAAACGATAACGACGGGCAATCGAGGATGCTGGGTCCGCAATTGCAGCAATCCATCGAAGCCATGAACATCCGGCATCGAAAGGTCGAGCAGCGCGAGGTCGAACCGGTCGTTCGCCGACAGAAGCTCCAGAGACTCGGTCATCGAGCGCGCCTCGACGGTTTCGATATCGGGATAGGCCATCTGCAGGGCGCTGTGCAGCGCCTCGCGAAACAGCGGATGATCGTCGATGATCAGGAACCGGTTCAATTCTTTCGATGAAGGCATGGCTCGATCAGCTTTCTGCGGACACGGCGTCAAGGAACTGATAGCCGCGCTTGGGCCAACCCTTATAGCGCCCCGCTTGCCGCCTCCGGAAGCACAAATAGCGGTTTTGACTTGATAAACCGCCTTGCGGCGCCACACGAATGGGGCGAATGTGCCGGCCGCCGCCCCCGGCCGCATGCAATGAAGCAGGACCCCAACATGACCGTTTACGCCTTCGCCCCCCTGCCCGTGCCATCCGTCGCCATTGCCGGTTCGGAAGAACGATTCCCGGTGCGCCGGATATTCTGCGTCGGGCGTAACTATGCGGCGCACGCGCGCGAATTCGGCAATGACGAACGCGATCCGCCGTTTTTCTTCACCAAGCCGGCCGATACGGTAGTCGATTCGGGCGCGGTCGTGCCGTACCCACCGCTGACCCGGAATTTTCACTTCGAGATCGAGCTCGTCGTGGCCATCGGAGCAGCCGGCTCGCGCATTCACCGGGACGCCGCCCTATCGCATGTCTGGGGCTACGGCGTCGGTGTCGACCTGACGCGCCGCGACCTGCAGGACGAGGCCAAGAAAACCGCGCGTCCGTGGGACTGGTCGAAGGGGTTTGACGATTCCGCCCCTTGCGGGCCGCTGGTTCCGGCCGGCAAGACCGGACACCCGGAAAGCGGCCGCATCTGGCTCACCGTGAACGGCGCGGTAAAACAGGACGCCGATCTGGCCGAGCTGATCTGGCCAATCGCCGATATCGTGTCGATCTGCAGCGAGGGCGTCCGGCTGCAGCCCGGAGACCTGATTTTCACGGGAACGCCGGCCGGCGTTGGCGCCATCGTGCCAGGCGACAAGATCACCGGCGGCGTGGACGGCATCGGCGGGATCGAATTCACCGTCGGACCGGCGCAATAGCGCTGGTCACGCCTGCGGCCGACCTTCGTCGAGCGTACAAGCAGCTGATACGGTATCCGACTTCTTCTTGCGGCGCTCGTAGAACATCGCAAGGGTCTCGGCCGTCAGCGCCGGCCTTTCCTCGCCTTCGATCTCGATGGTGTTGGCGAATTTCATGAGATACTGGCCCGGACCCCGGTCCTCCATCGAGATCAGCCGGGCCCGCAATCTTACCCGCGAGCCGACCCTGACCGGGGCAACGAAACGCACCCGGTCGAGCCCGTAGTTGAAGGCCGCGCGGGTATTCTCCGGAAAGACGTTCATTTCCTGGCTGAGGCCGCCGATGAGGGAGAGCGTCAGGTAGCCATGGGCAATCGTCGTCCTGAACGGGCTTTCACGTTTTGCCCGCTCGGCATCGACATGGATCCACTGGTGATCTTCGGTGCTGTCGGCGAACCGGTCGATGCGCGACTGATCCACGACAATCCAGTCAGACACGCCAAGCTCCTCCCCAATCATTTCACGGAGCTGATCGAAGGTCGGCGGTGCAATCTTCATTCCGTTGTCCCGGCTATTCGATATCCTTCCCGAACATGGGAAGGTCGGCATGTCAATCATCGAGCCATACTGCGAACGCAGTGAAGTCAATGCCAACGCCGAAGGACGGGCACTGGTTCCCTGGCTGGCGTTCGGCATGCCGTCGATCAACCAGTAAGGAACAGCCGCTCCAGGGAATACAGGACAAGGCCGGCCAGTCCGCCGACGATCATGCCGTTGAAGCGGATATATTGCAGGTCGCGGCCGATATTCGTTTCAATAAGTCTGGTCAGTTGGGCCAGATCCCATCGCTTGACCTGATCGGCGATGAATTTCGAGACGCCGTTTTTCTGGCTTTCCACGAACGAGGCGAGCGCCACCACGAAACCCTGATTCATGTCAGCCCTGATGCGCGCGTCTCCGGCCAGATGCCTGCCGACCTCGACGAACATGCCGGCCAGATGCTGGCGTATCACGGAGTTCGGAGCCGCCGCATCCTGCTCGATGAAGGCGCGCAAGCTTTTCCAGATATCGTGCGCCAAGTCGCGGATTTCGGCGCGGGCGAGAAAGTCCTTCTTCAGCTTCTCGGCGCGGCGCGCATAATCCTTCGACGTTTTCAGGCGTTCGATGAAGGTTTCGACGAAGCGGTCGAACTCCTCGCGCATAGGATGATCCGGATCGTTCCTGATTTCCTCCAGCAAGGAGCCGGAGGAAGCGACGATCTTCTTCAGGAGATAAGCATCGGCCCGGAACAGATTGAAAAGCGACGGAAGTTCCTCGCGAATTTTTTCGCGCATGGCGGCCAGCGCCTGCTCGTCGTTCAGGAACCGGCCGACGGCGCGGGTAAATTCGTCGAACAGTTTCTGGTGACGGCGGTCCTGCGTGAAGGCTGAAAGCAGGTCCGCGGCCAGGGGCGCAAGCTGCACCTTCTCGACCTGCTCCAGCATCCGGTTGGCGACGAAGCCGCGCAGTTCGGATTTCTCGATCGCGGCCAGCGTCTGCGGCACCAGCCGCGCGACGAAGCGCGACAGGCCCGCGGCGCGCTCTTGATCGGACAGCCAGTCGGCGACAAGGGCGGCGAAATCCACTTCTCTGAGCTTTTCGCGCACCGGCCCGGGCGCCAGGAAATTGGCCTCGATGAAGCGGCCGAGATTATCGGCGATGCGGTTCTGGTTCGACGGGATGATCGCGGTATGGGGAATGGGCAGGCCGAGCGGCCGGCGGAACAGCGCCACCACCGCGTACCAGTCCGCCAGCCCGCCGATGGTCGCCGCCTCGGCGAAAGCGGCAACGAATCCCAGCCAAGGGTGTGCGCCTTCCAGCGATTTCGCGACAGCGAATATGACGACACACAAGGCAAGGGCTGCCGCGGCAAGCAATTTCGTCCGCCGCAAGGCCGCAAGCTTGTCCTGCATTTCGATTGCGCCGGCGTCCGCGCCCGGTTGCGTCATCGTCAATCTGTGCACTCCATTCCGACGAACCTTAACACCGTGCAACTGGTTGCGGCGAATGCCGAAATCAATGGAAAGGCTTTTCGATTTTCGCCCCGGACGCGCATCCGGAATGTTGGACTGCGTAGCGTCACGCCACCATCATGCCCGCTTCATAAAGTTCGCGGCTGGCATGTTCGGTGCCGGTTCTATAGTTGTTTCAGCCCGTCAACAGCAGTGAGGATACGTGATGGCGAACACGAACATCGACCACGCCTTTACCGCACGCGGCAAGACAGGCGCTTCCTTCGAGCCGACCTATGCCGGTGCGCTTTCCTTCATGCGCCGCCGCTACACGAAGGACGTCAAGGGCGCCGACGCAGTGGTCTGGGGCATTCCGTTCGATGCCGCCGTTACGAACCGTCCTGGCGCGAGATTCGGGCCGCAGGCCATCCGGCGCGCTTCTGCCATTCTCGACAACGACCCGCAATATCCGTTCGCGCAGGACCTGTTCGAGACGCTCGCGGTAGTCGACTATGGCGATTGCCTGCTCGACAACGGCAATCACCAGAAGACGCCGGCCACAATCGAGCGCGAGGCGTCGAAACTGCTGAGATCTGGCGCTTTCCTGCTTTCGCTCGGCGGCGACCACTTCGTCACCTATCCAATCCTCAAAGCGCATGCCGCCGTCCATGGACCGCTGGCGCTGGTGCAGTTCGATGCTCATCAGGACACCTGGCCGGACGACGGCAAGCGCATCGACCATGGCTCCTTTGTCGGACGTGCCGTGAAGGAAGGCCTGATCGACGCCGACCGATCCATCCAGATCGGTATCCGCACCCATGCGCCAGAGGATTTCGGCATCAAGATCCTCTACGGCCACGAGATCGAGGAGATGCGCGCCTCCGACATCGCCTATGCCATTGTCGAGCGCACCGGCGGCAAGAAGACCTATGTCACTTTCGACATCGACTGCCTCGATCCGGCTTATGCGCCCGGAACCGGCACGCCGGTGGCGGGCGGGCCCTCTTCTGCGAAAATCCTGTCGACGCTGCGCCAGCTCAACCAGATCGATATCGTCGGCGCCGATGTGGTCGAGGTTGCGCCGCCTTACGACCATGCCGATATAACGGCCATCGCAGGATCGGCCGTGGCAATGCACTATCTCGGCCTGCTGGCCGAGCGCAAAGCGCGGGCGGACGAGATGAACCATGGACTGCACGAAGGCCATGGCATATAGGCCGCAGCCGGCAGGCTAGGAACGACAGGCAATGAAACCGAAAATCTTCATCGACGGCGAACACGGAACCACAGGGCTGCAGATCCGGGCGCTTCTGGCCGAGCGCGGCGATATCGAGATCATCTCGGTGCCGGTGGAACGCCGCAAGGAACTTGCCGCGCGGGCTGAATTCCTCAACGCTGCCGATGTCGCCATCCTGTGCCTGCCGGACGATGCGGCGAAGGAAAGCGTCTCGCTGATCGAGAACGACCGGACGCGGGTCATCGACGCCTCGACCGCGCACCGCGTGGCCGACGGCTGGGCCTACGGCTTCGCCGAGATGGACAGGGATCAGGCCAAGGCCATTGCCAACGCCAAGCGGGTCGCCAACCCCGGATGCTGGCCGCAGGGCCCGATCGCGACGCTGCGGCCGCTGGTTGCGGCGGGCATCCTGCCGGCGAATTATCCCGTCACCGTCAACGGCATCACCGGCTATTCGGGCGGCGGCCGGCCGATGATCGAGGACTATGTGGCCAGGGGCGAGGATGCGCCGGAATTCTTTCCCTACGGCCTCAGCCTGCAGCACAAGCATGTGCCGGAAATAAAGGCCTACGCAAAGCTTTCGCACGATCCGATCATGCAGCCGGCGATCGGCAATTTCGCGCAGGGGATGATCACCGGCGTGCCGCTTCAGTTGGGCGGGCTGGACAAGGTGCCGAGCGGCGCCGAACTCCATGCGGCGATCGCCGACCATTTCGCCAGCATCGAGGGCGGCGTCGTCGAAGTCGCGCCTTATGAGGCCGTCGAGCGGGTGCCAGAAATCCAGCCGGAGGAATATAACGGCACCAACCGGATGAAGGTCTATGTCTTCGCCAACGACAAGCGGGCGCAGGCGCTGCTGATTGCCGTCTACGACAATCTCGGCAAGGGCGCGTCCGGCGCAGCCGTCCAGAACATGGACATCATGCTCGGCCTCAACGGGTGAACAAAACGCCGTCCTTTCCGCGCCGCTGGAAAGTCAGCGGCGCGGTCCTGATTGCCGAAACCTTTTCGAGCCGTATCTGGAAAGTCGTTCGTGAGGACGGCCGGCCTGCCATCGTCAAGGACCTCAAGCCGTTCGACGATGTCGAGGACGAACTGCGCGGCAAGCATCTGCTGCGCTGGCTGGACGGCCGTGGAGCGGTGCGGCTGCTCGGTACCGACGGCAACCGCATGCTGCTCGAATATGCCGGCGAACGGCACCTGACCGATGTTCTGGACAAGGCCGGCGATACAGCTGCCACCGAGATCGCCGCCGAGGTGATGGCGCGGCTGCATGGCTCATCCAACCGCCCTGCCCCGCACGAACTGCAGCCGCTGCGGCACCGCTTCACCCCGCTGTTCCGTGTGGCCGAGGCCGCGCGCAAGGCCAGCGTGTCCGATATCTATGCGGAAGCGGCCGCTGTGGCGGAGCGCGTTCTGGACGATGCCCGCGACGTCCGCCCCCTGCATGGCGACATGCATCACGAGAATATCCTGGAAAGCCCTCGCGGCTGGCTCGCCATCGACCCCAAGGGGGTGCTGGGCGACCCCTGCTTCGATGCCGCCAACATGTTCTTCAATCCACTGGACCGAGATGCGCTTTGCAAGGACCCGGAGCGCATCGCCGGAATGGCGGCCATTTTCCTTAGCGTGTTGGCGCTCGATCCGCGCCGCGTGCTGGATCACGCCTTCGCCTATGGCTGCCTTTCGGCGGCGTGGCACGCGGAAGACGAAAACGATGCCGACGAGGAACGCGAACTGTCGATCGCCGAAGCAATCCGGGCGGTCCGGATCAACTTCTGACGGCGATGTCGTTCGGCAGCGGATAGGCGCCCTTGGTGCCGCGCCAGTGCGCGGCGGCGAAGCCGAGCAGGACCAGCGCAAAGCCCTGGTGCGTCAGCGCCAGATGCAGCGGCGCCTGCATCAGCAGCGTCGAGATGCCGATGGCGGCCTGAACGAAGACAAGAAGGAACAGCAGCGTGGCGCGCCGTGCATGAGTGGTCCCCGGCAGGCGCCTTCGCGTGTCGATCATGTGCCAAAGCGCCACTACGAACACGACATAGGCGCCGATGCGGTGGACGAACTGGACCGTCTTGGGGCTCTCGAAGAAATTGCGCCAGGCCGGCTCGAGAATGAGCAGGTCGCCGGGGACGATGCGCCCGTCCATCAGCGGCCAGGTGTTGTAACTCAAGCCGGCATCGAGGCCTGCAACCAGCCCGCCGAGATAGATTTGCACCAAAGCGAGAAGCACCAGCACGCCCGCCATCTTCTGCGTCGCGCTGTCCGCTGCCGGCTCGGAATAGCGGGCCAGCCCTCGGGCTACCACCATGGTCGCGGTGAAGATGAGCGCCGCGATGGTCAGATGCGTCGCCAGCCGATATTGGCTGACATCGACCCTGTCGACAAGGCCTGACGCCACCATCCACCAGCCGGCCGCGCCCTGCAGCCCGCCCAGCGCCAGTATGCCTACCAGCTTGGGCATCAGGCCGCGCTCGATGCGTCGCGTCGCCCAGAAAAACAGCAGCGGCAGCGCGAAGACGAAGCCGACGCCGCGCGCCAGCAGGCGATGCGCCCACTCCCACCAGAAGATCGACTTGAAGGCGTGGACATCCATGTCCTTATTGATCTGGGAGAATTGCGGGATCTGCTGATACCGCTGGAACTCCTCCTGCCATTCCGCGTCGTTGAGCGGGGGAATAACGCCGTGAATGGGCTTCCATTCGGTAATCGACAGGCCGGAATTGGTGAGGCGCGTCGCGCCGCCGACCAGCACCAGCGCAAACAACACCAAGAGCACCGCATAAAGCCAGCCGCGAACGAGCGCGCGGTTGTGCAGGTCGCGGTTGCGGGCGGCAAGGGGCGCGGCTGTCGAGGAAAGGCTGCTCATGTCCATGATCCATCGGTCAGGATGCGGATAGGTGGACCATGGCGTCGACGCTGGCAAGGCCGGACAGCGCGGCACGCGGTCGCGCTATCCGGGACGGGTTGCGCCAGAAGCGTTGCAGGCCTAAGCGGTATTCGCAAACGAGATCGCAACTATGCCCGTGCGCCTGAAAAAACTGATCGGAACCGTGCTGCTCGTGCTTCTGGTAATCGTCTATGCCATCGTGGCGACGATCGTGGCGGTGGCGCAGCTTTCGGAATCCGGCCCGCTGGCGCACCTGCTATTCTTCCTGCTGAGCGGGCTTGTCTGGGTTCTGCCCGCCATGGGCATCATCAAGTGGCTTATCCTGGAGCCCGGCCCGAAACGCTGACGCTTTTGCCATCCGGTGGCATCTTCCCGGTCCCGTCGATCATTCATTCATCTTTTGCGCCTAGTTTTGCCGCGCCAGTGTGCCCAGGCAAGATGGGGCCGCGCGCCGCGCAAGGACGGAAAGATGATCGACGCGACAGCGTCATTCGACGGAAACGGCTCGGCGGCCGCTGTAGCGATGCAACGCGCGTCGTCGGCACGCGCCGTCCATGTCGCGGTGGCGGCGGCGTCCCCCGAAACCCTTGCCGCCTACGAACAATTCTGTGCTTCGGCGGTCTTCGCGCCGGCGCAAAGCGCGAGCTGGGTGCGGCACTGGGTTGGCGAGGTCCGCCCGGACGCGATCATCGCAGCGCTGCGTATCGACGGCAGCCCGGTCCTGGCTCTTGCGCTGGAGATCGTACGGTCCGGACCTTTCCGGATCGCCCGCTTCATGGGCGACCGCCACGCCAACGGTAATTTCGCAGCCGCGGATCCCACGTGGCTGACCTCCGTGGATTGCCGCGCCATACGCTCGCTGTTCGACGAGATCGCCCGCGCACGGCCGGATATCGACGTGCTTGCCTTGCAACGGCTTTTGCCGAACCTCGAAGGCCGGACCAACCCATTGACGGCCCTGCCAAGCTTTCCCAGTCCCAACCTATCGCTTGCCGTCGATCTGAACGGCGGATTCGACGCGCTGCTGAGCCGGGCTAGCGGCAAGCGGAAACGCAAGAAACATCGCTCCCAGACCCGCAAGTTCGAAACTGCCGGCGGCTTTCGCCGGTTGCAGGCGACAACGCCGGAGCAAGTGCATTCGCTGCTTTACGCTTTCTTCGCCATGAAGGAATTCCGCTTCCGCCGCATGGGCATCGCCAACGTTTTCGGCAGCGCGGACGTGCGGTTGTTCTTCCACGCGCTTTTCACCGGCGCGCTACGCGAAGCGGAGCCCTCCTTCATCCTGCATGGACTGGAAGTGGCCGGCAAGCTGCGCGCCGTAACAGGATCGAGCATTTCAGGAAAGCGGCTGGTCTGCGAGTTCGGCGCGATTGCCGAGGACGAGCTTGCCTATGCGAGCCCAGGCGATTTCCTGTTCTTCGAAAACATAAAGGAAGCCTGCCAACAGGGCTTTGAAATCTACGATTTTTCCGTTGGCGACGAGCCTTACAAGCGCCTTTGGTGCGATATTGAAACCCAGCATGCCGATGTGCTGGTGCCGCTGACGGCCAGGGGCCGCGCGCTCTCCTTCGTCCTCCATCAGAATGCGCGGGCAAAGGCATTCGTCAAGAACAGCCCGACGATCTGGAAGCTGACCAAGATGCTGCGCCGCAAGGCAGCCGGCAAACAGGTGCCGGCCGAGGACGATATTTAAGGGTGCCGGCAGCGACTGCTTGAGCCCCGCGTCTCAGGCTGCCGAACGGCGTCCGGGCAGCGGCGGCGGTTCGTAGCCCACCGGCGTCACCAGCGTCAAATCCGGGTAGCCGTTTTCGATCAGCCTCACGGCGGCATCGGCGACGGCATCGTCCGGCTCCAGCATGGACACGAAAACCTCCGTCGCATCGCCCACCAAGCGGCGGATGCCCTGCGCCTCGGCAGGACCGCACTCCACAACCACAAGATCGTAGGCTGTCGTCAGCGACTGCATGATGATCGGCAGGCGATCAGCCGCCCGCATGGCGCGTGCCGGGTCGGCAGTGCCGACGGGAATGATGTGGCAGTCCGAATAATGGTCGGCATGGATGACATCGCTGAACTGCGCCTGCGAGGCCAGCAGGTTGGTGATGCCCTGGAACAGGCCGCTGTCGAGCATCGGCTGGGACGCCGCCCCCGATGCCGTCAGGTCGAGCAGCAGCACGCGCAAGCCGGAATCCGCGACCTCGCGGGCCACAAGGATGGAGCTCGCCGCCGCCTCGTCGCCTTCCGGGGAGACGAAGATGGCGCGGGCCGCGCCGCCGGAAATCAGTTTTTCAGCGGCCTTTTCGATGTCGATTTCGCCCAGCCGCGAAACTGGACGCTCGACCTTGCGCGGCGCCGGCGCGGCAGGCTCGAAATGGACGTCTTCTCCAACCTCCCATTCCCTTGCAACGGCTTCTGGAGACAAGGAGGGTTCGGACAGCGGAGGCTTTTCAGGCCGGGAACGTGCCGGCGCTGGCGTGGGCTTCGGTTCCTCGCGCACCGCCACGGGCTCAACGATGGGCATGGCCACCTCCTCGACCGGATCGAGGCGAGCGCCGGCGGCCGGGCGCATGGCTCGGCCTGAGAACAATTCCTGTAACAGCGTGATGACGGCCATCACCAAAAGCGATCCCACGAAAGCCGCGGCGACAATCGGGATCGTCTTCGGGAAATAGGCCTCGGTCGGAACCACGGCCGGCGAGAAGACGCGTGCGTCGACAGGCAGATAATTGCGGTCGGTGCGCGAAGCGGCTTCGCGGTAGCGCGTCATGTAGGATTCGAGCAACTGACGCTGGGTGTTCGCCTCGCGCTCCAGCGCGTTGAGCTCTACCTGTTCCTCGCCGGCCCGGGCCGATTCGGCCTTCAGCTTGTTCACGTCCGCGACAAGCTGGTTTTCGCGAGCCTGCGCGGTCTGTGCCTCGGTGACGAGGCCCTTGAGCACCTTCTGGGCCTCGTTGCGAATCTGCTGGTCGAGATCGGCGAGTTGCGAGCGCAGGGCGCGGATTCGCGGGTGGTTGTCGAGGAGCGAGGTGGAAAGATCGGCGATGTCGGACTTCAACTGAACCTGCCGCTCGCGCAGCCGCTGGATCAGCGTCGAGGACAGAACCTCGGGCAGCGCATCCAGCGATCCGCCGCTGGCAAGCGCCTTGCGCACGCCGTCCGCCGTTGCCTCGGCCGATGCGCGGCTGGCGCGGACACGCGAGAGTTCGGAAGACATCTCCGAAAGCTGCTGCGTGGCGAGAATGGAATTGTTCTGCCCAATCAACAGGTCGGATTGCGCGCGATAGGCGGCCACTTTGGCTTCCGCGTCCTTCACGCGCTTGGACAGATCGGCAATCTCCGGCGCAAGCCAGTCGGTCGCGGCCGAGTTGGATTCCAGCTTGGCGTGGCCCTGGAAGGCTATGTAGGCATTTGCAATGGCATTGGGAATTTCCGCCGCCAGTTGCGGATTCTCGGACGAGAATTCAATGACGATGACGCGCGATGTCTCGACGCGATAGACGTTGAGCTTCTCGCGCATGCTTTTCAGCACGCGCTCTTCGGCCGGGATTTCACCAGGATCGCTCTTCAGTCCCACGATTATCAGAAGACGATCCAATGCCGACAGGCTGGCGGCGGGGTCAAATTCCGGCAGGCGTGCGAGATTGAGCTTCTGCGCCACCTGCTTCAGGATATCGGACGACGAGATGACCTCGACCTGGCTGGTTACGCCCTGATCGTCGAGAATGGGCCGGTCGGTCTGGGAATCGGCGTCCGGACGCGTGAAGACCGATTCGCGCGTTTCGATCAGGAGACGCGTTTCGGCCTTGTATCTCGGTGTCGCAAGCCAGGCGAGAACGAAGGCCAGCGCGGCAACCGTCAGCGCAACAAGGGCGATTCGCAGCCAGTTTCGGGCAAGGCTGCCGAAAAGCTGGCGGAGATCGACATCGATATCTGCTGCCGTGGATTGTACACCTGACATGCATCCTGCTCCCGTGGCGGGTTGGCTGCAGCGTAAACAACTATGGTAACTCAGCAGTTAAGAGAGCGGCCGGTCCCTGAAATGCAGTCGCGGGACAAATAGCGCCCTTTGCACCGCGACCCCAGGCAATCCGTCCGGTTTGGCGACGGTCTTTTACCGGCCATTAACCCTAACAGGGGGATAACGGCATCGATCCTCAGAGTCGCTGCAACGTTCCGGGCGACCAGACGAAAGTGTGCTGCACGGTGATGAAAAGCCCCGCCCCGCTGTTTCGAGCTCTTCTTGCCGTGTCGTTGCTTGCCGGCTGCTCCAGCTACCGGCCGGCTCCAGCCGCCTTCCATGAAGTTCTCGACCAGCCCTACCGCCTCGGCGCCGGCGACCGCGTCCGCATCACCGTCTTCGAACAGGAGGGCTTGACGAATACCTACAGCGTCGACCAGTCCGGTTATCTTTCGCTTCCTCTGGTCGGCCCCGTTCCGGCGCGCGGCCATACGGCGCAGCAGCTCGAGGGCGAGATCGCCGCGAAGCTGCGCCAGGGCTATCTGCGCGATCCCGACGTTTCGGTGGAGGTCGACCGCTACCGGCCCATCTTCGTCATGGGCGAAGTCGGCGCGGCCGGCCAATATTCCTACGTACCCGGCCTGACCGTCCAGAAAGCGGTGGCGATTGCCGGCGGCTACAGCGCCCGCGCCAACCAGGGCAGCGTGGACATTACCCGCGATATCAACGGTAAGGTGATCACCGGCAGAGTCAGGACGTCCGATCCGCTGCTGCCGGGCGATACTGTTTACGTCCGCGAACGGCTGTTCTGATCCGTGGCTGAAAGTTTGAGGATCGTTCACTGCTTTCGGTCGCCCGTCGGAGGAATTTTCCGGCATGTGCGTGATTTGACCGATGCGCAGATCGCGCAGGGGCATCAGGTCGGCATTGTCTGCGATTCCACCACTGGCGGCGAATTCGAGGAACGCCTGTTCGAGGGCATGAAAGACAAGCTGGCGCTCGGCATCCACCGCACGCCGATGCAGCGCCACATCGGCCCGGGCGACATCGCCTCGGCCTGGAGAACGTACAAGATCATCAAGGAATTGCAGCCGGATGTGCTCCATGGGCATGGCGCCAAGGGTGGAACCTATGCGCGTCTGTTCGGCTCACTGTTGCGGGTATCAAGGTCTCGCGTAGCCCGCCTTTATTCGCCGCATGGCGGCAGCCTGCACTATGACGAGAAGACGCTCGTCGGCAGGATTTTTTTCTCGATCGAACGGCTCATGGCCCGGTTTACCGACTACCTGCTGTTCGTCTCCGATTACGAGTATCAGGCTTACCGGCGCAAGGTCGGCGAACCGCCGGTGCCGAACGGGCTTGTCTATAACGGGCTCCGCGCCGAAGAGTTCGCCCCTGTAACCCCTGCCCCGGACGCGGCGGACCTTCTCTACATCGGCATGATGCGCGATCTCAAAGGCCCGGACATCTTCATCGACGCGCTGGCGCAGGCGGAACTGCGGCTCGGCCGCGACATCGGCGCCGTGATGGTGGGCGATGGCGACGACCTTCCGCGCTACCGCGATCAGGTGAAGCGGCTCGGGCTCGAAGATCGGGTGCGTTTCCTGCCGCCCATGCCGGCGGGCGAGGCCTTCGCGCTGGCCCGGCTGGTCGTCGTTCCCTCCCGTGCCGAAGCGATGCCCTATATCGTGCTGGAGACGCTGGCGGCCGGCAAGCCGATGATCGCCACAGCGGTCGGCGGCATTCCCGAGATTTTCGGCGCCGGTTCACCGGCTCTGGTGAAGCCGGATGCGGCCGATCTGGCCGACAAGATCGCCGATGCGCTCGGCGATCTCGATGCATACAGCCGGCAGATGCCGGACATAGCGGACCTGAAGAAACGCTTCGGCGCCGACGTGATGGCGGCGCAAATCGAGAAGGCCTATTTCGCCGCGCTCAAGCGCTGAGTTCACGCCAAGCCGTTCCAAAGCTAAACGTTGTTTCAAGGCTTTCTTAGGTCTCTCCTGCTAGGTTTTGCCAAGAGCAGCCGAGCAATTCCATGAACGAGATAGACCCCGCGCACCGTTTCTCGATGGACGCGGTGCGCAAATTCGAGAATCCGGCCCCAGCCTCGTCCTCGACGGGGATCAACGATGTCGCGCGTCAGGTGGCCTCGCAATACAGGCGCGACACCATGTCTCCCGTCATGGTCAGCGGCGTGCTGCGGCTGGTGGAATTCGCGCTGCTGTTTGCCTCCGGCATCGCGGTTTACTGCGCCTATGTCGGTTTCTTCACCCATCTGGCCTGGCAGTATCCGCTGGCCATCGCGGCAACCTCGTTTCTGGCTGTCGTCCTGCTCGAGTTGGCGGATTTCTACCAGGTCCCGATACTGATGCGGCCGGTCACGAATTTCGGCCGTCTTCTGCTGATCTGGTCCGGCACCTTCGCGCTGATGGCGTTGACGGCGTTCTTCATGAAGACGTCGTCCGACTATTCACGAGTTCTTTTCGCCATCTGGTTCGTCGTCGGTTTCGTCCTTCTGTTCGGCTTGAGACTCGTTACATCGCGACTGCTGCGCCGCTGGGCGCGCGACGGCCGGATGGAACGCCGCGCCGTGATCGTCGGCGGCGGCAAGGCGGCGGAATCGCTCATCCGCTCGGTCGAGAAGCAGCCCTACAACGATATCCGCATCTGCGGCATCTTCGACGACCGCGACGACAGGCGCTCGCCGCCCATCGTCGCCGGCTACCCGAAGCTCGGCAATGTCTCGGAACTGATCGAGTTCGCGCGCATCGCCCGCATTGACATGCTGATCGTGTCGCTGCCCATCACCGCCGAGACCCGCGTGCTCCAGCTTCTGAAGAAACTCTGGGTGCTGCCGGTCGATATCCGGCTTTCGGCGCATTCCAACGCGCTGCAGTTCCGCCCCCGCGCCTATTCCTACATCGGCGCCGTGCCGATGCTCGATATTTTCGACCGGCCTATCAACGACTGGGATTCGGTCGCCAAGCGCGCTTTCGACATTCTTTTCTCGATCGTCGGCATCGTGCTCTTCGCCCCGGTGATGCTGGTCACCGCCATCGCCATCAAGCTGGACAGCCCCGGCCCAGTCCTCTTCAAGCAGAAGCGCCACGGCTTCAACAATGAGGAGATCGAGGTTTACAAGTTCCGCTCGATGTATGCGAACAAGTCGGACCCGACCGCCAAGCAGACCGTGACCAAGAACGACCCGCGCGTGACCCGCGTCGGCCGCTTCATCCGCAAGACGTCGATCGATGAGCTGCCGCAATTCTTCAATGCGCTGTTCGGTTCGCTGTCGCTGGTCGGCCCCCGCCCCCATGCGGTGGCGGCGCAGTCGCACAACCTGCTCTACAACGAAGTTGTCGACGGTTATTTCGCTCGCCACAAGGTCAAGCCCGGCGTGACCGGTTGGGCGCAGATCAACGGCTGGCGCGGCGAGATGGACACCAACGAAAAGATCCGCATGCGCACCGAGTTCGACCTCTACTACATCGAGAACTGGTCGATGCTGTTCGATCTGAAAATCCTGCTGCTGACACCGGTGCGGCTGCTCAATACGGAAAATGCCTATTGAGCGCGGTCTCCCATGCGCTGCCGCAAGAGGCCGTCAACGCCAAGCTGATCGCCCTGATCGCCTCCGGCGCCATTTTCCTCGGTGTCTTCCTGTCCGGCTTCGTCATCAACGAGCCGGCGCCCTACGATCTCTATATGACCGGCCTGCTCGGCGTGTGGGCTTTATTCGGCCTCAGGATATCGCGCGCCATCTCGCCGCTGGTCGTGCTGATCATCCTGTTCAACATCGGCGGCTTCATCTCGATGACGCAGATGGCCGATCTGATGGACACGCCGCTCTATCTTGCCGTGTCGCTGTTCCTGGCCTTCACCGCCATCTTCTTCGCCGCCGTGACCGAGGCACGCCCCGATACCTATAGGCTGATCTATTTCGCCTATGTCGTTTCAGCCCTGCTCACCTCGCTTGCCGGTATCATTGGCTATTTCGGCATCGTGCCCGGCACCGAGATGTTCACCAAATACGGGCGTGCCGCCGGCGTCTTCCAGGACCCCAACGTCTTCGGCCCGTTCCTCGTCCTGCCCGGCATCTATCTGCTTTATCGGCTTCTCACCGGGCCGGTCTCGCGCATGCCACTCGTCGCCGTTCCGCTGCTGATCATCATGACGGGTCTTTTCCTGTCTTTCTCGCGCGGCGCCTGGGGACTTTTCGGCGCATCCGCGATGCTGATGACGGGGCTGCTGTTCCTGCAGAGCCGCAGCGGCGCCTTTAAGCTGCGCATCGTCGTCATGATCGTCGCGGCCATCACGCTGCTGGTGGTGGCAATGATCGTCATCCTGCAGATACCGGGCGTCGCCGACATGCTGTCCGAACGCGCCAAACTGGCGCAGGACTACGATTCGGCTCGCCTCGGGCGCTTCGCGCGCTATACGATCGGCTTCCAGATGGCGCTGGAGAACCCGCTCGGCATCGGGCCGCTGGTTTTCGGACAGCTGCTCGGCGAGGACACGCACAACATCTGGCTGAAGGCGCTGATGGACTATGGCTGGCTCGGTTTCGTCTCCTACCTGACGCTGACCGTGTGGACGGTGGGAGCCGGTTTCCGGTTGCTGCTGCGCAACCGGCCCTGGCAGCCCTATGTGCTGTGCGCCTATGTCGTCTATATCGGCCACATTGCACTCGGCACCTTCATCGACACCGATCACTGGCGGCATTTTTACCTGCTGCTCGGCCTGATCTGGGGCGGCATCGGGCTGGAATACCGCCACCAGTGGCAATTGCGGCATGCCGCAGCCGCAGTTCGAAACCGGACCGCGATATCTGCCGCCTGAGATTGCGAATTCGGTTGACCACAGCCGCGTTATCACGATACATCGCGACCGGTCCGGAGTGTAGCGCAGCCCGGTAGCGCACTTGACTGGGGGTCAAGGGGTCGTGGGTTCGAATCCCGCCACTCCGACCATTTTTTCCTGAAACGCGCTGGTATGCCCGACAAAGTGTCGTTCACCATAGCGGAGCCCCACGCGAAACGAATTTCGTCCCTGCCCGTTCCTTCCGATGGAGGAGCGGTCGCCATGGACGATGGCTTGCCGAGATTTCAGTGTATGCCCGAAAGTTCCGGAACCTGGATGGTCTGGGACAACGAAAAGGGCGGCCCTGCGACACTGGGCGGGTGCGTCCTGGGAGGACGCTCCGAGATGCGTGCGCGGGCCGCCTGCGAAATTCTCACTAAAATCTACAACAACCGGCTCGACGCCCAGTCCGTACGGCATAAGCCGGAGCGTTGAGTGCATGTTCGACCGCTTGACGCCTGCCGCCGGCGCATTTTTGCAATTCCCGTGAACCTTTCCTTTTGCCCGCGCACTCATCGGGCATGGACGCCACAACGGCGATCCTCCAACCAAGGAAAAGTTCAAATGACCAATCTTTCGAAGTTGAAGCGCCTGTCCCTCGCCGCCGCTCTTGCACTCTCCGCTCTCGGCACGTTCGCCGGCACCGCCTCCGCCGATATTCTGCCGGACGGCAATGGCGGCGCGCTTTGCAAGGGCTCGGGATCCTGCGTCCTGCTGCAGGCCGAGTGCAAGGGCAAGTACACCGACGGCACCCAGACCGACGGCACCGTCTACGGAAAGTGCAGCAAGACCATGCAGGTCGCTCCCGGCGCCAAACTGAAGATGCGCACCAACTAACGCCGCATGTGAAAAGGCGACCGTGGGAAGACGGCCGCCTTTTCTCCGCAATGCCGTTTGACTGGAGGTCAGCGGCGGCGGCTGTAAATCAATGTGGCGACAAGGCCGAGCACCACGAGGCCGACCGTCGCGGCAGTCGCCGGATGGTCGCGAGCGGTGGTTTCGAGCGCCCGCGCCCGCTTCCTGATCGATGGAAGTGCATCGCTGAAACGATCCGCCATGTCGGAATACAAATCCCAGGCCGCTTCGCGTCCGCCATCATAATAGGCACCGCCGCGCTTGGAGACGGCCCGCTTGAGCGAGGCAAGCTCGCGCGAAAGCGTCTGGACCTCCTTTTCGAGGTCGATATCGTTCAAATGCGAAAAGAGTGCCATGGGACGTTTCCCTCGTTGTCAGAGGATTTGAAACGGCCACCCAGCGCGATGGTTCCTGCCTTATACCGAAATGCCGCAGTCGCCGGCCACTGCAAAGTCCCGGAGCCGATGCCGCGATTGCTCCTAGCGGACCTGATCCAGCAGGCGCTTGCATTCCAGCAGATCGAACAGCGCTTCCTGCAGCAGCGCGCGGTTGTCGCGCGACAGCTTTCCGGAGTCAGGCTGCACCGGGCCCTCGTCGTCCGCCTTGCCGAGGCCGAAGAAGCGCCGGCTTGGCTTCACCTTGGGTTGACCGACCAGCATCTCCTCGTCGCCCGCGCGCGGCTGCGCGCCGGCAGTCAGCGGCACGCTGTCGGCCTGCTTGCGCTGGGCTATGGCCTCGACGGCCGCCATGTCGCCATTGCCGATGGCGACCAGGAAATGATTGCCGTTCTCGCGCAGCAGCTTCTGCACGCCCTTGATCGTGTAACCCTGGTCGTAGAGCATATGGCGTATGCCCTTGATCAGCTCCACGTCCTGCGGCCGGTAATAACGGCGGCCGCCGCCGCGCTTCATGGGCTTTATCTGGTTAAACCGCGTTTCCCAGAAACGCAGCACATGCTGCGGGAGATCGAGGTCCTCCGCCACTTCGCTTATGGTTCGGAATGCATCCGGGCTCTTGTCCATGGGGCGTTTCCTCACGCTGGACGACGACTCGGCATCATACGCCGAATCGAACCGTATTTCAGCGGTTTGCAGGCCAACATTCAAGCCGGGCTACAATTTATCAACCGCGCAAAGGACGCAGATTGACCGGACTGTCGGAACGGAAGCCGGAAAACTACTTGCCGCCCTTGGACCTGCTGCTCTGGTGGGAGCGCAGGATGCGGCTCTTCAGAACGTTGGACGCCTTGAAGGTCATGACGCGCCTGGGCAGGATCGGCACTTCCTCTCCGGTCTTCGGGTTGCGGCCGATTCGTTCGTTCTTGGAGCGGACATGGAATGTGGCGAACGAGGACAGCTTCACCGTTTCGCCACGCACGATCGCTTCGCAAATCTCGTCCAGAACCGCCTCGACGAGTTCGGCGGATTCGGTGCGCGACAAGCCGACCTTACGGTAAACGGCTTCGGCAAGATCGGCACGCGTAAGTGTCTTTCCCCCCATGCAACCGTCCCATCAGCTCAAAAACATAAATCGTTACAAGCGGCTGCCGAGCGTAAGTAATTGACCCGGCAAGGTCAAGGACCGAACCGTGCGGTTCGCCCCCTCACCATCTAATCAGCACCGCACCCCATGTGAAGCCGCCGCCCATCGCCTCGAGCAATACGAGATCGCCCTTCTTGATGCGGCCGTCTGCGACCGCGACCGACAGCGCAAGCGGCACCGACGCAGCCGACGTATTACCGTGCAAATCCACAGTGACCACCACCTTTCGCTCGGCTATCCCGAGCTTCTTGGCGGAAGCGTCAATAATTCGTTTATTGGCCTGATGCGGCACGAACCAGTCGAGATCGTCGGCGGTTATGCCAGCCTGCGCGAAGGTCTCCTCGATGACGTCGGTGATCATGCCCACCGCATGCTTGAAGACTTCGCGGCCTTCCATGCGCAGATGGCCCACGGTGCCGGTGGTCGAGGGGCCGCCGTCGACATAGAGCTTTTCCTTGTGGGAACCGTCGGAGCGCAGGCTCTGAGCGAGCACGCCGCGGTCGGCGATCGTGCCCTGCCCTTGCGCGGCTTCCAGAACCAGCGCGCCGGCACCATCGCCGAACAGCACGCAGGTGGAACGGTCCTTCCAGTCGAGAATACGCGAGAAGGTCTCGGAGCCGATGACGAGAACGCGCCTGGCCAGCCCGCCGCGTATGTAGAGGTCGGCGGTCGTCATCGCATAAACGAAACCTGAACAAACCGCCTGCATGTCGAAGGCAAAGCCATGACGCATGCCGAGGCGCTGCTGTATTTCCACGGCCGTGGCAGGAAAGGTGTTGTTGGGCGTCGAGGTCGCCAGGACGATCAGGTCGATATCGTCGGCCGTCATCCCCGCGCTCGCCAATGCAGCGCGCGCAGCCGCCTCGCCCAGCGAAGCGGTCGTCTCGTCGTCGGCGGCGATATGGCGCTGGCGGATACCGGTACGCTGGACGATCCATTCGTCCGAAGTTTCGACGACGCCTTCCAGATCGGCGTTCTTCATGATGCGGCGGGGCAATGACGACCCGACGCCGAGCACAACTGACCTGATCAACTATCTACCCTTCTTCGTCGGCTTCGGCGGCAGCTTTCCCTGCCCTCAAAGTCAGCGGATTGCGTGTATGAAACAGATCCAGATCGGCTTCGATCCGGTCGAGAAGCCGATTGCGGACCATGTCGTAGGCCAATTCGACGGCAGCTGCAAAGCCTTCGGAATCGGCGCCGCCATGGCTCTTGACCACGATGCCGTTCAAACCGAGGAAGACGCCGCCATTGGCGCGGCTGACATCCATCTTCTCGCGCAGCGTGTCGAACGCGCTCTTGGCAAACAGATAGCCGATGCGCGCCATCAGGGTCCGGCCCATGGCCGCGCGCAGATAGCCGGCGATCTGGCGAACGGTACCTTCGGCGGTTTTCAGCGCGATATTGCCTGAAAAGCCTTCCGTGACCACGACATCCACGGCGCCCTTGCCGATATCGTCGCCTTCGACAAATCCATGATAGCTCATCGACGCCATATCGGCCTCGCGCAGAAGGCGGCCCGCGTCCTTGACTTCTTCCTGGCCCTTGATCTCCTCAACGCCGACATTGAGCAGGCCCACCGAAGGCCGGTTCATGCCGAAGACGGAGCGCGCCATGCCCGTGCCCAATATGGCGAAATCGACCAGCTGGTGCGAATCGGCGCCGATGGTGGCGCCGACGTCCAACACGATGCTTTCGCCGCGCAAGGTCGGCCAGATCGCCGCGATGGCGGGGCGGTCGATGTTGGCCATGGTGCGCAGGCAGAATTTCGACATCGCCATCAAGGCGCCAGTGTTGCCGGCCGAAACGCAGGCTTCGGCGGCCCCGCCCTTGACCGCCTCGATCGCCTTCCACATGGACGACTTCCAACGCCCGTGACGCAGCGCCTGACTTGGCTTGTCGTCCATCTTCACCGCGATATCGCAATGAATGAACTCGCTCTTTTCGGCCAATTGCGGGAATTTCGCCAGTTCGGGACGCACGGCCTCGTCGCGGCCGTAGATTATGAATCTGATGTCGGGGCGTCGGGTCGCGACCAGCATGAGCGCGGGAATGATCACGCCAGGCCCGTGATCGCCGCCCATGGCATCAATCGAAATTTTGATCACGCGCTGCTCTTCTCACATGTTCGGGCCGGGCGCCCGCGACGTCCGGCGAAAATAGCGGTTTTGGCCCACCGCACAACCGGGTTTTCGTGATTTGCCACGGTTTCAGGATTTTCCGAGCAAGGACCTGAGTTTTTGCTGGAATTCGGTTTCCGGAGCCTCTTCCCCGTCACCCAAATCCAGCGAAGCACCCTGCTTCCTCGGGTAAGGATCGATGGCCAGGGCAAAGAACTGCTCGGCCAGGGCGCCGACATCCACCGTGTCGCCGGAGAAGGTTTCGGGACTGTCGGGCCCTTCGGCATCGAGCTGTATCTCGCCGCCACCTTCGAATCCAAGCCGTCCAAGCTTGGAATCCTCCGGCAGGAAAAGGCCGTCGACCACCTCGTCAATATGCGCGGTGACGGGCTCCAGCGTCACGATGCAGCTCTGCGTGATATCGGCTTCCACGCGGCCCGATACCTTCACCCCGTGGCGTTTCCATGGGGTGACGAGGAGTTCCGTACGATAGTTTTCGACCGATAACAGCCCGTGGTCCGTCGCCAGCGCCTGCTTCTGCTTCTCGTCGGCCTCCTGAATGATCGGCAACCCCTTGTGCGGCAGGCGCGCAACGTGGGCCTTGAAGGAGACCGGACTTTGAGTTTCCACATGTTTCATAAGAAGTATCCCTCAGGCCGCCGCGTCGGGAAACCGCAGTTCGCCGGCGCAGATGGCATCCGAAGATTGAGCCGCCAGTTCGCGATTGCACTGCATGGCATAGGCCGCCAGCCGCGCCGCTTCCGGCCAGTCCTGCGCATCGGGGCGCACGTTGCGGCGAAGCGCGGCCGCCAGCGCCTGCTCATCGGAATTGTCCAGCGCCTCGGCATAGGCGGCGGTGCGGCCGTAGAACATCCTGGCGAGTTTCTTCATCCGCTTCGGTACGCCGACATCGCTGATTCCGAGTTCGCGCAGCGAATGCTCGACGTCGAGGAAGAACTCGTCGATCAGCACCTGGGCGACCTCGGCAACAGCGCCCTTCTCGCCGCGAAGGCGATGCTGCAGCAGGAACATGTGCAGCGACAACAGTTCGAACCGGCCGAGCGGCGTGTCCGGCACATTCCAGTCCGAATAAAATACAGTCTGCCGCGCCGCTGCCACGATTCGTGCGTAGAGCGCCTCGGTAATCGCGCGATTGGCGCGCCGCTCGTGGCCGAACAAGCGCTTGAACATTGAGCGGTCTCCCCGGACCTGTTAGTTGGTGCGGCCTTGTTGCATCGGCTCGTAAGCTGGTTTACCGCTTTTGCCGCCTCGCGCAAGCGTGGTTGATATGAATGGAGTTGTTGGTGGGCGCGCTCAAAATCAAGTCGACCCTGTCGCCGAGACAGACTGCAATCGCCTCGATGCTGGCCTTGGCCGCGGGCATTTCCGGTTGCAATTCCTCCAAGGTGCTCGGCGATCTGAATCCTGGCGAAACGCTGAACCAGGGCTATATCGTCGACCAGCAGGCCCTCGACCAGGTCCCGGTGGGATCGAGCCGGGAGCAGGTGCTTCTGGCGCTCGGCAGCCCCTCCACCACTGCCACTTTCGACAACGAGGTATTCTATTACATCTCGCAGACGCGCAAGCGTACGGTCGCTTTCGAGAAGCCGAAGCTGGTCGATCAGCGCGTGCTCGCCGTCTATTTCGGCGAGGACGGCCGCGTGACCAATATCGCCAATTACGGCCTGAAGGACGGCCGGGTCTTCGATTTCATCAGCCGCACGACGCCGACCGGCGGCAAGGACCAGAACTTCCTGCAGCAGATCATCCGCGGCGCCGGCAAGCTTTCACCGGGGGCCGCCGGCGACATGATGCGCGGCAGCTGACGCGCGAACGACCCGGATACAAAAAACAAAACCCGCGGAATCGCTTCCGCGGGTTTTTTCATGCCGCTCGCCCGGCGCGAACGCCGGGCGAGTACTATTTCGGCTTAGCTATGCGCCAGAACGGCGAGCAGCAGCAGCGCCACGATGTTGGTGATCTTGATCGCCGGATTGACGGCCGGGCCGGCGGTGTCCTTGTAGGGATCGCCAACCGTGTCGCCGGTCACCGAAGCCTTGTGCGCCTCGGAGCCCTTCAGGTGCTTGACGCCGTCCTTGTCGACAAAGCCATCCTCAAAGGACTTCTTGGCGTTATCCCAGGCGCCGCCGCCGGAAGTCATCGAGATGGCGACGAACAGGCCGTTGACGATGACGCCGAGCAGAGATGCCCCGAGCGCGGCGAAGGCAGAAGCCTTGGAGCCGGAAATCAGCAGCACGCCGAAATAGACTACGAGCGGCGCCAGAACCGGAAGCAGCGAAGGAATGATCATTTCCTTGATCGCCGCGCGGGTCAGGATATCGACTGCGCGGGCGTAGTTCGGCTTGGCCGTCCCCTGCATGATGCCGGGATTCTCGCGGAACTGCTTGCGCACTTCCTCGACGATCGAGCCGGCAGCGCGTCCGACAGCGGTCATGGCGATGCCGCCGAACAGATACGGGATGAGGCCGCCGAAGATCAGCCCGGCGACCACGTAGGGGTTCGACAGGTCGAAGGACACGGTGCCGAGATCCGAGAAATACGGATACTGCGCCGCGTTCGCCGCGAAGAACTGCAGGTCGTTGGAGTAGGCCGCGAACAGCACCAGCGCGCCGAGACCGGCGGAACCGATGGCGTAGCCCTTGGTCACGGCCTTGGTGGTGTTGCCGACCGCGTCGAGGGCGTCGGTCGAATGGCGAACCTCGCTCGGCAGGCCCGACATTTCGGCGATGCCGCCGGCGTTGTCGGTCACCGGGCCGAAGGCGTCGAGCGCCACAATCATGCCCGCAAGGCCGAGCATGGTGGTCACGGCGATGGCCGTTCCGAAGAGGCCGGCCAGCTGATAGGTGCCGATGATGCCGCCGACGATGACGATGGCGGGTAGCGCCGTCGATTCCAGCGAGACCGCGAGGCCCTGGATGACGTTGGTGCCGTGGCCGGTCACCGACGCCTGGGCGATGGAGACCACCGGACGCTTGCCGGTACCGGTATAGTATTCGGTAATGACCACGATCAGCGCCGTCACCAGAAGCCCGACCAGGCCGCAGATAAACAGGTTCGTGCCGGTCACGGTCATGCCGTTGGCGGTGCCGACATCGCCCCAGCCGATCGTCAGATAGTTGGCGACGGCGAGGCCGACGACCGACAGGACGCCGGTGACGATGAGGCCCTTATAGAGCGCGCCCATGATCGAGCCGTTGGAACCGAGCTTGACGAAGAAGGTGCCGACGATCGACGTCAGGATGCAGGCGCCACAGATCGCGAGCGGGTAGATCATGATGTCGGCCAGATTAGCCGCAGAGCCGAAGAAGATGGCGGCGAGAACCATGGTGGCGACGACGGTCACCGCATAGGTCTCGAAAAGGTCTGCCGCCATGCCGGCGCAGTCGCCGACATTGTCGCCGACATTGTCGGCGATGGTGGCCGGGTTGCGCGGATCGTCTTCGGGAATGCCCGCTTCGACCTTGCCGACCAGATCGCCGCCCACGTCGGCGCCCTTGGTGAAGATGCCACCGCCGAGACGCGCGAAGATGGAGATCAGCGAGGCGCCGAAGCCAAGTGCGACGAGCGCGTCGATGACTTCACGGTCGGCAGGTCCGTGACCGAGCGGACCGGTGAGGATCCAATAGTAGACCGAGACGCCCAGGAGCGCGAGACCGGCCACCAGCAGGCCGGTGATGGCGCCGGACTTGAAGGCGATGTCGAGGCCGGCCGCAAGGCTGTTGGAAGCCGCCTGAGCCGTGCGCACATTGGCGCGGACCGACACATGCATGCCGATGAAGCCGGCGGCGCCCGAAAGCACCGCGCCGATCAGGAAGCCGATCGCGGCGGTACCGGACAGCAGCCACCAGGCAAGCAGGAAAACGACCACGCCAACGATGGCGATGGTGGTGTACTGGCGTGTAAGATAAGCCTGCGCGCCTTCACGAATGGCCGCGGAGATTTCCTGCATGCGCGCATTGCCCTGATCCGACGCAAGCACCGACTGCGTCGCCCAGATGGCATAGACGATTGAAAGCACGCCGCAGAGAATGACGACATAAAGCATGGTCATTTGCGGATTTTCCTCGATTGATGGCCCGACGAACCCCTCCCCGGACCGATGGAACGGAGGCAGGATTCGCCGTAGCGAAATCCCGCCCATCGCTGCGGCTTATGCGAAACAGGTGTTTGAACGTCAAGTAATTGTTCGGTTTTTGCCCGGTTTTTGCCCAAAAGTAGGGTGCAAGGTAGCGCCTCGGCTGCCGCCATTCAAAAAGCACGTGGAACGGAGATCAGCTTTTGCGCAGATCGCCGTCCGGCTGGATAACGAAGATCAGCACCGCGAGCATCGTCATGTAGAACTTGAACGCCGCTTCCTGTCCGTTCCAGGTCTGCGACTGCCACATGGCGAACCATTCGCCGCCCACGACCATGAAGCCGAAGTACCAGACAAGGAATCCCATGGTGGTGGCGATGACAGCGAATTTCTTGGCGTCGTTGAAGGCTTGTCCGCTGCCGTTGCGCGCCTGCCAGAGGTTCCATGCGGCAATGAGAAAGAGCACGCAGGTCAGCGCCTCGCCAAGGATGATCAGCCAGTAGCCGGCGGTCCACAGGGACGGATTGGTGATCGCGCGATACATCAGCGCATTGCCCGGAAAGGTCGTGTCCATGGAAAGCACATGCTGGACAAAGGCGAAGTTTGAGCCGTAATCGGTGATGTTGCCGAAGGCGACGAGAAAGGCGAATGCCGCCAGACACAGACACATGATGATCTTGGAAAGACGCAATGTCATGGCCAGAACTCCCGCTGAAAATTCAAGTAAACGGGCAAATGAATCGCCGAGTCGCGATACGGACGCAACCGACCGTCCGGTGACGATCGTTCTGACGGCGAGCGCGGAGCGTCATGCAGGCCAGGAAGGGCTGGGCCGGCGTCTTGCGATGTTGTCCCTCGACCCTGCCGTACAGGTTGGCGACGTCGTCTCGCTGGATAGGGACAGTCCAGCCTATGATTTCGCGGTGCTGCGCCGCCGCTGGGTGGTAGAAGGCGGGGAGACCAGGCTGGAAATCACGCTGGACCACCCTGCCCGCCCGGTTGGGCGGTAAATCAGGCCGCCAGCCGGCCCATTCGCCGCGCCGCGACGCGTTCCAGCGCCGACAGGACGTCGTAGATCAGCACGGCGAGCGCTGCGACGATCAGCCCGCCCTGCAACACGAACGCCAGATTGTTCGACAGGAGACCGGCGATGATGACTTCGCCCAACGTCTTGGCCGCGACAGTCGAGCCGATCGTCGCCGTAGCGAGACTGATGACGACCGAAAGGCGGATGCCGGCCAGGATAACCGGCACGGACAGCGGCAGTTCCACCTTGAGAAGCCGCTGCCAGCCGGTCATGCCGGCGCCTCGCGCCGCTTCCAGCACATTACCGGGCAGCGTGGTGAGACCGGTCAGCGCATTCTCGAAAATCGGCAGCAGACCGTAGAGGAACAGGGCGATCAACGTCGGTTTTTCACCGAAGCCGACTGCCGGCACGGCCAGCGCCAGCACCGCTACCGGCGGAAAAGTCTGGCCGATGTTGACGAGACTGCGCGACAGCGGCAGGAATTCGGCGCCGATGGGCCGCGTCACCAGGATCGCCAGCCCGACAGCGACGACGGTGGCCGCGACCGTCGCGATCAGCACCGTGCGCAGATGCAGCAGCGTCAGCGACAGCAGGCTGCCCTGATTGTAAATGGCCGGTGCGTTATTCTCAGTGAGCGGCTTCAGCAGCGGCTCGAACCAGCCGGGGTTGACGATGAACGCCACCAGCAGGGCCAGAAGCGCCAGCCGCAGCAGGGTCGGCAGCCATTTCATGCGGCCGGCCTCGCCGCGCGCTTGACCAGCCCCTCGACAGTCACCTTGCCGAGCAGCACGCCATCCGGCCCCTTCACCGGCAGTGCCGGCCGTCCCGACCACAACAGCTCCGCCAGCGCATCGCGCTGCGTGGCTTCGGCGGGAATCGCCTCGCCTTCCGCAATGCCTTTCTCGACCGCATCGCGCACCGGTCCCAGCGACAGCAGCCGGAACGGTCGCTCGCTCGGACCGACAAGGGTCTCGACGAAGGTACTGGCGGGCCTGGCGAGGATTTCCGCCGGTGTCGCATACTGGATCAGCTTGCCGCCATCCATGACGGCGATCTTGTGGCCGAGATGGACCGCCTCCTCCATGTCGTGGGTGACGAGAATGATCGTGGTGCCGGTGTATTTCTGGATGGCCAGCAGGTCGTCCTGAGCCTTGGCGCGGATGATCGGGTCGAGCGCGCCGAAGGGCTCGTCCATCAGAAGCACGTTCGGCTTGGCGGCGAGCGCACGGGCCACACCGACGCGCTGCTGCTGGCCGCCGGAGAGTTCGTGCGGATAGCGCGGCCCGAAGGCCTGCGGGTCGAGCTGGAACAATGTCAGCAGTTCATGCACCCGCTCATCGATGCGCTGCTGGTCCCAACCGAGCAAGGTCGGGACGGTGGCGATGTTCTGCGCGACCGTCCGATGCGGGAACAGGCCATGCCCCTGGATGGCGTAGCCAATGGAGCGTCGGAGCTGGAAACCGGGAACCGAGCGGTTGTCGATTCCATCCAGCTTGATGGTGCCGAGCGTTGGCTCGACCAGACGGTTGATCATACGCAGCAGCGTGGTCTTGCCCGAACCGGAGGTGCCGACAATCACCGCAACGGTGCGCGGCTCGATCACCATGGAAACATCGTCGACCACCGTCGTTCCGTCATAGCGCTTGCTGATGTGCTCGATCTCGATCATGCGGCGGCTTCCCTGCGTCTGACCGTTGAGGAGAGTTCGATGACGGCATCGAGGACAATGGCGGCGGCGAAGGCCAGCGCCACGGTCGGCACCGCGCCCAGCAAAACCAGATCCATGGCCGTCTGGCCGACGCCCTGGAAGACAAAGACGCCGAAGCCGCCGCCGCCGATCAGCGCTGCGATGGTGGCGAGGCCGATATTCTGCACCAGCACGATGCGGATGCCAGTGAGGATGACCGGAAAGGCGATCGGGAATTCGACGCCGAACAGGCGCTGCCAGTCGGTCATGCCCATGCCGCGCGCCGCATCGTCGGCCGCGCGCGGCACGCCCGCCAGCCCGACGACCGTATTGGCTACCACCGGCAGCAGCGAATAGAGGAACAGCGCGATGAACGCCGGCGCCGTGCCGATGCCCCGGATGCCGAGCGCCGACGCCCCGGGTACATTTGCGGCTACCCAGCCGAGCGGCGCTATGAGGATGCCGAAAAGCGCGATGGAGGGAATCGTCTGGATGATGTTGAGGACATTCAGCACCCCTGCCCGCAACCGATCGACGCGATGGCAGAGAACGCCGAGCGGTACGCCGACGACCACCGCCGCCGCCAGCGAACCGAGCGCCAGGACGATGTGCTTGTAACCCTCGGCCCAGAAACTGTCGGCGCGATTGGCATATTCCTTGAGGATGGAGAGGCTGTTCCAGCTTCCGGACGCCAGCAGCAGTCCGATCGCCACCGCGGCGGCCAGAAGGACGGCGACGCGCGCCAGAGGCGAAAGGCTGAGCCGCGCCAGCACATCCGACAGAAGCAGGATGAAGGCGAACAGCAGCAGCCAGAAGCCGGACGCCGGCGAGACGCGCGCGAAGGTGTTGCCTTCAGGCGTCAGGAAAGAGCCTGCCGCGCCGATCAGCAGTGAGAGTGCTGCGATGGCAGCGACGCTGGCCGCAAGCCGCCACATCAATGGCGTCCTGAACAAGGCGATGAGTGCGGCAACGACGACGACTGCCAGCAACAGATAACCGGCTGCCGGCGGCAGGGCCTGCAGGATGAAGCGCCCCTCACCCGGCACGATACGGTTGGCCCGGAACGTCGCGAACGGTGCCAGGAACGCCGCATAGGAGGCAATCGCCGCGATGACGACTCCGAGCTTGTCGAGGCGCGGGTTCATAGCAATGGGCCGTGATCCGCGGCCTCGTCCAGCTTGAGCGGGTTCGCCCCCTCACCCAGCCTCCGCTTCGCTCGGCTGACCTCTCCCCCAGGGGAAAGGAGAAATCCGACACCGACGCGTTCCTCTTCTCCCCGGCGGAGAGAAGGCGGCCGCGTAGCAGCCGGATGAGGGGGAAATCTCATATGAATTGCCGCTGCGGATGCCCCTACTTCAAGAACCCGTTCTTCTTGAGGAAGTCCTCAGCCACTGCCTTGGCCGGCTCGCCGCCGACTTGCACGCGGCCGTTCAGCTCCTGCAGCGTGACGAGGTCGAGCTTTTCGAAGACCGGCTTCAGCAACGTCTCGATTTCCGGATGCTCCTTCAGCACCGCTTCGCGGATGATCGGGGCCGGCTGGTAGACCGGCTGGACGCCCTTGTCGTCCTCCAGCACGACCAGGCCGGACGGCGCGATGCCTCCGTCGGTGCCGTAAACCATGGCGGCGTTTGCGCCGTTGGTCTGGTTGGCGGCGGCTGCGATGGTGGCCGCCGTGTCGCCGCCGGAAAGCGTGATGAGTTGTTCGGGCTTCAGCGTAAAGCCATAGGTGGTCTGGAAAGCCGGCAGCGCTGCCTCCGAATTGACGAACTCAGCCGACGCCGCCAGCACCACTTTGCCGCCGCCGGATACGTATTTGCCGAAGTCGCTCAACGTCACCAGCTTGTTCGGCTCGGTGACATCCTTGCGCAGCGCAATGGCCCAGGTGTTGTTGGCGGGCGACGGTGCCAGCCAGACCAGCGTGTTGGCGTCGTAGTCGAGTTTCTTGGCTTCCTCATATCCCTTCGCCGCGTCCTTCCAGAGCGGATCGTTCGCCTTCTCGAAGAAGAAGGCAGCGTTGCCGGTATATTCGGGATAGATATCGATCTCGCCGGCAATGATCGCCTTTCGCACGACGGGCGTGCCGCCGAGCTGGATGCGGTCCGCGGTCTCGATCTTGTTGGCGTTCAGAACCGACAGGATGATGTTGCCGAGTACGCCGCCCTCCGTGTCGATCTTGGAAGATACGACCACCGGGGCCGTGTGTGCCGAAGCGGTGGCAACGATAAGAGCCAGCGCGGCGCCGGCAATGATGCTTTTGGACAGCATTTTGAATCCCTTTGTAAAACCTGAAAACCCGGCCGATATGAGCACGACATCAATGCCCAGTCGGGGCACACGGTTTCATAGGATGTGGGAGCAGCGCAATAATTTTATGCGCCGGAGACGAAAAGAGGACGAGGCTCTACCGACAGCGTCGTGTCAGGTGGCGCGGCGCACGCCTGTCAGCTTCAGGCCAACAAGGGCGGCAAGGCACAGCGCAACCACCGGGAATATGATCCAGTTCAGCATGTCCCAGCCCCAGGCGTTGTAGACGGCGCCGGACATCAGCGAGGCGAAGGCGACGGAGCCGAACAGGACGAAATCGTGAAAACCCTGCACTTTGCTTTTTTCCGACGGGCGGTAGCTTTCGGCAACGATCGCGGTGGCGCCGATGAAACCGAAATTCCAGCCGAGACCGAGCAGGATGAGAGACGTCCAGAACTGCCAAAGCGCGATTCCCGACAGCGCCACCACGGCGCAGCCGACGAGTAGCGCGAGCCCGGTGGCGACGATCCGCTCCGCCCCGAAGCGATGGATCAGCCTTCCCGTGAAGAAGCTAGGCCCGAACATCGCCATCACATGCCAGGAAATACCGAGCGTCGCATCGTCGGTCGAAAGGCCGCAGCCGACCATGGCGAGCGGCGCGCCGGTCATGACGAAGGTCATCAATGTATAGCTGCCGACGCCGCACAGCATCGCCACGATGAAACGCGGGCGGCTGACGATCTCGATCAGCGGCCGCGTATTGCCTGCCGCCGCCACGGTTTTCCCGCCGGCGGCCGCAGAAACCCGCAGAAAGGACAAAAGGATCGCGCCGACGCCGGCAAGCACCAGGATCGCGGCGAACGACCCCGCGAACATCACGGGGGCAAGCAGTTCCCGGGTGAAGATAACGATCTGCGGTCCCAGGATCGCGGTCACGATTCCGCCCGCGAGAACGAATGAAATGGCGCGCGCCTTGAATTCCGGCGGCGCATTGTCGGCGGCGGCAAAACGGAACTGCTGCACGAACGAACTGCCAAGCCCGATCACCAGCAGCCCGGCGGCGAACAGCCAGAAGCTGCTCCCGAACAGGGCAAGCGTCGCGACCAGCCCGCCAAGCCCGGTAAAGAGCGTGCCGGTCATGAAGCCGTTGCGCTGGCCGAGCCCCCGGATGATCGCGGCGGCCGGCAATGCGCCCAATGCCACGCCGAGGTTGAAACCGGTGATCGGCAGCGTCGCCAGCGATTTGTCCGGGCCTAGCAGGTAGTGGCCGACCAGCCCGCCAATGGAAATGGCTATGGGAGCCGCGGAACCGACAATCGCCTGCGCGGAAGCAAGGATCAGCGCCGTGCGGCGCGCTTCCCTTGCCGGTTCGATGGCGATGGCGGTCATGCGAATCTCCAGGTCCGAAACCGGAGGCTAGAAGCGGTCACGCCCAAGGGCATCATGACACCGCGAACGACCGGCTGGCACAGCCTGCGCGTGCGGTCAGGCGTCCCGGCCCCGGCCCTCGCCGCGCACGCGGCGCGACACGCGGTCCAGAACCGCGTTGACCAGCTTCGGCTCGTCCTCGACATAAAACGCCTTGGCGATATCGACATATTCGGAGACGATGACGGCGACCGGTACGTCGGCACGCTTCATCAACTCGTAGACGCCGGCGCGCAGGATGGCGCGCAGCGTGGAATCGAGCCGCGAAAGCGGCCAGTCCTCAGTCAGGGCCTGCCGGATGACAGGGTCGACGATCTTCTGGTTTTCCACCACGCCGGCGAGAATGGCGCGGAACCACTGCGCGTCGGCCTCGCGGTAGAGCGCGCCGTCGACCTCCTTGCCGAGACGAAACGCTTCGTATTCGGCGGTGATCTCCAAAAGACCGCTGCCGGCAACGTCCATCTGGTAGAGTGCCTGCACGGCTGCAAGGCGCGCGGCGCCGCGCTTGTTGGCTTGGCGGCTGGTCGGTTCAGGGGAAGCCGGCTCGCTCACTGCCCGCCTCCGAGCCGTTCTTTCAGCGCGATCATGGTCAGCGCGGCGCGCGCGGCAAAGCCGCCCTTGTCGCCTTCGCCTTTCCGCGCCCGGACCCAGGCCTGCTCATCATTCTCGGTGGTGAGGATGCCATTGCCGATGGCGATGGATTCCTGGATCGAAAGGTCCATCAGCGCGCGGCTGGATTCATTGGCGACGATATCGAAATGATAGGTGTCGCCGCGCACCACCGTGCCGAGCGCGACGAAACCGTCATACTCGATTCCACCTTCCGCCGCGCCATCGAGCGCAAAGGTGATCACGGCCGGAATCTCCAGCGAACCCGGAACCGTCACGACATCGTAGGTCGCGCCCGCTTTCTTCAGCGCGCTGGTCGCGCCGTCGAGCAAAGCATCGGCGAGATCGTCATGAAAACGCGCCTCGACGATCAGCAGGTGCGCTTTCTTCTTGGGGCGAATGAACGCCTTGCCGTGTTCGGATATGCCAGCCATCAAGGTCTCCGGAATTGCCGGTGGACTTATGCTGAAGCAGGGTTCACCGCAAGCGGAAGATTGATGCTCGGTGTTTCACCGGTCTTCTCGCGCATGCCACAAACGAAGGATATAAATAGTGGACTGCTGAATTTCGTAACGGAGCTCGTACTTGCCGAGGAAAATCCTGCGAACCTCACGCGGTTCGTATTGTTCTAATTTTTCCCCGATACGCGGGTGCTCCAGCAACCGTGCAGGTACTGAGGCCAGCGACTGGACTGCTTGAGCGGCAGCCTTTGGATTGAGCGGCGCAAGGAAAGCATGAAGACGGACCAGGTCATCGAGCGCCTTGCCTGTCCATTCCGCCTTCATCTTCCGTTCGGCCGTGGTAACGGCGAAGGCCTATCCGTATCAAGGCTTTCCGCCCATGCCCGTACAGCTTCATGATTGATCGTTCGGGCGGCGTCCACATCAGCCAAACCTTCGAGCGTCAGACGATGACGCTCTTCTTCGTCACCAATCCAAGCTGACAAGGCCTGCTTGACGATCCAGCCTCTGGAGCGCTCGAGCCGCGTTGCCATCTCATCGACTTTTTCGGCTAGTGGCAGCGGTACGTGCGCAGTTATTACCTTTGTTTCCATGTCGACTCCTAATCATATTTAATCATACCGATTAAAGGCGATTAGATAAAGGCATGGCTGTGTCATCACCCTGTCGAATCATTCTTGGGACACGAATCCCTCACAGCCCTTCCTTGGCCGCCTCCGCCAGCCGGGCGACATAACGGGCCATGGTGTCGACCTCCAGATTGACACGGTCGCCCGGCTGGCGGTCGCCCCAAGTCGTCACCCGCAGGGAATGATGGATCAAAAGCACGTCGAAACGCGTGCCGGCCACGCTGTTGACGGTCAGAGACGTGCCGTCCAGCGCCACCGATCCCTTCGGCGCGATAAACCTGGCAAGCTCGCGCGGCGCTTCGAGAGTGAAGCGTACGGCGTCGCCTTCATCCTTGCGCCCGACGATCTCCGCCATCCCGTCGACGTGGCCAGAAACGATATGGCCGCCGAGCTCGTCGCCTATCTTCAGCGCCCGTTCGAGATTGACGCGGGTGCCTGAGCGCCATTGCGCGGCCGTCGTGAGCCGCAATGCCTCTTCCCAGGCCTCGACCTCGAACCAGCGCGCATTCGATCCGGCTTCCGGCAATGCCGTGACCGTCAGGCAAACGCCGCCGCAGGAGATCGACGCACCGATATCGATGGTCGCGGGATCGTAAGCCGTGTCGATGCGCAGCCCGACACCTTCCTTGAGCGGCTTGACCGAGGCGACCGTGCCTATGTCGGTGACAATGCCGGTGAACATCAGATGCACCTCGCCCACTCGGCGCACATATCGTCGCCGAAGTTCATCTCGCGCAGCTTGACGAAGCCAGCAGGAACATGAGTTTCGTCAAGCGGCGATGCAATCCCGCCCTCACCGATCTCGTTCGGTCCCCGGAACAGGACGATGCGGTCGACCAATTCCTCGTCAAGAAATGCCTTCGCTACCTTGGCGCCGCCTTCCACGAGAATGCTGGCCATGCCGAGGGCGGCAAGATCTTCCAGCAGTTCGGGCAAGGCGACCTGCCCATCATGCGTCTCGGTGCCGATGAACCGCACGCCGAGCCGTTCCAGCGCGGCGCGGCGGTGCGCATCCGCTTCCGCGCAGGCGGCCACATAGACCGGCACGCGGTCGATCCCGGCGATGAGCTTCGACGTTTCCGGCAGCCTTATCTGGCGATCGAGGACAATGCGCGCGGGCGAGCGGTTTTCGAGGCCGGGCAGACGCACGGTCAAAGCAGGATCGTCTTCGATAACCGTGCCGATGCCGACCAGGATTGCATCGACCTCGGCGCGCATCAGATGAACCTCGCGGCGGGCGATCTCGCCGGTAATGGAGACCTGCCCTGCCCCCTTCTCACCGATCATGCCATCGCTCGAAAGCGCAAGCTTCAGAATCACTTCCGGCCGCTTCCTCAAGGACCGGCTCATATAGCCGGCCATCTGGCTGGCAGCCTCGGGGGCCAGAACTTTTTCGACCACCTCGATCCCGGCGGCGCGGAGGATAGCATAGCCCTTGCCGGATACGCGCGGGTCGGGATCGCTGGCGGCGCCGACGACGCGGGTTACGCCCGCCGTCACCAGCGCATTCGCACAAGGGGGGGTGCGGCCGTGATGGGCGCATGGCTCCAGCGTCACATAAGCGGTTGCGCCCCGCGCCAGTTCGCCGGCTTCCGCCAGCGCTTCGGCCTCTGCATGCGGCCGCCCGCCAACGGCCGTAACGCCCGTTCCGACGATCATCGGCCCGGCCCCGTCATCGCGAACGAGAATGGTTCCGACCGACGGGTTGGTGGAGGTGCGGCCGGCATTGCGCCGCGACAATCGAAGCGCCGCCGCCATGTAGCGCCGGTCGAGCGCCTCCTGCCCTGCACTACCCTTTGCGGCCGTCACTCCGCGATATCCTCATCGCCTTTCAGTTCGCCCAGCACGTCATGGAAGTCCTTGGCCTCGCGGAAGTTGCGATAGACCGAGGCGAAACGGACATAGGCTACGTCGTCCAGCGATTTCAGCGCTTCCATCACCAGGCGTCCGACTTCCGCGGATGGAATCTCGGTCTCGCCGGAGCTCTCGAGCTGACGGACGATGCCGGTGACGGCGCGGTCTATGCGTTCAGGGTCGACATTGCGCTTGCGCACGGCCGTCTCCACCGAGCGCAGCAGCTTGTCGCGGTCGAACGGCACCT
Source organism: uncultured Mesorhizobium sp. (assembly GCA_965649745.1). GTDB lineage: Bacteria > Pseudomonadota > Alphaproteobacteria > Rhizobiales > Rhizobiaceae > Mesorhizobium. Next base: position 3,998 of record CBFGLW010000003.1, on the reverse strand, counting down.
TTCGTCCCGATTTCTTGACGACGACCAGATCGCGCAGCTGCACCCTTTCGAAGGTGGTGAAGCGGCCGCCGCAATCGGGACAGACGCGTCGCCGGCGAATGGCCGCGCCATCTTCGGCAGGGCGCGAATCCTTCACCTGGGTGTCTTCGGACTGGCAGTAAGGACAGCGCATGAGCTAGTTCATCTTTGGAGTGATCAGTTCAACGGTGGGAAAATAGGTACGATAGCGCCCACTGTCCCGCGTCACGATGGGTAAATCGAGGACCGCGGCATGGGCCCCGATAAAGAAATCCGGCAAGACACCTGTTTTTACGCCTCCGGCCCGCCGATACAATGCATGGACCTTGGATGCCATAAAAAGTGCCGCGCGAGGTATCGGCAGCATTTGCAGACCAGCATCCGCTACAAATCCATCGAGTTTTTCCAAAGCGTCAAATCTCGTCGCCAGTTCGGAATAGACAATGTCATTGATGACCAATGAATCCGTCGCCTGAGCCTTTGCGAGCGCCCGCGCCGACCAATCCTCCCAAATCGGATCCCCAGTCAGCAAATCCAGCAATACGTTGGAATCTATGAGCGCCAATCGTCACCGCGCGTGAGGGCCATGATTTCGTCTGTCGTCAGACCTGGCCCAAGCATGCCCCGATATTTGTCGAACCGGCTAACCACCTTCGCCCCGTCAACGCGCTGTATGACAATCTCGTTACGATCGTTCAGCCGGAATTCGACTTCGCCACCCGGCTCAACACGCAACATTTCACGCACCGCCTTTGGGATTGTGACCTGACCTTTCGTCGTGACCTTAGTGCTCATGGCCGCCTCGGTAATACCACCATACTCAAAGGTATTACCTAACCGACTACGTTTCAAGGCCCACGATAGGTCGTCAGACCCTCACCCCAGATACGGATAAAGCGGGAAGCGGTCCGTCAACGCTACGACCTTCTGCTTGACGGCAGCCTCAACGGCTGCGTTGCCCTCATCGGAATTGGCGACTTTCAGCCCATCCAGCACCTCGGCGATCAGCTTGCCGATCTCGGTGAATTCCGCCTGACCGAAGCCGCGCGTCGTGCCCGCGGGCGTGCCAAGCCGGATGCCGGAAGTCACGAAAGGCTTTTCCGGGTCGAAGGGAATGCCGTTCTTGTTGCAGGTGATGTTGGCGCGGCCGAGCGCCGCCTCGGCCCGCTTGCCCGTGGCGTTTTTCGGACGAAGGTCGACGAGCATCAGGTGATTGTCGGTGCCGCCCGAGACGATATCGAGACCTGTTTCCTGCAGCGTGGATGCCAGCGTCTTGGCGTTCGCGGCAACGTTCTCGGCATAGGTCTTGAAGCTCGGCTGCAAAGCCTCGCCCAAAGCCACGGCCTTGGCGGCGATCACATGCATCAGCGGGCCGCCCTGCAGGCCGGGAAACACCGCCGAGTTCATCTTCTTGGCGATGTCCTCGTCGTTGCACAGGATCATGCCGCCGCGCGGGCCGCGCAGCGACTTGTGGTTGGTGGTCGTCACAACATGGGCATGCGGCAGCGGCGACGGGTGCACGCCGCCGGCGACGAGGCCAGCAATATGCGCCATGTCGACCATCAGCCAGGCGCCGACCGCATCGGCGATCTCGCGGAAACGTTTCCAGTCCCATATGCGCGAATAGGCGGTGCCGCCGGCCAGGATCAGCTTCGGCTTCACCTCATGCGCCTTCTTCTCGATCTCGTCCATATCGAGAAGATGGTCGTCCTTGCGCACGCCATAGGACACGACCTTGAACCACTTTCCGCTCATGTTCACGGGCGAACCATGGGTCAGGTGGCCGCCGGAGTTGAGGTCGAGGCCCATGAACGTATCGCCGGGCTGCAACAGCGCCAGGAACACGGCCTGGTTCATCTGGCTGCCGGAGTTCGGCTGGACATTGGCGAAATTGCAGTTGAAAAGCTTCTTGGCGCGCTCGATGGCGATTTCCTCAGCCACATCGACGAACTGGCAACCGCCATAGTAGCGCTTGCCCGGGTACCCTTCGGCATATTTGTTGGTCATGATCGAGCCCTGCGCCTCGAGCACGGCGCGCGAAACGATGTTTTCGGAAGCGATCAGCTCGATCTCATGGCGCTGGCGGCCGAGTTCGTTGCGAATGGCGCCGAAAATGTCCGGATCGACTTCCTCCAATGGCGCCGAAAAGAACGATTCAGTCGAATTTCCAGCCATTTGCATACACCTTTCAGCCAGAGCCCAAGAATCTGGCAGCCCTTAGCATGAGCGGTTGGATAAAGTCATCGGCCACAAACGAAATTAACCTGTCGTTTGCGCCACGTTCACTTTGTTGGATCGATTTGGATTGCAGCCCGCTTCAAATCATGTCTTTTTCGTGGCGGGGACTGAGTCGGGTGGCGGGAGGACTACTGGATAGCCGGAGAGGTCCATGCTGCTTCGAGTTTCCCTGCGCCGTACATTGCTCGGCTCGACGTCACTGGCCGCCCTCTCGTTTCCGGCGCTCCTGCATACCGCGCCGGCCATGGCCGCCTGTACTTTTGCGCCCACGGCCGGCAATGACACTTACATCTGTGACAGCGGCACCGCTCCCGGTCTGAACGATCCGGGCGGCGACAACAGCCTGCAGGTCGGCGGCACCGGCACAATCGACGGCACGGTCGTCTTCGGCGCAGGCGCGGACGCAATCGTCATCGGCGGCGGCACCATCACCGGAAACGTTCAGCAGGGCAGCGGCACCGACGATTTCGTCATGACCGGCGGCGTGGTCCAGTCGCTCAACCAGGGCGACAATCTCGACACTTTCCGCATGGATGGCGGGCGCATCGTCGACTTTTTCGACGACGGCGACTACGCCGTCATGACCGGCGGGCGCATCGGCCGGGTCAACATGAAGCTCGACGACAATACGTTCGACATGTCGGGCGGCACCATCGACAAAAATCTCGTCGCCGGCTTCGGCAACGACACGATCATCATTTCCAACGGCACGATCGGCGGCAATGTCAGCGTCAGCGGCGGCACCGATACTTTCACAATGACGGGCGGCTCCGTCGGCGGCAACGTGCTGATGAGCTTCGGCACCGATACCGTGGACTGGTCGAACGGCGGCATCGTTTACGGCACGGTCGATATGGGCGCCGGCGACGACATCGCCAATCTCACCAACCTCACCAACGCCAATCTCGGCGAGACCGACGCGATCAACGGCGGCCTCGACAACGACCGGCTGACGCTTTCCAACGTCTCGCTGGACGATGTCGCCCGCCTGCAGAACTGGGAAACCATCGCGGCGACGAACGACACCGAACTGACCCTGGACGGCCCGCTCGTGCTGGGCGACAGCGGCACAGGCACAGGCGAACTGACGGTCGATTCGACCAGCACCGTATTTGCCGGAAGTGTGAACGCGACGATTTCGCCTTTTACCGCTGGCCAGCTGGCGTCCGTCGTCAATGCCGGGCGCATCGACCTCACCAATGGCGGTCCCAGCACATCCGACATCCTGACCATCAACGGCAACTACACCGGCAATGGCGGCGTGCTTTTGTTCGATACGGTGCTTGGCGACGACACCTCCGCCAGCGACAAGCTGGTCATTTCCGAAGGCAACGCATCCGGCACAACCTCGATCGTGGTCGCCAATGCCGGCGGCGCCGGTGCCGCGACGGTACAGGACGGCATATTGCTGATCGAAGCGATCAACGGCGCGACGACCCAGGACGGTGCGTTCGGCCTCGGCAGCCGGGTCGCCGCCGGCGCCTATGAATATTATCTGTTCCGCGGCGGTGTCAGCGCCGGCACCGAGCAGAATTACTATCTGCGTTCGACCATCGTGAACGTTCCGGCGCCTCCGACCCCGGCTCCGGCCCCCACGCCCGTCGATCCGGTGCCGGAAGTCACGCCGGAGCAACCGGAATCTCCACCCCCACCACCGCCACCGCCGGCGGAACCTCCGCCGCCGCCGCCGACAGAGGGCGACGCGGTCACGCCGCCGGTCGACCCGACGCCAGCCTCGGCGT
>CBFGLW010000002.1:0-223637 GCA_965649745.1 uncultured Mesorhizobium sp. | reverse complement strand
TCCGCAGGGCGACGCGCTTCAGCGCGCCGAGCGCATCGCCCGCCGCCAGCGCCCGCGCGGCGGCGGTGATCAGCGAGTCCATGGAAATCGCGTCACACTTGTCACTCTCACCCTCCAGAGCCTGCCCCTAACGTAGCCCATGACCACCAACCGGCAAGCCGTTTTGCAAAGGCGCGGCCGAAACGAAAGGACTGGAACCATGACCACACACACGACCGGAACGCGTCAGGAATGGCTGGCGGCCCGCGCCGGACTGCTCGAAGCGGAGAAGGAGCTGACCCGGCGCAGCGATGCGGTGGCGCAGCAGCGGCAGCGGCTGCCGTGGGTGCGCATCGACAAGGATTACCGTTTCGACACCGACAAGGGCCACCGGTCGCTTGTCGACCTGTTCAAGGGCCGCTCGCAGCTCATGATCTACCACTTCATGTTCGGACCGGACTATACGGCCGGCTGCCCCTCCTGCTCGTCGATCGCCGACGGCTTCAACGGCATCGCCGTTCATCTGGAGAACCATGACGTGGCCTTCTCGGCGGTGTCGCTGGCGCCGCTGGCAAAGCTGCAGGCTTTCAAGCAGCGCATGGGCTGGAGCTTCGACTGGGCGTCGTCCTTCGGCAGCGATTTCAACGCCGACTTCAACGTCTGGTTCAGCGAACAGCAGCAGCGCGAGGGCGGCATCGAATACAATTACCGGCGCGAACCGGCCATTCCCGCTTCCATGGTCGGCAAGACCGTTCAGGACTGGCAGTCGACGGGCAATGAGGGTCCGGTGGGCGAACTCGCCACGATGACCGGAACCGACGTGCCGACCTATACGCGCGACAGGCCGGGCGTCAGCGCCTTCGTGCTCGAGGACGGCGTGATCTATCACACCTATTCGTCCTATGCGCGTGGCGTTGACAGCCTGTGGGGCATGTACCAGTGGCTCGACCGCGCGCCCAGGGGCCGCAACGAGACCGGCATCTGGTGGCGGCACCACGACATGTACGGCAAGGGCTGACGGCCATGTCGGTTCACCTCGACCGGTCGAACCGCCAGCCGGCCACGGACCAGACCTTGGCTGGCAGCCGCCCCGGCAAACGAGGCATGGCCGAATGGCTGTGCCTCGCGGCGACGCCGACCTTTGCCGCCATGGCATTGCTGACGGCGACGACGGGCGCGGACATGCTTTGCATGTCCGAACCGGACTTCCTGCCGGTGGGCGGAATGGTCCCGATGTATCTGCTGATGAGCGTTTTCCATGTCGGGCCGTGGCTGAATTTGTTCCGATAGAATCGACCGCCGCGGCAAGGGCGGCGGTTGCTTTTGCGGACAAGTGCAACCGACGGATGCAAAACGCTTGTTTCTGGCGACAAGTCATCGCTATAATTTTGCAGAAACGATCAAGACCAAAGGAGCGTCTGCCTCGGACCCTTCAGCAACCCCGAAAGAAGAAAGACCGACGGGTTCCGGTTTCAGAGAATTTCCGGCCTCGTACGGACAAAAGCGCTTCTGGTTGCTTTACAAGCGCGAGGGGCCGACTTCCGTCTACAACCTTCGCACCGCCTTGCGGCTCGAAGGCCAATTGGACGAGCGCGCTCTCCGTATCGCACTCGACGATGTCGTCGAACGGCACGAGTCGCTGCGAACGACTGTTTACGAAAAGGACGACCGACTGGTGCAGAGGATCGTGCGCCATTGCCCCGGTCACCGGATCATGCATACCTGGCATGGCAGCGATGGCGACTTCCCGCAGGCATTCGCGGAAGCCGGCAACCATCACTTCGTGCTGGAAAGGGAACTGCCGTTCAAGGCGCACCTGTTCCGGCTCGCGGCCGATCAGCATGTCCTGCTGCTTCTGCTCCATCACATGGCCGGCGACGGCTGGTCGCTCGGCAATCTCGTCCGCGACGTTGCGGCGGCCTATAGCGCCCGCGTGCAAGGAAGGAAGCCGCGCTGGATGCCGCTGCCGATGCAGTATGGCGACTATGCCCTCGCGCAAATCGCGGCGCTGGGCGACGAGAGCGACCCTGCCAGCATCATGGCCAGGCAACTCGCCTTCTGGCGGGAGACGCTCGCGAATCTGCCGGCGCACATCAACCTGCCGTTCGACAGGCCGCGTCCGCCCGTTCCCAGCTTCCGGGGCGACCGGGTCGATCTCTCCATCGATCCCCCGCTGTACCGGAAGCTCGGCGCGCTGGCGCGGGAGAGCAAGGCGAGCCTGTTCATGGTCCTGCAAGCTGGGCTCGCCGTTGCCCTGACCGGTATCGGGGCCGGGACGGATCTGCCGGTCTGCAACCCGGTTTCCGGACGTAACGAGCAGGTCAAGAACCTTGTCGGCGTCTTCATCAACACGCTGGTTTTGCGATTCGACACATCGGGCAATCCGACATTCCGCCAGATGATTGCGAGGGTGCGCGCAATCAACGTCGCCGCCCATGGCAACAGGGAATTGCCCTTCGTCCAAATATTGAGCGACAGCTCAATCGTGGGGGATGACGGGCCCAACGTGCTTTCGACGATCATGCTGGTGTTCCAGAGCAGTCCGCCGGACGGCGAACCGTTCTGGAACCTTCGGGCCACCCGCGAGCCTATCGAATCGCGAACGGCGAAATTCGACCTCTATATTTCACTCACCGAAGACCGCCAGGCCGACGATTGCGGCTCGGTCCGCGGCGCGATCAATTTTTCGACCGACGTATTCGACAGGAGCACGATGGAAAAAATCGCCGAAACCTACCTGCAATCGCTGCGCAAGATGGTCGACAATCCGGACGCACAGGCAACGACGACGCCTGGAGGTGCCTAAGCCTGCGGCTCAGCGGCAAGGGCGTTATGACAGACTGTGATGCCGCTTCGGCAGATCCAGACGGGCCTGAATCACTCCCACTCGATGGTGCCGGGCGGTTTCGACGTCACGTCATAGACGACGCGGTTGATGCCCCGCACCTCGTTGATGATGCGGGTGGCGGCACGGCCGAGGAACTGCATGTCATAGTGGTAGAAGTCCGCAGTCATGCCGTCGACGGAGGTGACGGCGCGCAGCGCGCAGACGAACTCGTAAGTGCGCCCGTCGCCCATCACGCCGACCGTCTGCACCGGCAGAAGCACGGCGAAGGCCTGCCAGATGGCGTCGTAGAGGCCGGCCTTGCGGATCTCGTCCAGATAGATCGCGTCGGCCTCGCGCAGGATTTCCAGCTTGTCGCGGGTAACGCCGCCCGGGCAGCGGATCGCCAGTCCCGGCCCCGGAAAGGGATGGCGGCCGATGAAGCTGTCCGGCAGGCCGAGCTCTTTGCCCAGCGCCCGCACCTCGTCCTTGAACAGTTCGCGCAGCGGCTCGACCAGCTTCATGTTCATGCGATCCGGCAGGCCGCCGACATTGTGGTGCGACTTGATCGTCACCGAGGGCCCACCGGTGAAGGAGACGCTTTCGATGACATCGGGATAAAGCGTGCCTTGGGCGAGGAAATCCGCCCGTTCCCCGTCCTTGGCCAGCTTCTTCGCCTCTTCCTCGAACACCTCGATGAACAGGCGGCCGATGGTCTTGCGCTTTTTTTCCGGGTCGCTCTCGCCTTCCAGCGCCGAGATGAACTTGTCCGAGGCGTCGACCAGGATCAGCGGCAGATTGTAGTGCTGGCGGAACATCTCCACTACGTCCGCCGCCTCGTTCTTCCGCATAAGGCCATGGTCAACGAGGATGCAGGTGAGCTGGTCGCCGACCGCCTCATGGATCAGCAGCGCCGCGACGGAGGAATCGACACCGCCGGACAGCGCGCAGATCACCTTACCCTTGCCGACCTGCTTGCGGATCGCCTCGACGGCCTGCTCGCGATAGGCGGCCATCGTCCAGTCGGAACGGAGGCCGGCGATGTGATGGACGAAGTTGCGCAGCAGTTTCGTGCCGTCCGGCGTATGCACGACTTCGGGGTGGAACTGCACGGCGTAGAATCTGCGCGCCTCGTCGGTGATGGCGGCGAAGGGCGCGCCGGTCGAGGTGCCGACAACCTTGAAGCCGGCCGGTATGGCGGTGACGCGGTCGCCGTGGCTCATCCAGACCTGATGGCGCGTGCCCTTGGCCCAGACCCCTTCGAACAGGGCGCAGTCGCCCTCGATCTCCAGGAAGGCGCGGCCGAATTCGCGGTGATGTCCCGCCTCGACCTTGCCGCCCAGCTGCGCGCACATGGTCTGTTCGCCATAGCATATGCCGAGCACGGGAATGCCGGCGTGGAAAATCTCGTCGGGCGCGCGCGGGCTGCCGATGTCGACGGTGGAGTGCGGGCTGCCGGAGAGGATCACCGCCTTGGGATCGATCCGCTTGAAAGCTTCGGCTGCCGATTGGAACGGCACGATCTCGCAATAGACGCCGGCTTCGCGCACCCTGCGCGCGATGAGCTGCGTGACCTGGCTGCCGAAATCGATGATGAGAACTGTATCGGGATGTGTCGTCATGGCGAGCCTTTAGAGACAAAGTTGAGTCGGCGCAATGGGTTGCGGCGTCGCGCTAACGATCCGATTCGAAAAGTTCATGCATCGCCGCAAGGCCGTCCATCAGGGCCTCGAAGCGGCCTCGTCCGAGCGCCTGGGCAATCTCGGTTTCGATCACGTATTTGATCCGATCGCCGTCGCGCAGCGCGTCCAGCCCCTTGCGGGTGTAGCGCACCAGCTTGCCGCGGGCGTCGCCGGGGTCGGCTACCCTTTCCACGATACCCTCCTGCTCAAGCCCGTCCAGCAGTTGCTGCACCGCCTGCTTGGAAATGCCCATGCGCTCGATCAGCGCCGACTGGCGGCTGCCGGCGCGCGACAGATGGCCGAGCAAGGTCGCCCGCGCTTCCGTGAACCATGGATGCCCGGCCGCCCGCATGCCGGCGGCGAAACGCGCCTGCCAGCCGCGGTTGGCGCGCCACAGGCGCCAGCCGACATGGTCGAGCAGGAAGTCGGGATTTTCGTCAAGACCCTTGACCATTTATCGCCCATCCTATAGTCAAGAACCTTGACCATTGGCCCACATTACGGGCAGCCCTTGGTCAAGGCAACCGGCAAGACAGGAGATGCATCATGGCGACTTTCGAGAAGGAAACGCTGGCGGTTCTCATTCCCGGCGCGACGCATGTGCTGGAACGGAACGGTAAGGAAGCTTACGTCTATCTCGCCAGGGACGGCAGCTCGCACATGTTGCTGGAGGACGGCGAGACCCGCAGCGGCCGCTGGCAATTTTCGGACCGGGGCTACACGGCGGAATGGGACACGGGCGCGGTCGGGCGCTGGATGCTCGATCAGGGAGCCGGTGGCGGCATCGACTATGTGAACCTCGACAGCTCCGCCCGCATCCGGATGATCGGCGTTCTGTTCGGCAATCCGAAGAACCTGCCGCTTCAGTCCTGAAGCCCGAGCGTGCCGTCGCCCAGCGCGCGTTCCAGCAGGCTTACCGCCGCGGCAAGTTTCTCGTCGATGATGTGCAGATATTCCTTCCAGTCGCCGACATGGCGAAGCTCGGCCGCGCCGTCGGAAATGCCGCGCAGCGCGATCAGCGGCACGCCGAAAAGCTGACAGGCGCGCAGGCAGGCGAAAGTCTCCATGTCGACCATGTCGTCGTCTATGGCATCGTAGGCGGCGCCGGAAACGACCGCCGCGCCGGTGGACAGCGTCGCCTCCTCGATGTCGGGAATGCGGTACGGCAAGGGTACCCGCACCGGCAGGCCGAGGAACGGCGTCAACCCCTTCTCGAAGCCGAGCGCCGAGGCATCCATGTCGCGATAGGAGACGGACACGGCCTGATAGATTTCGGTCTGCTCCAGAACGCGGGAGCCTGCGGAGCCCAGCGACACGACGAGGTCCGGCAGAGAAGCGTTCGCCCGCAGGCCCGCCAGTTCAGCGGCGAGTTTCACGCCGGCCTCGACCGGTCCGACGCCGGTCATGAAGGGCGTGAACAGACGCCGCAGATGCGGTCCGTATTCGGCCTCCACCGCCATGACGAAGAGCACGGACTGGCCGGCGAGAGTGGTCTGAGGCGTCATCTGCAAGCGGCCGGAAATACGTCAGGACGCGGCGAAAATGGTGATTTCGAGAACCGGAGCGGAGCGTACTTTCGGGTACGTGAGCACCGGAAGCGCAGAAAGCGCCATTTGCAGCCCGTCCTCACGTATTTATCACCCTTCGATACCCTCGCGGCCGGTAACCGTCATCATGGTCCCGGTCATGGTGGCGATGAGCTTGGCCTCGCCGTCAGCGGCGATCGCATAGGCCTGCCCGTCGGCGACGATGATGGTGCGGCCGGGCTTGGTCACGGAGCCGCGAAACAGGAACCGCTCTCCCCTGCCCGGCGCCAGCAGGTTGACCTTGAACTCGATGGTCAGCACGCCGGCGTTCTCCGGCATCAGCGAGAACGCCGCGTAGCCGCAGGCCGAGTCCAGCGCGGCGGAGATGATGCCGGCATGGAGGAAGCCGTGCTGCTGGGTGAGCGCCGGCGCATAGGGCATTTCGATCTCGATGGTGCCCGGCGTCACCAGCGTCAGTTCGGCGCCGATGGTCTTCATCGCCTGCTGGCGCGCGAACGAGGCGCGCACGCGCTCCTCATAGTCGGGGGACGGAACGATCTTGGCTGCCATCGCCGATACCTCCGCCAGCCACAGAGACCGGCGCCTTCGCTTGAACGATCCAGCTTATTGCAGAGCCGTGGCGGGCAGGCAATCGCTTTGCTGCGGCGCAGCAAAGCGCCTCGGCCTAAGACCGTAGCGGTCGTCGACTTGTCCGCAGGCCCGGTCAACCAACGCGCCGCAGGCCGCAGAAATAGAAGCCGTCGGTTCCGCTCAGCGCCGGCGACAACGAAATACCGAGGCTGCCGAAACGCGCCCGGTCGCCGTGACCGGGGAAATGGCTGTCCCACAAAGTCCGGTGATCAACCGCTTCGAAGCCCTTTGTCCGCGCCAGGAAGGCAGCCGTCTGTGCGCCGTTCTCGTCGCCGAAGACCGAGCAGGTGACGTAGGCGAGCAGGCCGCCCGGCTTCACATAGGCGGACGCGGCGTCGAGGATTGCTGATTGTTCGGCCATGCGCGCCTCGAGCTGGCGCTGGGTGAGCCGCCACTTGGCGTCGGGGCGGCGGCGCCAGGTGCCGGAGCCGGTGCAGGGCGCGTCGATCAGCACGATGTCCATGTGCGCTTCCAGGGGAGTCAATTCCCCCGGCTTCGACACGACCTGGATGTTGCGGTTCTCGGACCGGCGGATGCGGTCGAAAATCGGCGCCAGCCGCTGCTTTTCGGCATCGTGCGCGAAGATCTGGCCGCGATTGTCCATGATGGCCGACAGCGCCAGCGCCTTGCCGCCGGCGCCGGCGCAATAGTCGAGCACCTGCATGCCGGGTTCGGCCCCGACCAGTTCGGCGGCGATCTGCGAGCCCTCGTCCTGGATTTCGAACCAGCCCTTCTGGAAGGCGGGTTCGGCCTGCACATTGGGATGGCGGCCGTCGCCCTGGATGGGCGGGATGCGGACGCCCTGCGGCGCCAGCGCCGACGGGACCGCGCCTGTCTGCGCCAGTTCATGGATTACCTTGTCCCGCTCGGCCTTCAGCGTGTTAACCCGCAGATCGAGCGGCGGACGCTCGGCCAGCGCCGCGCCTTCGCTCACCCAGGCCGGTCCGAAGGTCTGCTCGAAAAGCGGAACGCACCAGTCGGGGCAGTCGGCCTGCACCGCTGGCGGGGCGTCGGCAAGCGTGGCGCGGGAAACCGCCTGCAACTCGTCGGCATCGAGCGGCGGCGGCGCGAACTTGTCGCCGGCCAGCGCGGCATTCAACGTCTGCGGCGTCTGTCCCCATTCCAGGAGAAGAGCGCCGAAGCCGACAGCGCGGGGCGTATCCGAATCCAGAAGCCAGGCGGCGCTGCGTTTGCGGCGCAAGGCGTCGTAGACGATGTTGCCGATGGCGGAGCGGTCGCCGCCGCCGGCGAACCGGTGCGACAGTCCCCAGTCGCGCAGCGCCTCGGCCGCAGGCCGATGCCGCCGCTGGATATCGTCCAGCACTTCTATGGCTGCCGCCAGCCTTCCGCCAAGTCGCATATCGGTGATCCCGTCGTCGGTTGCCCGTTCGAGGTTCTGCTACAGGCGAAGGCGACGCACGGCAAGCCCGTCGGGGCACAGGAACTCGTTCGCAAACCGATGCGGAAAAGAAAAGAGCCGGGCGCGAGGCCCGGCTCCCTGACTGCGCTGCGATGTTCCGGGTCAGACCAGGTCGAACCGGTCGGCGTTCATCACCTTGGTCCAGGCCGCGACGAAGTCCTTCACGAACTTCTTCTTCGAGTCCGCGGTGGCATAGACCTCGGCGAAAGCGCGGAGCTGCGAGTGCGACCCGAAGATGAGGTCGACGCGCGTCGCCGTCCACTTCGGCGCTTTCGTCCGGCGGTCCTGGCCGTGGTAGAGATTGTCGCCGGCAGGCACCCACTCCGTACCCATGTCGAGCAGGTTGACGAAGAAGTCGTTCGTCAGCGCGCCGACCCTGTCGGTGAAGACGCCGTGCTTCGAGCCCGCCGCGTTGGCGCCCAGCACCCGCAGGCCGCCGATCAGCACGGTCATCTCCGGCGCCGTGAGCGTCAATAGCTGGGCGCGGTCCACCAGCGCCTCTTCCGGCGTCATGAACTGAAGTTTCTTGCCGTTGGTATAGTTGCGGAAGCCGTCGTTGCGCGGCTCGAGCGGCGCGAAGGACTGGACGTCGGTCTGGTCCTGAGAGGCATCCGTGCGGCCGGGCGCGAACGGCACCGCGACATCGTTGCCGGCATCCTTCGCGGCCTTTTCGACCGCCGCGCTGCCCGCGAGCACGATGAGGTCGGCGAGCGATACCCTCTTGCCGCCGGCGGCCGCGCCGTTGAACTCGGCCCGGATCGCTTCCAGCCTGTCCAGCACAGCCTTGAGCTCTGCCGGCTGGTTGACGTCCCAGTCCTTCTGCGGTGCCAGCCGGATGCGCGCGCCATTGGCGCCGCCGCGCTTGTCGGAACCGCGGAAGGTCGAGGCCGAAGCCCAGGCGGTCGAGACAAGCTGCGCAACCGTCAGCCCGGAGGCCAGTATCTTCGCCTTGAGAGCGGCGATATCCCTGTCGTCGATCAGCGGATGGTCCACCGCCGGAACCGGGTCCTGCCAGATCAGCGTTTCCCGCGGCACCAGCGGGCCGAGATAGCGGACGCGCGGCCCCATGTCGCGATGGGTCAGCTTGAACCAGGCGCGGGCGAAGGCGTCGGCGAACTGCTCCGGATGCTCGTAGAAGCGCCGCGAAATCTTCTCGTATTCGGGATCGAACCGCAGTGACAGGTCGGTGGTCAGCATGGTCGGCCGATGCTTCTTCGACGGGTCGAAAGCATCCGGCACATCGGCGGCGCCGCCTTTAGCCACCCACTGCTTGGCGCCGGCAGGGCTGCTGGTCAGTTCCCATTCGTTCTCGAACAGGTTCTTGAAGAAAAGGTTGCTCCACTGCGTCGGTGTCTGCGTCCAGGTGACCTCCGGTCCGCCGGTGATGGCGTCGGCGCCGACGCCGGTGCCGTATTTGCTCTTCCAGCCGAGGCCCTGGTCCTCGAGCGCGCCGCCTTCCGGATCGGGGCCGATCAGCGAGGGATCGCCGGCGCCGTGCGTCTTGCCGAAGGAATGGCCGCCGGCGATCAGCGCGACGGTCTCCTCGTCGTTCATCGCCATGCGGAAGAAGGTCTCGCGGATGTCCTTGGCCGCCGCGACGGGATCGGGATTGCCGTTCGGTCCCTCGGGGTTGACATAGATCAGGCCCATCTGCACGGCGCCCAGCGGCTCGGACAACTGGCGCTCGCCGCTGTAACGCTCGTCGCCCAGCCATGTGCCTTCGGGGCCCCAGAAGAGTTCTTCCGGCTCCCAAACGTCGGCGCGGCCGCCGGCGAAGCCGAAGGTCTTGAAGCCCATCGATTCGAGCGCGACGTTGCCGGTCAGGATCATCAGGTCTGCCCAGGAAATCTTGCGGCCGTATTTCTGCTTGATCGGCCACAGAAGGCGGCGCGCCTTGTCGAGATTCGCATTGTCCGGCCAGGAGTTGAGCGGCGCAAACCGCTGCTGGCCTGCGCCCGCGCCGCCGCGGCCATCGGTGATGCGGTAAGTGCCGGCGCTGTGCCACGCCATGCGGATGAACAGGCCGCCATAGTGGCCGAAGTCTGCCGGCCACCAGTCTTGCGAATCCGTCATCAGGGCATGCAGATCCTTGATCACCGCATCGAGATCGAGGCTCTTGAATTCCTCGGCATAGTTGAAATCCTCACCCATCGGATCGGACAGCGGGGAGTTCCGGTGCAGCATCTGGAGGTCGAGCATTTCCGGCCACCAGTCGCGGTTCGTCCGCCCGCGGCCGCCGCCATGAGCGACCGGACATTTGCCGGCGGTGTCGTCAGTTTTTGCGTCCATTTTAGCCTCCAATAACGGTCTTACGAATTCTTCAGGCCCGCCGCGTGCGTCCACGGGCATAGTCGGTCCAGCGCTTTCGGGCGCCTTGCGGGCCATGGCTGGACTGGAACGATTCCAAAATAAACGCCGCACCCAATAAAGACAAATTGCCTTTCCTGTTTGTTGCGATAACTTTACCTTATGATCCAGATCACCGTCCGGCAGATGGAATATTTCGAAGCGCTGGTGCGGACGCGCCATTTCGGGCGGGCGGCGGAAAGCGTCGGCGTCAGCCAGCCGGCGCTTTCGACACAGATCGCAGAGATGGAGCAGCGGCTCGGCTGCCGCCTTTTCGAACGCTCGAGCCGCGGTCTTTCGCTAACGGAAAAGGGGTTGGAGCTGGCTCCCGAAGTGGAACGGATTCTCGGCGGGATACGCGACTTCGAGGCCGCCGGAGGACAAAAGCGCAACGCGATGGAAGGGCGCCTGCGGCTGGGGATCATCCCAACCGTCGCGCCTTACCTTCTGCCCGCCGTGCTGCCGGCGCTAAAGCGGCGGTATCCCGCCCTGCAGCTCGAACTGAGGGAGGCCGTCACTCCGGTTCTGCTCGAGGAGGTGCTTGGCGGACGTCTCGACGGACTCATTGCCGCTTCGCCGCTCGACGCCGCCTCACTGACCGTGGAGGAACTTTTCCAGGACAGGTTCTTCCTCGCCGTCCCCCGCACCGACCCCGCCTTCGTGACGCCGCCGGTCGCGCCGGAAAGCGTCGCGCTCGAACGGCTCATGCTGCTCGAGGAAGGGCATTGTATGCGCGAACAGGCGCTGGCCGTTTGCGGGCAGGTACGCCCCGCCGTGATGGCGAACTACGGCGCCACCAGCCTGACCACGCTCATGCAGATGGTCGCCCATGGGCTCGGCGTCACCCTGATCCCGGAAATCGCCGTCGATTCCACATCGGGAATGCGGGATCTGCGCGTGCTGCCTTTCGCTGACCCGGTTCCCGCGCGTACGCTGTGTGTGGCCTGGCGGCACAACGCTCCGCGCCGGGACGACTGCATGGAGCTCGCGCGTTTCGTGAGGCAGGTGGGCTTGCCCCGAAAAACCCGGCTTGCGGCAGGTTAGACCACTTTTAATTCAGGCGGTCTTTTCCTCGGTCAGCCCCAGTTCCTCCATCATCGCCTCGCGCATGATGAATTTCTGCGGCTTGCCGGTCACCGTCATCGGCAGGCTGTCCTTGAAGCGGACATGGCGCGGCACCTTGTAATGGGCGATCTGCCCGTCGCAAAAGGCCCTGATCTCATCGGCCTCGGCGCTCTCGCCCGGCTTGAGGACGATCCAGGCCGCCAGTTCCTCGCCGTATTTCTTGTCCGGGATGCCGAAGACCTGGACTTCCTTGACCTTGGGGTGGCGGTAGAGGAACTCCTCGACCTCGCGCGGATAGACGTTTTCGCCGCCGCGGATGACCATGTCCTTCACCCGGCCGACGATGTTGCAATAGCCTTCGTCGTCGATGGTGGCGAGGTCGCCGGTATGCATCCAGCCGTCGGGGTCGATAGCCTCGGCGGTCTTCTCCTCGTCCTCCCAATAGCCTTTCATCACCGAATAGCCGCGCGTGCACAGTTCGCCGGGCGCGCCGACCGGAGCGGTGGCGCCGTCCGCGTCGATCACCTTGCATTCGACATGCGGCTGGATGCGGCCGACTGTGGAGACGCGCTTGTCGAGCGGGTCGCCGGTGCCGCTCTGGAAGGAGACCGGACTGGTCTCGGTCATGCCGTAGGCGATTGTCACCTCCGACATATGCATGAGCGAGACGACCTTCTTCATCACCTCAATGGGGCATGGCGAGCCGGCCATGATGCCGGTCCGCAGACTCGACAGATCGAAGGACTTGAAATCGGCATGATCGAGCATGGCGACGAACATGGTCGGCACGCCGTAGAGGCCGGTGCAGCGCTCTGCCTCGATGGCCTTGAGTGTCGCGCCGGGGTCGAAGCCCTCGCCCGGAAACACCATCGTCGCGCCCTTGGTGACGCAGCCCATCGTGCCCATCGACATGCCGAAGCAATGATAGAGCGGCACCGGGATGCACAGCCGGTCCTCGGCGGTGAGCTTGATCGCCGAAGTGACGAAATTGCCGTTGTTGACGATGTTGTCGTGCGTCAGCGTCGCGCCCTTCGGCGCGCCGGTCGTTCCCGAGGTGAACTGGATGTTGATGGCGTCGCCCGGCTTCAACCCCTCCGAAATACGGTCGAGGCTGTCATGCTCGTCGCGGCCACCCATGGCCAGCACGTCGCCGAAGTTGAACATGCCGGGCGAGCTTTCCTCGCCCATGCGGATGACCGCCTTGAGCGAAGGCAGCCTGCTTGCCGCCAACTTGCCGGGCGTCGCCTTTTCCAGTTCGGGGGCCAGAGTATTCAGCATGCCGAGATAGTCCGACGTCTTGAAGCTTGCCGCCGTGACCAGCGCCTTGCAGCCGACCTTGTTCAGCGCATATTCCAGCTCGGAAAGGCGGTAGGCCGGGTTTATATTGACCAGGATCAGGCCGATGCGGGCGGTGCCAAACTGGGTGACCAGCCATTCCCAGCGATTGGGCGACCAGATGCCGATGCGGTCGCCCTTGCGCAGCCCAAGCGCCAGAAGACCGGCGGCCAGCGCATCGACGGCATCGGAAAGCTCCTCCCACGAAAAGCGTTTGTCCTGGCCGACGAAAACCGCCGCGTCGCGCGCGCCATTGGCGGCGGCCGTCTCGGCAAACAACGCCGGAATGGTCTTGTGCAGCAAGGGAACGGCGCGTTCGCCGGAAACATGCGACTTGCCATTCTGCGGCGCTACGAATGTGGATGCGACCTGCCGATTCCGGTCGCTGCGCGCATCGCTGAAAGCAGCCTGGTTGTTCGCCATCTCGGCCTCCTCCACTGGTCGGGAGAACCCTATCAGCCCAGCGGTTGGCTGGGAATGCCGCTATGGTGCAGCATCCTAACCATCCCCCTCACCCTGCCTATCCTGCCGACTTCGCCACCCTGTCCGCAATCTCCCGGATCAGCGCCTCATCGACACTGCTTCGCGGTTTCCGCGAGGCGACGAGGCAGGCCTGCGAGCGCAGGATGACGCCGTCGGCCAGGACCTTGAGGTGATTGGCGCGCAGGGTTGAGCCGGACGAGGTGATATCGACAACGATGTCGGCCGACCCCGACGCCGGTGCGCCTTCGGTCGCGCCGAGGCTCTCGACGATGCGATAGACCTGGATGCCGTGCTTGCCGGAGAAGAACTGCTGCGTCAGCCGCCAGTATTTGGTGGCGATGCGCAGCCGGCGGCCGTGGCGCTGGCGAAAGTCGGCGGCGACGTCGTCGAGGTCGGCCATGGTGTCGACGTCGAGCCAGATGTCGGGCACCGCCACCACCACGTCGGCCTGGCCGAAGCCGAGCCGGACGAGGATTTCGGCGCGGGTCTCCCATTCGGCGAGGTTCTCGCGCACAAGGTCCTCGCCGGTGATGCCGAGGTCGACCGCGCCCTGCCCGATCTCGCCGGCGATTTCCGAAGCCGACAGGAACATCACCTCGATGTCGCCGCGGCCGTCGATGCGGGCGCGGTATTTACGCTCGTCTTCCGGCAGGCTGACGGCAAGACCCGCCGCCGCGAGCTTTTCCAGCGCCTGCTCGCGCAGCCGGCCTTTGGAGGGTATGGCGAGGGAGACGGTCATGGCGCGGCCCTCGCTCCGGCCGGATTCCGGACAGGCAGCGCACCCCCACCCCTAACCCCTCCCCACAAGGGGGAGGGGAATTTCGCCACCGTCTTGGCGAACATCTGTCCCGACAGTTTGCCAGGTGCACGTTTGCAGCAGGATTCCCCTCCCCCTTGTGGGGAGGGGTTAGGGGTGGGGGTGCGCAACGCAACAATCATGACGCGCCTCCCCGCGCCGCTTCGATGCGGTCGAGCCAGACGGAGAAGCCGACGCCCGGTATCGGTTTTTCGGCGCCGAGCAGCGTCAGCAGCCGGTCGTAGCGACCGCCGCCGGCCAGCGGGCGTTCGTTGCCCTGCGCCGATATCTCGAAGACGAGGCCTGTGTAGTAATCCAGCGGGCGGCCGAAGGCGGCATCGTAGCCGATCGGGCCGGCATTCCGCCCGTGCCCGGCGATTGCGGTTGCGCGGGCCGCGAAACTGTCCAGCGCCGGGCCGAGCGAGAGCTGCGCCTGCATGGCGAAGCTGGCCAACGCCGAAGCCGCGCCGTCGAGCGGAACCTTGATGGCGAGGAAGGCCTTCAGCGCCGCGAACGCCTCGTCCGACAGGCGTACGGAGCGCAACTGCGCCTTCTCGATCAGCCGGCGGGCGATGTCGGCCGGCGTGCGTCCGGCCGAGGCCGACAGGCCGGCCTTTTCCATGCCGTCGGCCATGCGGGCGGTGAGCGCCTCGGCGTCGCCATCGGCGGCGAGGGCTGCGACCTCCGGCGGAAGCTGGCCATTGCGCGGCGGATTGGCGAGATCGGCAAGGGCCGCCTCCAGCATCGCTTGCGAGCCGAAAGCGCGGGCGAGCCGCATGCGCCAGCCGCGCGGCAGGCCGAGCGCCGCCAGCACCGCCTCGAACACCGCCTGATCGCCCAGCGTGGTGACGAGCGTGGCTTTCGGCAGCGCAAGCTCAAGCAGCGCGATGGCATCGGCCACCGAGCGCGCGTCGGCCTGCGCGGTGTCGCGGTCGCCCAGATCCTCGATGCCGGCCTGGAAGAATTCGGCGTCGCCGTCGCGGCGCTGGCGGAACACCTCGCCGAGATAGGCATAGCGGCGCGGCGTGCCGGCCTGGCTGGCGATGTGGTCGAGACAGACGGGAATGGTGAATTCGGGCCTGAGGCACAGGCTGCGGCCGGTCTCGCTCTCGGTCAGGAAGATGCGGCGGCGCAGGTCCTCGCCCGCCATGTCGAGAAACGGATCGGCCGGCTGCAGCACCGGCACGTCGACCAGTGCCGCGCCGCGCGTGGCGAACAGCGCCTCGATGGCGTCGGAAATGGCGGGGCGGCGGAGGGTCATGGAATGCGCCTTTTCTCCCCCCTTGAGGGGGAGATGGCCGCAAAGCGGCCAGAGGGGGTCATCGCGGCAGCGCGGGACGCAAAGAAAGAATGTAGAGCGGGGCCTTTGCGACCCCACCCGGCCGGGCGCTGCCCGGCCACCCTCCCCTCAAGGGGGAGGAAAAGCGCCGCCTCACCGGCCACCGTCGCGCTCCGCCTTCTGCGCGTCGAGAATCTTGCGCACCTCGGCCACCAGATCGGCCTCGGCGACCGTCACCTGACCGGGCCGCGCCTCCTTGTATTCGGCGTGATCGGCAATGGCGGCGGCCTGCCGCGCGCCCTCGATCAGGTCCTTGATCTGCACTTCCCCACGGGCGCGCTCGTCGCCGCCCTGGATGACGGCGACCGGGCAGCCGCGCCGGTCGGCATATTTGAGCTGCGCCTTCATGCCGGCGCCGCCGAGATACATTTCGGCGCGGATGCCGGCCTGCCGCAAGTCGCTCACCATCTTCTGGTAGCGGCCGAGGCTTTCGGTGTCGCGGTCCATCACCAGCACGACGACCGGCTGGACGACATCGGAAGTGTCGAGCTTGCCAAGGTTCTTCAGCGCCGTCATCAGGCGCGACACGCCGATGGAAAAGCCCGTCGCCGGCACCGGCTCGCCCCGGAAGCGCGACACCAGCCCGTCATAACGCCCGCCGCCGCCGACCGAACCGAAGCGTACGATCTGGCCGTCCTCGTTGGGGATTTCGGCCAGCAGCTCTGCCTCGTAGACCGGGCCGGTGTAATATTCGAGACCGCGGACGACGGAGGGGTCTATGCGGATGCGGTCGGGACCGTAGCCTGAAATTTGAGCCAGCTTGGCGATTTCTGCTAACTCGCTTACGCCCTCTTCGCCTCGCACGCTTCCAGCTACAGCCTTGGCCATGCTTCCAAGGGTTTCGTCATTCGAAAGACCGAAAGTTCCGCCCAAAGCATCAGGATAGACCGCCAAATTAAGCACACGCTCAATGTCCTGCTGCCGCAGATTTGCACCCTTTGTGAAATCACCACTTTCGTCTTTTCGCCCCTGCCCAAGCAGGAGTGCCACACCGTCTACCCCCAGCTTATCCAGCTTGTCGATCGCCCGCAGCACAGTCAGTCGGCGTCCGGCGTTCTCGTCGCCGCCCAGCCCAATCGCCTCCAACACACCGTCGAGCACCTTGCGGTTGTTTACCCGGATGACGTACTGGCCCTTTAGACCTAGCGCCTCCATCACGTCGGCCATCATCATCGCCATTTCGGCATCCGCCGCGACGCCCGGCGCGCCCACCGTGTCGGCATCGAACTGCATGAACTGGCGGAAGCGGCCCGGCCCCGGCTTTTCGTTGCGGAATACCCAGCCGGAACGATAGCTGCGATAGGGTTTCGGCAGGCGGTCGTAATTCTCGGCCACGAAGCGCGCCGTCGGCGCGGTCAAATCGTAGCGCAGCGACAGCCACTGGTCGTCGTCGTCCTGAAAGGAAAACACGCCTTCGTTGGGCCTATCCTGATCGGGCAGGAACTTGCCCAACGCGTCGGTGTACTCGATCATCGGCTGGTCGAGCGGCTCGAAGCCGTACAGCTCATAGACCTCGCGGATTTTCGCCATCATCTTTTCGACGGCTCGGATGTCGTCGGCGCCGCGGTCGGCGAAGCCGCGCGGCAGGCGCGCCAGCATTTTTTGCGATTTATCGGCCATGATCGGGTACCCGGTATGCTTCGGACGCGGCCAGGAAAATTCCTGTTTCACGCCGCGCGTGTCCTAGACGATGCCGCTTGGTGCGGCAAGGGTGGGGTCGTCTTTGCCTTCCCTTTGCGAAGGCGACGAGCCAAGCGGAGCGCCTCAACGGCTCTCCTCTCCCTGTCTACGGGGGTGAGAACCCGGTTTGCCGAAGGCGAATTCCTCGTGCCGGTGGCACGATGAAAGGGTTCGAACGCTGGGGAGCCGCGAAGCAGTGGGCCCCAGCCAGATGCCGGCAGAAAGGTGAGGGGCGGCACTGCGTTTTGAACAGTTGGCTCCGCCCCTCATCCGTCACTTCGTGACACCTTCTCCCCGTAGAGGGACGGGGAGAAGGAAGAGCCGCCCGCACCCTCACTCCGTCATCCCGGAAGCGAGCCGAAGCGTAGCGAAAGGCGAAGCTATCCGGGACCCATTGGCCACAGAATCGTCGAGCGCAGCCCGGTCGTTGCCTTGGCTCCTATCCCGGATGCCCTCGCAGCCGCCCCCTCCGGCCCTTCGGGCCACCTCCCCCGTGAACGGGGGAGGATTAGGCGCGGAGCCGGCACTCCCTGATCCTCCACCGTTCCCGGGGGAGGTGCCGAGCGAAGCGAGGCGGAGGGGGCATGCCATGCGTGATGGATGGATTGCCGGCAAGAAGGGGAATATGGCTCACAGGGCAAGGCATAAGGCCGCAGCCATCCGCGCTCAGCCCCAATCCCCCACGGTCGCCTGGATGACGGCAAGGGCGGCGACGGCGGCGGTGTCGGCGCGCAGGATGCGCGGACCGAGCGGAATGGCGGTGACGAAGGGCAGCGCGCGCAGGGTGCGGCGCTCGTCTTCCGAAAAGCCGCCTTCCGGCCCGACCAGCAAAGCGAGCCTGCGTTCCTCGATCGCCCGCAGCGCCGGCAGTGGATTATCGGTCGCCGCATCCTCGTCGCAGAAGATCAGCCGCCGCGACGGGTCCCAACCGGCCAGCAGGCGTTCGAACTTCACCGCCTCCCGTACCTGCGGCACTGCGAGGACGCCGCATTGCTCGGCCGCCTCGACGACATTGGCGGCAAGACGGTCCGTGCCGATCTTGGCTACTTGGGTGTGCTGGGTGACGACCGGCTGGAGGACGCCGGCGCCCATCTCCACCGCTTTCTGCACTAGGTAATCCAGCCGGCCCTGCTTCAGCGGCGCGAAGCAATAGACGAGATCGGGCAGCGGCGGCTGCGGACGCTGCGGGTTGCCGACCTTGAGGCGCAGCGACTTCTTCGTGCGCGCCGCGACCGTAGCCAGCCATTCGCCGTCGCGGCCGTTGAACAGGAGCACCTCGGCGCCCTCGGCCAGCCGCAGCACGTGCATCAGATAATGGCTCTGCTGCGGGGCGGGTTCGACCTCCGCTCCCCTGGCGAGATCGTCCGGCACGAACAGCCGCTGCAATCGGTAATTGGCGCGCATGGGCGATCCATGCGGCAGGTGGGCGGGAGCGTCAAGGGTTCGAGGGAGCGGGTTGTTCGCGAATGTGGAACCTCAAGCTTACCCTCACCCCTAACCCTCCCCGCAAGGGGAGGGGGACTTGGTGCCCGGCAGTCCCAAAAATCGCCGGTGGCGGTGTTCATCACAGCGGCCAGATTCCCCTTCTCCTTCAGGGGTGGGGGTGTCCGGCACTCGGATGCCAGACCGGCCGGTAGCCCTGGCACAGCACGGCCAGCGAGGTCGCCGGCGTGAGCAGGGTCGCGCCGCCCAGCCGGTCGAAATCGACCGGCGCGCCATAACCGCCGAAGGACCATGGCAGCGCCCTGCCCTGGCGGATCGCGAAGGATTGCCCGTCCATCGCGATCATCGCGCCATCGGGCAGCAGCCTGACCTCCTTGCCGGCAAGCGGAACCGGCCTGCCGCCCGAGGCCAGCCGCTCCCGGTGCAACCGCGCATCGGCCATCGGCGCCCTCGGTTCGGCGATGGCGAAGGCGGCGCCGAACCGCGTAACATACTCCACCGCCCGTTCGCGCCGGCAGAAGAAGCAGGGCCGGTGCCCGGCAGCCAGCGCCGTCACCTCGTCGAGGAAGAACAGTTCGGTCCAGCCGGGCTTCGCCTTGCCATCGACCAGCCGGTTGCGACCCATCGGCTCGCGGCGGCGGCCTTTGAAATCGCACTCGCAGACGATCCAGGCGCGCAGGGTCCATCGCCTGCGCAGCAGTGTCTTCGTTTCCGGGTCGTGGATGACGCCGCGGTTGCCGGTGAACAGGCCGCGCTCGGGCACGGCATGGATGGCGCCAAACGGGTCGACCCGGTTCTGCAGCGGCCGATTCTTGCCGGACCTGCCCTGCCCTGTCATGGCAATCTCCTCAATCGACTTTCGTGCCGCTTGGCCGGCCCATGGCCGCAATGATATCGCTTGTCGGGTTCATTTCATGTCAGCAGGTTTTTCGATGCGGGTGCTGGTCGTCCAGAATTTCGATGATACCGGCCTCGGCCAGGTCGGCGCGGCGCTGCGCGAGGCGGGAGCCGAGATCGATCTGCGCCAACCCTATCGCGGCGACAAGCTGCCGGCGGACGCGGCGGGGCATGACGCCCTCGTCGTACTGGGCGGCGGACAGAACGCGCTGGCCGACGACGAGTATCCCTACTTTCCAGCGCTTCTTCAGGTGCTGCGCGATTTTGACAGGCGGGACCGCGCCGTGCTCGGCATCTGCCTCGGCGCGCAGTTGGTGGCGCGGGCTTTCGGCGGCGAGAACCGAATCGGCGGCGCCACCGAGTTCGGCTGGTGCGGCGTGTCGCTGACGCAGGAGGGGCGCACCGACGCGGTGCTAGGCGCGGCGCCGGAAACGTTTCCGATCTTCCAGTGGCACGACGACACGTTCATCCTGCCGGATGGGGCGGTGCGGCTCGCCACCAACAGCGCGGCCGCGAACCAGGCGTTCCGCATCGGCCGCGCGGTCTACGGCTTCCAGTTCCACTTCGAGGCAGACAGCCCGATGGTGCGCGAGTGGAGCGCGATATGGGCGGCGCAGATCGCGCAAAAGCAACCCGGCTGGGCCGCGCGTCTCGATGGCGAGATCGCGCTCAGCGGCGCGACGGCCGACGCCGCCGGGCTGGCGATGGCCCGCGCCTGGGTGGCGACGATCTAGGACGGAAGGCCTGGAGCTGGCCTGCCGCTAATAGGCATACTCCATGAAGACCGGTTCGATCGAGTCGCCCCAGCGCGTGTGATAGGCGTTGACCATTTCCTCGGCGCTTGTGGTGCCGCGCGCCACCACTTCCTCGAGTGTATAGAGGAAGGAGCTTTCGTCGTAGCCGTCGGCGTTCAGCCGGCCGCGGCGCTTGAGGCCGTCACGCGAGATCGCCAGCACGTCGCGCGCGATCTCGCGCAGGGTGGTGTTGCGAAAGGGTGCGGCGATGCCGAGTTCAGGCGCCGCGTTGCGCATCGCCAGCACCTCCTCGTAGGTCCAGCTCGACGTGAAGGTTTCCACCGCATCGAGCGCCGCTTCGTCGTAGAGCAAGCCAACCCAGAAGGCAGGCAGGGCGCAGATGCGCCGCCACGGACCGCCGTCGGCGCCGCGCATTTCCAGGAAGCGCTTCAGCCGCACATCCGGAAACAGCGTGGAAAGATGATTCGCCCAATCGCCCATGGTCGGCACGGCATCGGGGATTTCCTTGCGCGCGGCGCCTTGCATGAACTGGCGGAAGGTCACGTCCGTCATGTCATGGTAGCGGCCGTCGCGGATGATGAAATACATCGGCACGTCGAGCGCCCAGTTGACATAGTCGGCGAAACCGAAATCCGGAGCGAAGCAGATGTCCAGCAGACCGGCGCGCTGGTTGTCCGTGTCGCGCCAGATGTCGCCGCGCCAGCTCCGCAGGCCGTTCGGCCTGCCGTCGGTGAAGGGCGAGTTGGCGAAAAGCGCGGTCGAAAGCGGCTGCAGCTTCAACGAAGCCTGCATCTTGCGGCGCATGTCCGTCTCGCTCTCGAAGTCGAGATTCACCTGGATGGTGCAGGTGCGGTACATCATGTCCAGGCCCTTCGTGCCGACCTTGGGCATATAGCGGGTCATGATCTCGTAGCGGGACTTGGGCATTTTCGGCGTCTGCGCCAGCGACCATTTCGGGCTGCCGCCGAGGCCGAGGAAACGGATGCCGAGCGGTTCGGCGATCTCGCGCAACTGCGCCAGATGGGCGTTACCCTCCCGGCAGGTCTGGTGGATCGTTTCGAGCGGCGCGCCGGAAAGCTCGAACTGGCCGCCGGGTTCCAGGCTGATCGCGCCCTGGCCGGTCGGCTCGACAAGGCCGATAACGCGGCCTTCGTCGACGATGGGGTCCCAGCCAAGCTTGTGCTGCATTCCCTCCAGGATGGCGCGGATACCCTTGTCGCCGCCGTAGGGAACCGGTGAATGGCCGTCTATATAGAAGGGGAATTTCTCGTGTTCGGTGCCGATGCGCCATCTGTCACGCGGCTTGCAGCCCTCGATGAGATATCCGGCAAGCTCGTCAATCCCCTCGATAGGCCGGGAATCCGTTGTATCGCGCGCCATGTGGCACCTTCTCCTTGAACGCGGCTTCGAGCCGCCGCGTTTGATGGACGAAATGCCGCCGGCCTATCAAGCGAAAAATCCTGAGCCAGCCTTCAACCTGTTTTGATGAAGCGCGTGCCAGTGCGTCAGACCGCCTGGTTCATCCTCTGTTAACGGGCGTGGCGACATGCCGGAAAACGTAACAATTCCGCCATCTTCGCGGCATTGTGACGACACAATCGAAGTCGAAAAATATCATCGATAGGCTAAGGGTTGCGCCATGACGATGGCAGGCGATTTGCGGATACGAGACGAAGGCGCGATGCCTGCCGGACAGGCGCGTCAAAACAAGGCCACGACCGGCTCCAACACAACTTCCCGGCGCCCCGCCGGGCCATTCGGCGTCGTGTCGCCGCCGGGCCAGGCATCGGCTGCGCGGGATACGCTGATCACCGGCCTGTTGATCATCTATCCGGCCGCCGCAACCGTTGCGGCGATCATCGTCTGGCTCGCATTGACGCGCGGCGCCTAAGAGAAACGCTTTTTTATCAACCCCATTTGGTACCGGCAATCTTTCGAATTGTACCCCCACCCCTAACTCCTCCCCTCAAGGGGGAGGGGGACTTGGCATGCGGCAGCTCTCGCTCCCCCTTGAGGGGAGGAGTTAGGGGTGGGGGTAAAGACCGAGGCGCAACGAAGCCGATGAGAGGCAACGTGCTCCAAAGGCAGCAAGGCTTCACGGCCGCTTGAAAGCCGCGCGCTCCGCTTCGACGCTTTCTCTGCAGACGCACCCTTCGAGGTGATCGTTGACCAGCCCCATGGCCTGCATGAAGGCATAGACCGTCGTCGGTCCGACGAAGCTCCAGCCGCGCTTCTTCAATTCTTTTGAAATCCTCACGGAAACGGCGGTGGTCGGGTTGGCGCGCAGATGCATCAGGTCGACCGCTTGCGGCCGCTCGTCCTGTTTCGGTTCGAATTTCCAGAACCAGGCTGCCAGCGAACCGGCCTCGTCCGCGAGCTCCCGTGCGCGCCTGGCATTGTTGATGGTCGAGACGATCTTGCCGCGGTGGCGGATGACACCGGCATTGCCGAGCAGGCGCTCGACATCCGTTTCGGTGAATCTGGCCACGCGGTCGAAATCGAACCCGGCGAAGGCTTCGCGGAAATTGTCGCGCTTGCGCAGGATCGTCAGCCAGGAAAGGCCGGACTGGAAACCCTCGAGGCAGATCTTTTCGAACAGCCGCGTGTCGTCGGCCACCGGTCGGCCCCATTCATGGTCGTGATAATGCAGATAGTCCGGCAGGTTGCCGTGCCAGAAGCACCGCATTGCGCCGTCCGGTCCGGCGATCAGTCCTGTCTCACCGCTCACGGCCAATCTCCATCCTCCGCTTCGCCTTTACCGGCGCTTTACCAGATTCCTGAACCCGCCGGTAACCACACCAAAAGGTTTACTGACAAAGCGGCATTTTAAACGTTCGCGATTCACCATTCGGTTGCTCCCGCCATTTCAGATTGGACGCCGTAGCCGGAACTGGACACCTGTTTCCGGCACGGTTTGACGATCGAGTTGAGAGTGCGTCCGATGAACAGGTTTCTATTTTCGCTTTGTGCCGCGGCTGGCTTTCTGTCTGCTGCCGTGCCCGCCATGGCCAATGACCGCTATGCCCAGCGCCCGCCGGTGGTGGTGAGCCCCGACCTTTCGGCCCCGTGGGTTCTGCAGCTGCAGGGCGCGCCGGGCGTCGTGCGCCAGAGCCGCCAGCAGGCGCCGCGTGTCCGCTATCGCAATCCCAGCATTGGCGAGGTCCGCACTGCGCCGACCCAACCCGATCCAACCCGCACCGCCGCTGTGCGTCCCAGCCGCCCGGCCGCGCGCCCGCAGATCAATCCGATCTACCTGCCGCAGGAGGTCGCCTACGAGGGCGACCAGAAACCAGGCACCGTCATCATCGACACCAAGCAGAATTTCCTTTTCCTGGTGGAGGCCGACGGCAAGGCGCGGCGCTATGGCGTCGGCACCGGCAAGCCGGGTTTCGAATGGGCCGGAACCCACAGGGTCAGCGCCAAGCGCGAATGGCCGGACTGGCGTCCGCCGGCCGAAATGATCGCCCGCGAGAAAGCCAAGGGCCGTTATCTGCCCACTTATCTGGCCGGCGGCATCGAGAACCCCCTTGGCGCACGCGCACTTTATCTCGGCTCGACGCTCTACCGCATCCACGGGACCAACCAGCCCTGGACCATTGGTGGCGCGGTCTCGTCCGGCTGCATCCGCATGCGCAACGAGGATGTCGTCGATCTCTATGACCGCGTGGCGGTTGGCACCAAGGTCGTTGTGATGTAAATTTCGAATCGAATGGGGACGGGCCATGTGGGGACATGGCAAGTCGCAGCGAGGGCAGCCGGTTCACGCCGCGCTGCCCTCGTTCTTTTTGAAGCGCCTGCCTAGACACCCGCCGGCCGTTCGCCGCCATAGGCCCAGTCGAGCAGCTTGACCGTATGCACCACCGGCATCCGCGCGGCCGAGGCGATCTGCGTCATGCAGCCTATATTGCCCGTCGCGACGATATCCGCCCCGGTTTCCTCGATATTGCGGACCTTGCGGTCGCGCAGCCGCGCGGAAATCTCGGGCTGCAATATGTTGTAGGTGCCGGCCGAGCCGCAGCACAGATGCCCTTCGCGCGGCTCGCGAACGGTAAATCCGGCCTTGGCCAACAGTTCCTTGGGCTGCCGGACGATCTTCTGGCCGTGCTGCATCGAACAGGCTGAATGATAGGCGACGACCATGCCGGGCGCGACGGCCGGCGCCGGCAGGTCGAGCGTCGCCAGATATTCGGTGACGTCTTTGGCTAGCGCCGATACCTTTTTCGCCTTCTCGGCATAGGCCGGGTCGAGCCGCAGCATGAAGCCGTAGTCCTTGATCGTCGTGCCGCAGCCGGAGGCGGTGATGACGATGGCGTCCAGCCCGCCGTCCTCGACCTGCCGCGTCCAGGCGTCGACATTGCGCCGCGCGGCGGCAAGCGCTTCCTCCTCCCGGCCCATATGATGCACCAGCGCGCCGCAGCAGCCTTCGCCCTCGGGAATGACGACCTCGACGCCGAGGCGGTTGAGCAGCGAGACGGTGGCTTCGTCGATGCCGGGCTCCAGCACCGATTGGGCGCAGCCGGTCAGCAGCGCGACACGGCCACGGGCTTGGCCCTGGGGTCGATATCTACCGGGGTTCGATACGGGCGACGGAGCCGGGACGCTGGCCGGCGCAAGCGCCAGCATTGCGGCGAGCGGCTTGGGCAGAGCAGCCTTGAACAGCCCGGCGAACGGCCTGCCCAGCTTCGCCAGCTTCAGCGCCGCGCGGAAGCGGGAGGGGTAGGGCAGAACGAAAGCCAGCAGCGCCCGGACGATGCGGTCCGCAAATGGCCGACGGTAGGTTTTCTCGATATGCGCGCGGGCATGGTCGACGAGATGCATGTAATTGACGCCTGACGGGCAGGTGGTCATGCAGGACAAGCAGGACAGGCAGCGGTCGATGTGGGTGACGGTTTCCCTGTCCGCCGCGCGACCGTTCTCCAGCATGTCCTTGATCAGGTAGATGCGCCCGCGCGGGCTGTCCAGCTCGTTGCCCAGCGTCACATAGGTCGGGCATGTCGCCGTGCAGAATCCGCAATGCACGCAGGCGCGCAGGATCTTTTCCGACTCCGCCACATGCGGATCGGCGAGCTGGGCAAGGGAAAAATTGGTCTGCATTACGGTTCCTGCGCCGCGAACATGCGGCCGGGGTTGAGAATGGTCTTCGGGTCGAATTGTTCTTTCAGCCGCGCTGAAAGCACGGCCAGCGCCGGCGCCTGCGGCTCGAACACCGGCAGCGCCGCACGGTCGGCGGTGGTGGCGCGCACCAGCGTGGCGTGGCCGCCGCCGAATTGTCGCACCAGCCCGCGCACAAGTTCGGCTTCCGGATCGCCGGCTTCCATGCGCAGCCAGATCAGCCCGCCCTGCCAGTCATAGAAAACCTCCGCCGCCGCCTGCATGCGCAGCGCCATCACCATGCGGTGCCCTTCCGCCGGCGCCATGGAGATGCGCCACAGCGGCTGCGCGCCGCCGTCGGCGAAAGGCGCGCAGTCGCGTATGTCCCGCCACAGCGCGCGCGAGGCGTCACCGGAGATTTCCTCCAGCGGTCCGGCATTCTTCAGCAGGTTTTTCAGATGCCCTATCCGGTAGGCGACCGAAGGCCCGAACCCCTCGACGCGCAGCAAGGTCGCCGCATCGCCGCCAAGGCCGCCGCCGGCGACGCGCCGCGCAATCCGCTGCGGCAGATGCGCCGCGCTGGAAACTTCCGCGCTCGATCCCATCGCCAACGCCATCGCTGCCGCCGCCTGCTCGTCGAAAAGCCCGCGCACGGCCAGCGTCGTCTCGGTTTCCGCCGCCGGCAGCACCTTGAACGTCAGGTCTGTGACCACGGCCAGCGTGCCCCAGGAGCCGGCCATGGCTTTGGAGAGGTCGTAGCCGGTGACGTTCTTGACCACGCGCCCGCCCGACTTGAACGCCTCGCCGCGTCCCGAAACGGCATGGATGCCGAGGATGTGGTCGCGCGCCGCACCCGCCTTGAGCCGTCGCGGACCGGAAAGGTTCGCCGCCAGCACGCCGCCCAGCGTGCCTTTGCCCGGCGCGCCGCCGAGCAGGGGGCCGTAATCCATCGGCTCGAAGGCCAGTTGCTGGCCGTTCTCTGCGAGAAGCTGCTCGATTTCGGCCAGCGGCGTACCGGCTTTCGCGGAAAGCACCAGCTCCGCCGGCTCGTATAGCGTCACGCCGGCAAGCTTCGACAGGTCAAGCGCGTGTTCGGTCTGCAGCGGTCGCCCGATGCCGCGTTTCGTACCGTGGCCGACGATTTCCAGCGGCATTCCTTCGCCTGCCGCCCATTGGACGGCGGAGAGAACTTCGGCGGCGGAGGTGGGGATGAACGTCGCCACTAGAACCTCGGAATATCCGGGAACGCCATCTGGCCACGGTGCACATGCATGCGGCCGAGTTCGGCGCAGCGGCGCAGTTGCGGAAACACCTTGCCCGGATTGAGCAGATGGTTCGGGTCGAAGGCGCATTTCACCCGCATTTGCTGGTCGAGATCGGTCTCGTTGAACATCTCCGGCATCAGGTCGCGCTTCTCGACGCCGACGCCGTGCTCGCCGGTCAGCACGCCGCCGACCTGGACGCACAGCCGCAATATGTCGGCGCCGAACTGCTCGGCCTTGTCCAGTTCGCCCGGTTTGTTGGCGTCATAGAGGATCAGCGGATGCAGGTTGCCGTCGCCGGCGTGGAACACATTGGCGACGGCGAGCCCATATTGCGCCGAGAGTTCCTTCATGCCGGCAAGCACCTTGGGCAGTTCCTTGCGCGGGATCGTTCCGTCCATGCAGTAGTAGTCCGGCGAGATGCGCCCGACCGCCGGGAACGCTGCCTTGCGTCCTGCCCAGAAGGTCAGCCGCTCCTGCTCGGACTGCGATACACGGCACGTGGTCGAGCCGTTGCGCATGGCAATGGCCTCGACTTCGCCGATCAGATGGTCGACCTCCACCGTAGGACCGTCCAGTTCCACGATCAGCAGCGCCTCGCATTCCAGCGGGTAGTCGGCATGGACGAAATCCTCCGCGGCGTGGATCGCCGGGCGGTCCATCATCTCCATGCCGCCCGGAATGATGCCGGCGCCGATGATGTCGGCGACACACTGGCCGCCCTGTTCGCTGCTGGGAAAGCCGATCAGCACGGCGCGCGCCGTCTCCGGCTTCTTGAGGATGCGCACGGTCACTTCCGTCACGACGCCGAGCAACCCTTCCGAACCGGTCATGACGCCGAGCAGGTCGTAGCCTTCGCTGTCGAGATGCTTGCCGCCGAGGCGAACGACCTCGCCGTTCATCAGCACTATCTCGATGCCGAGCACATTGTTGGCTGTCAGCCCGTATTTCAGGCAGTGCACGCCGCCGGAATTTTCCGCGACATTGCCGCCGATGGAGCAGGCGATCTGCGAGGACGGGTCGGGCGCATAATAGAAGCCGTCGCGTTCCACAGCGGTGGTGATGCCGAGATTGGTGACGCCCGGCTGCGCCACGACGGCGCGGTTGGGGTAGTCGATTTCCAGGATGCGGTTGAAGCGGCTCATCACCAGCAGCACCGCATCCTCCAGCGGCAGCGCGCCGCCCGACAGCGACGTGCCCGACCCGCGCGGCACGACGCGGATGCCGCGCTCGTTGCAATATTTCAGGATGCGGGAAACCTGCGCCACGGTTTCCGGCAGCACCACGACCAGCGGCAGCTGGCGATAGGCTGTCAGCCCATCGCTTTCGAATGCTCGCATTTCGTTGATGGTCTCGACCACGCCTTCGCCGGGAACGATGAGGCGCATGTCGCCGACGATCTCGGCGCGGCGCGAAAGCGTCCCTTTGTCTGGCGCAGGCATGGCAATGCCGGACATGATGCTGCCCTCTGCTGGATTGGTAAAAAGGATTTACCAGTTGACGATGCGCGTTGCAAATCCTGCTTTAGGTCAAAGCTGATATCCGGAAAGATTGCACGTAATGCCGGTTTGACTGCCGCGGGTAGATTGGATAAATAATTTGACCAGTTGGCAATTGGCTGCCTCATCGCAGTGCGAACGCAACAGGCCATTCAGTGAGCGATATTTTCTCCAGGATCGAGCATTCGCGCACCGCCGACGAGGTGGTGGGGCAGTTCGAGACGCTTATTCTGGAAGGCGTCCTGCGCACCGGCGACCGGTTGCCGGGGGAACGCGAACTGGCGCGGCAGTTCGAAGTGTCGCGCCCCATCCTGCGCGATGCCCTCAAAGCGCTCGAGCAACGGGGGCTGCTGGTCAGCCGACCGGGCGGCGGCACTTTCGTCGCCGATGTCATCGGCCAGGTCTTTTCGAAGCCGGTGATGGATCTGATTTCCTCGCATCGCAAGGCGACGGCGGACTATCTCGAATATCGGCGCGAGATCGAGGGCGTGGCCGCCGAATATGCCGCCCGCCGCGCGACGCCGGACGACCTTGCGCTGCTCGACGCCATCATGGCGCGCATGGATGAGGCGCACCGCACCGGCAATTTCGACGACGAGGCGGAAATCGACGTCGAGTTCCACCATGCCGTCGGCGAATGCGCGCACAACGTCATCCTGCTGCACACGCTGCGCTCCTGCTACCGGCTGCTTTCGGACGGCGTCTTCCACAACCGCCTTCTCGTCTTCAGCCTGCCCGGAGCGCGCGATGCGCTGCTGGCCCAGCACCGCGCCATCCATGCCGCCGTAAAGGCCGGCGACCCAGCCGCCGCGCGCGAGGCCGCCATGGCGCACATCAGCTATGTCGAGCGCTCCATGGCTGAAGCCGAGCGCACCGGCGACTGGCAGCGCATGTCGCGGCTCCGGCTGCGCCAGCGCGCCGGCGACCTCGAACCTGCCCGCAAACGTTCCTGACCACGGATTGAAACCATGAGCACCGTACTGACCATCGCCGATCTCAAGGAACGCGCCCGGCGGCGCGTGCCGAAGATGTTCTTCGACTACGCCGATTCCGGCGCGTGGACGGAAGGCACCTACCGCGCCAACGAGGAGGATTTCGCCAGGATCAAGCTGCGCCAGCGCGTGCTGGTCGATATGACGAACCGTTCGCTGGAATCGACCATGATCGGCGAAAAGGTTTCCATGCCGGTTGCGCTGGCGCCCACGGGCCTCACCGGCATGCAGCATGCCGACGGCGAGATGCTGGCGGCGCAGGCCGCCGAGGAATTCGGCGTGCCGTTCACCCTGTCGACCATGAGCATCTGCTCGATCGAGGACGTGGCCTCGGTGACCAAGAAGCCGTTCTGGTTCCAACTCTACGTCATGCGCGACCGCGATTTCGTGTTCAACCTGATCGACCGGGCCAAGGCGGCGGGCTGCTCGGCGCTGGTTCTGACGCTGGACCTGCAAATCCTCGGCCAGCGCCACAAGGATTTGCGCAACGGCCTCTCGGCGCCGCCGAAATTCACGCCCAAGCACATCTGGCAGATGGCGACGCGCCCGCACTGGTGCCGCGGCATGATGGGAACGCAGCGCCGCACCTTCCGCAACATCGCCGGCCACGCCAAGGGCGTCACCGACCTCTCCTCGCTTTCGGTCTGGACGGCCGAGCAGTTCGATCCGAAGCTGTCCTGGAAGGATGTCAAGTGGATCAAGGAGCGCTGGGGCGGCAAGCTGATCCTGAAAGGCATCCTCGACCGCGAGGACGCCGAAATGGCGGCGAAGACCGGCGCCGACGCCATCATCGTATCGAACCACGGAGGCCGCCAGCTCGACGGCGCGCCTTCGTCCATCTCGGTGCTGGAAGAGATCGCCGACGCCGTCGGCGACAGGGTCGAGATACATATGGACGGCGGCATCCGCTCCGGCCAGGATGTGCTGAAGGCGCTCTGCCTCGGCGCAAAGGGCACCTATATCGGCCGCCCGTTCCTCTACGGTCTGGGCGCCGGCGGCAAGGCGGGCGTGACGCAGGCTCTGGAAATCATCCGGCGCGAGCTGGACCTCACCATGGCGCTGTGCGGCAGGCGCGACATCAAAACAGCTGGCAAGGACATGCTGTATCGGCGACCGTAGCGCCACGAAGGAGGCACCTTTGCCGTTCGTCGATTTTTCCCGCGCCTTCGCTCCCGAAGGCTTGCGGCTTTACGCCGTCGGCGATGTGCATGGTCGCTTCGACCTGCTCACAGCCATGCACCGACAGATCGCCGCGGACTTGGAACGGGAGCCTGCGCGCGATTGGCGCATCGTCCATCTCGGCGACTACATCGATCGTGGCCCCGACTCCCGCCGCGTGCTCGACTTCCTGATCGATACGCAGCGGCGGGACGACCGCAACGTCACACTGACGGGCAATCATGAACTGGGGCTGCTCGATTTTCTCGTCCGCCCCGACCCGGAAGCTCTCTTCGTCCGCTATGGCGGCATCGAGACCGCGCAGTCCTATGGCGTGGACCTCTTCGAAGGCGGTTCTATCTTCAACGGTCATCGCGCCCTGCTGGCCGCCCTGCCGCCGGAGCATCTGGGGTTCGTCCGCGCCTTGGCATTTTCATTCCAGGCTGGCGATTTCTTTTTCTGCCACGCCGGCATCAGGCCCGCCATTCCCTTGCTGCAGCAGCACAAGCACGATCTGACCTGGATACGAGACGAATTCCTGAACGACCGCCGTCTGCATGAGAAAATCGTCGTTCATGGCCATACCCCGGTGCAGGAGCCTGAAATCCTGCACAATAGGGTCAATCTCGACACCTACGCCTGCCGCAGCGGGCGTCTCACGGCGCTGTCCGTCGACGGTGCCCGCAAACAGATACTTACAGTGTCGGAGGATGGCAGATTTCAGCGAAGGGAGGCGGTGACGCCGTAGCCGTCGACGGCATTGTGTTCGTTGGAGGCATCGGCGGTATAGATGCCGAAACCGCAAAGCGCGATGGCCGATAACATGGCAAGGGACAGAAGCGCTGCTTTCACGGAAGTCATCTCTGTTTTGGCTTTCTGCATCACTGCATGCCGTTTGTTACGAATGCGTTGCTAAACGCGCGTGGTTTGTCGGAGTTTCGACCGGTTGTTACTTCAGGACGTCTGTGTGTCGCTGCAGCAACACAAATGGTTCAGCGCCATGGGTTGTCGCTGCAACGCGGCGCGCCTTCTAGGTGGCGGCGGGACGCAGGCCAAGAGGAAAAATGGCCGTCCACAGGGGATTTCGGCCGGCGTGCCAAATCTGCAACGGTTCGGTCTCGGCGCCGCCCCATGGACTCTTCAATCGTGCAGGGAAACGCTCTAGGATCAACTCCTGGACAATCCGAGGAGGAACCGATGCTGCCCTTGATCGACATGCTGGCCAACGCGCAGAACGGCCACGGAATGGAGCAACTGGCCAAGCAATTCGGGCTTTCGCAGCAACAGGCGCAGTCCGCCGTCGAGGCGCTGATGCCGGCCTTCAGCCAGGGACTGAAGCGCAACGCCTCCGATCCTTACGGCGTCGGCTCTTTCATCAGCGCGCTCGCCAGCGGCCAGCACGCAAAGTATTTCGAGGACGCCTCCAAGGCCTTTTCCCCGCAAGGCGTGCAGGAAGGCAATGGCATCCTGGGGCATCTGTTCGGCTCGAAGGACCTGTCGCGCGCCGTCGCCGCCCAGGCCTCGCAGGCGACCGGTCTTGGCCAGCAGACCCTCCAGCAGATGCTGCCGGTGATCGCCTCAATGGTCATGGGCGGGCTGTTCAAGCAATCCACCAATCAGATGCAGAGCGCCGGCGGTTTCGGCGGCAACAATCCGCTGGGGCAGATCATCGAGGAGATGATGAAGCAGAGCGGTGGGATGAGCGGCGGCCAGGCTGCGCCACAGCAACGCCAGACGCCGCAATCGCAGAACCCGCTGGACCAGTTCGGCGACAGTCCATGGGGCAAAATCCTGCAAGACATGCTCGGCGGCCAGATGGGCGGACAGGCGGAGACCCGCCGACAATCCGCCCCGCAGCAGCGGCGGGCACCTCAGCCGGAATCACGGCAGAATTCCGGCGAACGCCCACGCAATCCCTATGACGACATTTTCGGCCAGATGTTCGAAACCGGCCGCCAGCAGCGGGACGACTACGAGAAAAACGTGGGGTCCATCTTCGACCAGTTCCTGCGCGGCATGGATCGACGTTAGGGGCGCATAAAAAGGCCCGGTCCGCTAGGGACCGGGCCAGAATGCAGGCTACCGGTGTGGGAACCGGCGGGAGTGGGGAGCCTGCGTAGCTGTCTGCGGCTTCGGCGAAGCCGGTAGGCGGACCGAGGGATCAGACCACCTGACGCGCAAAATCCTCGACGGTCTTGGCCCGCGCGCTCGCGATGGAGCGCAGGCGAACGGTGGGGTCGCTGCCGAACGGCACGTCGATGGCGACGTGAAGGTCTGAGCGGGTAAGCCCGATATCCGCCAGTTCGGCGTCGGACATCTCGCCAAGCCGGTAGAAGGCGCGGCGGTTTTTCCAGGCACGGTAGAAATTGGCCACGGCAACGATCACACGTGTCGCAACGGCCGGGCGCGTGGTGATGCGCGAGGTTTCGCCAGCGAAGTCATACGTCGTCATCGTCGTTTTTCCTCTTTCGGAGCGCGAAAAGGCTCTCCGCCACGCGACGCGCGGCGGTTCCCGTTCCATTCACATGGATTCATGTGGACGATGACAATTTCTCATAGCGCGATTGATTAATCCAACGAATGTTTCTAATCTTTATCATCAACCGTCATGATGGATTAGACCGATGAAAGCGCCGCTCGACCTGGATCAGTTGCAGACTTTCGTGACGATCGCCGATACCGGCAGCTTCACCCGGGCGGCTGAGGAGGTGCACCGGACGCAATCGGCTGTCTCCATGCAGATGCGCCGGCTCGAAGAGCGGATAGGCAAGCCGCTGTTCGAAAAGGAGGGGCGCACCAACAGGCTGACCGAGGAAGGCGACAGGCTTCTCTCCTATGCGCGCCGGCTGCTGTTCCTGAACCGCGAAACGCTTGCCGCCTTCGACGACACCCGCCTGGAAGGCACGATCCGCATCGGCACGCCGGACGACTATGCCGACCGTTTCCTGCCCGAGATCATGGCGCGTTTCGCGCGCTCCAACCCACGGGTGGAACTGACGGTCGTCTGCGAGCCGACGCCCGGCCTCGTGGAGCATATCAAGCGCGGCAATCTCGACCTCGCGCTGGTGACGCATAATGATGCACGCGGCCAGTCGGAAGTGGTGCGGCGCGAACCCCTGCTCTGGGTCACCTCCGCCAACCATGCCACGCATGAGCAGGAGGTTCTGCCGATGGCATTCGGCCGGCCCAACTGCATCTGGCGGCGTGCCGCCTGCGACGTCCTGGACGCCATGAACCGCGACTACCGCATCCTCTTCACAAGCTTTTCAGCCACCGTCATCACCGCCGCCGTGCTTTCCGGCCTGGCGATTTCGGTCCTGCCGGAATGTGCGCTGCGGCCCGGCATGCGAGTGCTGGGCGAGGCCGACGGCTTTGGCGCCCTGCCCGACTGCCGCATCGGCATCATGCGCGGCCAGACGAGCCGGCCCGAGATCGTCGACGCGCTGGCGCGGCACATTTCCGAAAGCCTCGACAATATTTCCGTGCCGCTCGGCGACGAGGCCGACGGCTTCGATTTCGCCGTGCTCGCCGCCACCAAGATGAAGCGTGGAAAGCCGAGCCAGCTCGTGCCGGGATGGTAGGAGACCCGGCGAGCCGCACTTGACGGAGTGGGCTGACGGGCGGTCAATCGACCCATGAGCGATACAGCCACCGAATCACGCACCAACGCCGCCGAATATACGGTGAGCGAGATTTCAGGCGCCTTGAAGCGCGCGGTCGAGGACCAGTTCGGCCATGTGCGGGTGCGCGGCGAGATTTCCGGCTATCGCGGTCCGCACTCTTCGGGACATGCCTATTTCGCGCTGAAGGACGACCGCGCCCGGCTGGAAGCCGTAGTATGGAAAGGCACGATGAGTCGGCTGCGCTTCCGCCCCGAAGAGGGCATGGAGGTGATCGCGACCGGCAAGCTGACCACCTATCCCGGATCGTCCAAGTACCAGATCGTCATCGACAGCCTGGAGCCGGCCGGCGCCGGCGCGCTGATGGCGCTGCTGGAGGAACGCAAGCGCAAACTGCAGGCCGAGGGGCTGTTCGACCCGGCTCGCAAACAGCTCCTGCCCTACATGCCGCGGGTGATCGGCGTCATCACATCGCCGACCGGCGCGGTCATCCGCGATATCCTGCATCGGCTGGCGGACCGTTTTCCCCTGCATGTCTTGGTCTGGCCGGTACGGGTTCAGGGCGAGACGGCTGGCGCGGAAGCCGTGGCGGCGGTGCAAGGCTTCAACGCGTTGCCCGAAGACGGACCGATCGCGCGGCCCGACCTGCTGATCGTGGCACGCGGCGGCGGCAGTCTCGAGGATTTGTGGGGATTCAACGACGAGGGGCTGGTGCGGGCCGTCGCCGCTTCAGACATACCGGTCATCTCGGCGGTCGGTCACGAAACGGACTGGACGCTGGTCGACCTCGCAGCCGATGTCCGCGCCCCGACGCCGACGGGCGCGGCGGAGATCGCAGTGCCGGTGAAGGCCGATCTGGAAGCGACGCTCGCCAATCTCGGCGCCCGGCTCAAGGCCTGTACGGCGCGGTCGCTCGACCGCAAGCGGCAAGCGGTACGCGCGGCGGCCCGCGCCCTGCCGTCGCCCGATCAGCTTCTTGCCGTTCCGCGTCGCCGCTTCGACGAAGCGACGGCCCGGCTGGGACGCGGATTGACGGTTGGCGTCGAGCGCAAGCGGGCGCGGCTC
Source organism: uncultured Mesorhizobium sp. (assembly GCA_965649745.1). Classification (GTDB taxonomy): domain Bacteria; phylum Pseudomonadota; class Alphaproteobacteria; order Rhizobiales; family Rhizobiaceae; genus Mesorhizobium. The sequence continues at coordinate 188,729 of CBFGLW010000002.1, read as the reverse complement.
GATGGGACACGGCTTTCCACCGCGACGTTGATGCGACGCATTGCGGAATGGCGCCGGCTGACCGAACGGGACGTCTCGCGGGGACAGGCGGCGCTGCGCGGAATTGCGCGCGCACGGCGGGCCGAACTGCGGCGTGCCGAAGATCAGTTGCCGAAATGCGCGAAAGCAGCGCTTGCGCGAAAACGGCAGCGTTTCGAGGCGGCAAGGGTGCGTATCAGCCTGCAGCCGCTGCAAAGATCGAAGCAGATGGCTTCCGACCGGCTGGCCAGCGCCACGCGCCGGCACGACCAGGCGCTGACCGTGCGACTAGAACGTTTTAGGACAAGGCTGACACAGGCAGATCGGCTGCTTTCGACACTGAAGCTTTCCGAGCAGTCGATCCTGGAGCGCGGCTATGCGCTGATCCTCGACGATTCGGGCAAGCTGGTCCGGCGGGCCGCCGAAATCGCGGCGGGCAGCAGTCTGGAATTGCGGTTTGCCGACGGCGCCGTGCATGCCGTAGCAACCGGCGATGCCGGGCCGAAGGCGGCAGCGCCAGCAGCGAAACCTCGCCCGAAAGCGAAAGAGTCGGGAAGTCAAGGATCGCTGTTCTAGAGACGCAGGCTCTGCCTAAATCACGGCGGATCGACTTGAGCGAAGTATAGCTCGGCAATGCGACGCGGAGGTTTTCCGCGTCTTGCCTAACCCGCTTTCCGGAGCGGATTTCTGTCGTTCGACTGCTCCGCTTCGACGGCGTCCTCCAGCCGGGAAGCGATGAGTTCCTGGATATCGCCGACTTCCTCCTGGATATCCTCCAGCGGGATGCCGACTTCAGCTGCCTTGGCGCAACACTCCCTGGCGAGCGCTTCGGCCTGCTTTTCTATTCTGATCGGTTCGCTTGGAGCCTGGCATTTCTCGCCAATCCACTCCTGGAGAAACTCGATCGCATGTTCGCTCATAATGAATAACCTGCTCCGGTTACGCCACTGTGATCGCCGTAAACGTACGGCATCTCAAAAGGATGCCGCCCGGCCCGATTGAATCCGAGTCGCCACGGCGAGGCAACCCGGCAAGGCCGTATTCAAGAAACGAAGCCCGATTGAAGTCACTTTCCGTAGTCAATTCAGTTCCTTGGGGGATGGTACCGTTGGCTGGGATCGAACCAGCGACCTCCGGATCCACAATCCGGCGCTCTAACCAGCTGAGCTACAACGGCGCAAGCGCCTGAGCATGATGAACGAAGTTCTGTCTTCGTCTGCCGCTCCTTCAATCGGCGATGCGTGACTTACGAACAATCGGACATAATTTCAAGGCTCTTGGAATGTCAAAACGCCTTGGCAGCCATGCACAGGAAAAGCGGGCCAAAAGAAAAGGCCGGCGGGAGGAGGTGCCGGCCTTTTCCTATAAATGGCCAGCGGGAGGAGGAGCTGGCCGCTATCCCGGCTGACGGAGGGAGGAGGAACCGCCAGCCAGGTATTCATCGATCGCTTCAGGCGACCTTGAGGTCCTTGAAGGCCTTTTCGAAGGCGGTCTTGATCGGCTTGGAAACGTCCTCGGCGGCCTTGGTGCCGGCTGCCTGGAGTTCCTTGGCCTGCTCGACGGTCATTTCGACGCGCTTGCGCAGGAACGACGTCTGCAACTCGACGACTTCGGAAAGCGACTTGGCGCCGAGGAGCGCTTCGAGATGCGAGAAATTGGCTTCCGTGTTGGCGCGAAGAGCAGCAATGGTCTTGAACGAAAAGTCGCTGGAAGCGCCCTTGACGGTCTCATAGGTGGTCTCGAGGGCCTTCTGGGCTTCCTCGGCACCCGTCTTCAGCTTGGCATAGGCTTCCTTCGACTGCTCAACGCCCTTCTCGGCGAAGGCACGGAACTGGTCGGTAGCCTTGGCGGCATCGAAGCTCGGGAACTCAACGCTTTCCATGACATCGGCAGTTTTGGTCTTGGACATTTTCCATCCTTTTCGGCGTCAGCGGCTTTGGCAGAAAGCCGTCTCGTTCATGTATGCCGGTCTATATAGAGCAGTTTATGGTGCAATGCAATATTTTTGTTGCAATGCACAATAACCACATCTTTTCGCCGTTAACCACGTGCCGATTTTCCGCCGCCGGCGTAGAGTGGCTTGTGGACCTTCGAGCCGCAGGCTTTTATTAACAAAGCGTTAACCGCAACGTCCCGATTTGCGAGAGCCGCCGAAGCGCATGCCTTCAGAGAGCTACTCTTTCCTCGATGTCACCGTGCTCGACGAAGTGCGGAAGCGCTTCGCCGCCGGCGAGGCGCTGGCTATCCTGTCGACGGACCTGGAACAGGTTATCTGGGCAAACGGACCGGGAGCGGCGCTCTTCGGCCATTCCGACATAGAAAGCATCGTCGGCGCCTCGCCGCATCTGCCCGCTGCTGCGAAACGGCAGATTCTTGCAACGAAAGGATTTCCCGACATCGCCGCCGACCAGCCGATAACAGTGCGGCTGGCCGGCGGCATCATGAGCCGCGCCGTGGGATTCGTGGCCAGCGCCATGACGCTCCCGGACGGGGAGAGGGCCATTCTGCTTGCCGCACAAGGCTCATCAAGCGTGCAGGACGCCGCACGCCGCGCTATCGGAGGCTTCACCCAGAAGGGGCAGTTTCTCGCCTTCATCGACGGCAACGGCGACGTCGAGACGGCATCGGCCGGTTTCGAGGCGCTCGGCATTCCGCGTGTAACGCTGGCGAAGCTGGTGGGCGAAGTGGCCTATCAAAGCGACCGCATCGTCAAGCGCCTGATCGGCGTCGGCAATAGGAGCTACCCTTCGGGCCTCGCCCGGCTTACCGACGAGCCGGTGCGCCATCTCTTCGTTGTCATCGACGAGGCACAGCTGGGCGAGGACGAGAATGACGAGCCGGTTCCAGCGCCGGGCGCCGAGGCCGCCAAGGATGAAGCCGACCTGGCTGACACGGACCGGGACGGCGTGGCGACGCTGGCGAACACCGAGCCGGAATCGACGGTGGCTAAGCGGGCCTCCGACGCGACCGGCCCGTCGCCGGAGGCATCGAAGAGCGCACCTGTCGAGGCCGGGAACCACGACCGCTGGTATTTCAGCGGCGAGGAAGGGGATGGCCCCACCCGCCCGGACGATCGGCCATCGCCGCCGGAAAAGGTATCCGCGACAGCCGGTCCGGGCCCGGACCGGCGTGACGAAGACTCATCGGGGAACGCCGCTGACAATCGAGAGCCCACGACGGCAACGGGTAGTGCCGAATCCGCCGACGAAAAAGCCGACAGGCCTGGTGGCATCGATCGCAGCGCAGCGCCGCGGCGCTTTGTATGGCGTACCGATGCGGAAGGCCGATTCAGCGCTATCTCGCCGGAATTCGCGGCCGCCGTCGGACAGACGGCAGCGGATGTGCTCGGCCGGCGCTTCAAGGACGTGGCGGCGACATTCGGGCTGGACCCGAGCGGCGAGATCAGCGGCTTGCTGGAACGGCGGGATACATGGTCCGGCCGATCGGTGCTGTGGCCGCTGGCCGGGACAGACCTGAAGGTCCCCGTCGATCTAGCCGCGCTGCCGGTCTATGGTCGCAGCCGAATCTTCGAAGGGTTTCGCGGCTTCGGTGTGGCGCGTCCCGGCGACGCGGTCGAAGACCCGGAAAAGATCGGGCTGGCCCTGGTGCCGAACGAGCCGGCGAATGGCGAGCGAACCCGGCCGACAGAGCCGGGAAACACCTCCGAACCCCTGAACGCGCCGCCGGTTGGCGAGGCGGCGTCCGAGGACCCCTTCAAGGGAGAAGTGCCGGCGCTAAGCATCGTGCCGAAGCAGGACCGCCGCTTTGCCGACAAGGTCATACGGTTGGCGGAACATCGCCAGCCCGCCAATGACAAGGGCCTCTCGACAGTCGAGCGCAGCGCTTTCCGCGAAATCGGCGAACGGCTGAAGAAGGATAGCGGCGCGGCAGCCGGCACCGCTGCGAAAGACGCCAAGAAAGCGCCCGCCGGAGCCGTGGCGGAAAACACGCCGGCAGGCGTCCAGCCTGGTCCGGAAATCCATGAGGACGGGACAATGCCGGAAGCGAGAAGCGCCGGCACGAGCGAAACCGCCAGCGCCGGTATCCCCGCTGCGCCAGAAACATCCGCGGATTCCCCCGAGGAAAATCGTGACCCGCGCACGCCGGCGACCGAGCCCGGCAGCTATGGCAGCGGTTCGTTGCTCGACTTTGCCGGCGAGGAGGGACAGGCGGCCCCGCGGGTGCCCGACGAGGATCTGGATGACGAGGCAGCCGATTCATTCGACGGAGCAGAAGGCGAATTCGACGAATCCGAAGACATGGCCGACCTCGCCGCGCTCGACGGCGTCGATTCCGCGCCGGATGCGGCCAACCGGCAGGCCGGTCGTTCGCTGCTGGATTTCGCAGACGACGAGGACAGCCTCGCCGCCGCCGATTTCCATGATGCGCGCGACGACGAAAGCCTGCCCCTGGAGCCCGCGGCCGCGACGCCGGAAGATACAGAACGTCAGTCGCAGCAGCGGCTGGCTGCCGAGAGTTCCGATACGTCGCTGATGGCCAGACTCCCAGTGCCGGTGCTGATCCATTCAGGAGACATCCTGCATTACGCCAACGAGGAGTTTTTCACGCTCACAGGCTATGAGTCCCTGGCGGCGCTGGAGGCGGCAGGCGGGCTCGATGCTCTTTTCATCGATCCTTATGCCGATGAGGACGCGCTGGATGCCGCCGATCGATCCCTGCGTCTCAGGACGGCAGACGGTCGCGAACTGCCCGTCGATGCGCTGCTTCGATCGGTGCCGTGGCGTGAGGGCAAAGCATTGATGATGGTGGTGCAGCCGGTTCGTGGACTGGCGGGCACGGAGTTTGAGAGCCGGCTCGCCGCCGAAAACGGCGGCGGCGTGCAACCTGACATAGTCGAACTCAAGGCGCGCGTCGCGGAGATGCGCACCATTATCGACACCGCGACAGACGGCGTGGTCCTTATCGATCCGGAGGGCAACATCCAGTCGATCAGTCGGCCGGCGGAAGCCCTATTCGGCTTCGACAGCGACGATGTCGCCGGCAAACCGTTCGCCTCACTGTTCGCCATCGAAAGCCAGCGCGCCGCGCGCGACTACCTTGCGGGCCTGTCGGAACCCGGCGTGGCAAGCGTGCTGAACGATGGGCGGGAAGTCATCGGCCGCGAGGCGGAAGGCCGTTTTATTCCGCTATTCATGACCATCGGCCGGCTGCCGGGCGAGGGCGGCTTCTGCGCGGTGGTGCGCGATATCACGCAATGGAAGCGCGCCGAGGAAGACCTTACCCAGGCGCGCGCCGTGGCCGAACGCGCTTCGTCGCAGAAGACGGATTTCCTCGCCCGCATCAGCCACGAAATCCGTACGCCGCTCAACGCCATCATCGGTTTTTCCGAATTGATGGTGGACGAGAAGTTCGGGCCGATCTCGAACGACCGCTACCGCGACTATCTGCGCGACATCAACCGCTCCGGTAACCATGTGCTGGACCTGGTCAACGACCTCCTGGACATCTCCAAGATCGAGGCGGGCCAACAGGAAATGGACTACGAGGCGGTGTCGCTCAATGACACGCTGGCCGAAACGGTAGCGCTGATGCAGCCGCAGGCCAACCGGGAGCGGGTTATCATCCGCTCCAGCTTCGCCTCGCGTGTGCCTGAAGTGGTGGCCGATCTTCGCTCGATCCGCCAGATTGCCCTCAACATCCTGTCGAACGCCATCCGCTATACACAGGCAGGCGGCCAGGTGATCGTCTCGACCGCTTACGAAGCCTCGGGCGACGTGGTGATGCGGGTGCGTGACACCGGCGTCGGCATGAGCCAGGCCGAGATCGAGCAGGCGCTCAAGCCGTTCAAGCAGCTCAATGCGCTGCGCCGCGGCCGCGGCGACGGTACTGGCCTCGGCCTGCCGCTGACCAAGGCAATGGTGGAAGCCAACAGGGCGCGTTTCACCATCAGTTCGACGCCCGGTGAAGGCACGCTGGTCGAAGTCGCCTTTCCGTCGACGCGCGTTCTTGCCGACTGAACAAATTTGCCGGCTGAACAAAGCCGATGAAAAGCAAAGAAAAAGGCGCCTCTAGGGGCGCCTCAGGTAGGGGATTTGTCACGACGGGCTTGAGTGAAATCGTTCGCGAGGCGAAAATGGGATTTCTCCCTCAAGTTATGTGCGACTATCCGGGCCGGGGCTTAACAAAACCTTTCCGGCCGGCCGGAAAATTTACGAATGTGTACCACTCGTGAAATCTAGGTAAATTTCGGCAGTTATCTCTCGTTAACCATACCGCCCGGACGCTGTCGCCTATTCGGCCAATTCCGGCCGGTTGCGGAACAAGTCCAGCGCTTCCGGGTTGGCGAGCGCCTCCTGGTTCTTGACGGTCCGGCCATGGACGACATCGCGCACCGCGAGCTCGGTGATCTTGCCCGATTTGGTGCGCGGAATATCGGCGACGGCAAGGATACGGGCCGGCACATGGCGGGGGCTGGCCCCGGTCCTGATCTTGTCGCGGATGCGCTTCTCCAGATCGGCGTCGAGAGAGACGCCATCCGCCAATCGGACGAAAAGCACCACCCGCACATCATCGTCGAAATCCTGCCCGATACAGATGGCCTCGGCGATCTCGGGCAGCTGCTCGACCTGGTTGTATATCTCCGCCGTGCCGATGCGGACGCCGCCGGGGTTCAACGTAGCGTCCGAGCGGCCGTGAATGATCATGCCGCCATGCCGCGTCCATTCGGCGAAGTCGCCATGACACCAGATATTGTCGAAGCGCTCGAAATAGGCGCCGTGATATTTCCTGCCGTCCGGGTCGTTCCAGAAGCCGACCGGCATGGACGGAAAAGGCTTGGTGCAGACCAACTCGCCCTTTTCCTGACGGACGGGTCGACCGTCCTCGTCCCAGACGTCCACAGCCATGCCGAGGGCCGCGCCCTGTATCTCGCCCTCCCACACCGGCTGAATCGGAACGCCGAGCACGAAACAAGCGACGATATCGGTGCCGCCAGAGATGGAAGCGAGATGGACGTCGTTCTTGATGCCTTCATAGACGAACCGGAAGCCTTCCGGCGAAAGCGGTGATCCGGTCGAGGAAATCGTCCTCACCGAGGACAGATCGTGGGTGCGGATCGGCTCAAGTTCGGCCTTGCGGACGGAATCGATGAACTTCGCCGAAGTGCCGAAGTAGGTCATCTCTTCCGCATCGGCGAAATCGAACAGGACGTTGCCGTCGGGATAGAAAGGCGAACCGTCGTAGAGCAGCAGCGTGACACCGGAAGCCAGCCCAGAAACCAGCCAGTTCCACATCATCCAGCCGCAGGTGGTGAAGTAGAAGAAGCGGTCGCCCTCCTTCAGGCCAGCATGCAGGCGATGTTCCTTCAGATGCTGGAGAAGCACGCCGCCGGCGCTGTGGACGATGCATTTTGGAATGCCGGTCGTGCCTGAGGAGAACAGAATGTAGAGCGGATGCGAAAAAGGCAGCCGTTCGAACGAGGCCGCCTTCGCTGCGAAAGGCGCCAGCGCATCCTCAAGGGCCATGCCGGTTCCGATCGTCGCCGCCACGTCAACCGACGTGCCCAGATAATCGACGATCAGCACTTTGCGGACCGAGGGAAGCCTTGCTGCGATAGCGGCGATTTTGGCCCCCGTCTCCTGCGGCTTGCCGTTGTACCAGTATCCGTCCGGAGCGATGAAGACGACAGGCTCGATCTGGCCGAACCGATCCAACACGCCCTGCTCGCCGAAATCGGGAGAACAGGAAGACCACACAGCGCCGAGCGAGGTAGCCGCAAGCATGGCAGCCACGGTCTCGGGCATGTTCGGCATCATGGCGGCAACGCGATCACCCTGCTTCACGCCCAGCGAGACAAGGAGCTGCTGAAGGCGTGAGACAAGCCCGTGCAAGTCGTTCCAGCTCAAGCGGCGCTCGATCTTGTCCTCGCCGCGGAACACGATGGCTTCGGCCGCTCCTTGTTTGCGCAGCAAGTTTTCGGCGAAGTTCAGCCTGGCGTCGGGAAAGAAGGACGCGCCAGGCATTTTTTCGCCATCGACTAGGATACGCCTGCCCTTTTCACCGACAATGCCGCAATAATCCCAGACAAGCTCCCAGAAACGCTCGCTCTCCGCGACCGACCAGTCGTGAAGTTCCGTATAAGTGGAGAATTCGCGCCCTGCGCTGGCTCCGGCCACCTTCATAAAATCCGTCATCGGTGCGGCGGCGATCTGCTGCGAAGAAGGAACCCAAAGAGGTTTGTCGGACGTCACATTGCGCTCCCTGATTGCTTCAGAATTTAAAAGCACGGAGCGTTGTCGCCGCGCAAGGCTCGGGCCGGCTCGCACGTAAAATCGCCAGGCCGCCATGGCCGGGTCATAAACACTTGTAATGCGTCAGGCACGGGTTACACCTTTGCGGCGATTCTTAGCGGGACAATAACGGCGCGCAATGTCATCGGTTTTTATCCGGCGTAGCTTACTGGCCATCGGCTTTGCCGCGGTCGTGGCGGCGTTCGCTTTGGTGGCCCTGCCCTATTTCGCGTCGACCAGGATTGTGCGCGACCGCATTGCCTGGGAAATGAGCGCCTGGAGCGGCTTCCGCGTTGCCATCGACGGCACGCCGCAAATCCAGGTCTGGCCGAAATTCCAGGCCATCCTGACGGACGTGACGCTGTCGAAATGGTCGCAGCCCGACGGCCCGCCGGTCATCGACGCCGAGCGGGTCGAGATCGATCTTTCAGCCATGGCCGCGGTGCGCGGCGATATCGTGTTCTCGACGGCGCGCCTGATCCGGCCAACGCTGCGGGTCGATCGCACCGCCAAGGGATTTTTCCTGCCTGCCCTGCCCTCGGGCGGACGCATCACCCGCTCGATCGACACAGCGCGCGGCGTGGTCGGCGCCAATCCCGCGAATCCGGACGCCAGCCGACTGCCAGACGATCCGTTCGGGACGGTCGAGTTCAGCGACGGGCGCGTTGTCACAACCGCCGACGGCAAGGAAACGGAAATCCTCACCAGCCTCAACGGTCGGCTCGACTGGGCGACGCTGAACGGCAGCGGTGCGCTTTCCGCAAACGGGATATGGAACGGCGAAAGCGTCAATGTCGATATTGCCTCGGCGAAACCGCTCGTGCTTTTTGCCGGCGGCACCGCACCATTGACGGTTTCGGTGAAATCCACGCCGGCGACCTTTTCGTTCGACGGTTCGATAAACATCTCCGATAATTCCTACATCGACGGCACGGCCAAATTCTCGGCACCATCGCTCCGGCGCGCCCTCGACTGGTCGGGTGCGGCCACCGCCGCGGGCGGCGCGGCTATCGGCGCCTTGTCGGTATCGAGCAAGGTCAATGGCAGTATGGGCCGGCTGAAGCTCGACAGCACCGAAATCAGCCTGGACAAGAACCCGGGCATGGGCGCTCTGGATTTCTCGTTTTCCGAACCGGTGCCTGTCGTCGCCGGAACGCTGGCTTTCGAAACGCTGGACCTGCGCGCCTTTCTGGCAGCATTCACGCCGATTGCCGTGCCCGGGGGGCCTGCACAGCAGGAGCCATCCAATATCGCCGGCAATTCGCGCATCAATCTGGACCTTCGTCTGTCCGCCGCCAGCGCGACTGCCGGTGCGGTGCAGATGACCGACGTTGCGGCGACCGCTCAGGTGAAAGACAGCCTGTCCGTGTTCGATATTTCCGATGCAACGGCCTTTGGCGGCACGGTTCAGGCCAGTCTCCGGTTCGACCGCAAACCCGAAGGCACGCAGGCTGAGATCAAACTGCTGGCATCCGACATCGATGGCGCGGCTTTCGGCGCGGCGGCGGGAATGCAACGGCTGGTGCCGACGGCCAAGGGCACCGTTTCCGTCATCCTGAAAGGTCCCGGCAGGACATGGGACGGCATACTGGATAACGCCGACGGATCGATAAACGCCAATTTCGGTTCCGGCTCGCTGAGCGGCCTGAACCTGCCCGCATTTCTGAAGCGCAGCCAGGAAGGCGGCTTCTTTCCGCTGGATGAAGTCGCCGACGGCAGCGTGCCGATCGACGGAGCCGAACTCAAGGCGACCATAGCCAAGGGCGTGGCGCGCCTGGACAAAGCCGAAGCGAACTCGCCGCAGCAGAAAATCTGGCTTTCCGGCATCGTTCCCTATGCCGGCCGCGGACTTGCCTTGTTTGGCGGCATCGCGCCGCGCAATCAGCCGACGCCGCCCGCGGAGACGGCAAACGGACAGCCTGCCGGACCTCGACAGGCGTCGTTCTTCGTCGGGGGAAGCTGGAACGCGCCGTTCATCTCGCCGATCAACCGCGAGCAGTCAGCAAACTGAACTGCGTGGATCAGCCGGTCGAAGCAGCAGTGAAAACTGCCAGCTGAGCCTCAAATGCGCGTTTGTAGGCGGGCCGCGCTTCGCCACGGGCGACATAGGCGGAGAGGTTCGGATATTCCTCCAGCATATCCGACGACGCCTTCAACCTGAGCAGCACCGTCACCATCAGCAAATCACCGGCGCTGAAAGCGCCGTCGAGCCAGTCGGCATCGCCGAGGCGGACGGAAAGCCCGTCCAGCCGCTTCCGGATGCTCTCCTCAAGCGAACGCAGACGCTGTTCGTACCAGGGCTGGTCGCGCTCGAGTATCTTGACGAGGCTACGGTCGAAGATAGGCGGCTCCACGGTATTGAGCGCCGCGAACATCCACATGACCGCCCGCGCCCGGGCATTGGCATCGTCCGGCAACAGACCTGTATGATGTTCCCCGATATGGAAGATGATCGCGCCCGACTCGAACAGGGCGAGATCGCCCTCCTCGTAGGTCGGTATCTGCCCGAAAGGATTAAGCGCCAGATGCGCAGGCTCCTTCATCGCCTTGAACGAAACAAGGCGTACGGCGTAGGGCTGGCCCACTTCTTCGAGGGCCCAACGGACGCGCATGTCACGCGCCAGCCCCCGGCCGCGGTCGGGAGACCGTTCGAAGGCGGTAATGGTGGGGATCATAGCAGGCTCCCGTTGTCTGACACTGTCGGCTGCGGCGCAGGTGATGGTCGGCACCGGACGTCGCCGCTTCACACCGAGGACGAACGATCAAAGTAGATTCCGACAGCCGCGTATTGCTTTTCGGCCGAGACGAATCCGGCCTTTCCAGCGAGCGAAACCCTCAGGCTGTTCAGAAGAGACGCTCAGCCGCGCTGTGCGATCTGTTCGTCGCGCAGGCGCTGGACTTCGCGCCGCTTGTTGACGACGGAGGCGATGATGACGCCGGTCGCGACAAGGCCGATCAGGATGGTGCAGGCGGCATTGATCTCCGGCGTCACGCCGAGACGCACCTGGCTGTAGATTTTCATCGGCAGGGTCGTGGCGCCCGGGCCCGACGCGAAAGATGCGATGACGAGGTCGTCGAGGGAAAGCGTGAAGGCAAGCATCCAGCCGGAAACGATGGCGGGCGCGATCACCGGCAGCGTGATCTGGAAGAAGGTCTTCAGCGGCGGGGCGCCGAGATCCATCGCGGCCTCCTCCAGCGAACGGTCGAAGGTCAGAAGCCGTGACTGCACCACCACGGCGACGAAGCACATGGTGAACGTTATGTGAGCCAGCGTGACGGTCAGCAGGCCGCGATCGAGCCCGACGGCGACGAACAGCAGCAGCAGCGACAGGCCGGTTATGACATCCGGCATCACCAGCGGCGCGAAGATCATGCCCGAGAACAGCACCCTGCCCCTGAAGCGAGTATAGCGCGTCAGCGCCAGTGCTCCCATCGTGCCCAGCACGGTCGCCACCGTCGCCGAGATCAGGCCGACCCTGACGGTGACCCAGGCGGCATCCATCAGGCCCTGGTTCTGGAACAGCGACCCGTACCATTTGGTGGAGAAGCCGCCCCAGACCGTGACGAGTTTCGATTCGTTGAACGAGAACACCACCAGCAGCACGATCGGCAGATACAGGAAGGCAAAGCCGAGAACGACCGAGGTGATGTTGAAGCGGCTCCAGACGCTGTTCATGGCTTATCGCTCCTGCACACGCGCCTGCGCATGCTGGAAATACATGATTGGCACAATCAGGATCAGCAGCAGGATCACCGCCACGGCCGACGAAACCGGCCAGTCCCGGTTGGCAAAGAACTCGTTCCACAGCGTTTTGCCGATCATCAGCGTCTGCGAGCCGCCAAGCAGATCGGGAATGACGAACTCGCCGACCGCCGGGATGAAGACGAGCAGACAGCCGGCGACGACGCCCGGCAGCGACAACGGGAAAGTAATTTTCCAGAATGCGGTGACCGGCGGGCAGCCGAGATCCTGCGCGGCCTCTATCAGCGAATGGTCCATCTTCTCCAGTGACGAATAGAGCGGCAGCACCATGAAGGGCAGATAGGAATAGACGATGCCGATGAAGATGGCGGCGTAGGTGTTGAGGATGACCAGCGGCTGGCTGATGACGCCCGTGGACAAAAGCAATTGATTGAGCAGGCCTTCGGGCTTGAGGATGCCGATCCAAGCATAAACGCGGATCAGGAACGAGGTCCAGAACGGCAGGATGACCAGCATGAGCAGCGTCGGCCTGATCGTCGTGGGCGCACGCGCCATGCCATAGGCAATGGGATAGCCGACCAGTAGCGTGAGCACCGTCGAAATGGCCGCGATGACAACGCTGGAGACATAAGCGTTGAAATAGAGCGGATCGTCGGTCAGCCAGACATAGTTGTCCAAGCTGAATTCCCTGAACTGGTCGAGAAGGCCTGAAATACCGCTGCTGAAATCTAGCGCCGGCATATAGGGCGGGATCGAGACAGCGCTGGTGGACAGCGAAATCTTGAAGACGATGGCAAAAGGGATGAGGAAGAAGAAAAGCAGCCAGACATAGGGGACGATGATCACCAGCCGGTTGAAGATCGACTGGAGAAAGCTGGCGGGCGGCGTGCTTGAATTCCCTGCGGTGCCGGCGGTCGTGGCGGCTGCGTCGGTCACGATTGCCCCCTAGGACCAATAGACATTCATCGATCGGGCGTGGCGCTGGCCGAATTTCTTGTCCGGGCAGGCGAAAAGACCGCCGTGGTGTCGACCACCACAAGGGCTTTTCAACGAACTCGGGGATGAAATTCGCCGCGTCCCGAAGGGATATGACAAAAATCGCCCAGTTCGGCGTCGCGAAGCCTCGACGGAGGTCAACTCCGCCTTCGGCTCCACTCCTGGAACTGATCGATTTTTGCTCATACCACGCTCCGATTGCTGAATGTCTATTGGTCCTAGCGCGTCAGCACGACGCCGGCATTCGGCCGGAACGATATCCAGGCTCGATCCTCCCAGGTCAGGGGATCGTCGATCTCGCGCGTCGCGTTCAGCATGGACGCGCGCACCATCTGACCGTCGTCCAGCCGCACGTGATAGACGGTCATGTCGCCCAGATAGGCGATGTCGTAGACCTCGCCTTCCAAGGCGTTGACAGCGTCCACCGGCTTCTTCGAGGACACCCTGATCTTTTCAGGCCTGATGGCGAAGGCGACATCAGCGCCGGCCGCCGCGCCGGCGGCGTTCTCGACAAGTATCTGCGCGCCGCTGGCGCCGGCGATGCGCGCCGCTTCCGCCGTGCGCTCCGCCACCTTGCCCTCGAACATGTTCACGTTGCCGACGAAATTGGCGACGAAGCGCGAGGCCGGCGCCTCGTAGACCTCGGCCGGCGTCGCCACCTGCATGACCTGGCCCTTGTCCATGATGGCGATCCGATCCGCCATGGTCATGGCCTCTTCCTGATCATGCGTCACCACGACGAAGGTGAGGCCGAGCTCCTGCTGCAGATCCATCAGCTCGAACTGGGTTTCCTCGCGCAGCTTCTTGTCGAGCGCGCCGAGCGGCTCGTCCAGAAGCAGAACCTTCGGCCGCTTCGCGACCGAGCGGGCAAGCGCTACGCGCTGCCGCTGGCCGCCGGAAAGCTGGTGCGGCTTGCGCCTGGCGAACTGCTCCAGCTTGACCAATTTGAGCATCTCGGCCACGCGCCTGTCGATTTCAGCAGCCGGCATGCCCTCCTGTTTCAATCCGAAGGCGATGTTCTTCTCCACCGTCATGTGCGGGAAAAGCGCATAGGACTGGAACATCATGTTGACCGGCCGCCGGTAAGGCGGGATGCCGCGCAGATCCTGCCCGTCCAGCAGGATGCGGCCGGAGGTCGGCTCCTCGAAACCCGCCAGCATGCGCAGCAGGGTGGACTTGCCGCAGCCGGAGGCGCCGAGAAGGGCAAAGAATTCGCGCTCGAATATGGAAAGCGACAGGTCGTTGACGGCGGTGAAGTCGCCGAATTTCTTGGTAACGTTCTCGAAGCGGATATAGGGCTTGGCGTTAGGGTCGGACCACGGAGCAAACGTCCGACGAATGCTGCCAAGCGATTTCATGTCCCACTCCGTCCTGTCTTGCCCCGTCAAAGAACGAACCCCGGCAAAGAACTGCCGGGGGTTCTGAGCTGGCCGCTACTGGCCGGTGGCGATTTTCGTCCACGCCCGGGTGATCAGCCGCTGACCCTTCGCATCGTATGGTTCGACCGTGAACAACTTGGCCATCACCTCCGCCGGCGGATAGATCGCCGGATCGTCGATGATCTCCTTGTCGAGAAGCGGCTGCGAGGCCTTGTTGCCGTTGGCGTAGAAGACATAGTTCGAAGCCTTGGCCGCGACCTCCGGCCTCAGCATATAGTTGATGAAAGTGTGCGCCTCATCGACATGCTTGGCATCGGCGGGGATCGCCATCTGGTCGAACCACATCTGGGCGCCTTCCTTCGGAATCACATAAGCGATATCGACGCCCTGATCCGCCTCGGAAGCGCGGTCGCGCGCCTGGAACAAGTCGCCCGAATAACCGACCGCCACGCAGATGTCGCCATTGGCGAGCGCGTTGATCATCTCTGACGAATGGAACTTGCGAATGTAAGGCCGCACAGAGAGCATGAGTTCCTCGGCCTTGACGATATCGTCCGGCGCGCTGGAGCTTGGATTGCGGCCGAGATAGTGGAGCGCGGTCGAAATCACGTCCGACGCCGCGTCGAGGAAATAGACGCCGCAGGAATTCAGCTTCTGCATGTTCTCCGGCTTGAACACCGCATCCCAGCTGTCGATGGAGTCGACGCCGAGCGCTTCCTTGACCTTCTTGGTGTTGTAGCCGATGCCGATGGTGCCCCACATGTAGTTGACCGAGTATTCGTTGCCCGGATCGTACTTGTCGACCGCCTTCTGCACGACATCCCATTCGTTGGCGAGGTTGGGCAGCTTGGTCTTGTCGAGCTTCTGATAAACGCCGGCCTGTATCTGGCGCACCATGAAGGGCGAGGCCGATGGCACCACGACATCGTAGCCGCTGCCGCCAGCCAGCAGCTTGGTCTCCAGAATCTCGTTGGAATCATAGACGTCGTAGACGACCTTGATGCCGGTCTCCCTGGTGAAGTCGTCGATGATCGAGGAATCGATATAGTCCGACCAGTTGAAGACATTGACCACGCGTTCCTGCGCCTGCGCACCGAACGCGAATAGAGCGGCGGCTGCCGCCGCGGAAAGCCAAAGCGCTTTGCGGATCATCGAATTCTCCTTTGAAGATTGTGGCGTCTTTTCGCGACGCGAACACCGCATGCATTCGTTCCCGCGCCGGCGGTGCCGGATTCGGGACGTGATGATCCGAGCGCGAACGGACCTACGCAGAAACTTGGCAAGATACGCCTGTCTTGTTGTTGCCGAGATTGGAGACTGCCCGCCGCGCCGCGACATTGTCAATGATAAACCTTGAGCGTAAAGCCGAAGGAAACCGGCGTATCGACACGCCGCAGGATTCACTGAAAATCGAAGGCACTCAGCCCGCTTACCATCTCGTCGAGACCGAGCGGACGCGTCACCGGAGGCGCGGCGCGAGACAGACAGCCGGTGCGCTCGCAGAGCCGGCATGCAGGGCCGACCGGCGTGGCCTCGACCGTATTCCGGTTGCGGTTTGCGGGCGTTTCCGAAGCCGATGCCGGCAGCGCGTCGCCATAGACGACATCATCCCGGAATCCGAGGTCGCAACCGAGCAGGATGGCGGTGCGGCGCGGCCGCTCGTTGAATGCGCCCTGCGGGCCTTCGAGCGTGCGCGCAATGCAGAGGAACCGACCGCCGTCCGGCATCTCGACAGCTTCGACAAAGATTTGACCCGGCTGGGCGAAGGCGGCGTGGGCCGGCAGCTTCGGACAACCGCCACCGAAGCGACTGTGCGGAAAGCCCTGCGCCCCCGCCCGCCGGATGCGATTGCCGGCATTGTCCACTTCAAGCATGAAGAAGGGGATTCCCGCCATGCCCGGGCGCTGCAGGGTGGTCAAGCGGTTGGCCGCCTGTTCGAAGGAGACGCCGAACCGGGAACGCAGAACGTCGACGTCGTAACGGCTGCGCAGCGCCGCCTGATGGAACGGCTGGTAGGGCATCATCAGCGCGTGCGCCGCGTAGCGTCCCAGTTCGAAGCGGGCCAGCCGCCGCGCCTCCGCCGTGGAAAATTTCATGGCCTGGACTTCCGCCGCCACCGCGACGTCCATGCGGATCAGACAGGCCTCCATGGCGACCTCGCGCAGCCGGTCGAAAGGCGACAGGCGCTCGGATATGAACAGGCGCTGGGAATGCCTGTCATAGCGGCGGCGCCAGTTCGGCATGGTTGCGACCGGCAGCACCTTCACGACGATGCCATGTTCGCGCCTGAGCCATGAGATCAGCGCGGCCATCAGATCGTCACCGGGATCGAGTACGGTGGTAAAGGCCTCGCTCTCTGCCTCGATAGCTGTAAAATGGTTGGGACTGCGCTCGAACATCTCCTGCACCTCATCGAGCGGCAGGCGTGTGCCTGATATCGCGGTGCCCTTCCCTTCGCGAGCCAGCAGCTCGTTGAGGTCGGACAGCCGTTCGGCCTGCTCCCGATAGGCGCGGAAGAGCTTGACCACCGCCGCGGACGCGTTGGGAGCGCCCTCGGCGATCTCGATGAGTTCCTGGTCGCCGGGCAGCTCACCGGCAAGCAACGGATCGGCGAAGACCTCCCGCAAAGCCGCAATGGAGCCGCCCGCCTCGCCCTGCAACTCCTCGGGCTCCACCTTGTAGACCGAGGCGAGCCTGAGGATGAGCTGGACGGTAATGGGCCGCTGATTGCGTTCGATCAGGTTCAGATAGGAGGGGGAAATGCCAAGCCCTTCCGCCATAGCCGTCTGGGTCAGGCCCTTGGCGTTGCGAATGCGGCGGATGCGCGGCCCGGCGAAGATTTTCCGCTCAGCCATGCGCCTGCCTTTGACATAATTTTACAAAAGCTGACATCTCACCGCTAAGAAATAAATTTCACAATTTTTACAGGTTTACAACGAGGCGTCGTCAAGCGCAATACAACTTTTCCCTTATTTTTAGGCATTTTTTGCGATTTTTCTGGCCTATGGCCCGGCAGAATGTAAATCAAGTCGCGAACATTCAATCAGACATCTTCCCTTTCACATTCAAATACGGATCGACCGGAGAAACATATGACCGATTTTTACAATCTCGTTCCTTCTGCCACCGAAAACCGGTTCGACGGCATCGAACGGCCTTACTCCACCGAAGACGTGAGGCGGCTGCGCGGTTCGGTCCAGATCCGCCACACGCTGGCGGAGAACGGCGCCAACCGGCTGTGGAAGCTCATCCACGAGGAGGACTTCGTCAACGCGCTCGGCGCCATGTCCGGCAACCAGGCAATGCAGCAGGTCCGCGCCGGGCTGAAGGCGATCTACCTGTCAGGTTGGCAGGTCGCAGCCGATGCCAACACGGCGTCGGCCATGTATCCCGACCAGTCGCTCTATCCGGCCAACGCGGCGCCGGAACTGGTCAAGCGCATCAACCGCACGCTGCAGCGCGCCGACCAGATCGAGGTTTCGGAAGGCAATGGCCTGTCGGTCGAGACATGGTTCGCGCCGATCGTCGCCGACGCCGAGGCTGGCTTCGGCGGCCCGCTCAACGCCTTCGAGATCATGAAGGCCTTCATCGAGGCGGGCGCGGCGGGCGTTCATTTCGAGGACCAGCTTGCTTCTGAAAAGAAGTGCGGCCATCTCGGCGGCAAGGTGCTGATCCCGACGGCGGCGCATATCCGCAACCTCAACGCGGCGCGGCTCGCCGCCGACGTCATGGGCACGCCGACGCTGATCGTCGCCCGTACCGACGCGGAAGCCGCGAAGCTGCTCACCTCCGACATCGACGAGCGCGACCAGCCTTTTGTCGACAGGGCGGCGGGACGGACGGTCGAAGGCTTCTATCAGGTGCGCAACGGCATCGAGCCATGCATCGCCCGCGCCATCGCCTATGCGCCCCATTGCGACCTGATCTGGATGGAGACCGGCAAGCCCGATCTCGACCAGGCGCGCAAATTCGCCGAAGCGGTGCACAAGGCGTATCCGGGCAAGATGCTGGCCTACAACTGCTCGCCATCGTTCAACTGGAAGAAGAACCTCGACGACGCCACCATCGCCAGGTTCCAGCGCGAGTTGGGCGCGATGGGCTACAAGTTCCAGTTCATCACGCTGGCCGGCTTCCACCAGCTCAACTACGGCATGTTCGAGCTGGCGCGCGGATACAGGGACCGCCAGATGGCGGCGTATTCGGAGTTGCAGGAGGCTGAGTTCGCCGCGGAGGCGAATGGTTACACGGCCACCAAGCACCAGCGCGAGGTCGGCACCGGCTACTTCGACGCCGTATCCATGGCGATCACCGGCGGCCGCTCGTCGACGACCGCCATGCATGAATCGACCGAGCACGAGCAGTTCCGCCCGGCAGCTGAATAGAGACATCAGAAGAAACGCCCGAACGGGCGCGACAACCAAGGAGAAGACCGATGGCATCGATAAGTCGAGTCAAGGAACGGGCCGAGGAGCAATCGTCCGCGATGAGCAGCAACCAGCAGGCCACCATCCGCATGCTGGCCAACGATTTGCACAGGCTGAACCAGTCGGTCATGAACGCCGTCGAGGCGGGCGTCTCGGTCGAACTTGTCCGCTCCGCTCGGCATCATGGCGGCGACGGCAACTGGGGCGATCTTCTGATCCCGGTCATCGTCACGCAGCAGCAGAATGCCGGCTGAGCGATGCGCACCTGATAGTCCCCAAACATATCACCCGAGTTTTTAATCGTATAACTCGGGTGATATGCTCTTCCCTTTCGCCTCAATCCTCGTTTCCGAAAGAATATGATCCGGCCGCTCCGCTTATTTCAGTGTTTCCCTTCGTGGGCGGCGGGAGTTGGCTCTTGACATTACACATGATCTCAACCATGTGTTCGCAAATCTCAACCTAACATTGAAAATCAGTCTGTTAATGCTGACCCCACGGGTCAACAAAGACGATTTGCAAAGAATGCGGACTTGAGCCGGGGGGACGATGGCTGACTTTTCCAAGGTTCTTGTCGTCGGCCGGTCGCGAATCAATCTTGTCGTGGTCTCGAAGATTGTCGAGCGAACGGGCCTGCGGCCGATATCGGAATCGCCGGAAATGGCGGGCAAGACCCTAAAGACTGTCATACCTGGCGCCGTCGTGCTGGACGGCGGAGCCGACAACAAGGACTGCGACGCCCTCCTGTCCGAACTTGAAGCCATGCGCCGCGCATCCGGCAACAGGCCGTCTGTGATCCTGCTTTCGACAAAGACCGGAGCAGCCGGCGATTTGGAAATCTCCAGCGTGATCGACGCCGTCGTCGCCAAGCCGATCACGCCCGAACTGCTTCAGCCTGTTTTGAGCCGCCTGGCCTGCCAGCACCGGTAACGGCCGCTAGCCGATCTCCCGAACGATCTCCGCAAGCTGCCCAAGATCGGGAATCTGCCTGAACCGCGGCTCATCGAGCGGCGGCTCCACCTGTTCCAGAACCCAGGTCAGGTCATGCGGGACATGGATGGCCCAGCTGCCGGCTTCGATGGCAGGAATGATGTCCGACTTGACCGAATTTCCGACCATCATGCTTTTATGCGGCCCGTCGCCGTGGCGGGCGAAAACGCGCGAATAGGTTTCCGGCGTCTTGGCACTGACGATCTCGACCGCATCGAACAGTTCGCCCAGGCCCGACTGCGCCAACTTGCGCTCCTGGTCGAACAAATCGCCCTTGGTAACGAGCACGAGCCTGTAGGTTCCGGCCAGCGCTTCCAGAGCCTCGCGGGCATGCGGCAGGATCTCGATCGGATGCGCCAGCATTTCCCGTCCGGCCGCCAGTATCTCGGCGATGCCGGCAGCCGTTATACGGCCATCGGTAACTTCGATGGCCGTTTCGATCATCGACAAGGTGAAGCCTTTGATGCCAAAACCATAGATTCCGATGTTGCGCTTTTCGGCTTCGAGAAGGCGGGCGGAGACATGCTTTTCTCCGGCATGGTCCGCCAGCATCTCGGCCAGGCGCTTTTCGGTGAACTGGAAGAATTGCTCGTTCTGCCAGAGCGTGTCGTCGGCGTCGAAGCCTATGGTAGTGAGTTTTGCGGATTTCATCGAATTGCGCAGCCTTGTCGTGCCCTGATCCATCTCATTAAAGAAGCATTCACCGGAGGAATCGCCCCGCCAGCTTCCCTTCTGCCGGATGCAGCGGCTATACTTCAAAATCTGCAACCTGTCTGGTGATTGATGCCGCCTGTAAAGAAGGAAGCCCGCCCCAAGCGCGCGCGTACGCCCGCTTTTGTCAAAAACCGCCGCGGCGTGAGGAATTGGAAGGAGGCCAGCGCCTGGCTGGAATGGCGCGGCATCGAAGACATCGAATGCATCACGCCCGACCAGGCCGGCGTGGCTCGCGGCAAGATGATGCCGTCCAAGAAATTCACCTCCAATACGTCGCTGGCGCTGCCTTCCGCACCCTTCATGATGACAATTTCCGGTGACTATCCGGAAAATGGCAACGGTTTCCAGTATCCCGAAGACGACGGCGACCTGAAGCTGGTGCCGGACCTGTCGACGCTTTCCGAGGTGCCGTGGGAAGACGATCCGACCGCGCAGGTGATCTGCGATCTCGTGCATCAGGATGGCCGTGCCGTGGAATTCACGCCACGCAACGTGCTGAAGCGGGTGATAGCGGCCTATGATACGCGCGGACTGAAGCCGGTGGTGGCGCCGGAAATCGAATTCTATCTGGTGCGCAAGAATCCCGACCCCGATTATCCGTTGACCCCGCCGGTCGGACGCTCCGGCCGCGCCATAGGCGGCGGCGCCGGTTATTCGATCGCCGGCGTGAACGAGTTCGACGAGCTGATCGACGATATCTATCATTTCTCCGAAAGCCAGGGGCTGGAGATCGACACGCTGATCCACGAGGAAGGCGCCGGACAGCTGGAGATCAACCTGCGGCATGGCGACCCGGTGGAACTTGCCGACCAGGTCTTCATGTTCAAGCGCACCATACGCGAAGCGGCGCTCAAGCACGACACCTACGCCACCTTCATGGCCAAGCCGATCCAGGGCCAACCGGGATCGGCCATGCACATCCATCAGTCGGTCATCGAGAAGAAGACCGGAAGGAACGTCTTCTCGAAAGAGAACGGCTCCGAGAGCGACGAGTTCTTCCACTTCATCGGCGGAATGCAGAAGCATGTGCCGAACGCCATGGCGATGTTCGCGCCCTATGTGAATTCCTACCGCCGGCTGACCCAGGCGGCTTCGGCTCCGGTCAACAACAAATGGGGCTACGACAACCGCACCACGGCGTTCCGGGTTCCGCGTTCCGACCCATCGGCGCGGCGCGTGGAAAACCGTATCCCCTCGTCCGACGCCAATCCCTATCTGGCGCTCGCGGCTTCGCTGGCCTGCGGTCTCATCGGCCTCGTCACCAAGGCGAAGGCCGAGCCTCCTGTCGTGACCACGGCCAACGAGGACGAGATCGACCTGCCGCGCGGGCTGCTGGAAGCGGTCGATCTGCTGGAGACCGACCAGGACCTGAAGGCGATGCTGGGCGTCTCCTTTGCTTCGACCTACGCTGCCATCAAGCGGGCCGAGTTCGAGACCTTCATGGAAGTCATCAGCCCGTGGGAGCGGGAGTATCTGTTGTTGAATGTGTGAGAATGAGGCAATCGGCAATTGGCAGTCGGCAGTCGGAAAGACGCCTAGTTTCCAGCTAAGCCGCTTGCCCTTGGGCATATGCCGATTGCCGTTTTCATGACCCACCAATCCCCCATCTCCCCGGGCCGCTCCTGGTACGAGGAGACCGCCGGCCTTCGTCCGCAATACCCGGCACTCGACGGTGACCGTGTTTGCGATGTCGTCATTGTCGGCGGCGGCTATACAGGGCTTTCGGCAGCGGCGCATCTGGCCAAGGCCGGCACCGATGTCGTGCTCATCGACGCGCACCGGTTCGGCGACGGCGCTTCGGGGCGCAACGGCGGGCAGTTGGGAACAGGCCAGCGCGCCTGGGCCGAGGAACTGGAGGCCGAATACGGCTTGACACGCGCAAGAGCGCTGTTCGCTCTCGCCGAGGAGGCCAAGGCTCACCTGCTGGAGTTCGTTGGCGCCAATGATATCGATATCGACTATATGCCGGGACAGCTCTCGGTCGCGCACAAGCGGCGCTATGTCGACGACTACAAGGCGCACGCCGAGATCATGGCGGCGCGCTTCGACTACCCACACATTTCGTTCATGGACGCGGCCGAAACGGCGGAACGACTTGGTTCCAGCCGCTACTTCGGCGGCACGCGCGACACCGGAACCGGTCACATCCACCCGCTCAAGCTGGTGGTTGGCACCGCCCGCGTCGCGGCCGAGGCCGGCGCGCATCTGTTCGAAAACACGCCCTCGACGAATATCACGTCATCTGGCGGCAAGGTGCAGGTGCAGACGCCGAAAGGCACGGTGACAGCGGACAAGTGCCTTGTCGCCGTCAACGCCTATGGCGGCGAAATAGAGCCGGTGAGCGCGGCGCATATCATGCCGATCGGTTCCTTCATCGGCGCGACCGTTCCGCTTGGCGCCGACTCCCCTGTGCTTCCCGGCGGGGAAGCGGTGGACGATTCCCGCTTCGTCGTGCGCTACTTCCGCAAATCCAGGGATGGCCGGCTTTTGTTCGGTGGACGCGAAATCTACGGCGTCAACGACCCGAAAGATATCCACATCCATATCCGCCGGCAGATCGGCGAGATCTATCCGGCGCTGAAGGACGTCGAGATCACGCATGGCTGGGGCGGCTATGTCGGCATTACCCTGCCGCGCAAGCCCTTTGTGCGGGAAGTGATGCCGAACGTTATTTCCGCCGGCGGTTACTCCGGCCACGGCGTCATGCTGTCGAACTTCGTCGGCAAACTCTACGCCGAAACCGTTTCCGGCAACCGCGACCGGCTGAAACTGCTTGAGGATTTGAAGATTCCCGCCTTTCCCGGCGGCCGCCGCCTGCGCGCGCCACTGCTCTTCCTAGCTTTGAACTGGTACGCGCTTCGCGATCGTATCTAGGGCCAGGACCTGTCAAGCTGGCTGGAAATTCACCGGTTTCCACGGAATTTCCCGGTCATGAGCGCAGAGATGCCATAATTTGTCATTTAAATCGGTGAAGGGGTACAATACAAAGCGACATGTTTCGCGTATTGCCTGCTTGCGGGACCGGTGCACATTTCAAGGACATTGTCCTTAACATGAAGAACATCGGCCCTTTTTGAGAGGTGGCTGGAGTGAAGGGGCCTTTCCGTTTCGGCTCACCGAAACAGCAGCGTTTATCGATGCAGTACGGCTATGCCGCACGGCCTTCGCTGTGGCACGACATCAAGTCGCAATCGCATCTGATCATCGCGGCTGTCGGCACAGTGGCGCTGCTCGGTGTCGCCGGCGGCGCGCTGTGGTTTGCCATGCCGACCGGAGAGAGGCAGGCCTTCGCCGACCCCAAGCCTGTGGAGACCACGGAGGTCGCGGCAGCAGCGAAGCCCGTCGTCGCCGCGGGCAAAACCCAATCGGCCGAAATTGCCGCAGTACCGGCGAAAGCCACTCCCGCGACGCCAGGAAAGACAGAACCGGCTGAAGCGGCGAAGCCTGCCGCGACTGTCACGGCCGCCAAAGTCCTGCGTCCCGTTGACGAGGCGGCCAAGAGCGCCATTGTCGCTGCCACGCGCGACGCGGAGCCGGAACAAGGCGACACCGATCAGGAACTCGCCTACGCAAATCCATCCGAAACGAGCGGCGCCGGCAAAGCAACGGAAAAGCTGGCGGAGAAAAACCCGGACGGCGCCGAAACGGCGGCCATACCGACGCCCAGGCCGAAGGCGCCTGCCAAGCAGGCGGGCGCCGAAAAGGCCGATGCCAGGAACGGCCAGATCCTGCGGGGCGTCACCATGCGCAGTGGCCCCAAGAAGGGTGCTTCCGCCATCGGCACAATCCCGGCGAAGACCTCCGTCGAAGTCCTTTCCTGTAATCAATGGTGCCAGGTGATCTACAAGGGCAAACGCGGCTGGATTTACAAGAGCTTCGTTCGAACCGGCGGGTGAAGCGCCCCTCCTCCCGCATGGCTGAAAAATCTCTCGGCTAAAGCTTATTTGCGCAAGCTGATTTAGCCTGCCTGCAGCTACTGCATCAGATGCAGCGGCCGCCGTCGACCTCGAGCGCCACGCCGGTGATAAAGGCCGCTTCGTCCGAAGCCAGCCACAGAGCCGCATTGGCAATATCGAGCGGCATCGACAGCCGGCCGAGCGGAATAGACGCACGGAATTTCGCGCGAATTTCCGGGGTGTCGGCCCCCAGGAATTTTTCGAGCATTCCGGTTTCGCCCGCCACCGGACAGAGACAGTTGACGCGGATGTTCTTCGGCGCAAGCTCGACAGCCATCGACTTTGTCGCGGTGATCGCCCAGCCCTTCGACGCATTGTACCAGGTCAGGCCGGGCCGCGGCCTAAGGCCTGCCGTCGATGCGGTGGTGAGAATGACGCCGCCGCCCTGCTTTTCCATGACCGGCACCACGCAAAGCGTCGAATGATAGATCGCCTTCATGTTGACGGCGGTAACCAGATCGAATGTCGCCTCGTCCACCTCCAGCAGATCGCCATTGCGATGGGTGAAGCCGGCATTGTTGACCATGATGTCGACGCGGCCGAACGCGTCCAGCGTGGCGGCGACCATCTCGTCGAATTCGCTGCGTTGGGAAACGTCCGTCTGCGTCCAGATCGCCGCCTTGCCGATTTCGCCAGCCACCCGTTCCGCGGCCTTGCCATTGAGGTCGGCGATCACGACCTTCGCGCCTTCCTCGGCGAAACGATGCGCCATTCCCTCGCCGAAACCCGACGCCGCTCCGGTTATGACGGCAACCTTGTCCTTCAGACGCATCCGATCCTCATCGCTTTGGTTTGACACTTACCCATGATGGAACACCACCGTCTTGGTCGCGGACATGTCGTAGAGCGCCTCGAAGCCCTTTTCCCTGCCATGCCCGGATCGCTTGAAGCCGCCGAAGGGCAGCTCGATGCCGCCGCCGGCGCCGTAGGCATTGACGAACACCTGCCCGGACCGGACGCGTTTGGCGACGCGATGCTGGCGCCCGCCATCCTTCGTCCAGATGCCGGCCACCAGCCCGTAGTCGGTGCCGTTGGCGAGGCGGATCGCCTCCTCCTCGCCCTCGAACGGAAAGAGCGCCAGAACGGGACCGAAGACCTCTTCCTGCGCCAGGGCGGAGGCCGGATCGACGCTACCGAACAGCGCCGGCGCAAAATAATATCCGCCGGCTGGAGCATCCTTATGAACAGAGCCTCGCGCCAAGATTTTAGCCCCATCCGCCTCCGCCTGCGAAACCATTGCCGCGACGCGCGCCCGTTGTTTTGCGTTGATCAGCGCGCCGAGATCGAGATCAGCGTCGTGCGGACCTGCCACCAGCGCTGAAAAGCGATCGGCCAGCATAGCGGCGACTTCATCGTAGATGCTGCGCTCGATGAGGATACGGCTGCCTGCCGAGCAGGTCTGTCCGCCATTCTGGATGACAGCGTTGACCAGCACGGGCGCCGCCTTGTCGAGGTCGGCGTCGGCGAAGACGATCTGCGGCGACTTTCCGCCGAGTTCCATGGTGACGCCGCGGTTGTTCTGCGCCGCCGCCTGCTGGATGGCGGTGCCGGTCCCGGTCGAGCCGGTGAAAGTGACATAGTCGACCAGCGAGTGGGCGGACAGCGCCGCTCCTGCGTCTCGTCCATAGCCGGTGATGACGTTGAAAACGCCCTCAGGAAACCCTGCTTCCAATGCCAGCTCAGCCATGCGGATCGTGGTGAGCGAGGCATCCTCGGCCGGCTTGACCACCAGCGTGTTGCCCATGGCCAGCGCCGCGCCGGCGACTCGCGCCAGAATCTGCAACGGGTAATTCCAAGGAATGATGCCGGCGACGACGCCATGCGGTTCGCGCAGCGTCAGCGCGGTATAGCCGTCGAGGAAGGGTATCGTCGTGCCGTGTATTTTGTCGGCGGCGGCGCCATAGAATTCGTAGTAGCGCATGGTGGCTACGACATCCGCGCGTCCCTGCCGCAACGGCTTGCCGGTATCGCGCGACTCGAGTGCCGCCAGTTCGCTGCCGTTCTTTTCCACCAGTTGGCAGAGGCGGGTGAGTAGACGTCCGCGTTCGACCGCTGGCATTTTCGCCCAAGGCCCACCGTCGAATGCCTCCCGGGCAGCTTTGACCGCTTTGTCGACGTCGTCGAGGCCGGAGGCCGGAACGGAAGCGAAGACCTGGCCGGTTGACGGCGAAACGACGTCCATACGCGCGCCCGATACAGAATCGACGCTCATGCCGCCGATCACCTGCCTGAAAGCAACGCCTTCGGCGATCGCTGTCGAAAGATGTCCGTCCATAGTCGCGTCGCTCCCTGTCGCTCTCTGCTTAGGCAATTATGCTATGCGCGCAAGCATCGAAGACTATTGCGCTCTTTCATAGTCATGCCGGTATAGTCCAGCTTGGTCCAACGGAAGCCGGACGATGTGGCACCGTGGCGCAGGTAGACAATGACCTACGACCGAGAAAAGGCCAAATTGGGCTGGCAACTTTAAATCGATTAGATTATACCGGCCGCAAACCCGACGGTTTTGAAACGAGCAGCGCATGACCAGTCAGATTATTCCCGTAGAGCCTTTCGATTTCATCATCTTCGGCGGCACCGGCGACCTGTCCGAGCGAAAGCTTCTGCCTGCCCTTTACTATCGCCAGCGCGACCACCAGTTTTCCGAGCCGACACGCATCATCGGTACATCGCGCACCAAGATGGCCGACAAGGAATTCCGGGCATTCGCAAAGCAGGCGATCACCGAGCACGTCAAGGCCGATGACATCGATGCCGGCGAACTAGACAAACTGCTGGCGCGTCTTTCGTATGTCCCGGCCGACGCCAGGAGCGGCGACGGTTTTGGCGACCTCAAGAAAGCCCTCGGCGACAGCGATCGTATCCGCGCCTTCTACCTCGCCGTCGCGCCCTCCCTGTTCGGGGACATCTCGCACCGGCTGCAGGAACACGGCATGGTGACGGCGAACTCGCGCATCGTCATGGAAAAGCCGATCGGGCGCGACCTCGATTCGGCGCGCGCGCTGAACGACCTTGTCGGCGAGGCATTCAAGGAACACCAGATTTTCCGCATCGACCATTATCTCGGCAAGGAAACAGTGCAGAACCTCATGGCTCTGCGCTTCGCCAACATGCTCTACGAGCCGCTATGGAATTCCGCCCATATCGACCATGTGCAGATCACCGTGGCCGAGACGGTGGGACTGGAAGACCGCGTCACCTACTACGACAAGGCCGGCGCGCTGCGCGACATGGTGCAGAACCATATCCTCCAGCTTCTCTGCCTTGTGGCCATGGAAGCGCCAGCCTCGATGGAAGCGGATGCGGTCCGCGACGAAAAGCTGAAGGTGCTGCGGGCGCTGAAGCGCCTGAACGGCAACGAGGCACCGAAGTCGACCGTGCGCGGCCAGTATCGCGCCGGTGCTTCCGCCGGCGGGCCGGTGAAGGGCTATGTCGAAGAGCTCGGAAACGACAGCAGCACCGAGACCTTCGTCGCCATCAAGGCGGAAATCGCCAACTGGCGCTGGGCCGGCGTGCCGTTCTACCTGCGCACCGGCAAGCGGCTCGCCACGCGCGTCTCTGAGATCGTCATCGAGTTCAAGCAGATTCCACACTCGATCTTCGGCGAGAGCGCCGGCAATATAAACCCGAACCAGCTCGTCATACGCCTGCAGCCCGACGAAGGCGTGAAGCAGTTCCTGATGGTCAAGGACCCCGGCCCCGGCGGCATGAGGCTGCGGCAGATTCCGCTCGACATGAGCTTCGCGCAATCCTTCCAGGGACGCGCGCCGGACGCCTATGAGCGGCTTGTCATGGATGTGGTGCGGGGCAACCAGACCCTGTTCATGCGCCGCGACGAGGTGGAGGCGGCGTGGACCTGGATCGACCCCATCCTGCATGCCTGGGAGCAGAACAGCCAGGACCCGCAGGGCTATACGGCGGGAACCTGGGGGCCGTCCGCCTCGATCGCGCTGATCGAACGCGACGGCCGCACCTGGCACGAGAGCACCTGACAGATGAGCGCGGCTTATCGATGGAATGCCTTCGCCGACCGGCAAAACCTTGCCGAGGCGTTCGCGGCGCGCATTGCCGGGCTATTGCAGGCTGCTGTGGGCGAAAAGGGCGAGGCCGTGCTCGCCGTGTCCGGCGGCAGTACGCCCGGCCGGTTCTTCACCGCCCTTTCCAGAGCCGCCATCGACTGGAGCAAGGTCACGGTGACATTGGTGGACGAGCGTTTCGTGCCACCGTCCTCGCCGCGTTCGAACGCCGCGCTCGTCAAGGAAAACCTCCTGCATAACAAGGCGGCTTCCGCGCGCTTCGTGCCGCTTTACCAAGCCAACGAAGATGTCGCCACGGCAGCGACCGAGGCCGGCGCGGCAATCGACAGCCTACCCCTGCCTTTCGACGCCGTCGTGCTCGGCATGGGAACCGATGGCCATACGGCTTCATTCTTTCCGGATGCGGACCGTCTGGACGGCCTGCTGGACCCGGCTTCGGGCAAGACGGTCATGCCGGTGCGGGCGCAAAGCGCTGGCGAGCCGAGGCTGACGTTGACGCTGGCGCCAATCGTCGCCGCCGGCTTTCTCGCACTGCATATCGAAGGGGAGGAGAAACGCGAGGTGTTCGAAACGGTCATGGGAGCGGGCGAGATCAAGCCCATCCGCGCCGTCATCGAGGCTTCGCCACGAACCGTCCAGGTCTTCTGGGCGCCCTGACCGACACGAGGGGCTTTGCCTGCAGCGAGGCCCGACAAGGACCATAGCCATGACAGCCAGACGAGACATCGAAGCCATCACGGACCGCATACGCGAGCGTTCGAAGCCGACGCGCGAACCCTATCTCGGACGGATCGCCGAAGCATCCAGCAAAACCGCAAACCGCGCCGTTCTGTCCTGCGGCAACCTCGCCCACGGGTTTGCCGTGTGCAGCCCATCGGAGAAGATTGCCCTGGGCGGCGACCGCGTGCCGAACATCGGCATCATCACCGCCTATAACGACATGCTCTCGGCGCATCAGCCGTTCGAGACCTTTCCGGCTCTCATCAAGCAGGCCGCCGCCGAGGCCGGCGGCATTGCCCAGGTGGCGGGCGGCGTGCCGGCCATGTGCGACGGCATCACCCAGGGACAGCCGGCCATGGAGCTGTCGCTGTTCTCGCGCGATGTGATCGCGATGGCGACTGCCGTGGGCCTTTCGCACAATATGTTCGATGCGGCGATTTTCCTCGGCGTCTGCGACAAGATCGTGCCGGGCCTGGTGATCGGGGCGCTGACCTTCGGGCATTTGCCGGCCGTTTTCGTGCCGGCGGGACCGATGACAAGCGGCCTGCCGAACGACGAGAAAGCGCGGGTGCGGCAGCTCTACGCCGAAGGCAAAGTCGGACGCGAGGAATTACTGGAAGCGGAATCGAAATCCTACCACGGCCCCGGCACCTGCACCTTCTACGGCACCGCGAACTCCAATCAGATGCTGATGGAGATCATGGGCCTGCATACGCCGGGCGCCTCCTTCATCAACCCGAATACGCCGCTGCGCGAGGCGCTGACCCGCGAGGCGACGAAACGGGCGCTGGCGATCACCGCGCTCGGCAATGACTACACACCGGTCGGCCGCATGATCGACGAACGCTCGATCGTCAACGGACTGGTCGGCCTGCATGCCACCGGCGGTTCGACCAACCATACAATCCACATGATCGCCATGGCGGCGGCAGCCGGCATCAAGCTGACCTGGCAGGATATATCCGACCTGTCGGAAATCGTGCCGCTGCTGGCTCGCGTATATCCGAACGGCCTTGCCGACGTGAACCATTTCCACGCCGCCGGCGGCATGGGTTTCCTGATCCGCGAATTGCTCGACGCTGGCATTCTGCATGAAGACGTGCAGACCGTATGGGGCCAGGGCTTGCGGCCTTACACGGTCGAGGCAACGCTGGGTGCGGACGGTTCGGTGTCGCGGCAGCCTGCTCCTGCGGAAAGCGGCGACGAAAAGGTCCTCGTGCCCTACGCCAAGGCATTCCAGCCGACAGGCGGGCTGAAGGTGCTGAACGGCAATCTCGGCCACGCCATCATCAAGACCTCCGCCGTCAAGCCCGAGCGGCGCGTGGTCGAAGCGCCGGCAAAGATTTTCCATGGCCAGCAGGAACTGAACGACGCTTTCAAAGCGGGAACACTCACCGGCGATTTCATCGCCGTCGTCCGGTTCCAAGGGCCGAAGGCGAACGGCATGCCGGAACTGCACAAGCTCACCACCGTGCTCGGCGTGCTGCAGGATCGCGGCCAGCGCGTGGCGTTGGTTACCGACGGTCGCATGTCCGGCGCCAGCGGCAAGGTGCCGGCGGCGATCCACGTGACACCGGAAGCGCTGGAAGACGGACCGATCGCCCGCATCCAGGAAGGCGACATCATCCGCCTCGACGGCGAAGCCGGCACGCTGGAAGTGCTGGTTCCGGCAGGCGATTTCGCCCTGCGTCATCCCGCCAGCGCCGATCTTACAGCCAACGAGTTCGGCATGGGTCGCGACCTGTTCGCCGGTTTCCGGCAACTGGCGGCGCGCGCCGACCATGGGGCAAGCGCATTCGGCAACGCTTGAAGATTGCCGCGACTGTCGGTCAAAAGGGCGCTCGCAACGCTTTTTTGCGATGCGCCAGACCCTATTGCACAGTGATTTCGGCGCGGCCGCCCGACCTGACGGTGACCGGTCGTTCGCGCTCGCCGCCATTGTCAGGCTGATGCCGAATGACGACATAATCGCCCGCCATCATCGTCTGGCTCCACTTCTCACCATAGCTCAATCCAAGCGACTTGCGGTTGCCCTGGATGTCTCTTTTCGCCGAGACAATCTCGATCGAATAGGCGCCGGGAGCGCTGATTGCCAGCACCCCCGCATTCATATCCACCTCGACCTCCTTGGTTTCTCCGACGCGAATGTTGAAGGGCTGCTCCACGCTGGCAAGGTCGGCGGTCGTGACGGCGACATAATCACCGGCCGGAAGGTCGAATGTGCTGTCCGGCCCATAGGAATGCCCGACGTCCTGCCTGGTGCCGTCAGCCTTCTTCTGCGCCCTGACGATCTGGAAGGCGAGGCCCGGCATCTCCATCTTGTCACCGCCCAGCGCATAGAATGCATTGATGACGACGCGGCCGACGCCAACGACAATATCCCTCTCCACCGTCTGGCCCGCAGCCAGTTGCACTGTCTCCGACGCTGTGCCCTGGCCGATACCCACCGTGATTTTCTGTTCCCCAGCGGGCACGACGATTTTCGTCTCCCCGTAAGTAGTGGTGGTGCCGCCCGGATAGGCAAAATCGACGCGGGCGCCGACATTGATTTCAGCGCCCTGGCTGGCGTGCGGGCGGATCACCAGCGTTCCCGCGTCGAGGACAAAGACCGGTTTGTAGACCTGCCCCGGTTCGACCTTGAACTTCTGCTCAACTTTAGCTTCGCCGTTTCGAGCGACAACGAGATAGTCACCCGCATCGAGGTCGCCCTTATAGGCACCGTACTCCGTCGTGAGGTATTCGCCTTGCGAGCCATCGTCCTTGGCTTTGTAGATTTCATACGCGTTGCCGTCGGTCACCGGCTCGCCACCAGGGGCGAAAACCGTCGTCGGCAGGAAATTGAACTCCGGCTTTTTCGCCTCGGGCACTGGTTCGGGAGCCGGTGCGGGTTCAGGCGCCGGGGCGGCTTCTGGTGCTGGCGGAGGAGTCGGCGACACCTGTTTCGGCGCTGAGACCGTTTCCGCAAGCGCCTGCCGCAACGACGCCTCGTCGGACGCCTGAATATATTTGCCGCCGGTGTTCTCGGCGAGACAGGCGACCTGCCTGCCTTCCGTCTCGGTCAGACCGAACCCGACGACATGGGCAGTGAAGTCGACGCCGGCGGCCTCCAGTTCCCGGCCCAGCGTACACGGGTCACCCGCGCAGCTTTCGAGGCCGTCCGTGATCAACACGACCGTCGCCTTGTCTTGCGTGTATTTGAGCGCTTCAGCAGCCTGTTTGACGGCGGCGGTAAGCGGCGTCTTGCCAAGGAATTTCATGTTGTCTGCGGCCGAGCTTATGGCGCCGGCCGAGCCTGCGTGCGGCGGAACGATCAGCTCAATATCCTCACACGATGCCTTTTCGCGATGACCGTAGGCCATGAGGCCGATTTCACGGTCGCCCGGCACCGATTGCAGAACGTTGCGGAGCGACTGGCGTGCAATCTCCAGCTTCGGCCTGCCGTCGATCTGCCCCCACATCGAACCCGAACCGTCGAGCACGACGATCACGCGGTCCGCGGCGGATGCCGTGCAGACGAAAAACGTCACAAGGCACAGCGCCGCAAGCGATCTCATGAACAACGACATCCGAATCCCCTCATCTGGCAGCGGGCGCACGCTAGTGTAGCCTCCAGACAGGAACAAGGCAGCGCGACGTTTAAAACGTCCACGGGCCGCAGGACGATCAATAGGTCGTGCGCCGTTCCTCGGAGGGCGGGCGGCCGAACTGAAGCCGGTAACTCTGCGCAAAGTAAGAATGAGAGGTGAAGCCGGTGGCAATGGCGACGTCGAGGATCGGCATGTTCGTCTGCCGCAGCAATTCGCGCGCCCGCTCGAGCCGCAACTGCATGTAGTAGCGGCCGGGCGTCACTTTCAGATGCCGCAGGAACAGCCGTTCGACCTGACGGACGGAGAGACCCGCCGACTTTGCAAGTTGCACCGCCGACAGCGTTTCGTCGAGATGATCGGACATCAGTTCTGCAATACGCCGCAACTTGTCGGACTTGCCGGTCAGATCCCGCTCCGGGCCGACACGCTGGCGGTCCCCTGCCGAGCGGATGCGCTCGTGCTGGAACTGGTTGGCCACGCCATTGGCAAGGCCCGGCCCGAAATCGCTCCGGACAATTTCCAGCATGAGGTCCATCGAGGTTATGCCGCCGGCGCAGGTGTAGCGCTTGCGGTCGATCTCGAAGACGTTGCCGGTGCAGTTAATGTCGGGAAACCGTTCCATGAAACCAGCGCGGTTCTCCCAGTGGATGGTGCAGCGGCAATTGTCCAGCTGCCCGGCTTCGGCAAGAAGATGGGAACCGACCGACAGGGCGCCGAGCGCCCCGCCTCGCCTTCCCCAACTTCGCAGCGCAGCAAGCACCTTGCTCTTGCCGGGAAATTCCGTTGTCAGGCCGACCGACACGAACAGGATATCGACCGGCGGAATGTCAGCGACCGAATAGTCGATCTTGATCGGCAGGCCGTTGGAGGCCATCACGGCTTCGCCGTCTGCCGAAATCGTGGTCCAGCCGTAGAAATCGCGGCCGAGCAAACGGTTTGCCGAGCGGAACGTGTCGATGGCCGCCGCCAGCGAGAACATCGGGAACTTGTCAACCAGAAGGAAGCCGAAATGCCTGCCGCCCTGGCCAAGCTCGCCCGCGAGCGGGCGGTCTGTCGAGGAAGGAAGCGACGGCAAAGCTGGCGCCCTCCGGTTAGAAAGCCGGTCTGTCCAGACCGGCGGCAAGATAGGCCGAGACAAGGGTATTGGCCATCAGCATGGCAATGGTCATAGGCCCGACGCCGCCGGGGACCGGCGTAATCCCGCCAGCAATCTTCGACGCACCGGCGAAGTCAACATCACCGACCAGCCTGGTCTTGCCCTCGCCCTTTTCCGGCGCCGGAATGCGATTGATGCCGACATCGATGACGGTGGCGCCAGGCTTGACCCAGTCGCCCTTGACCATTTGCGGCTTGCCTACCGCCGCAACCAATATGTCGGCGGTGCGGGCAAGAGCCGGCAGGTCTTTCGTCCGGCTGTGGGCGACAGTGACGGTGCAATTGGCGGCCAGAAGCAGGCTGGCCATCGGCTTGCCGACGATGTTCGAGCGGCCGAGCACGACGGCGCCGAGGCCGGAGAGGTCCTTGCCGCGTACCCGCTCGATGAGCAGCATAGAGCCGGCAGGCGTGCATGGCACGAAAGCGGTGGCCAGTTCGCCGGTCGTCAGCTTGCCGACATTGACAAAATGGAAGCCGTCGACATCCTTCTCCGGCGCGATGGCCTGGATGACCTTGCCGGCGTCGATATGGGACGGTAGCGGAAGCTGCACCAATATGCCGTGGACGGCCGCATCGGCATTGAGGTCCGCGATGACGCCGAGCAACTCGGTCTCGGCTGTCGTCTCCGGCAGCGTGTGCTGGACGGAATGGAATCCGCATTCCTTGGCTGTACGGGACTTGGAGGCGACATAGACCTGGCTGGCCGGATCCTCGCCGACGATGACGACCGCGAGGCCGGGTGTGCCCCTACCTTGGGCAGCAAAATCGGCGGCGAGCGCCTTGACCTTCGCTACCACGTCCTCGGCAACGCTTTTCCCGTCGATTATTTCCGTCATGAGACACCCCAGAAATCCATCCGAACCGCCATTGTCACGAAAATCGCGGCCGGCAATCCCGACAATGCGTCCTTCGATGCCGTAAACCCGAAATCGTTCAGATTCCAGCTTGCGAATGCGCTGGCGCAACAGAATGGCCGGAAATCGGCCGACAAAAGGATTTTGTACAGGCGATACCGAAATCAGCTGCTGCCGACCGGCCGCGACTTTCCGGAGAACAGCTTCTGCATCAACACGCGCCATAGAAACAGCGGGTTGCCGACGACATAGCGCCGCCACAGCCTGCCTGGCTCCACAAGCAGGCGGAAGACCCATTCCAGCCTCAGCCGCCGCATCCACAGCGGCGCGCGCGGCACGGTCCCGCTGAGGAAATCGAGCAAGGCGCCGACCGCAATCGGCAGGGTGCAATGGCGCGCATCGATATGATTGGCAATCCACAGCTCCTGCCTAGGCACACCCATGGCGACGAGCAGGATGTCCGGGCGCAGTTCAGCGATGCGCTGGATGATCTGCGGTTCCTGCGCCGGCGTGAAGAAGCCGTCGTGGATGACTTCCAGCCTGTGTTGCGGCGTCATCACCGCAAGCCGTTCCGACGCGGCTTCGGCATTGGCGCGGCTGGCGCCGAGGAGAGCGACCGTCAGCGGCCTAGTGGATGCCTGGAGGAAAGCCGGAACGAAATCGGTGCCGTTGAGATTGGCCGGGAACGGCGCGCCGTAGAGAAGCTTCGCCGCCATGTCGACACCGACGCCATCGGGAAGCACGAGGAAATCCTCGAGCGCTTCCGCGAAAACCGGATCGGCACACGCAATATTTGCATTGTGGGCATTGAGAAACGTGATCTTGGTGAAGCGACGCTCGCGCAACAGGCTGGTGAGCATCAAAATCGCCTCGTCCCAGCCGATGCTCAAAACGGGAATGCCAAGGATCGATTTGACTGGCTTCTCTCCGGCGGCACGGACGGCATGCATGTTCATAAGCCGCCTCGCTGCGAACCAACTATAGATGCCGGGAACGTGCGGCCACATGCCCTGGCGTCCCGACACAGGACGACAGGCGCGTCAACCTGGTGGGCCGACAGAACAGGAAATGGAATTGAACGCCGCTGCATTTCACCTCAATCCATGTCATTCGGGTAGCAAAACGCGGTGAACCCTTGATTAAGGTTCGGCAATCGAGGGTTGAAGAAGCACTTCTCCGCGCAAGGTGATTAACAAATCCTTTCGAAGCCGACGGATCGCATTGTCATATCCTTCGGTTCAGGCTTTCCGTGCTTGCGGCAAAAGTCTAAGCAGGTTTCCGGCTCAGGAGACCACACATGACGACAAGGCTCGTTCTCGCCGGCTGCGGCAATATGGGTTACGCGATGCTCGGCGGCTGGTTGAAATCCGGCAAGCTGAAGCCGAAAGAAGTGCTCGTCGTCGAACCGAACGAAGCGCTGCGCCGGCGGGCCGAAGAACTCGGCTGCCCTGCCCTGGCAGACGCCGGCGCGATTGCGCCCGGCGCACAGCCGGAGGTCGTGGTTCTGGCAGTCAAGCCGCAGGTCATCCGCGACGTGACCGCCGCCTACAAGCGCTTCGGCGGCGGACAAACGACCTTCCTGAGCGTCGCGGCGGGCACGCCGGTTGCGGCATTCGAACAAATTCTTGGGTCAACGGCCCCGATCGTACGCTGCATGCCGAATACGCCGGCCGCCATCGGCAAAGGCATGATGGTGGTGTTCTCCAACCCGCTGGTTTCCGATGAAACGAAGAACTTTATCGCCGACCTGCTTTCAGCGAGCGGCGAGGTGACGACCGTCGATGACGAAAGCCTCATGGATGCGGTGACCGCCGTTTCCGGTTCGGGGCCAGCCTATGTGTTCCATTTCATCGAATGCCTGACGGCGGCTGCGGAAGCGGCCGGACTGCCGCCTGATACAGCCAAGCTGCTGGCGCGGCAGACCGTCTACGGCGCCGCGGCGCTGGCCGCCGAAAGCAAGGAAGACCCCGGCACGCTGCGTCAGCAGGTAACCAGCCCCAACGGCACGACCGCCGCAGCGCTCAACGTATTGATGGGCGAAGACCGGCTCAAGGCACTGGTGACCGACGCGGTCGAGGCGGCATGCCTCAGATCGGTGGAGTTGGGGAAATAAACCGCCGTCTGTCGCGGGCGGCACCGCCGACGATTGTGGATCAAACCCCGTAAAGCATCGCGTCCTGCCGCCTGCGCAGCGCAAAAAGGCGTGTGGTCGAATCCGGGGCGGCGTTCCCGGCGGTAAGAAGCTCGCCCTTGCGCACCGGCTTCAGCACCTTGCCGCCTTCCAGCAGACCGACGGGCACAGCGCGGCTGGCGCGCGCTTCGTCGACCGTCATCGTCCATGAGCGGTAACAGGTCTCGCCGATGGCATCGAAGGTTTCGCCGGGCTTCAGGTCGCGCTTGGCCACGGCGCAGACCTCCGCCACCGGACGCGGCAACGGCACCATATCCGGCCGGCCGTAAAGGGCTATGCGGGCGGCGGTCAGCGGCACTTCGAGCGACGTCAGGTGATAAGGGCGGAAGAAGCCGTAATAGGGGCCGCGGCCGATATGCAGATCGTCCATGCGCTCGACAATACGCGGATGCGTGGCCTCGACCACAACGAAGACACCGGGCGCGACACCTTTGCCGATGGTATAGTCGACCACACCCTTCCGGCCGAGTACGCCGCCATCCTCACGCGGGATCAGTACCTTGGCGAGATCGTCGCGATTGACGTTGGGGCCGTGCATCCCGGCGACATCCGGCACCAGGCCGGTGGCGTTGGCGATGGCACACATCTCGACCATGGTCTTGGAGCCGTCGACGAACTCCACAAGCATGCGCGGATTCATGTTGCGGCGCTCAGCCTCGTCGCGATAGTCGTCCGGCACCGCGTCATGGTTGAGCGGATTGTTCTTTCCCTTGCCGGCCGAGACGACGGTGTAACCCAGCGCCGAGGCGAACTCGATCAGTTCCATGCATGACGAGGGTTCGTCGCCGGCGCCGATGGAATACACAACGCCAAGGCGATCCGCCTCCTGCTTCAGCAGG
Organism: uncultured Mesorhizobium sp.; assembly: GCA_965649745.1. Taxonomy (GTDB): domain Bacteria; phylum Pseudomonadota; class Alphaproteobacteria; order Rhizobiales; family Rhizobiaceae; genus Mesorhizobium. The sequence continues at coordinate 150,917 of CBFGLW010000002.1, read as the reverse complement.
CAGCCGATGGTGACATCCGCCTCGACATTCATCATCACCAGATGTTTGCCATGCTCCATCGCCATCAGGTCGAAATCCGCGGCGACGCCGGGCTTGCCGGTCGCGTCGATCACCACGTCCACCAGAGGATTGGTGACAAGGTTCTCGTTGGAGGTGATGGCGATCCTGCCAGCCTCGATCGCCGCGGTGACGCTTGAGGGTGTATCGGCTTCGCGAGCCATGGCGTCGTCGCCATAGGCGATGCGGATCGCATCCCGCGCCGTGTGCGGGCGGCGGGTTGAAATGGCGCAGACGGAAATTCCGGGCATCAGCATGCCCTGGGTCACCAGGTCGGTGCCCATTTCACCCGAACCGATGACGCCGATGCGGACAGGCCGTCCTTCGGACGCACGTCTTGCAAGGTCCCGGGCGAGTCCCGTGAGGGCGACATTGGTCATGACAATTCCAGACAGGCTTCGATGGTGGCCGCAATAGCAGCCAACCCACCTCGCTTGTCAACGAACAGGCTGCGACCCGACATTCTGCGCGTGCCGGTTGCCGGCTCACCGGTCTTGAAGAACTCAGGGCGGGCCATACGCTTCGGCCTTGTCGAACACGCCGGAAATGTTCTTTAATTCATGGCTTGCGACGGTCATTGATAATGCCGGTCGCTTGCAAGAGCGGAGATTGAGTATGGACAAAGCGGTAAAGACACCTGGCCCGGACCACCCCATCACGGTCGAGCGCAATCCGGAGCGAATCATCGTGACCTTCGCGCGGCAGATCGTCGCCGACACGCGGGACGGGCTGATCCTGAAGGAGGCGGATTATGCGCCGGTGCACTATGTTCCCCTCAAGGACGTAAACATGCCGCTGCTCAAGCGCACCGACCACACCACCTATTGTCCCTACAAGGGGGACTGCTCCTACTACAGCATCGTCGTCGGCCAGAACGGCGAGAATGCGGTTTGGCAATATGAGATGCCGCATGAGGCTGTCGCGGCGATCAAAGGCCATGTGGCTTTCTATCCGGACCGCGTCGAGATAACCAATCAGCCCCCTGCCGGCAGGCCGGAACTGGGACGCACATCGGCGATCGGCGGGAGATGGCTCGGCGCTTCGAAGAGATAGTCGTCGCCTCCATCGAGCGCCCAGACTGATCATCGAGACAGAACGCGCAGCAGGTGCAGGTTTGTCCCGAATGGGAGGGGCATTACCTGCATGCGAGGGACGGCCGATGTAACCGGCTCAGGTGCCCGGCGTCTTGGCGCGGATATCGTCGATCAGCAATTGCCTGAGCTCTCCCGTGATTTCCGGCGTCCGACCGAACCAGCGGCTGAAACCGACGATGGCCTGGTGAAGCAACATGCCCAAACCATCGACGGTGCGATGGCCCTTGGCCTGGGCCTGCTTCAGAAGATCGGTCTCCAGCGGCGCGTAGATCACATCGTAAACAACCGCCCCCTTCTTCAGCGGCGTCAGGTCGATGTCGAGCGGCGGCTGATTGACCATGCCGAGACTGGTCGTGTTCACCAGCAGATCGCAGTTTGCCAGAAGGCTTTCCCGGTCGTCCAAACCATGAGCCGTGACGCCCGATCCGAAATGGTCAGCCAGAACTGTTGCTGTTGCGACGGTGCGGTTGCAGAGGGCGACTTCCAGTCCCCGGCCCAGCAAGCCGTACGTGGCGGCGCGCGCCGCCCCGCCCGAGCCCAGTATCACGGCGCGGGAGACGCCTTTGTCCCAGCCGGGAACGAGTTCGTCGATATTGCCGAGAAATCCGAACGCATCGGTGTTGCCGCCAACCAGTTGATCGCCATGCCAGTAGAGGGTGTTGACTGCACCCATCGCCTCGGCGTCCGCATCGATACGGTCGAGAAACGGGATCACCGCCGTCTTGTTTGGCACCGTGACGTTTCCGCCGATCCAGCCTTCTTCGCGGTAGCTGCCGAAAAATGCCGCGACCTGCTCTGGCGGAACGTCGAGGCGTTGGTAGGTCGCATCTATGCCGAGCTTTTTAAGCCAGTAGCCGTGCAGCATGGGCGAGCGGGAATGAGATATCGGATGGCCCATCACGAAAGCGCGGCTACGCTGCATTTGCATTCTCCTCCATCATCAGACCTCCGCCGCTCCGCTCGCATTGGGCACGAGACGCCGACAGCGGGGCAGACGCCATTCTTTCTGGCTTACAGGGAGAGGTAAGGCGAGGAGGAATCGTGTTTCACCTCCGTGTACAACAAAGGCGTCCACAACTTCCCGATTTTCCGAAAGCTTTTGAAATTCATTAGAAAGGCTGGTGCTGCGAGAGAGGATTGAACTCTCGACCTCTCCCTTACCAAGGGAGTGCTCTACCACTGAGCTACCGCAGCCTCCGAACGCGGCGCTTCTGCCACATCGCTCCCTTGAGCGCAAGTTGTGTGTTGCAGGCTTTTCCGCTGCCGTTTGCGTCATGACCGCGCCATAATGCAGGCTCTTGCTGCGGCTGCATGGGGCGAACAATGAGCGACGAGTCCAAGGCATCGAAAGCGGCCGGCTCGCCCAAAAGCGAAGCCGAGCGACGCAAGGCCCGGCTGGCCGAGCAGTTGCGGGCCAATCTGGCAAAGCGCAAGACGCAGGTCCGGTCGCGCCGTACCGGACAAGCGGACCTGCGGCCCGAAGGCATTGCCGGTCCGGAAGACGGCGATCATGGGTAAACTGTCTGTTTTGCGCAACGCCCGGCAGGAAACCGCTGTGGAACGGCGTGCCTGCGGCGGCTGAGAGAAATGCTATTCCTTGAACCGGCTTCACCAATAGTTTAGACGAACCGATCTACCCTTAACCGATTGAATGCCGGCACAGCCGGCCAGGGGACGTTATTTCATGGATCGCATCAGGATTGTCGGCGGCAACCAGCTTGCCGGAACCATTCCTATCTCCGGCGCAAAGAATGCGGCGCTGCCGCTAATGATCGCCTCGCTGCTGACCGATGAGACGCTAACGCTGGAAAACGTGCCGCATCTTGCCGACGTGGAGCAGTTGACCCGCATCCTCGGCAACCACGGCGTCGACTATTCTGTCAATGGCAAGCGCGACCACCAGAACGGCAATCCGAGCGGCTATTCGCGCACAATCAATTTCACGGCGCACGACATCGTCGACACCACGGCTCCCTATGAGCTGGTGTCCAAGATGCGGGCCTCATTCTGGGTGATCGGCCCGCTGCTGGCGCGCATGGGCGAGGCAAAAGTGTCGCTGCCAGGCGGCTGTGCCATCGGCACGCGCCCGGTCGATCTCCTGCTGGATGTGCTGCAATCGCTCGGCGCCGAAATCGACATCGAAAGCGGCTATGTCATCACCAAGGCCAAGAACCGGCGGCTGACCGGCAACCGCCATGTATTTCCCAAGGTAACGGTCGGCGGCACGCATGTGGCGCTGATGGCGGCGGCGCTGGCCAAGGGCGAAACGGTTCTGGAGAACGCCGCCCGCGAACCCGAAATCGTCAACCTCGCCGAATGCCTCAACGCCATGGGGGCGAAAATCCACGGCGCCGGCACATCCACCATCACCATCGACGGCGTCGACCGCCTGAGCGGCGCGAGCGTGCGGGTCATCCCCGACCGCATCGAGACCGGCACCTATGCAATGGCGGTCGCCATGACCGGCGGCGACGTGCTGCTGGAAGGCGCGAGGCCCGATCTGTTGCAGTCCGCCCTCGACACCATTGGCCAGACCGGTGCGGAGATCACGCCGACCAACGAGGGCATCCGCGTCAGGCGCAACGGCGCCGGCATCTCGCCCGTCGACGTGACGACCGAGCCCTTCCCCGGCTTTCCGACCGATCTGCAGGCGCAATTCATGGGCCTCATGACCATGTCCAAGGGCAAATCGCGCATCACCGAAACGATCTTCGAAAATCGCTTCATGCATGTGCAGGAACTCGCCCGCCTCGGCGCACGCATCACGCTTTCGGGCCAGACGGCCATCGTCGATGGCGTGTCGAAGCTGAAGGGCGCGCCAGTGATGGCGACCGACCTTCGCGCTTCGGTGTCGCTGGTCATCGCCGGACTGGCGGCAGAAGGCGAGACCACCGTCAACCGCGTCTATCACCTCGACCGCGGGTTCGAGCGGCTGGAAGAGAAGCTGTCCGGCTGCGGCGCGGTGATCGAACGCATTTCGGCGTGAGGCGATAGGCAGTAGGCAACGCGTCGTCCAAGCCCGTTCTGGTGCATAGTTCGATACGCCGAAAGGGTCCAAAAATCCTGATTGCCTATTGCCCACTGCCCACAGCCGATTTCCTCTCGGTTGCGCCTGCACCAAAGACCGCCTAACAGAAGGGCGATTGAAACCTTCGCAGGTGCGAAATTCCTATGTCCGCGCTCAAGCTAGCCGCTCTCGACGAACAGGACCTCGCCGTTATCTCCGCCCATGTGCAGGATGCGGTGATGAAGACCGGCGACCTGGAATATCTGCCGGCGCGGCAGCGTTTCGTGCTGCCGATGAACCGCTTTGCGTGGGAGGTGAAATCCGGCCTTTTCCGCCAGCGCAATGAACGGCGCCAGAGCGTGCTGCATTTCGACAGGGTGCTTGGCGCCAAGACCAGCGGGATCGCGCGCGACAGGCCTGAAGAGGTACTGTCGCTGCTCGCCATAAGCTTCGTGCCCCTGCAGGCGCCAGCCGGCCTTGTCGAACTGATCTTTTCCGGCGGCGGCGCCATCATGCTCGACGTCGAGTGCATCGAAGCGCGACTGGCCGATCTCGGCGGCGCCTGGCAGGCCACATCCCGCCCTTTGCATAAGGCCTGATGCCGATGGCTGTCACGCTTCGCCGATCCGACGCCGATTTCGAACAGCGCTTCGCCGCGTTCCTGACGACGAAACGCGAGGTTTCGGCCGATGTCGACGCCACGGTGCGCGAGATCATCGCCCGTGTCCGCGCCGAAGGCGATGCTGCCCTTGTCGACTATACGAAAAGGTTCGACCGCGCCGATCTCGGCACGCTGGGCATCGCCGTATCGAGAGATGACATAGACCGGGCTTATGCCACGGCCGACTTGGACACGGTCGAGGCGCTAAAATTCGCACGGGACCGCATCCAGTCGCATCACGAGCGCCAGCGGCCGAAGGACGACCGCTACGTCGACGCCGCCGGCGTCGAACTGGGTTCCCGGTGGACGGCGATCGAGGCCGTCGGGCTTTATGTCCCAGGCGGCACGGCCAGCTATCCAAGCTCGGTGCTGATGAACGCCGTGCCGGCTCAGGTCGCGGGCGTGGATCGGATCGTCATGGTGGTTCCGGCCTCCGGCGGCACCGTCAATCCGCTGGTTCTGGTCGCGGCCGATCTGGCCGGAATTTCGGAAATTTACCGCGTCGGCGGTGCGCAGGCAATTGCCGCGCTCGCCTACGGCACCGAAACGATCCGGCCGGTGGCGAAGATCGTCGGCCCCGGCAACGCCTATGTCGCGGCGGCCAAGCGGCAGGTGTTCGGAACCGTCGGCATCGACATGATCGCCGGGCCTTCGGAAGTGCTGGTGGTTGCGGACGGCAGCAACGACCCCGAATGGATCGCCGCCGATCTGCTGGCGCAGGCCGAGCACGACGTCTCGGCGCAGTCGATCCTGATCACCGACGATCCGGCCTTCGCCGCCGCCGTCGAAAAGGCGGTCGAACGCCAGCTCAAGACACTCTCGCGCGCCGAAACGGCAACGGCGAGCTGGCGCGACTTCGGCGCGATTATCCTCGTGGAGGCGTTCGCCGATGCCCTGCCGTTGGTGAACCGGATCGCCGCCGAGCATGTCGAACTGGCTATCGACAACGCCGAAGACTTTCTCTCTCGCATGCACAATGCCGGCGCCGTGTTCCTTGGCCGTCACACGCCGGAAGTGATCGGCGACTATGTCGGCGGTTCGAACCACGTGCTGCCGACAGCGCGCTCGGCACGCTTCTCGTCCGGCTTGTCGGTGCTCGATTTCGTCAAGCGCACCTCCATTCTGAAGCTCGGCCCCGACCAGCTTCGCGCTCTTGCGCCGGCGGCCATCGCGCTGGCAAAGGCGGAAGGACTCGACGCGCATGGCCGTTCCGTCGCAATCCGGCTGAACATGTAGGCAACAATGTCTCCATCCGGCCAGAACAGCGCCAGACTGATCGATATCGAGCTCGACGAATCGATCGGCCGGTCAACACCGGACGTCGAACACGAACGGGCGGTGGCGATCTTCGATCTCATCGAGGAAAACAGCTTCCAGCCGGTCAACGACGATGGCAGCGGACCTTACCGGCTGAGGCTTTCGCTGGCGGATTCGAAACTTGTCTTCGCGGTCAGCCGCGAGGGTGGCGACGCCGTCGTCACCCACATCCTGTCGCTGACGCCGTTCCGTCGGATCGTGAAAGACTACTACCTGATCTGCGAAAGCTACTACGACGCCATCCGCTCCTCGACGCCCAGCCATATCGAGGCCATCGACATGGGCCGGCGCGGCCTGCACAACGAAGGCTCGCAGACGCTGAAGGAGCGGCTGGCAGGCAAGATCGACATCGACTTCAGTACGGCGCGCCGGCTGTTCACGCTGGTCTGCGTCCTGCACTGGCGCGGCTGACGGAAAAGCCGGTGGCGTCAGGCGAACGCATCCCGCAATCCATCCTCTTCATGTGCCGCATGAATGCGGTCCGCTCGCCCATGGCCGAAGCACTGGCGAAGCGGATGCTGCCTTCCGCAACGTTCATCGCCTCGGCCGGCGTGCGCACCGGCGAACGCGACCCTTTCGTCGATGCGGTCCTGGCCGAAGACGGCCTTTCGCTCGCTCATCATCATTCCAAGACGATGGACGAGATGGAGGACGATTATTTCGACCTCATCATCACGCTGGCGCCGGAAGCGCACCACGCCGCGATCGAACTGACACGGTCCGCCGCCGTCACGGTCGAATACTGGCCGACGCCGGATCCAACCGCGACCCACGGCACGCGCGACCAGATCATGGCGTCCTATCGCGACGTGCGCGAAAGGCTGAAGGCGCGGATCGCCGCGCGCTTCCTTTCCGCGACCGCCGGCAAGGCCGATTAAGCGTGTTCACAAAGCAACGATAATCATATAGGTTCCGCGCCAATTCCGGCCGGGCCGCCGGAAACCAATCCAGACCAAAGGGTTCGAATGCCGAAGGAAGAAGTCCTCGAGTTTCCGGGTGTCGTGACGGAACTGTTGCCCAACGCGATGTTCCGCGTGAAGCTCGAAAACGAACACGAAATCATCGCCCATACCGCCGGTCGCATGCGGAAAAACCGCATCCGCGTTCTCACCGGCGACAAGGTCCTGGTGGAGATGACTCCCTATGACCTGACCAAGGGCCGTATCACCTATCGTTTCAAGTAAATTCCGTTCCGGCTCAATGGCCACTTCGCAGAAGCTTGTGCTTGCCTCGGCCTCGCCGCGCCGGATCGAGCTTTTGCAGCAGGCCGGCATCGAGCCGGACCGCGTGCTACCCACCGACATAGACGAGACGCCGCAACGCGCGGAACATCCGCGCTCGCTCGCCAAGCGGCTGGCCAAGGAAAAGGCCGAAAGGGCACTGCTTTCCCTCATGGGCGAACCTGGCTATCAGCCGGGTTTCGTGCTCGCCGCCGACACGGTGGTGGCTGTCGGCCGGCGCATCCTGCCGAAAGCGGAAACGATCGACGACGCCGCATACTGCCTGCAACTGCTGTCAGGCCGCACGCACCGGGTCTATACCGGCGTCTGCCTGGCCGCGCCGGGCGGCAAGCTGCGCCAGCGCCTGGTGGAAACGCGTGTGCGCTTCAAGCGGCTGCCCCGCGCCGAAATCGACATGTATATCGCCTCGGGCGAATGGCGCGGAAAGGCGGGGGGTTATGCCGCGCAGGGGCTGGCTGGCTCTTTCGTTGTCAAGATGGTCGGGTCCTTCACCAATGTCGTCGGCCTGCCTCTTTACGAGACCGTGGCTCTGCTCGCCGGCGAGGGTTTCGATGTGCATCGCGGCTGGCCCTCCAGCCGGCTTTCCTGACTGGCCAGCGAGCGGCAGGGCAAAACCATGACCGGCAACGACAGCGCCGTAACCCCGCTGAGGCCCCGCCGGCCATGCCCGGAATGCGGCAAGCCGTCGACGCGCGAAAGCTATCCCTTCTGCTCGCCCCGCTGCAAGGATATCGACCTGAACCGCTGGCTCAAGGGCGCTTACGCCATACCGGTGCGCGAGGATGAGGAAGATGAGGACGGCACCGGGCCGAAATCAGCGGAGGATTGACCGGACCGTCTTTACTGCCCTGCCGGCTCTTTCCGAAGCCGTGCCGCAAGTTCGCGCCCGGGACCAGGTTGCGTGACCACGAAAATCATCATTTCGCCGTCCGGCCTCGAAGCCGCGCGGCAGGTGTTTTCGCCATCGATGAAAATCGATCCGGGAACGCTGGACAGGCCGGATTCTCGTGCTATAACCCACGCGCTTTCGAGAGAGCGGGAACGCTCCCGGCAAAGCTTCCGCAAGCGGCGCCGGCCGCTTTCAGGACAGGCCCAGGTAGCTCAGTTGGTAGAGCAGCGGATTGAAAATCCGCGTGTCGGTGGTTCGATTCCGCCCCTGGGCACCATTTTATCCAATGAAATCAAATAATTGAAGGGTGGTTTTTAGCCCTTAAGCGCGGAAGATCGGGCTGGGTTTCATATGGGTAAAATAACTGACAGTTCTGAGCAGAAGCCGACGATAACCGTCATTGCAAATGCCTGCTTCGCGCCTTCATCCCGGTCGTGAAGGTCAGCCTTGCCGTTTCCCGAAAGCCGACGTGCCAGGCGACCGCGCTGACGGTCACGGTTGCGCCCCCTCTCGGCCGTTACGGTCAATTCTACCGCTGCGTGAAAGCGGACAATTGTCGACAAGCGGTGGAGGTCGCGGTTGTATCCTTCGAGACGTTCCACTCGACGGTTGGCGCGGACTAGTTTCGCGCGAGAACTTTACCCGTCTTTCCGACGGCTTAGCCTTACTCGGCGGCTATCGCTGTCCGCAGTTCCGGCTCTTCCACCGCGTCCTCGTGGATCTCACCAACAGTCGGCTTGATCCGGAACCAAGCGGCGTAGAGCGCAGGAAGGAAGAGCAGGATCAGCACCGTGCCGACCGCCGTGCCACCGATCAGGGTATAGGCCATCGATCCCCAGAAGACGGAATGCGTGAGGGGAATGAAGGCCAGCACGGCGGCGAGTGCGGTCAGGATCACCGGCCGCGTGCGCTGCACCGTGGCCTCGATGACCGCGTGATAGTCGTCGAGGCCCGCCGCCCGGTTTTCCTTGATCTGTTCGGTCAGGATCAGCGTATTGCGCATCAGGATACCGGCCAGTCCTATCAGGCCGAGAATGGCGTTGAAGCCGAAGGGCTGGTTGAAGATGAGCAGTGCCGGCACGACGCCAACGAGACCAAGCGGCGCCGTCAGCATGACCATGGCCAACATCGAGAAGGATCGCACCTGCAACATGATGATGATCAGCGTGGCGGCGATCATGACCGGGAAAATCTTCGCCAGGGCGGTGTTCGCCTTTTCGGCTTCCTCGATGGATCCGCCCATTTCGATGCGGTAGCCGGCCGGAAGGGATGCGATCAGCGGCTGCATAGCTTTCATGACCTGCTTGGAAACTTCCGGAGGCTGCGTCGCCTCGTTGATATCCGAGCGGACCGTGATGACGGGCATGCGATCGCGGCGCTTCAGGATCGGCTCTTCCAGCCGGATTTCCGAATGGCCGATCTGGTCGAGCGGGATCTGCCGACCGTCGCGGCTCATCAGTGAGAAATCCGCCAGGCGCGTGGGGTCCAGCCGCTCGCTCCCGGCGCTGCGCGCCACGATAGGGACATTGCGGATGTCCTCGCGAACCTCAGTGACGGGAATGCCGGTGAGAAGGAACTGAAGCTGCTGGCCGACCTCCGCAGGCGAGAGGCCGATGAGGTTCAGCCGGTCCTGGTCCGGGACAAAGCGAAGCACGGGCGTGCGATTGCCCCAGTCACGGTTCGCCTCCCGCACGTCGGGGACGCCCCGCATGATGTCGAGAGCTTTTTCGGAAATCGCGTAGAGCTGCGCGGGGTCAGGCCCCATGATCCGGAACTCGACCGGGAAGACTGAAGGGGGACCGAAGACGAACTGTGTGGCGCGCACATAAGCCTCGGGCGCGAGCCCCTGAGCCACCGCCTCGCGGAGCCGGTGCTTCAGGGCGTCGCGCGCCTCCGCGTCCGGGGTCAGCACGACGATCTTGGCGAAGGCGGGATCAGGCAGTTCCGGCGACAGCGCCAGGAAGAACCTTGGCGCGCCCTGGCCGACGTAGCTCGTGACGATCCTGGCCTCGGGCTGCTTGTCGAGCCAGTGCTCGAGCTTCTCGACCGCGGCGGTCGTCGTCTCGATGCTGGTGCCTTCCGGCAGGCGAACCTCCACCAGAACTTCGGGGCGGTCCGATGTCGGGAAGAACTGCTGCTTGAGGGAACCCATGCCGACAACGGACAGGGCGAAGGCGATGGCGACGATGCCGCTGGTCGCGAATTTGTGGCGCACGGCAAAGGTGATGAGCCGCCGCAGGCGCCGATAGTTCGGCGTGTCGTAGATCGCGTGCGTGCCGCCTTCGACCGGCTTGATATCGGGCAGCATCTTGACGCCGAGGTAGGGCGTGAAGACCACCGCGACGATCCAGGAGACGATGAGGGCGAAGCCCACGATCCAGAAGATGTTGCCGGCGTACTCGCCGGCCGTCGAGCTAGCGAACCCAACCGGCAGGAAGCCTGCGACCGTCACGAGCGTTCCCGACAGCATCGGCGCCGCGGTGTGGCTCCACGCGTAGGCCGCCGCCTTGATACGGTCCATGCCCTCTTCCATCTTCACCACCATCACCTCGATCGCGATGATGGCGTCGTCGACGAGAAGACCGAGCGCCAGGATGAGGGCGCCGAGCGTGATGCGGTCGAAGAACCGGCCTGTCTCCAGCATGATGAGGAAGACCACGGCAAGCGTCAGGGGGACGGCGGCCGCAACGACGATGCCGACGCGCCAACCCATACTGATCAGGGCGATCAGCAGCACCACGCCGAGCGCCATCGCGAACTTCATCATGAATTCGTCGACCGCCGAGGTGATGTTGATGGCCTGGTCGGTCACCTTGTCGAGCGTCATCCCGAGCGGCAGCGTCTCGGCGATGGCCGCGGTCTTGTCCTCCAGCGCCTTGCCAAGCGCCAGACCATCCCAGCCCTCCTGCATGACCGCCGCGAGCATGATGGTGGGCTCGCCCTGGCGCCGAATGAGGTAGGTGGGAGGATCTTGATAGCCGCGGCGGACCTCGGCGATGTCGGAGAGCTTCAGCGTGTGCCCCGAAGCGACGATCGGCGTGTCGGCGATGGCCTGGACGCTGTCATAAGCGCCGTCGACCCGGATGAAGACCTGCGGCCCCTTGGTGTCGATCGAGCCGGCCGGCGTGACGGTGTTCTGCCGCTGCAAAGCGCCGACGATATCCTGAACCGACACGCCGAGGGTCGCCAGTTTGGCGTAGGAGAACTCGACGAATATCTGTTCGGGACGCTCACCCAGAATGTTGATCTTCTTGACGCCGGGCACGTGTAGCAAATCCTGGCGGATCGCCTCGGCCTGCCTGGCCAGCTCGCGCATTGGCATCCCCTTGGCCTTCAGCGCATAAAGCGCGAAGCTCACGTCGGAATATTCGTCGTTGACGAAGGGGCCGTAAACGCCGGGCGGCAGGTTGCGGGCCTCATCCCCGAGCTTCTTGCGGGCCTGGTAGAACTCCTCCTGTACGGCGGATGGCGGTGTGCTGTCCTTCAGCGTGATGGTCATATACGCGTAGCCCGGCCGCGTCGTCGTCTCCACCCGGTCGTACCAGGTCAACTCCTGAAGCCGTTTCTCCAACGGTTCGGCGACGAGGTCCTGCATCTCGCGCGCCGTCGCGCCCGGCCAGACGCTCGTGACCGTCAGGGTCTTGATGGTGAAATTCGGGTCCTCCGCCCGCCCGAGCATGACGAAGGAGTAGGCGCCGGCCGCCACCAGCAGCAGGATGAAGAACAAGGTGACGGCGCGTTCGCGAACGGCGATCGCGGAAAGATTGAGGTTCATCATTTGCCCCCGCTTTCAGCCGCAGTCCTGACGCGAGCGCCCTCCTGCAGGAGATGAGCGCCGAGCGAAACGATCGGATCGGCGGAATTCAGTCCGGAGATCACGGCGGTCTCGCTGCTCACCTGGACAAGCTTGACGGGTCGGAAGTGCACGGTCGAGGTGGCGCGGTCCAGGGCCCAAACGCCGGTCTTCTCGCCGTCATCGAGAACGGCCCCCAGCGGCACCTGGACTTGCGGCTCGCTCGCCTGGCTTGCAAGCCGAATGGTGACCGTCGCGCCAAGCGGCGCAGCCGCAGCCTCGCCGTCGAGCACATAGCGGGCCTCATAGGTACGGGTCTGGACATCGGCGGAGTTCGACAGCTGCCGCAGACGTGCCGCATAGCGACGTCCATCGCCTCCATAAACGCCGGCTTCCGCCACCGAGCCGATCGCCGGCCGGATCGTTTCAGGCAGCGCGACCACCGCTTCGCGCGGGCCGGCCCGGGCGATCCGGACCACCGGCTGGCCGGCGGAGACGACCTGCCCGGGCTCGCCGAGCGTTTCGACCACCGTTCCGTCGGCGTCGGCCAAAAGGACCGCGTAGGCCGCCTCGTTCTCGGTGACCCGTGCCTCGGCCTCGGCGGCGGCGAGTTGCGCCCGGGCCGTATCCAGCGCGGCCTGAGCCTGCTCGTAGCGCTGACGGGGAACCCATCCATCCTTGAGCAAGCTGGCGTATCGCCGTTCATCCGGTTCCGCCTGGACGACGATTGCGCGCGCTGCGCTGACGGCATTGCGCTTCGCCGTGAGCGCGAGGCGAAGGTCGGTGTCGTCGATCCGCATCAGCGGCTGGCCGGCCTTGACCTGCTGACCGACATCCACGAGGCGTTCCACGATTTTGCCGGGTACACGAAAACCGAGATTGCTCTCGACCTTCGCCCCGACGATGCCGGTGAAGGAGCGTTCGGACCCCGTAACCGGAGTTGCCGTCACCAGCCTGACGATCGGCGGTTCCTGCCTCGGGTCGCTCACGGCAAAGGCTTCCTGCGCGGGAATGGCGAGTGTAGCGAAGGCGGCGGCTCCCGACCCTGCGAGCAGGACACCGGCCAGCACCACTAGATTCCTCTTTTTCATGTCCGTCGCCTCGCTTCAAAAATAGATTGCGTCCGTACTCTATGCCTGATATAGATTTCGAATGCAATCTAAAAAGGAGATTGACGATGCGGGTTAGTCGCATTCAGGCCGCGGAGAACCGGGAGACGGTGATCAATGTGGCGAGCCGTCTCTTCAGGGAGCATGGCTTTGACGGCATCGGCCTGAAGGATCTGATGAAAGGCGCCGGGCTGACCCAGGGCGCCTTCTACAAGCAGTTCGCATCGAAAGAGGACCTGGCCGCGCAAGCGTCCAGGCGGGCGATGGCGAGCGCTTTCAACCGCTTTTCAGCCGCGGCCGCGGCAAATCCTGGCGATCCCCTTGGCGCGGCAATCGCGGTCTACCTCAGCACGGAACATCGCGAAGACCGGATGGACGGCTGCCCGGTCGCAGCGCTTGGTTCGGATGCAGCCAGACAGAGCGCCGACGTAAAGGCGTCATTCGAAGCCGGGATCCGGGAATACCTCGAGATGCTCAGCCTTGGGGTTGACGAAGCTGAGGGCAAGGAGCCCGGCGGCAAGGCCATGGCGATTCTTTCGACAATGGTCGGCGCTATGGTCCTCTCGCGCGCCGTCAACGATGAGCAGTTGTCGAAGCAGTTCTTGCAAGCGGCCGCCAACAGCGTGACGGGGTTGTCTGCCGGTGCGGCCCAAAAGGGGCGGCGGCAATGACGATGGTTTCTTCACCCGAGTCCCACGGCCCGGTCGAGAACGGCCTTCGGAACCTCTTCACTGCAAGAGGAGATGATGCATCGGACACAAGCATCGCGATACTAGCCGCAGGCCTCGGCGGCCTGCTCGCTGCGCGTCTCGAGCGCGTATCGCTGGACGATATTGCGCGCCGGGCCAAGCCCAACCCCCTCCATCCACAACACGGAGCCCAGCACCATGGATGACGTCATCATCATCGGCGGCAGCTTTGCCGGTCTCGCCGGCGCCCTGCAGCTCGGCCGTGCCCGCCGCAAGGTCACCGTTCTCGATACCGGCCTGCCGCGCAACCGCTTCGCCGGCCATTCGCATGGTCTGCTCGGCCACGATCACAAGCCACCGCTGGACATCCTGGCCGAGGCGCGGCAGCAGCTGGCCCGCTATCCCACCGTCAAGCTGGTCAATGCCCGGGCCGAAAGCGTCTCCGGCGCCATCGACGATTTCTCCGTCCTCACTTCCGATGGCGAAACCCTTAGGGCGCGCCGCCTGATCCTGAGCTATGGCGTCGTCGACCAGATGCCTGATGTTCCGGGCTTTGCCGAAAGCTGGGGCACGTCCATCGTGCCCTGCCCCTATTGCGACGGCTTTGAAGTCGCCGGCCAGCATTGGGGCCTCGTCTGGTCCGGCCGGCAGTCGCACAATCAGGTCAGGCTGTTCCACGATTGGACTGACAGGTTGACGGTCTTCGCCGATGGTCATGACATTCCGCCCGATATCCGGGCCGATCTGGCGCGCCGCAACACACCTGTCGTCGATGGCCGGATCATCGAGATCGCCCGTCACGGGGGCCATAACGCCACCGTCAAGCTCGATACCGGCCCCGAGGTCGCGGTCGACATCCTGTTCGCGCATCCGCGCAACAAGCCGTCCGCAAACCTGCATGAAACACTGGGCCTCGCCACGGTCGATACGCCCCTCGGCATCATCCTCAAGGTCGACGAGCGCCGCGAAACCAGCATTCCCGGCATCTACGCCGCCGGCGACCTCGCCAACCCCCTTACGCCGCCATCGGTCACCCTGGCATCATCGCACGGCGCGATGGCGGGCATCTTCGCCCAGCAGTCGATGCTGGCTTGAGAGCACAGATTCCCTTTCTGGGAGCGGCGACCGAACAGGTTCGCGCAGCCGTTGCCGCTTGAGAGAGATGGCAGCGCCAAATGGATAGGAAAATAGATGCGACGGATTGTGGTTACAGGCATGGGTGCGGTCACGCCCCTCGCGGCTGATGTCGAATCGTCCTGGTCGCGTCTGCTGGCCGGCCGCTCGGGCATACGCAGGCTTGCCGACGATATCGTGGGAGACCTGCCGGCGAAGATCGGCGGCGTGGCTCCTTCCTTGGAAGAAGACCCCGAGGCCGGCTTCGATCCGAATGCCGTCCTGGCGCCAAAGGATCAGCGCAAGGTAGATCGGTTCATTCTTTTTGCATTGGCGGCAGCGGACGAGGTGCTTGCGCAGGCGGGCTGGAAGCCAGTCTCCGAAACGGATCGTCTGCGTACGGCAACGATCATCGCTTCGGGCATCGGCGGGTTTCCCGCCATTACCGAAGCGGTACGAACAGTCGATCAGCGCGGTGTCCGCCGCTTGTCGCCGTTTACGGTGCCGTCCTTCCTAGTGAATCTCGCGGCGGGCCACGTCTCTATCCGCCATGGCTTCAAGGGCCCGCTCGGCGCGCCGGTGACGGCGTGTGCGGCCGGAATTCAGGCGATCGGCGACGCGGCGCGCCTCATCCGCGCCAGCGAAGCCGATATCGCCGTATGCGGTGGAACGGAAGCATGCATGAATATCGTCAGCCTTGGTGGCTTTGCTGCAGCGCGTTCACTTTCGACCTCCTTCAATCATCGTCCTGACGAAGCTTCCCGACCTTTCGACATGTCACGGGACGGCTTCGTCATGGGCGAGGGAGCCGGCATCCTTGTCATCGAGGAATTGAGCCACGCGCTAGCGCGCGGTGCAAAGCCGCTCGCCGAGCTCGTCGGCTACGGTACGACGGCGGATGCTCATCACGTCACCTCAGGCCCGGAGGACGGCGACGGCGCGCGCCGGTCCATGGAGATCGCGATTGCGCAAGCCGGCATTCCGCCGCGAGAGGTTCGTCATCTCAACGCGCATGCGACCTCCACGCCGGTCGGCGACCTAGGCGAGATCGAAGCAATAAAGAGCGTATTCGGGCGCGATTACGCGATCGCCGTCAGCGCAACGAAGTCGGCCACCGGACACCTGCTGGGTGCCGCCGGCGGGCTTGGCGCCATCTTCGCCATCCTGGCGCTCAGGGACCAGGTGGCGCCGCCTACGCTCAACCTGAACGTGCCCGATCCGGCCGGTGGCGGGATCGACTTCGTAGCAAACCACGCCCGGCCAATGGCGACGGATTACGCAATCTCCAACGGCTTCGGCTTTGGTGGCGTGAATGCCAGCGCGCTGTTCCGGCGCTGGCCCGACGAACGCACCGGGCATTTCGAAACATTGTCCAGCAAAACGAAAGATGTGATCCCATGAACAAGACCAATCCTCGCGTTGCCCTGGTAACGGGAGCATCGTCCGGCATCGGGCGCGTAACGGCCAAAGCCTTGCAGAATTCCGGCTTTCGCGTGTTCGGAACCAGCCGTCGCGCGGTCGTCGAACCATCCGACGGCATCACCATGCTGGCCTGTGACGTGACCGATGACGCGTCCGTGGCCTCAATGGTCGAGGCGGTGCTGGCAAAAGCCGGGCGCATCGACTTGCTTGTCAACAATGCCGGCATTGGCCTGCTCGGCGGCGCCGAAGAATCCTCGATCGCCCAGGCACAGGCGCTGTTCGATGTGAATGTCTTCGGCGTTTTCCGCGTCACCAATGCGGTATTGCCGACAATGCGACGCCAGGGCATGGGGAGGATCATCAATTTGAGTTCGGTGCAGGGATTTATCCCAGCTCCCTATTTCGCGCTTTATTCGTCGACCAAGCATGCTGTTGAAGGCTATTCCGAATCGCTCGACCACGAACTGCGCCCGTTCGGAATTCGCGTTGTTCTGGTCGAGCCCGCGTACACCCGTACGTCCTTCGAAGAAAATCTCGCCACCCCGGATCAGTTGCTTGATATCTACGATTCGGCACGCGCAGGCATGAATGGAGCCGTACGGAAAGCAATGGAGAAAGGCGATGCGGCCGAAGTCGTGGCCGAGACCGTTTTGGCGGCTGCGACCGCCTCCGCTCCGAAGCAGCGCTATGCGGCGGGGAAAATGGCGCGCCAGATCAGCTTCCTGCGCCGTTTCGTCCCCGCATCCGCATTCGACAAGAGTCTGCGAAAGCAGCTCGGGCTGCCGGTCTGACATTGGCGCTTTTGGCGCCTCCGAAAACAGAAACTCTCTAGAGTTGCCCGGTCAACTTGAGCTCAAGACACCTCGACTCGGGGCGACCAGAGCGGATTCAAACGAGCCAGTCATTCATACGGGCATCAAAAGCGCCATGCTGGAACGGTGCGGTTTGAAATGCATTGGGTACAATTGAAGCCTCTATCCCAAACGACACCGGGTGCTGTTGCAATGAGGTGAAATGGCCTGCGTCTAACTGCAAAGCTTTCTAGCCCGATTGAAAATCCGCCTGTCGGCGGTTCGATTCCGCCCCTGGCACCATTTTCCACACGTTTCCGGTTCGCTCCGCTCAGCGCTCCGATGGAGCGGCCTGATCGGCCGACAGGCGGTCGCCCTTGCAAACCCCAGGGGTTCGATCCTTCGCCGCTCAGGCGCATCATTTCATCTCGCTGAGTCGGATGGAGGCGCGGGCTTCGGTCCCGCGCCTCCATAGTGGCCTGTCCGTTATCCGATCAGAGGTTGGCGAGCAGGTCGTTGACGCGGCTTTCAGCGCTGGTCAGTGCGTCTTCGACGGACTTGTCGCCGTTTATGGCAGCGCCCGTTTCCTCGCCGATAATGTCCTGGATGGCGAACTGGCGCTGGACGGCGGCTGGCAGCGAGCGGCCGGTCCGGGCGATTTCCGCTATATTCTCACGATGCGGCAGCGCCTTGAATTCCGGCTTGTCGAAGACAGCTTTGACCGACGGCAGGTGGCCGGTGCGGGCCCATTCGTAATCATTGTCGGCAAGGAACTTGAGGAGCTTGCCGATCGCCGCCGTCTGTTCCGGCGTGCGGTCCTTGTGCGGCAGAACCCAGCTATGGCCGTCTGCGTAAGTGCTGGCGCGGCCCGGATAGAGCTGCGGAACCGGATAGACGGTATAGCCCTTGGCCAGCGCCGTGCCTTCCTTTTCCGACTGGGCCACATAGTCGCCGATCAGCCAGGTGCCGTTGACGGCAATGCCGCCATCGCCATTCTGGAAGGCGGTGACCGCCGCGGCATAGTCGAGCCCGGTCGTGGTCAACCCTTCGTCCTTGATCTTCTTCATGAACTCGAGCGCGCTCTTCGCTTCGGGTGTGTTGAGCTTGATCTTGGTCGGATCGGCGAAGAAATCCGAGTTCTGCTGCTGCAGCAGCGTATAAAGTATCCGCGTGTAGGCGGCCGTCTCGTTGGCATAGATCTGCACGAGATAGGGCTTGCCGGTCTTTTCCTCGAACTGCTTGCCCTGGGCGATCAGCTCGTCGGCCGACTTGGGCAGGACCGGCGTGCCGTCCGCATTGACCAGACCGGCTTCCTTCATCAGGTTCAGGTTGACATGGAAGAGCATGGTCCAGTTGTCGAACGGCAGGCCGAACATTTTGCCGTCCTTCGTCACGCCGTCCCGGGCGGCATCGGTGAAACTGTCGGGCGAAATGCCTTCGGCGGACAGGACGTCATCGACCGGATCGATGAGGCCGCGCGACTGATAGTCGGAAATCGCGGAATAGTGCATCGACACCACGTCCGGCGCGGCGCCCGACGCGAGCTGGGCGTTGAGCTGGTCGTAGCCCGGCCATTCCACGGTGGTGACGTTCACGTCGATATCCGGATTGTCCGCCTCGAACTTGTTGACCAGCGAGGTGATGATGCCGCATTCGCCGACCGCCTTGGAAACATCGGTGTTCGTTCCGTAGTCGGCGTCGCAGGCGCCGAAGAAGCGCTGGAGCTCGATCTTGGTCTGGGCATGCGCCGGAATGCTGCAGGCCAGCGCCACCAGCGCTGCCGTGCTCATTAGAATGCGTCTCATAGTCGGTCTCTCCCGTTGAGGGGGCTTCGCCCCGGTTGAATTTGCCACGGTTTATTTTTCCCAGTCACCGCGGCGGTCATTTCACAGCGCCACCTGAAACGGCGGTGACGATATGGCGTTGGAAAATCACATAGACGATGAGGACCGGAACGCTGGCCACGACCGCCTGAGCACTGAGGAATCCCAGACCCTCGCTTTGAGCAAAGTTGGTTTGGGTGGAAGCGATGCCGATGGTTAGCGTGAACATCTCCTTCTTCGTGGCGGAGATGAGCGGCCACCAATAGTCGTTCCAGGCGCGCAGGAAGGTGAAGATGCCGAGCGTCGCCTGCGCAGGCAGAGTCAGCGGCAGCAGTACCTTCCAGAAAATGCGCAGCGGCGAGGCATTGTCCAGCCGGGCGGCCTCGTCGATTTCCCTGGGAATTGCCTTGAAGAACTGGGTCATCAGGAAGACGCCAAGCGCCGATGATAGATCCGGAAGGATCAGGCCGGCATAGGAATTGTGCAGGCCGAACCAGTTGAACATCTGGTGGCGGGCGATGATGACCGCCTGCTCGGGCACGGCGAGGCCTAAAAGCACGATGACGAAGATCGTCCTGCGGAACGGGAAGTCCAGCCGCGCGAAGGCATAGCCTGCGAGCGACGACAGGACGAGCACGCCGGCCGTCTGACCGACCGCCACCACGAGACTGTTGAAGAACCAGCCGAAGACCTGCGACGAGTGGAAGATGTTCAGGTAGTTGACGAGCGTGTAGGGCAGCTCAAAGACCGTTTCAGGCCCGACGAGCTTCAGCTCCATATTGTCCTTGATCGAAAGGCCCACCAGCCAGGCGAGGGGCGCCATCATCACGATGGAAAGGAGGATGGCGAGGGTAAGCGTGATAGAATTCGCGCCGCGACCTTCTGGCCGGTATGTCGATGGCTGTGCGCTCATTCGGACGCCTCCGATCTGCGCGTCGAAATCACATACTGGGCCATTGCCGCGACGAGAATGATGAGGAACAGAAACTCGGAAGCGGCCGCCGCCTTGCCGACATCCCAGCGCAGGAAGCCGACCTCGTAGATATACATGACCAGCGGTCGCGAGGTGCCGTTCGGGCCACCATTGGTCATCAACTGCGCCTGACCGAACAACTGAAACTGCAGAACGATCTGGATCACCGTGACCAGCATTATGGTTCGACTGATCGACGGAAGGGTCACGCGGGTCAGTATCCGCCAGGGACTGGCGTTGTCGAGGGCGGCCGCCTCATAGAGGTCGTCGGGAATCTGCTGCAGGGCGGCCAGGAACAGCATCATCGGCAAGCCGACGCACCACCACACGGTGGCGACGCCGACGGCAAACAGCGACCATCCGCTCGTCGACAGGAAGTTGACCGGTTGAATCCCGAAAGCTTCGGAAATGACCGCCAGAAGCCCGTCCCCAGGGATGAAGACGAAACGCCAGATCAGCGTGACGATGGTCACAGAGAGAACGGAAGACGCGAAGAAGAGGCCACGCAGGAACGAGGTCGTTCGCGTCCTCCTGTTGAGGGTAAGCGCCAGGAACAGCCCGAGCGCAACCAGCGCCGGAACGCTCACCAGGACGAAGACGATGGTGTTGCGCAGCGCCTGCAGGAAGACAGGATCGGCAAGCACGCGACCGTAATTGGCAAGGCCGACGAAGCGGCCGGGCCCGAACAGATCGACCTTGTGCAGGCTCAGCCACATGCCCCAGAACAGCGGGAAGACGAGCAGCGACACGAAGGCGACCAGATAGGGAAGAACGAAAAGCCCATTGCTCCACTGGCTGCGGCGATAGCTCTCGGCCATGTTCAATCGCCTCTCGCATGATGAGCGACGCCGGCCGCGTCGAAGACATGGAAGGCCGAGGTGTCGAGCGCGATCTGGAGCGTATCGCCACTGCGGGTTTCGCTGCGTCCATCGGCTTCGGCCACTAGCCTGGAGCCGTCCGAGAGCTGGCCGTAGATCAGCGTGCGGTCACCAAGCCTCTCGACGACCTCGGCCCTGAACGGAATGCCGGCCTGACCTGCCGGCAGCACGGCGACATCTTCCGCGCGCATACCGAGGCTTGCCCCCTCCGGCGAAAAATCCGGAGGCAGGCGGATGGCGGCTTCAATTTTCCCCAAGCCGCCGATCTCGATCATTGAAGCTGCATTGTGTTCGGCAACGCTTTGGATCGGGAAGAAATTCATGGCCGGCGAACCGACGAAGCCGGCGACAAAGCGGCTTGCCGGGCGCCGGTATATCTCAATCGGTGTGCCGACCTGCTCGACCTTGCGGTCATGCAGAATGACGATGCGGTCGGCCAGCGTCATCGCCTCCACCTGATCGTGGGTGACGAAGATCATGGTGCTGCCCAGCCGCGCATGAAGCTGGGCGAGCTCCAGCCGGGTCCGCGCGCGAAGGGCGGCGTCGAGGTTCGACAGCGGCTCGTCGAACAGGAAGGCCTTCGGCTCCTTGACGATGGCGCGGCCGATTGCGACGCGCTGGCGCTGGCCGCCGGACAGTTTCGCCGGCTTGCGGTCGAGAAGGTGAGTAATCTCCAGCGTCGCGGCGGCGTGGCGGATGCGGCCTTCGATTTCCTGCCTCGGCATGCCGATATTCTCGAGGCCGAAGGACATGTTCTGCGCCACCGTCATGTGTGGATAAAGTGCGTAAGACTGGAAGACCATGGCAACGCCGCGCTTGCCAGGCGGCAATGTATCGACACGCTGTCCGCCCACCGAGATCGTGCCTTCCGTAACGTCCTCAAGCCCCGCGATCATGCGCAGCAGCGTGGATTTTCCGCAGCCGGACGGGCCGAGGACGACGACGAACTCGCCGGCCTTAATGGTCAACGAAATGTCGTCCAAGACGGTAAGACCGCCGTAGCGCTTGGTGACGTTGGCAATTTCGATCGACGCCGACACGGTTTATCTCCCAGCCTCCGGCCCGGCCCCGACCCGGATCATCCGATAGCTCAATGGCGCCAGGCTGGCGGTTAGGCGCCCGTTGGCAACCGATGCGCCTGAGCCGTCCCTCGGCGCAATTGTCTCGGCGCCGGGCCCGTTCACGGCGCGCAGTTCGTGACCTTCCATCACCTTGTCCATGGTGACGCTCCTCGGGCCGAAACCTTCCAGCGCGAGTTCCAGATCGATCGCCTCCGTTTGATGGCGGTTGACGATGAAGAAGGTGAGCGCACCATCGGCGTCGGTCTCGACGGCGGAGATATCGAGATAGGAGACGTTCCCCGCGAACTCCGTGGAATAGGACGGGCAGTCCAGCGACAGGCGCAGCGCCGTGCCGCGGCCGTACCGGGACGCATAGGCGTAAGGAAAGAATATCGTCTGCCGCCAGGCCGGCCCACCCGGGACGGTCATGATCGGAGCGATGACGTTGACGAGTTGGGCCAGGCAGGCGATCTTCACAACATCCGACCGGCGGATAAACGTGTTCAGGATGCAGCCGACCTGCAGCACGTCCTCGAAGTTATAGATGTCTTCCAGCAGCGACGGCGCATGCGGCCAACGGCTGTCCAGCACCACCGACCTGTCCGGGGCATGCGAGTGATACCAGATGTTCCACTCGTCGAAGCTGATATAGACATCCTTCCTGGAGCGCTTCCTGGCCTTGGTATAAGCAATCACGCCGGCGACGGTGGCGATGTAGTCGTCGAGGCGGACGTTCTGGGCTAGATAGTCGGCTGTATTGCCGGCATGATTCTCGAAGTACATGTGCAGGCTGATGTAATCGACGGCCTGGTAAGTGTAATCGAGAACCGTGGCCTCCCATGCCGGATAGGTCGACATAGTCGGCGACGACGAGCCGCAGACGACGAGTTCAAGCGAACTGTCGAAGGCGCGCATGGCCTTGGCGACTCCCAGGGCAAGGCGACCATATTCATCGGCGGACTTGTGGCCGATCTGCCAGGACCCGTCCATCTCGTTGCCGAGGCACCATATCCTGACGTTCCAGGGTTTTTCGCGGCCGTTCTTGCGGCGTAGATCCGACCAGTAGCTGCCGCCGGGATGATTGACGTATTCGAGGAAGGCGCGGGCGGAATCGAGGCCGCGCGAACCGAGATTGACGGCCAGCATCATGCTGGTGCCGGCTGCCTCCGCCCAGTCAGCAAATTCGTGGATGCCAACATGATTGCTCTCGGCGCTATGCCAGGCGAGATCGAGACGCACCGGACGCTGCTCGCGCGGGCCGACGCCGTCTTCCCAATCATAGGCCGACACGAAATTGCCGCCGGGATAACGCACGATCGGAACATCGGCTTCGCGGACAAGGTCGATGACATCCCGGCGCATGCCGTTCTTGTCGGCGGTCGGGTGATCCGGCTCATAGATGCCGGAATAGACGGCGCGGCCGACATGTTCGACGAAAGAACCGTAAAGACGGGGGTCAACAGTACCGATCACGTAACCGCTATGCGCGGTTCCGGCTGCACGCATACCTGCTCCCCGTATGATCTAAAACGAGATTCATATCAATAAATTGCACAGGACGGTCCGAGCGTCGAGGGCTATCTGGTGGGAAATCGCCGTGGAAATGCATATGCGATATCCGGAATGAAAGCCGCTGCTTCCCGCGCCATCCGTCCGCCGTCGGCGTGGATATGCGCCGACGTCGCGGCTACTTAAGGCTGGACACTTGGGCGTCCTGCCGGCATGTTGCCGCGTACCAAAAATGCATTCGTTGCGAGATTTTGCGACAAATTGCGACTATCGTCTCTTTGGTTCCATTCTGACAAGGACTTGAGGATTGTCCTTGCCAGAGACGTGGTCATTACAAGAAAATGGGAGGGCCTAGCGTGCCGGCTGAGGAATACATAGCCATAAGAGATCGCGAAACGGCAGCCCATCTGATGGCTTTTACCGCCGGGGTTCGTGCTGACGCGCCGGAATACCTAGTCAAGAACCCACAAGAGTGCGTCGATTTTCTGCTGGCTCAGCGTGTTGTTGGCCGGCTCATCTCCGCTATTGACCGGAGCGGAGATCCAGCTTTCGCCGAAGTTCGAGGCATCGCCCTGAAGACCTATGAAAGATGGACAGGTCATTTTAATTTTCTAATAGAAAAGCTGGCAAAATTCATAAAAATCTACTGCTACGACATGGATGTCGTCCTTTTTAAATGTCACTGCTTCTTTTATACTGGCGAGTTTGACATCCGGGCGACAGGCGACCTGGATATTGGGGTGTCCAAGCCAAGCGTTCTGCTCGAGCGTGTTAACGCAGCCAACATACCGCACCTGCGCAATCGGCTGCCGCTACACGAGGTGGCCAACCTCGACTTCGAAGGCGCACACATCGACTTGCATCGCTACTACCCGGCCTGGGAGATCACGCCTTACATAACGCATCTGGTGAAGGATGGCGGCGGTTGCACGCTGAGCACCCACCGCGCGCATGAGACGGGGCTGCCGGTCGCGGAACTGATCGCCAACGGCAAGGCGGTCGACGTCGATGGCGCGCGGTTCTTCGTACCGTCCCGGACCACAGCGGCGACTATTACGCTTGCCGCCAGCCATCGGGATTTCGTCACGCAGGCGGCCTGGTACCTGAAGAACCATCCGCCGCAGCGGCTGTCCGATCTCTGCGAGGTTCGCGACGCCCTGGACGATCCGGGTTTCTCCAAGGCCGAGTTCATCGAGCTCATAAAGCGTCAACGCCTGGGCGACGCGCTGCGCTGGTTTGCCGGCAATATGGAGGGGATCCTCGGCGACGCGCGGTTGAAGGATATTTATCGCGAAGCTTTCGGCGACGCCGAATCCAGCGCCATCGGCGACGACTGGATGCTGCATCTGGTCGCCGGCGGCTTCTGGCTGCCCTTCACCCGCGATGCGTTGCGCGACCTCACCGTTCTTGTGCCCACGAGCGAGGTCACGGACAGCCTCAAGGTTCCGGCCATGACGCTGGCCGACGGCGAAAAGAAAAGCTTCAGCCTGGACGATCCGGCCGTGCAAAAGCAGATCGGCGTCGTGCTCGTCGGTCACACGCTGCTGGACAACCACACTCTGGAAATCGGCCGCGACGGGCTTGTCCTGTCGTTCGCTTTCAAGGCCGGCGCCGAAATCCACATCGAGTACCGCTCCTATTTCGAGATCAACGGCGAATGCCTCGAATGGGACAATTTGTATACGCCCGAAGTGGAGTATCTTTGCGGGTCCGAAGCAGCCTACAAGTCTATGGTCAGCAGTTCCTACGAACCGACTTCACGCATCATGAGGTTGCAATACCAGCTTGCCGAAGACCAGCGCGACGAGGAGTTGAACCTGGTGGTTGCCGTATCGGCGCCTGCCATGCCGTGGGAGTCGGAACGCGGCTATATGGCGGCATTGCGCATCCGGTTGACCTGACCCTCTCTTCTGAAGAGGCCAGGGTTCGTTCGGAAGCAAGCCGGCGCCCTCAAGGCTGCTGCCTGTTCGTCACAAGCATCCGTTGTTTTGTGTCGCAAAATATCCTTTGCGATTTTGGCGCAGATTCGCATCAAATCGTTCAACAAGACCACGCAACGTGATATAACTGCAGTGTGGCTATCTGGTGCACGACAGTGTTCGACCGGTAGCAGGCACCATTACCAGAGCTTGCATACCCGGCCAGTTCGACAAGACAAAACAACAATAACAACCGCTCAAGGAGCATCACAAGCAGCAGAACTTGTCGAATTCGATAAACCGCATCCTTAAGAATATTTGTCTATCGGGAGGATAGGACGCATGGATGCCCGCTTGACCAGCCGAACATTGCAACCTAAAGGCGAAAATGGCGCCTTATCTGCTCTGTCCGCCTTGAAGAATTTTGCCATTTTTTCCGGATCGGATAAAGCAACGCCGTTTGTTACGGATATATCGAAAAGCGAAGAGCAGCAAATTCACGAGCTGCTGAAAAAGTATCACTTATCATATCTGTTCACTAAATTTGGCGCCGAAGCCGGTCTGTCAAATATTCCCAGACAAAAAATTCGGCGCAATGCTGCATCTGCGAAAAAGCGGGGGGAGACCTTTGCAAAAGAGATGGTCGCGATCCTGGACCTTTTCCGCTCGCGGCAGATTCCATGTTCACCGTTCAAAGGGCCGTTTCTGTCTGCAATGCTCTACGGAGACAGTTACGCGAGAGAAGCCTCCGATATCGATATTCTGATCGAGCCGCACCAAGCGGCGCAGGTGGACCGCCTGTTGCGCAATCGTGGCTATAAACAGGACGGGTTTGAATATTTCCATGACGGAAACGCGCCCGAGTGTCCGGATTTTCCCCTTCAGACGACCAGCCGGCGCGGGCTTGCCGGCTACGGCCGTGATGTGGATGGCGTGGGCGTATTCATCGAGATTCATACTTCTGTCCGCTATCTTTCACGCTCGGGACAGACGGCTATCCTGATACGGCAAAGACCATATGAATTCGATGGCATGAGGGTGCTCGGACCAGATTACGATTATGGCCTCCTGCTTTTCTTAATGGATAAATACAAGGACCTTGAGCACAGCGATTTCTTTGGATTGAGAGATATAGTTGACATCTACTGCTGCATTAATTTGATACCTAAAGATATTTGGAGAAAAACAATTAGTCTTGCAGAAGAATACGATTGCCTGGAACGTATTTGTGACGTCGTCAGCGCCGTCACCGCGAGCAACCTTCAGCTGCCGATTTCTGCCGATTCCTTCTGGGGTACGGACACTCCTGTTTCTCTCCCTTCACCCGTCAAATTTCCCTACCTGAACTGGGACATTCTGCTGTCCCCGAATCCGAAGGGCGCCTGGCATGTGGGCAGACAGCATCGCGCCAAACGTTACCTCGAGACCGGCCCGTTTCTCACGGTCACGGGCGGTCCGGAGAGTCCGCACGAGGAGCCGATCCCGAACGAACTCGGTATCGACTTGAGATGCCATATCCACCTTGTCGACGACCGTATGGCAGTGGATATCATCTACCCCGCCGGGGCGCTGGACTTCATTGGAACCCATGCGTTGCGCGTTTCCCTGTCCCGTCCGGAGGGAAGCGATCCTTATCCCGGACTTGGCTATTTCGCTGTGTTCGACAGGGCCGGAACGGTGACGCTCAGACATCTGTCGGGTTGGGGGCTGGGGCCGCCCGGCACCGTTACCGATGGAAGCAGCGCAGCGATGCTGGAGCATGAAGGCGGCAATATGCTGCGATTGCTGATGGCTTCGCCGAGTGCGGCTGGCTGGACCAGGTCGCTTCCTATTGTCCTCGAATTCTCAATCCGTCGATCGTACTTCGCTTTTCCCGACAATGCCGGGTTCGCATTCTACACGGCCGCCTCCAAGGGGCCGACTGTCATCCGGGCGGAGTGAATCGATCATGGCCTTGGAAGGAAGCAACAGCGAGCCGCCGCGCAAAATCCTGATAACAGGAATATCGGGCAGTATTGGCCAGAAGCTATATGGGCATCTGCAAAAGCTCGGCCGATACAGCATCACCGGCCTGGACAAGGACGGAGGTGGCGACAGCGTCCACAAGGCCGACCTGACCGACCCGCCGGAGACCTGGAGCGACTACCTGCATGGGATCGATACCGTCGTGCATCTGGCAGCCTACGCCAGGAACTACGCAACCTGGGAGCAGGCCCTCGGACCCAACATCGACGGGTTGCTGAACCTTTACTGCGCCTGCCAGAAGCAGGGCGTCCGAAAGATCGTTTTCGCAAGTTCGGTCTGGCCCATGGCCGGCTACCGGTTTGCCGACACCGTCATCCGGGGCGATACTTCCCCCCTGCCAATGAACGCGTATGGCGCCACCAAGACCTTCGGCGAACGCGTCGGGCGCAGCTTCCATCAGAACTACGGCATCGAAACCGTTGTCCTGAGGCTCGGGGCCTGTCTTCGCCAGAACAACCGGCCCAGCACCCGCATGGTCAGAGGCGATTGGCAGCAGAGCCATTGGCTCAGCGACCGGGATATGTGCCAGGCGTTCGAACTGGCGATCGAACGGTCCGGCCCCGGCTATGGCATCTACAACGTCACGTCGGCGATAGCAGGATCGCGCTGGGATATAGAAAATACGCGCGCCGAGTTGGGCTATGCGCCGCAGGATCATCACACGGTGCGGGTAACGCCAATACGACGATTGCAGGCATGGGTGGCGCGCATCGCATTTGCTGACGTCCCCTCTCTTCTGAAGCGGATCGTCCCGCCGACCTGGTGATGTCGAGCTACCTTCTGGCGGTCGGTCTGGCAGGTCGCGCTTCTGTTTCTCCAGGCCCGCGCGCCTTGGCGTCGCTGCCGGCTTCGGCGTTTCCCAAACCTTGCGCCGGCGGCTTGTTGCCAGCCGCATCCTGCGAAAAATCGTCATGGGGATCGGGTCCGGTCGCTGCGGGATATTTCCGCGCGCCGGTCTCGTAAGCGTCTTTCGGGTCCATCGTCGGAACTCCCTGTGGGTCCATGCAGGACAATCTGCCGCCACAGGTTTTGGTTCCCGGCACTACGCACCGGACCGCTTGAGAGCGGAATTATTCCCGCGTGGAATTCTTGCCCGTCAGCAGGCGCTCCCATTGCAACGCGTCGCTGACGATGAGGTCGAGGTCGTCGCGTTGCGGGACCCAGCCAAGCTCGCCCCGGGCAAGATCGGAATTGGCGACGACCGCCGCCGCATCGCCCGGACGGCGTTCCCCCATGCGGACGTCGAAGTCGTGGCCGAAGGCCTGGCGGACGCTGCCGATGACGTCGAGCACCGAATAGCCATGGCCGTAGCCGCAATTCGCCACAAGGTTGGCACCACCTTCCCTGAGCCGTTGCAGCGCCAGCCGATGCGCCGCGACGAGATCGCTGACATGGATGTAGTCGCGGATGCAGGTACCGTCGGGTGTCGGATAGTCCGTGCCGAATACCTGCATGGAGGCGCGCTTGCCGAGCGCCGTCTCGCAAGCGACCTTGATGAGATGCGTGGCGCCCGGCGTCGATTGGCCGGTCCGGCCTTTCGGGTCGGCGCCGGCGACGTTGAAATAGCGCAGGGCCGTGTAGCGCAGGCCATGGGCCGCAGCCGCGTCGCGCAGCATCCATTCGCTCATCAGCTTCGACAGGCCATAGGGCGATTCAGGCGCCAGCCTGGCGTCTTCGCGCACCGGCTCGAGCCCGGCCGCGCCATAGACCGCCGCTGTCGAAGAAAAGATGAAGTTCGCGACGCCGGAGCGCACCGCCGTTTCGATCAGGGTGCGTGTCTTGCAGGTGTTGTTCTCGTAATAGCTGAGCGGATCGGCGACGGATTCCGGCACGACGATGGAGCCGGCAAAATGGATGATGGAATCGACGCCGTGTTGTCGAACGATGGATGCCACCAGCTCGCGGTCGGCGACATCGCCGACGACCAGCTTCGCCTCTGGCGCCACAGCCCATTCGAAGCCGGTCGACAGGCGGTCCAGGACCACCACCTGTTCGCCGGCGTCGAGCAGTTCCCAGACCATGTGGCTGCCGATATAGCCCGCGCCGCCCGTGACCAGAACCGTCATGCCCGTCGCTACCCCTCTCGCGCTGCAAACTGTCTCAAACGCTGCATAGGTGCCAAAAATGCACCAAAACCCTTAAGAAGCCATGGCGCGCCTTCTACATGGGATGCAGGCCGTTGCAGAAGCGGAATACCGAGCCGACGCCATACGTTAGCATCCAGCTGGGGCGTGGCATTTTGACCGAACGCCGGCATGGACGCCGCAACGGCCAATGACTATTATCCGGCCGAAATTGGCGCCCCGCTGCTGCCACTCGCCTGCTGATACTGGAATATCGGAATGAACTACCAACGGTTTTTCGAGGAAGCAATCGACCAGCTCCATGCGGAGCGGCGCTACCGCGTGTTTGCTGATCTGGAACGCATCGCCGGCCGTTTCCCGCGCGCTCTCTGGCGGAACAATGATCGCGCCCAGGAGATCACCGTCTGGTGCTCGAACGATTACCTCGGCATGGGCCAGCATCCCGATGTCATCGCCGCGATGCAGGCCGCCGCTGGCGGCATGGGAACAGGAGCCGGCGGCACTCGCAACATTTCCGGCACCAATCATCCCCTGGTCGAGCTTGAGCAGGAGCTCGCCGACCTGCATGGCAAGGAGGCCGGCCTGGTTTTCACCTCCGGCTTCGTCTCGAACGAGGCCGCGATCTCGACCATTGCGCGCCTGCTGCCCAACTGCCTCATCATTTCCGACGAGTTGAACCATGCCTCGATGATCGAGGGCGTGCGCCGCTCCAACGCGGAAAAGAAGATCTTCCGCCACAACGACGTGGCGCATCTGGAAAGCCTGTTGCAGGCCGCCGGGCGCGAACGCGCCAAGCTGATCGTCTTCGAGAGCGTCTATTCCATGGATGGCGACATCGCGCCGATCGAGGCGATCGCCGACCTCGCCGAAAAATACAACGCCATGACCTATATCGACGAGGTCCACGCTGTCGGCATGTACGGGCCGCGCGGCGGCGGCATCACCGAGCGCGAAGGGCTGGCTGACAGGATCGACATCATCGAGGGCACTCTGGCGAAGGCCTTCGGCACGCTCGGCGGATACATCACCGGCAAGCAGACGGTTCTGGACGCTGTGCGCTCCTATGCGCCGGGCTTCATCTTCACCACCGCGTTGCCGCCGGCGATCGCGGCCGCGGCGACGGCGGCGATCCGGCACCTCAAGACCTCGCAGGCGGAGCGCGACGCACAGCAGCGACAGGCAGCGCGCACGAAGGAAGTGCTCTCGGCCGCCGGTTTGCCGGTGATGGAGTCGCCGACGCATATCGTGCCCGTGCTGGTGGGCGATCCCGAGCTCTGCAAGATGGCCAGCGACCGCCTGCTCGGCGTCCACGGCATCTATATCCAGCCGATCAACTATCCCACTGTGCCGCGCGGCACCGAGCGGCTGCGCATCACGCCGACTCCCTTCCACTCCGACCAGCTCATTGCCGAATTGCAGGACGCGCTGGTGGAAACCTGGGATGCGCTTGGCATTCCCTATGGCGCGACGGGGCGTCCGGCCGTCGCCAAGAGCGACCGCATCATCCCGCTGCTGGTGCCCAAGTCGGGCGGCTGAAGGCAGCCCTGCAACCGGCGGTCCGTTTATCGGGATGAAGA
Organism: uncultured Mesorhizobium sp.; assembly: GCA_965649745.1. GTDB lineage: Bacteria > Pseudomonadota > Alphaproteobacteria > Rhizobiales > Rhizobiaceae > Mesorhizobium. Next base: position 119,885 of record CBFGLW010000002.1, on the reverse strand, counting down.
TCAAGGCAGCCAGGGCAACCTGCCTGCCTACCAAAGAAGACCATTTTTGCGTTCTGACTCAGACGACTTTTGCGTTCTGACTCAGACGACGGCGCGTACCCAGCCATGCCTGTCGTCAGCGGTACCGCGCTGGATGCCGACCAGTTCGCTGCGCAGGCGCGCCGTCACCGGTCCGTCGCCGCTGTTGCCGATCGAGAACGAACCGCCATTGAAGCGGACGGTTCCGATTCCGGCGACGACCGCCGCGGTGCCGCAGGCGAATGCCTCGCGCAACTTGCCGCTTTCGGCGTCCTTGCGCCATTCTTCAAACGAGTAGGGCTTTTCCTCGATGCGCAATCCGTTTTCGCGGGCCAGCGTCAGGATCGAGTCGCGGGTGATGCCCGGCAGGATGGTGCCGCCGAGCGGCGGCGTGATCAGTCGCCCGTCATCCATGACGAAACAGATATTCATGCCGCCCAGTTCCTCGACCCAGCGATGCTCGGCGGCGTCGAGGAACACGACCTGATCGCAGTCATGCCTGGACGCCTCGGCCTGCGCGACAAGGCTGGCGGCGTAGTTGCCGCCGCATTTCGCAGCGCCCGTGCCACCCGGCGCCGCGCGCGTGTAGTCATCGGAAACCCAGACGGACACCGCCTTGTAACCGCCTTTGAAGTAGGACCCCACGGGAGAAGCGATGACACTGAAAATATAGCTCGTCGCCGGACGAACGCCGAGGAACGCCTCACTGGCGAACATGAAAGGCCGGAGATAGAGGCTGCCGTCGCCTTGCGGAACCCAGTCGGCGTCGGCGCGCACCAGCGCTTCGACCGCATCGATGAACAAATCCTCGGGGACGGCCGGCATGGCCAGCCTTTCGGCCGACATGGCAAGGCGGCGGGCGTTCTGCTCAGGCCGGAAAAGCACGATGCCCTTTTCCGTCCTGTAAGCCTTCATGCCCTCGAATATCTCCTGCGCATAATGCAGAACGGCGGCGGCGGGATCGATGGCGAAGGGCGCCCGCGCCTTCAACTGCGCGTCATGCCAGCCCTTGTCGGCAGTCCAGGTTACCGTGACCATATGGTCGCTGAATACCTTTCCGAACCCCGGATTTTCCATTAGGGCGGCGCGCGCCTGCGGCGTCGTCGGCGAAGAATGGGGTATGGATTTGATCGGGGTCTTGTCTGTCATGGGCCTACTCGTTGATGCCGGACGTGATTTGCGCGTTTTGCGTGCAAAGGCAAGACCGGAATTGGGTCACGACCTAAAGTCGCCGCATCCAGCCGGCCAGCCGCTGCGCAGCTTCCTCGAGCTGGTTCAGCCGACGGTGGAAACAAAGGCGCAGGAATGGCTCGCCGCCGGGACCGAAAGCGGAACCTGGCGCCAACCCGACATTGGCTTCGTCCACGATATCGAACGCCGCCTTGTATGAATCGTCGATGCCGTCGATGGCGAAGAACAGGTAGAAGGCCCCCGCCGGCACCGTGAAACGCGCCCTGCCCGTCTCGCCGAGAATGCCGCAGACCGTATCTCGCGCCTGCCGCGCACGTTCGACCTGCTCGAAAATAAAGGCGTCGCCGCCGTCCAGCGCCGCCACCGCGCCGCGCTGCATGAACTGCGCCACCCCGGATGTCGAATACTGGACTAGATTCTCGAACACCTGTTGCAGCGACGGATGAATCTTGACCCACCCGACACGCCAACCGGTCATGGCCCAGTTCTTGGAGAAACTGTTGACGTAGACGATGCGGTCGTCATCCGTGCTTACATCGAGAAACGACGCCGCCCTGCCGCCACCGTAATGGAACAACGAATAGATTTCGTCTGCAACGATCCATAGCTTTTTATCGCGCGCCAGATCGAGGATGCCCTTGAGTGTCTCGCGATCTGCGGTCCAGCCCGTTGGATTGGAGGGTGTGTTGACGAAGATGGCGCGGGTAGCAGGCGTGATCGCGGCTGCTATCTTTTCCACATCGCAGGACCAGCCGTTTCCGGCATTGTCCAACGCAACCGCGACCGGCACCGCGCCGCCAATGGCGGTGGCCGCCGCGAAGTTCGGCCAGGCTGGGGACAGGTAGATCACTTCGTCGCCCGCGCCTGCCACCGCGCTGACGGCGATCTGGATGGCGTGCATGCCGGAAGCGGTGACGATGAACTCCTCACTGGCAAACGCCCTGCCGAAATGCCGGCGATAGTAGCGCGCCAGCGCATCCCGGAGCTCCGGTATGCCCTTTTGCCAGGTGTAGAAGGTTTCGCCCGACGCCAGCGCCTGCCGCGCTGCTTCGGTGATGAAGTCGGGCGTGGGCATATCGCCCTCGCCCGCCCAGAGCGGGATCATGCCGTCGCGGCCACGGCCGCGGTTCATGACCGCGACGATGCCGCTTTCAGGAGCTGCGCGCGCCTCGGCGCGAAGGGAATCGAACAGAGCCATGTCTCGCCCAATATATCTGGCTCACTGCTAGCCTTTTTCCTGCCCGGCGAAAATACAAGACCCCGGCCGAAAACGGCCGGGGTCTTGGTCCAGAACGGAGAAGCTGTTCAGGCAGGCCGTTTGGCGAGCAGGTCGCGAATCTCTGTCAGCAAGGCGACGTCTGGTGGCGGCGGGGCAGCTTCCGGAGCCTGCTTCTGACCCTCGAGGCGCCGACGCAAATTGTTCACCGCCTTGACCATCAGGAAGATGATCCAGGCCAGAATGACGAAATTCAGCACCACGGTGATGAAGCTGCCATAGGCGAGCACGGCGCCTTGCTCCTTGGCTGCCGCGAGCGAAGTAGCGGTGACCGTGGACGACAGGCCGAGGAAATAATTGTTGAAATCGAGGCCGCCGAAAATCGCGCCAACGATCGGCATAATGATGTCGTTGACCAGAGAATCGACGATCTTGCCGAAGGCGGCGCCGATGATGACACCGACCGCAAGGTCCATGACATTGCCCCGGGAGATGAACTCCTGGAATTCTTTAAGCATTTAGTCCCTCCTGCTCCGTCCAGCCTGGGAAGATTGATGCCGTTTCCTGTCCCGATCCAGCTACGGCCAAACGCACCATAACAAAAACCATAGATTGCAAAACCGAAAAATGGCCGGCCTACAAGCCCTTCCATCGGCGGCGCGCCAGTAGACTCGTCATCGAAGCTGTGATTGCCTCGACCACGCCGGGAGGCTGGCTGCTGGAGGAAGAACGACGTGCAGGGCTGGTCCATCGTCATCATAGCGCTCGCCTATGTGACGTTGTTGTTCGTCGTCGCCAGCCTGGGCGACCGTCGTTCGACGGCATACGGCCCAGGTCGTCCGCGGCCTTTCATCTATGCCTTGAGCCTCGCCATCTACTGCACGTCATGGACGTTCTTCGGTTCGGTCGGCCTGTCGTCGGAGCGCGGCCTCGAATTTCTGGGCATCTATATCGGACCGGTTCTGGTCTTCCTGTTCGGCTTTCCTCTGCTTGCCCGTATCGTGCGCCTGGCGAAGACCGAGAAGATCACGTCCGTCGCCGACTTTCTCGGCGCGCGCTACGGCAAAAGCTTCACGGTCGCGGCAATCGCCACGCTGATCGCCACGATCGGCGCTGTGCCCTACATCGCCCTGCAGCTGAAGGCGATTTCCGGCTCGGTCAGCCTGATGGTCGAATATTACACCGGCGCGCCACCATCGTTCGATCCGTTCGTCAGCGATATTTCACTGATCGTCGCCATGCTGCTGGCGCTGTTCGCTGTTCTGTTCGGCACGCGTCATGCCGATGCAACGGAGCATCAGGACGGGCTTGTGCTGGCTGTCGCGGTCGAATCGGTGGTCAAGCTGGCTGCGTTTCTGGCCATCGGGCTGATGGTCACCTTCGCCGTCTTCGGCGGGCCGGGAAAAATGCTGGATATCCTTTCCGCAGATCCACAGGTGCGCGACGCCATGGGCTACCGCACATCGCTCGCCACATGGCTTGTGCTGACAGGCCTCAGCGGTTTCGCCATCGTCATGCTGCCGCGCCAGTTCTACGTCACTATCGTGGAAAATCGCAGCGAGCACGAGTTGCGCACTGCGAGCTGGGTGTTCCCGCTCTATCTGATCGCCATCAACCTGTTCGTCCTGCCAATTGCACTGACCGGCCTGGCGATGGTCGGCGGGCGTACATCAAGCGATCTCTACGTGTTGTCGTTGCCGCTGTTCAACGGCCACGACCTACTTGCCATGGCGGCCTTTATCGGCGGCCTGTCGGCGGCGACCGCCATGGTGATCGTGGAGAGCGTCGCCCTTTCCATCATGATTTCCAACGATCTCGTCATTCCGCTATTCGTGCGCCGCGTCCTGAAAACCTCGACCTCGGAAAACGAGGATTGGTCGGCGCTGATCCTCAATGTGCGCCGGGCCTCGATCTTCATCCTGCTTTTCATCGCCTTTCTCTACTACCGCGCGAGTACCGACAGCGCGCGGCTCTCGTCGATCGGTCTCATGTCGTTCGCCGCAATCGCGCAATTTGCGCCGGCGCTGATCGGCGGGCTCATATGGCGCGGCGCCAATGGGCGTGGTGCGGCGCTTGGCATGGCAGCCGGCATCGTCGTCTGGAGCTATACGCTGCTTTTTCCGACGCTGGCGGCGCCCGACAACGCCGTCGTCGTCCACGGGCTGTTCGGAATCGAGGCGCTGCGGCCCCAGGCCCTGTTCGGCACCAGCGCCGAACCGCTGAACCACGGCGTGCTGTGGAGCCTGTCGATCAATGCGCTGTTCTTCTTCTTCGGCTCGCTGTCGCGGACCTCCGTGCCGCTGGAGCGTATCCAGGCCTCGATTTTCGTACCGCGCGAGGCCGGGCCGATGCCGAATCTTCGCCGCTTTCGCACCACGACGACGGTCGACGATCTCAAGGACACGATCTCGCGCTATCTGGGCGTCGAGCGCACCGAACGGTCTTTCCAGACGTTCCAGAACAGCAACGGACTGATCCTGCAAGGCAACGAGCAGGCCAGCATGGATGTCATCCGTTTTTCGGAGCAGCTTCTGGCCAGCGCCGTCGGCTCTTCCTCGGCCCGGCTCGTCTTGTCGCTGCTGTTCCGCCGCAACGACCGCGAGTCCAAGGATGCGTTCCGGTTGCTGGATGATGCGACGGAAGCGCTCCAGCATAACCGCGATCTGCTGCAGACCGCGCTTGACCAGATGGAACAGGGCATCACCGTCTTCGACAAGGACCTGCGGCTGATCTGCTGGAACCGGCAATACCGGATGCTGTTCGACCTGCCGGACGATCTCGGTCAGGTCGGTATTTCGCTCGATCAGATCCTTCAGCATTTGGCCCGGCGCGGCGACATTCCTCCCGCCGAACAGGTCGCCATGCTGAACCGTCTCACCAGCTTCGACGGTCCCTGGCAGGTAGAAATGAAGACGACCGGGCGTATTCTCGAACTGGTCTCCAACCCGATGCCGGACGGCGGCATCGTTGCCACCTACGCCGACATCTCGGCGCGTGTCGAAGCCGACCTTGCGCTCAAGCGTGCTAACGAATCCCTCGAACTGAGGGTCAAGAGCCGCACCGCGGAGCTGACACGCGTCAACGAGGAACTGGCGCAGGCGCAGATGCTGGCGGAGGAGGCCAATCTCGGAAAAACCCGCTTTCTTGCCGCCGCCGGCCACGACATCCTGCAGCCACTCAACGCGGCGCGGCTTTACTGTGCCTCTCTCATCGAAAAGGCCGGCAAGGGACCGGCCAGCCGGGCTGCGATCAATATCGAATCGTCGCTGGAATCGGTCGAAACGATTCTCGGGGCCGTGCTCGACATTTCCCGGCTCGATGCCGGTGCGATGAAACCCGAGGAAACGGTGTTCCGCCTCGACGGACTGTTGCGCCAGATCGGCACCGACTTCCAGCCGATGGCGGCGGAAAAGAAGCTCCGCCTGACCATCATGCCATCTTCGCTGACAGTGAAGACCGACCGCAACCTCCTGCGAAGGCTGATCCAGAACCTGGTCTCGAACGCCATTAAGTACACGCGCGGTGGACGCGTGCTGGTCGGCGTGCGCCGACGCGGCGAACTGCTGGAAGTTCAGGTCCTCGACACGGGAATCGGCATCGCCGGCGACAAGCTGAACGCTGTCTTCCGCGAATTCACCCGGCTGGACGAAGGCGCGCGCGAGGCCGGAGGATTGGGCCTCGGCCTTTCCATCGTCGATCGCATCGCGCGCGTGCTCAGGCTGGAAATCCGCATCTTCTCGAATCCCGGCAGAGGTACACGCTTCTCCGTCATCCTGCCGGTCGAAACGACCGTCGCGATACGGCCGGAGGCGCTTGCAAAGCCGGCACAGCGCTCGTCCGCGACGCTTTCGGGTCTGCGCGTTCTGTGCGTCGACAACGACAACCGCATCCTGGAAGGAATGCGCCTGCTGCTCGAAGGCTGGGGCTGCGTCGTCTCGACATCGTCGGGCACCGGCGAGCCGAAGGACATCGGAAACCGGCCCGACCTCGTCGTTGCCGACTATCATCTCGACGGCGAGACCGGGCTCGGGGTGATTGCCCGGTTCCGCGCGACCTATGGCGAATCGATGCCGGCGGTTCTGGTCACCGCCGACCGGTCCTCCGAGGTGCGCGCAGCGGCGGCAGCGATGGACGTGCCGGTGTTACACAAGCCGCTGAGGCCCGCCGCCCTGCGCTCGCTGATGGCCCGCATCAGGCCGGTCGCCGCGGCAGCAGAATAACAGCCGGACTAGGTCGTGGATTTCTGAGCCTCCTCAGCTGCTCGATTGCAGCGGGTCGCCGCCGATCTTGGAAAGCTGGATGACAGCCTGCGTGCGGCTGTCGACGCCGAGCTTCTGCAGGATCGCCGACACATGCGCCTTGATGGTCGCCTCCGACACGCTGAGCTCATAGGCTATCTGCTTGTTCAACAAACCTTCCGCCAGCATGCCCAGCACCCGCGTCTGCTGTGGTGTCAGTGTCTGCAGGCGCCTGATGAGTTCGGAAATCTCCGGGTCGCGCTCGATGCCCAGGTCGACGCCAACGGGCGCTGCAATGTCGCCGGCAAGCACGGTCAGCACGGCGCGGCGGATTTCATCCATACTGGCAGACTTGGAAATGAACCCGGAGGCGCCGAGATCGAGCGAGCGCCGGATCGTCACCGGGTCGTCATGCGCCGAAACCACCACCATCGGCACTGTGGGATGAATGCCCCGGAGCGATATCAACCCCGATAGACCACTGGCTCCAGGCATGGAAAGGTCGAGCAGGACGAGGTCTATATCTTCGTTGGCAAGGACCAGAGCCTTGGCGCTTTCGAAATCGCCCGCCTCGTGGATGGCACCGACATCGCCCAAGCCAGACAGCGCCTCACGAAGCGCCCCGCGAAACAAGGGGTGATCGTCGGCAATGACGAAGCTGTGACGCGCCGGCATCCTGTCTCCCCCAAAGCCTCCGAATCCGGAAGCCCGTCAATTTGACGGCCGCGCTTGTCGTATGCAGCGACCTTCGACCCCACCGCCTGGATCAAGCCGGCGGATTATGCGGCTAACCGCAAGCTTTTCAAGCCGTAAAGCCGCGACGAGACCAAACTGGACAGCCTCTCTTTCGTGGAAAACGAAAAGCCGCCTCACGTCTTCTGCGGCGGCGTTTCCTCGTTTTCAAGTTCCTTCACGATACCCAGGAATTTGCGGAAGAAGCGTTCCATATAGCTCATGGTCTTGTCGAAATCCTCTTCGCTGGGAAGAGTGGATTCGAGCTTGGCGGCGAGCGAGTTCTCGAGCTTGGACACGCGCTCGTCCAGCGCCCTGACCGAGGATTGCAACCGGTCGATCTCATCCTGGAACGCCGTCCGCTCGTCAGCTGCCATACGGCAGACCATCTGCCCGTCGCGCTCCTGGCAAGTCGACATGGCGCCTGTCTGCGTATCCATGCGGACATAGCCGTCGCCTGATTTTTCGAGCTTATAACGCTCCTGCTCCTGGGCCGCGCCGGGGGCCGAGAACAGGCAGACCGATACGACCGATACGAGGAGGCTCCGTAAAAGCATTGCGTTCATCCGATGTCCTCCAGGAACCATTGCAAAAACTAACCGGTGTTTGCGCCGGAAATGGGGACGAAGCGTCGCACGCCCTTTTCCGGCTCGCGCATTCGGACTATAGCGCAGCCATGCCACAAACAATTTACAAGATAGCGCCCGCAGACCTTTGGCGCGAGGCCGAAAGAGCGGGCAGCTTCACCGGCGCGCCGATCGACCTCAGCGACGGCTTTATCCATTTCTCGACGGCGGCTCAGGCGCCGGAAACAGCGGCGAAGCATTTCGCCGGCCAGTCCGGCCTGCTGCTGGTCGCCGTGGACGAAAGCCGCCTCGGGCCAGCGCTCAAATACGAGACGTCGCGCGGCGGAGAGCTTTTCCCGCATCTCTACGGCCCGCTCGGGCTCGATGCGGTTCTTTGGGTCAAGCCGCTGCCCGTCGGGCCCGGCGGCCTGCATCAATTCCCGGATATGGAGATGGAATGAGCGTGTTGGACCGGATCGGCAAGAAGCTTCTTTTCTCCGTCGATCCGGAGACAGCCCACGGTCTTTCCATTGCAGCCTTGAGATGTGGCGTTCCCGTGGCCGCCCGTCCGCCGCGCGACAAGCGGCTGAATGTTGAAATCTGCGGCCTGAGCTTTCCCAATCCGCTCGGCATGGCGGCCGGCTATGACAAGAACGCCGAGGTGCCGGACGGGCTGCTTTCGCTCGGCTTCGGCTTCGCGGAAGTCGGCACCATCACGCCGCTGGCGCAGCCCGGCAATCCGAAGCCGCGCATCTTCCGCCTTGAGCAGGACGATGCGGTGATCAACCGGCTGGGCTTCAACAATGAGGGCCACGAGGCTGCGAAGGCGCGGCTGACGGCACGCAGGAGCCGGCCCGGCATCGTCGGCGTCAACATCGGCGCCAACAGGGACAGCACGGACCGTGTCGGCGACTATGAAAAGGGCGTCGCGTGCTTTGCGCCGCTAGCGTCCTATCTGACGGTCAACATCTCGTCGCCCAATACGCCGGGCCTGCTCGGCATGCAGGCGCGCGAGCAACTGTCCGAGCTGCTGTCGCGGGTCATGGCGGCGCGCGCGGCATCTTCCGCCCAGCCGCCGGTCTTCCTCAAGATCGGACCGGATTTGTCGGAAACCGAAATGCGGGACATCGCCGCCGAAGTAACCGAGCAACGCCTCGACGGGATCATCGTCTCCAACACGACGACGACGCGGCCAAGGCTGCAAAGCGATGCCAGTTCCGAGCCGGGCGGGCTTTCAGGCACGCCGCTTTTCGAGCGCTCTACGAAAGTCCTGGCAAGGATGCGCAAATTCCTTGGGCCGCAATGCGCCATCATCGGCCTCGGCGGCGTCAACTCGACCGAGACGGCGGTGGAGAAAATCCGGGCAGGCGCCGATCTGGTTCAACTCTACACAGGCATGATCTATGCCGGTCCGTCCCTGCCCGGGCATATCCTCAAGGGCATGACCCGGATTCTGGACAAGGAAGGCGTCGGCTCGATCGGCCAGTTGCGAGACAGCCGGCTCGACCATTGGGCGGCCAAGCCGATCTAATAGACCGGCCTGTCAGAACGCCGTTCTGACCCGGACGCGCAGCACGGCCAGCAAGCTCAGTCCTCGCGCCAGCAAGAAGATGTTGAGCGCCGCCCAGAGCCCGTGATTGCCGAAAGCCGGACCGAGCGTCAGCAGCGCGGCGCAGAAGATCAGGAACGACAGCAGCATCATGTTGCGCATGTCGCGCGACCATGTCGCGCCAATGAACACGCCGTCCATCTGGAAGGCCAGCACGCCGCTCAACGCCGTGACCGCAGCCCATGGCAGGAAGATGCCGGCTTCGACCTGAACGTCAGGCGCCGTGGTGATGACCGCGATAAGGTCCGTTCCGAAGACGAGCAGGATCAGCGTGACCGCGCCGGCCAGGCCGAAACCCCAGATTATGGTCAGCCGGACGGCTTGCCGAAAGGCGCTCTCGAGACGCCCCCCGATCGCCCGTCCAACCAATTGCTCGGCAGCGGTGGCGAAACCGTCGAGAAAGAATCCCGCGAAGAGGAAGAAGTTCATCAGCACCGAATTGGCTGCGAGCGTGACCGTGCCGAACTGCGCGCCCTGCCTGATGAACAGGGCGAACGCGGCCAGCAGCGAGAAGGAGCGGATCATGATGTCGCGGTTCAACGACATCATGATCCGGAAGGCTGAAAGGTCGAGAATGCGTGCTTTCGACGGACGCGGGGCAGCGCGGAAGCGCCTGATCACAATGGTAAGGCCAACCGCCAGTGCGATGAATTCGCCCCAGACCGCGGCCCATGCGACGCCCGCGACACCCCATGCCAGCTCCAGGCCGAGAATGAAGCAAAGCACGATGTTGATGCCGTTGAGGATGATCTGCAGGACAAGACCGAGAGTCCCCTCGCCCCGCCCCAGAACGTAGCCCAGGATTGCGTAGTTGATGAGCGAGAGCGGAGCGCCCAGCATCCGCACATGGACGTACACCGCCATTGCCTCGTTGACGCGAGGCTCCGCGCCCATAAACCACTTTCCCGCCACTATGAGCATGGGCGTCAGAGCCGCCAGCACGATGCCGGACACCAGCGCTATGAGGACGGCTCGCCAGAAAACTGCCTGCTCCTCCAGCGCATCGCCCCTTCCGAAAGCCTGCGCCACGAGGCCCGTGGTGCCGGAGCGGAGGAAATTGAAACTGGTGAAGACGACGTCGAAAACCAGCGCCCCGGCGGCCAGCCCACCGAGCAGCGCAGCATCTCCCATCTGCCCCACCACCGCTGTCGCCACGATGCCGAGCAGCGGCGTGGTCAGATAGGCGAGCGTCATCGGCACCGCGATGGCAAGCACCAGCCGGTTGGTGACGGTGAATGCGCGCGCCTGCCCGCCCATCGGCTCAATCTGGTTCAGCTTGGGTCTCCCTGAGGTCGTACATGGCTCTTGAACGAAGCGAAGATGTGTCCCAGTTTCGCTGGCAAGCGCAACCGTCCGCCTCGCCTGCCCCTTAAAAATTCCGACGCTGGCGCATATTTGCCTCGAACTGAATGCCGCTGCATATCGTCCATCATCCCGGCTACGATGCCGGCTTCGCCGTCAATCACCGTTTTCCCATGAGCAAGTATCCCTTGCTGATGGAAGCGTTGCGGACGCGCGGCCTCACCGATCCCAGCTATCTTCATCTGCCCGAACCGGCGAGTCCGGAATGGCTGAGGCGCGCCCATGACGGCGCCTATGTCGAACAGGTCATCGCGGCCGCCGTCCCGCCTGCCATCGAACGCGAGATCGGCTTTGCCGTCGATCCGAGGGTATCGCTGCGTGCCCGGCTTGCCAGCGCCGGCACCGTTCTGGCAGCCCGGCTGGCGCTGGCGCATGGCATCGCCTGCAACGCCGCCGGGGGCAGCCATCACGCGCGCCGCGCCCAGGGCGCCGGCTTCTGCACGTTCAACGACGTAGCGATTGCAGCGCTGCTGCTTCTGGCCGAAGGCGCGGCGAACGACATCCTCGTCGTCGATCTCGACGTGCATCAGGGAGACGGAACCGCCGATATCCTGCGCGAGGAACCCCGCGCTTTCACCTTTTCCATGCATGGCGAGCGCAACTATCCGGTCCGCAAGATCGCCTCCGATCTCGACATCGCGCTTCCTGACGGCACCGGAGACGAGGCTTACCTGGAAACGCTTGCCGAAATCCTGCCGCAGCTTTCCCGCCGTAGGCGGTGGGATATCGTTTTCTACAATGCCGGCGTCGATGTCCATGCCGACGACCGCCTCGGACGATTATCGCTGAGCCAAGACGGCATCCGCGCCCGCGACCGCATGGTGCTGTCGCATTTCCGCGATGCCGGCGTTCCGGTATGCGGCGTGATCGGCGGCGGCTACTCCACCGATGTACCGGCGCTCGCGGCGCGCCATGCCATCCTGTTCGAGGAAGCGTCCGCTATTTGCGGTAGCTGAACAGGCGCAGGATGATGAAGGCCGGGATGACGATCGCCGCGCCGAGCAGCAGATAACCGATGAACCGGTCGATGGCGCGGAAGCCCAGGCGCCAGATGTCCAGGAAGAAATCCTGGATGCCGCGCAGGACGTCGAATGGCGACCAGCCGAAGGCGCTCATAACCAAACCGACCAGAAAGGAAACGACCAACAGTTTCAGGAACACACGAAATGGCGAGTCCCCCAGAAAGCGCGCCAATGCGGACAAGGATCGTCTCCATCGTTCAACATGTCTGGACATCAGATACGCACTTGCAACCGGCCCTGCAAGCTTGTCGGAGCGCATAGTAAAGGTTTCCGCCAGATGCGGCGGCCCCGGTCAGGCGAGCACGCCAGCCGACCTCAACATGCCTTCCGCCTTGTTGACGGTTTCCACCGTTAGGGATCCCGCGAGCTTCGGGACACGGCGCCGGAGAAATTCCACGATGGCTTCCGCATCGCGCCTGCCATTCATCGCGCACCAGATGGCGACAAGAAGCGGTGACAGCCGTTTTTCCGCATGGGCGCGCGCCGAGACGAAGCTGTCCTCGCCATAACGATCGAGCCGGTAGTCGGGATGGCGGCATGGATAGCGCGGTGGCACATCCACCGACACGGCAAGCGCAGCCGCTCCGTCGTTTATGTCGCGCAGCGCACCTTCCATCGTCGAGGGCAGATCCTTACCCGCGAGATAACCCAGAATCGTCTCCGCGAACATGAACTGCCACAGCCGCATGGAATAGTCGATGTAGCGGCTTATTCCGTCCGGCGACCGGTCGTGCGGACCGCACAGCACCGAAAGGTAAGCTTCCAGAAACGGACCGTCGCCGAACGTCCGTTGCAGCCTGCGCAGGCGCCATTTCTGACGCGCGACCGTATCCCCCCACAAATTCAGGATCGAGTCCGCTATGCAGCCGTAGCCGATGCGCACCGATTGCAGGTATCCCAGCGTGTCGCCGGCTTTCATTCCCAGACAGTCGTTGTGCATCCCCGCGCTGAAGTCGAACGAGGTCGCGCTCAGGAGGTAGTGCAGGCGGGTCTCGTCGAGTTCCTGGCGAACCGCTTTCAAACGGTCCTCTCCGGAAATCGCCACGCCGGTGAGTATCCGATGCAGCGTCACCCGTTCGTCCTCCACCAAAGACGCCACCGTGTTGGTGGCGATCTTTTCGCGGAAATCGTCCAGCATCGATTTTGACAAGTAGTAGAACTGCCAAAACCGCCCGTCCTTCAGCATCGTGCCCGGCTCGTTCTGGGCTGCTTCCTCATCATTGTCGACGAGCAGATAGATGTCGACGTCGGAATTTTCGTTTGCGAAGCCGTCGGTGATCGAACCGCCCAGAAAGGCGCAGCTGTGCGCCGGCAGATCCTTCTTCGCGATTTCGCCGCGGATCATGCTCAGCGGGCCGACGATCTCCTCGACAGCCGCAAGCTGGGCCTGAAGTCTTTGCGCCTGGATGCTCATGGCGTTGCTCCTTTCGCATCGAACGTCTCGGCCGTGGGCTGTTGGCCAAGGACGATCCTGTTCTGCGCGAGCTTGATGGTCTCCTCGCGGTGAGCGACAAGCACGCGCGTGATGGTGAGGCCGCGGAGCGCCTCGTTCACCTGGCGTTCGGTCTCGGCGTCGAGATGGCTGCTCGACTCGTCGAGCAGAAGAATCCGGGGCCGCTTGTAAAGCGCCCGCGCCAGAAGGACGCGCTGCCGTTCGCCGCCCGAAAGACCGCCCTGCGTGTCGCTGATGACAGAATTATAATTCATCGGCATGCGCGAGATGAACTCGTGGGCGCAGGCAAGACGCGCGCACTCCGTCACCCATTCCTCGTCGGCACTGGAATCGAACATGGAAATATTCTGGAAGAGCGTGCCGATGAACAGGCTATCGTTCTGCAATACAGTGCCGAGTTGACGCCTTAGATTGAGAAGCCCGATGTTCGATGGCGTTTGGCCGTCATAGGTGACCATGCCGGTCGCCGGTTGCACCAACCCCGTCATCATCCGCAAAAGCGTGGACTTGCCGCAGCCGGACGGACCGGTGATGGCGAAGGATTCGCCCGCTCCGACGTCGAAGGAGAGGTGCTGAAACAAAAGCGGATCGCGCTCGGAGTAACGGAAGCTCAAATCGTGCACGGAAATCTGGCCGGTCAGCTGGACCGCTATTGCGGGCGATGCCAATCTGTGGGGCTCGGGATCGGCGTCGACGATCTCAGCCATCTCGTTCAGATGCTCCTGGATTTTCTGGATATCGATCATGCGATCGATGAACTGCCGCACCTTCGTGAAGAAGATGGCTTGCAGGAAGGCAATCGCCAGAAGCATGCCGATGGAAATCGTGCCCTCGATAACGAGGAGCGCGGCGATTGCCGAACAGACGATGCGACCGCCGGTGATGACGATCTCGCCGGCGAAGCTGTCGGCCTGGCGATAGGATTCCAGCTCGATGTCGACCCGTGACAATTCCTCATAGGTGTTACGCCACATGACGTGGCGAAGCTCTTCGGCCGTGAACAGCTTGATAGATTCCACGCCTTCGACATTTTCCAGCAGCAATCCGGCCTCGGAGCCGGAGCGGGCAGACTGCGCGCGCAAGGCATTCCTGGTCTTGCGGAGCTTGCTGAGCTTGACCGCGAGATAGGCTGCGGAGAACAGCATCATCACCAGCCATAACAGGAAGCTGTAGAGGATGATGACAACGGACAGGACGAACATGCCGACGGCATCGAATATCGTTTCGACCAGCTCCGCGGAAGCCAGTTCGCGCACCGGGCGGATGGCGCGGATGCGCTGCAGGATGTCCTGCGGCGAGCGGGTGAGGAAAAAATCGAAGGGCAACGCCATCAAACGCCGCGACAGGGCGGCCGACAATTGCAGGTCGAGAACCCGGACGATGCGCATGGCCGCGCCACTGCGCGAATAGCGGGCAAAGGCACTGAAAAACGCCACGCCGCAGAAGATGCCTGTAATCAACAGCAGGATCGGGATGCTTTGCGACAGAACCGCCCTGTCGATGAGCAGCTGGAAGAACAACGGCCCGGCAAGCTCCAGGGACTGGACAAACAGCGAGAGGAAGGCGAGGCGCGCCATCATTCCCTTCTGCTCGCGCGCCAGACGCCAGAGATCGGACAGCTGGATGCCCCGGTTGGGCAGCGGTCCGGTTAGCGGGCTGGACACTTCCAGTTCAACCGCAATGCCGGTGAAGGCGCGGCTGACGCTTGCGGCGTCGACAATCTGCGGCCCCAGCGCCGGATCGTGGATCTCGAACATGTCGCCATCGACCCTGGTGACGACGACGAAATGATTGAAACGCCAGTGCAGGATGGCCGGCAGCCGCAACCGCTTCACCGCCGCCAGGTCGCAGCGGACCGGCCGCGTGGCGAGACCGACCAGGGGGGCGGCATCGATCAGATCGCGCAACGACATGCCGCGGCTCGACATCGGCGCTGTCTGCCGCAAGGTGGCAAGGTCGACAGCCTGACCGTGATAGCGGGCGATCATGGCGAGACAGGCCAGGCCGCATTCGGCATTGCGAGACTGGAAGACCGTCTGGAACCCGCGCTTGCCGAAGAAACTCATGCGCCCGACCGTCCCGGCAGGATATACCGATAGAGAGGACGCGAACCGACGAAGATACGCGCCCGGAACGGGGCGCCGGGCAACAGCAAGTGCTGCTGATCTTCCGCTACCTTCAACCGTATCGTGTATCGGGTCAGGGGCTGGCTATCGTCCTTCCCAAGATCGACCGTTTTTCCGGCCACTTTCGCCTCGATCCCACTTGAGCGCGATAGAGGCGACGCGGCAGTCCATATCGTGGCATGTGCTTCCGGTTCAATGGCGGAGGCCTTCTGCGGGTCGATCCGCACGACGCCGACAAGCCTGGCCTGCGGGTGCTCGATGGAAAGAACCGGCTGTTTGGCCTCGACCTGATCGGCCTCTCGCAAGGAGGACAGCGTGACTGTTCCGTTTGTCGGCGAACTCAAGGAGAAGGCATTTTCGGCGCCATGGGGACACATTGCGAGCTGAAAAGACGCTCCAGCTTGCCGGGCCGAGGGGCGAATGCAGGCCACGATGGCGCCTTCGGCGACCTCCTGCCCGTCCTTGACGTAGAGACTGACGAGCGTCCCCGATGCGGGGCTGGAAAGGACCGCATCGGCCGGCATGCGTTCAACCACGCCCGAAGCCTCGACATAAACGGGAAATGGATAAACGAGGCAGACTATGAAAATCAGAAGACCGAGAACGGACGCAACCGAAACGACGGCAGAGAGGAGGTTGTCGTCTTTCGGGCTTATGTCGCCGACCACCCGCAATTCGTTCCGGGCCTGCAGCGCCTCAATACGAAACAGCGAAGCCCGGCCTGTGGGACTTTGCTTGCTTTCCGCCTTTTTTCCTATCCGCTGGTCACCTGTATCGGCCAAAAGGGTCGCTTTTCATTGTAGCCACTCTGTTCAAGCGTTTGGCCAAGACACCGCTTGTTCGTGACGACCCGAAGTAAACTCCGGGCCGTCCTCTAAAGCCTAGATAACGTGGCCGGCACCGAAAACGGCTTCGACTTCCGTTTCGGTCAGCTCAGCGATTTCGAGTTCAACTTCCTTGGTCTCTACGACTTCGTCCATTTGAATCTCCTTCTGGTTTTAGAGATGAGACAAGCAGAATGCCTGCCTGCTTAAAAGCTTGCAGCAGGGGGGAGTCCTGTCAATCTAAAAAATGGGACGAAGGCCTGAAATTTGGACATTCCCTAAGGGAAGCTATTCGCTGTTGAGCGGGATCCCGCCCTGAAACGGTCGGAGAAAATAAATATTGAGGAGGCGAACGTTGGCCAGTTTCCAAAAGCGAGCGGTAACGGAGGCTACGCGTGCCCACCCGAGACGACCCGGAGCAAACTCCGGATCGTCCGCTGAGGCTTAATGCGCGACGTGACGGGCGCCGAAAACTGCCCCGACTTCCGCTTCGGTCAATTCAACGATTTCGAGTTCAACTTCCTTGGTCTCTACGACTTCGTCCATTTCAGTCTCCCTCTGGTACTAAGAGGCAAGCAAATGCCTGCCCGTTCGAAGGCTTGCAGCAGGAACCAGCCCTGTCAATCTACAAAATGGGACGAAGACCGGAATTTGGACGTTCCCGGTGGGAGCTGCAGTGCCAGAAGCTCACCTTGCCGGAAATCGGTCGGAGAACATATTATCAAGCCAACTGGCTACCGAGCCTTGTATTACAGCGGTAACTGCCGGCCTCCAAAGCGAACGGTGGCCAAAGGCCACCGCCGCCTGTCCGTAACGACCCGAAGTAAACCCCGGATCCGCTGAAGCTTAGCCTGCTGATGAGGCGTGAAGGGCGCCGAAAACTGCCCCGACTTCCGCTTCGGTCAATTCAACGATTTCGAGTTCAACTTCCTTAGTCTCTACGACTTCGTCCATTTCAGTCTCCCTCTGGTATTAGGAGGCAAGCAAATACCTGCCCGTTCGAAGGCTTGCAGCAGGGGGAGAAACTGTCAATCTAAAAATTTGGACAAGGCCCGGAGGCCCAACGGGCGACATAGCTATTCGTTCCGCTTGCTACCGGAAAACGCCGTCAGAGCCGCGATCCGGTCTGCGCATCGAACAGATGAGCGTCGGCGGGGTCTATGCGGACAGAGATGGCCTGCCCGAGTTGCAGCGTCAACCCGCGCTCGCGAAACAGGCAGGAGAGGACTTCACCGGAACAATCAAGCCGCGTGAACACTTCGGAGCCGGTGGCCTCGACCAGCAGGGTCTTGCCGCCTATGCCGGCCGTGGCGAAATGAATGTGTTCGGGGCGGATGCCATAAAACACCTCGCGCTCCGCAGCCGCCCCTGCGGCCACTGCCGAGACGGGGAGTTCCAGTCCCTTGGTGCTGACGAAGCGTCCGTTCTCGACCTTGCCGGCAAGGAAATTCATCGCCGGAGAGCCGATGAAGCCGGCGACGAACATGTTGGCCGGCCGTTCGTAAAGCTCCAGGGGGGCGCCGGCCTGCTCGACGATGCCGTCATGCATGACGACGATCTTGTCGGCCATGGTCATCGCCTCGATCTGATCGTGCGTGACATAGACCGTCGTGGTGCCGAGGCGCTGGTGCAGGCTCTTGATCTCGCCGCGCATCTGCACCCGCAGTTTGGCGTCGAGGTTGGAGAGCGGCTCGTCGAAGAGGAAAACCGAGGGATCGCGCACGATGGCGCGGCCCATGGCCACCCGCTGGCGCTGACCGCCGGAAAGCTGCCGCGGATAGCGGTCGAGCAGCTTTTCGAGGCCGAGGATGGCAGCGGCATTGCTGACGCGTTTGGCGGTTTCCGCAGCATCGAAATTCTTGATACGGAGCGCAAAGCCCATATTGTTGGCGACCGTCATGTGCGGATAGAGCGCATAGTTCTGGAACACCATGGCGATGTCGCGGTCCCGTGCACGCAGCGCGTTGACGACACGGTCGCCGATCCTGATCGTGCCGGCGCTGATCGTCTCAAGGCCGGCGATCATGCGCAGCAACGTCGACTTTCCGCAGCCGGAGGGCCCGACGAGAACAACGAACTCGCCATCGCTGATATCGACCGACACGCCGCGGATGACCTTCACCGAGCCGAATTCCTTGCGGACGTCCTGGATTTCAACAGAGGCCATTCTCACCCACCTTTTACGGCGCCGGCCGTGAGGCCCGCCACGATCTGCCGCTGCGCGAACATGGTCAGCACCAGCACCGGCAGCGTCACCACCAGCGCGGCTGCCGCCAGCGGCCCCCAGCTCACCTGCTCGTAGGACAGCATGTTATAGACGGCGACCGGCAGCGTGCGTGTCTCGCGGTTGGCGAGCACGACGCCGAAGACGAAATTGTTCCAGGAAAAGATCACCGACAGAATCAGCGCCACGACGATGCCGGGCTTGGCGATGGGCAGCGACACGAGCCGGAAGACCTGCCAGGAGCTGGCGCCGTCGATGCTCGCGGCTTCCTCCAGCTCCATCGGCGTGGTCTCGAAATAGCCGATCATCACCCAGACGACGATGGGCACGGTGACCACCAGGTGGATGATGATCTGCGGCCAGATGGTGCCGACAAGACCCACCCACTGGAACAGCAGGTAGAGCGGTATGAGGTAGGACAGGCCGGGCGTCATGCGGGCGATCATGACCACGACGGCGGCATTGTCTGCCTTGAGACGCGCAATGCCGTAACCGGCAGGCACGCCGATCAACAGGGCGAGCAGGGTCGCCGTGCCGGTCACCAGAATCGAGTTCCAGAGGTAGAGGAAGAAATTGTTCTCGCGGAACACCTGCACATAGTTCACCCATGCGAAGCGTTCCGGGATGAGGATCGGCGGATAGGCGCCGTTGTCGATCTCGAATTTCAGCGACAGCGAGATCATCCAGATGAAGAACAGGATCGCCGGCGAGACCATGACCAGCGCGACGAAAAAAAGGCCGATGCGGTTCAGGATGCCGGCTTTCATTTTCCTTCCGCCTCCGACCACTGCATGCGCTGGCGCGCCATCAGCAGCACAAGCGAAAGCGCCACGATGATGATGAAGAAGACGATCGCCATCGCCGACGAATAGCCGATGTCGTAATAGGCGAAGGCGGTGTTGTAGAGGTAGATGTTGATGGTTTCGGACGCCGTGCCCGGGCCGCCCTGCGTCATCGCATAGATGATGTCGAAGCTCTTCAGCGCGTCGATGGTGCGAATGATGGCCGCGACCATTATGAACGGCATGATCATCGGCAAGGTGAGATAGCGGAACTGCTGCCAATAGTTGGCGCCGTCGATCTCGGCGCTTTCGAAAGGTTCGCGCGGCACCGACGCCAGGCCGCCGAGCACGATCAGCATCACCAGCGGCGTCCACTGCCAGGTCTCGACCGCGACCAGTGAAGGGATGACGGTGTTGGGGTTGAAAATCCATTCCTGCGCCGGGATGCCGACGAGCGACAGCAAATAGTTCAGCACCCCGAGTTGCGGATGGAACATCATCGTCCATACCAGGGCGATGGCCACCGGCGTCGCCATCATCGGCATGACGAAGATGCCGCGCAGAAAGCCGCGCAGCGGGAAGCGGGCGTCGAAGATCAGCGCCGCCAGCGTGCCGAGGAACAGCGGCGCGACGACCGACAGCAGGGTGTACCAGAGCGTGTGGACAAGCGATTCCCAAAAGCGCGGATCGCCCCACAGGCGGATGTAATTGGCCGCGCCGACCAAGCTTCGCGACTGGCCGAGCGTCCATTCGTTGGCGCTCATCCAGATGGTGAACATCCAGGGAAAGACGATGACCGCCAACACCACGACCAGCGCCGGAAGCACGAATGGCCAGTAGTTCGGGGCCAGCCGAACGGGCTGGCCCTCGATCATATGGGCGGTCGTCGTGTGCGGCGCGTCGGCCATCAGGCCTTTTCGCTCTTTTCGAGCACCGGCTTGAACGCCTCGGTGGCCTTCTTGAGTTCGGCAGCGGGATCGCCGCCGGAAATCAGATTGGTGAGCGCCACGCCGAACGTGTCGCGGAATTCCGTGACAGGAACGATGACCGGCAACGCCAGCTTGCTGATTTCGCCGGAGCCCGCGACCGCATCCACCCATTCGCCCGGCATGGTGACGCCATCACGCACCTTCTGGTCGCCGAGGATGGATTTGCGGAAGGGCACGCCGGCGCCGGCCTGCAGCAGCCGCGCACCCATGATCGGCGACACGGCCCACTGGCAGAACAGATAGGCGGCTTCCTTCTTCTCGCTGGCGGCGGTAACGCCGATGCCATCGCCGAAAGTGCCCGAGGCATGAGCCTTGGGACCCTTCGGCATGATGCCGTAGCCGACCTTGCCGACGACACGCGACTTGTTGGGGTCTTCGAGCGGCGGCGCGAAGCCGACGCCATCGAACCACATACCGATGCGTCCCTGAAGGAAGGCCGACTGCGATTCCGCCCAGTTGAACCCGGCGACGCCGGGAGGCGCGGAGGCGGTCATCAGGCGCTTGTAGATGGCCGCTGCCTCGATCGCTTCGGGTGTCTCGGTCTGCAGCGCGCCATTTTCGACGGAGTATTTGTCGAAGCCGAGCATCAGCGAGGTCCAGACGGGCACATTGGCATTCTTCAGCCCGCGCGCCACGAAGCCGAACGTGCCGGCATCCTTGTCGGTCAGTGCCTCGGCGGCCTTGGCCATTTCCTCGAAGCTGGCCGGATATTGCAGCCCTTTCTTCTCGAAGAGCTCCTTGTTCCAGTAGATGATCCAGTAGTCCACCGAGAACGGCAGCGACCGCAGCGTCCCGTCCCCATCCTTGGCGAACTCCAGACCCGCCTCGGCGAAGTCGGCTTCGGTGAGGCCGGGATCGGTCAGGGTCGGATCCTTGAGGAAGCCGCCGATGTCGGCAAGCCAGCCGCCCTTCTCAAACTGGCGCTTCTGCACATGATAGGAGAGGTGCACAACGTCGAAGCTCGGCTTGCCAGCGCTCAGTTCGATCACCGTCTTCTGGCGCTGCTGCTGTTCCGGCGTGGCCTCTGCATTGACCGTGATGCCGGTAAGCTCCTCGAATTCCGACATGTATTTGAGCAGCGTGTCGCTGCGCGGGCTTTTCACCAGATTGACCTCCAGCGTCTGGCCGGAGAATTTCTTCCAGTCGACTTCGGCCGAAAAAGCCGGGCGCGCGCCGAACAGGCCAGCCGCGCCGAGCCCGGCTGCGCCGGCAAGGAACTCGCGCCGACTTGGTTTGAATGTCTTGAGCGTCATTTCATTCCTCCATCATTTTTTAGTTGCGGACATTCCACCGGCCCGCGAACCCGCCTCCTCCCGGCGCAGCTCAAGGCGGCAATCGTCAGATATCGACAGCCCTCCGCCGCGCGACTTCAATATGCTCGGTGATGGCCCGGGCGGCCGCATCTTCGTCGCGTCGCTCGAACGCCGCGATGATCTCGAGATGCTGCCCCATGACCTCCGGAATCATCGGCACATAGAGGCGGGTTTCCGCCAGCCTGATCAGCTTTATCTTGAGCCAGTTCACGCGATAGGCGTTGGAGAGTATCTCGTTGTTCTGCAGGCCGATGATGGCCTCGTGGAGGCTTAAATCCACTGCCTCGGCGTCTTGCATGAGGTTGGCGGCGTCGCCGTTTTCGTGCCGGCGCAGGATGCGTTCGTGGCTTTCGCGCAAAGCGGCGATCGCATCGTCGGAAGCGTCGCGGGCGAACAAGCGGGCAGCCGGCTCCTCCAGAAAGACGCGGAACTGGTAAGCATTGCGGACCAGGGCGAGATCCACCTGCGGAACCTGCATGCCACGCTGCGGCACCGTGCGGATCAGCCCTTCGGCCTCGAGCCGCGGCACAAGCTCGCGGATCGAACCGAGAGGAAAACCGGTGATGGCGACCAGTTCGCGCTGGGTGATGAACTGGCCCGGCTTGATCTGCTGTTCCAGCAGGCTCTTCGTATAGCCCGCATAGGCCTTGTCCCGAAGGTTCTGGCTTTCAGACAGAGGCGTTGCCGCGGGATTGTTCACCCTGTCGCTCCCTATGCCGCGAGAATTGAATCAAAGGCGTCCGCCGCCTTTTTGACAAGCGCCGGTTCGAGATCGCGGATCGGCGGGCGTACCTTGCGAAAGCGGACGTCCTTACGGACATGGCTGGTCAGGGCCTTGACCGTGGGCAGCACCGGGAAGCTCGTTATCATATCGACCAGCCGAACCACCTTGTCGCTATCCTGGCCTTCATAAATCACCGGACGAAGCAGAGCCGGCGCCATATTGGCGAGACCACAGATCGATCCTTGAGCGCCGGCCCGCACGGCGCGGGCCAGAAGCCGCTCCTCGCCGATCAGGATCGCAAGGTCGCCGTGCTCGGCCAGGAAGGCTTGAGCATCCCCCCACTTGCCGGAGGAATCCTTGACACCGGAAATGACGCCGGGAAATGCCTTTCGCAGCCTCGACACCAGCGACACCGATATGGGCACCGAAGTTTGTCCCGGTATGTGATAGAGGAGGATGCCGCGCGCCAACGGACCGATCTTTTCGATCACGCGCGAGAACCAGGCGTAGAGCCCTTCATCCTCGACGCCCTTGAGATAGAAGGGCGGCGCGAACAACAATCCACGGGCGCCCGCATCAAGGGCGATGCGGGACTGGGCGACCGCATCGTCGGTCGTGACCGCCAGAACCCCGGCATAGACGCTTTTAGCCGGCTCGATGCCGGCGCCTGCAAGCGCCCCCAGGACTGCGGCGCGCTCCATAAGGCTGATACCGTAACCCTCCCCTGTCGTGCCAAAGACGGTGACGCTGTCGCAGCCTTCCGCCAGCACCTCGCGCGCATGAGAAACAAGGCGGGCGAGGTCGATGTCTCCGTCCTCGCCAAAGGGCGTCACAAGGGCCGCCGACAACCCGAAAATCTCTTTTGAAACCATCTTCCCGCCTTGCTGTCAGAACTAACATGTTAGCTACATGTCGAGCTGAGTCAAGGCTCGATATTCGAGAAACGAGAAGACTATCGCGACTATCACGATCTTCCAGGGCGACCGTTTGTCGACTGCGAAAGCTGCTAGCTAGGCTGGCTGGAGCGGCGAATATCCCGGAACGACTCTTGCGCCCAAGCCTATCCCTTCAGACGATGCAGGAAGGCCACCAGCAATTCTCCGGCCGATGCAAGGTCGCCACTGTTGTCAAGCACAAGATCGGGGACCATGGGTCCGAATGCGGGGATCGAACGCCTAAGCCGGGCTTTGACGTCGGCTTCGGTTTCCCGCCCCCGCGCCGCTAGCCTTCGGGCCAGCACATCCGACGCGGCATCGACCAGCACCACGGCGACATGTCCGAAACACGCCCGTATCGCCGGAAGCGCGCCGCGTGAGCCATTGGCGACCGCAATGCCGCCATTGCCTGTGTGCAGGCGAGCCGTATCGGGAATTCCGTATCTCAGGCCATGCGCTTCCCATGTCACAGCGAACGCGCCGGACGCGGCGGCGGCCTCGAACGAAGCCGTGCACATCGCGTCGTGATCCTCGGCGGCGGAATGAACCTGTCGCGTTACGGCACGGCGGACGAAGTGAAGTGCAGGTTCGCCGGCCAGGCGCGTTTTGGCGTAATCGATGAGGCTGTCCTTGCCGGCGCCACTCGGACCGACGACCACAACGAGCTTTCCGGTCCGCTTCTTACCGGTGGCGTGGTCTTCCGGGAGAGCTTCCCGCTCAGGCAACGCGGCGCCCCTCGCGCCAGACGGACCGTACGATGGGAACGCCCTGCCCGTGCCGCACCCTGACCAGATCGGCCCGCAGCCCTTCGGCGATACGGCCGCGATCTTCCAGCCCGACGGTGCGCGCCGGCGTCGCCGTCACCAGCCGGATCGCCTGCGGCAAATCCATGCCGCCCTCTTCCGACGCCAGCAGGAACGGCGCATGGATAAGGCTGATCGGAACATAGTCGGACGACAGCACATCGAGAACGCCTGCATCGGCCAGCGACTTCGCCGAGATATTGCCGGAATGGGATTTGCCGCGCACGATGTTGGGAGCGCCCATCATGACAGACATGCCGGCTTCATGCGACGCCTGTGCCGCCTCGACGCTGGTCGGGAACTCCGCCAGCCGCACGCCGAAGGCCTTTGATTCCTCAACATGCTCAAGCGTCGCGTCGTCATGGCTGGCGATTGCGATGCCGCGATCGTTGCAGGCCCGCGCGATGGCCATGCGGTTGCCCGCCGAATATCTGGCCGAATCTTCCTGACGACGCACCATGAAGCGTTCGAATTCCGCGTCGCTGAGGCCGACTTTCTTCTTGTAGTAGAGGACGTACTGATCGAGCGTCGCGAACTGCCGCTGGCCCGGAGCATGGTCCATGAGCGAGGCCAAGCGCACCTGCGGATCGCCGCGGAAATCTTCGAAATGCTCCAGCACGTTGCCGGCCGACACTTCGCAGCGCAGATGAATCAGATGACTGGCGCGCAGCCGCTCTTCATTGCCGGCCCGTTCGATCGCGTCGCCGATAGCGCGCATCTCACCTTTCTGGAAGCCGCCATCCTCGTCCGATCCCAGCCGCAGGCAGTCGAACACGGTGGTGATTCCAGAGCCGACCACTTGCGCATCATGCGCCTGCAGGGCGGCCATGCTGTCCCACCTGACACCGGGCCGGGGCGAGTAATGGGATTCCAGATGGTCCGTATGCAATTCGACCAGGCCGGGAACGATATAATCGCCTTCCATGTCCTCGCCGCCCATATGCGAACCGCCGTCGGCCTGGCAGATCAGACCGTCACGGACGAGCACGGAGCCGGAAACGATTTCGTTTTCGAACACCAGTTTCGCGTTTTTGAGGACGATCTCCTGCATGTCAGGCGGTCCTTCTCGCCGCACCGGCGGTGAATGTATAACTGTCCAGAACGGTGAACGGGGCGCCGGCTTCCGGTTCCATGAAGATGCTGAGGCTTTCGACGCATAACGGCTCCGCCAGAACCGGCTCGAACCACGCTCGCAGGGCAGAACGCACCGTGTTTTCGTCGCCGATGTCGACCGGCCCGGTCAACGTCATGTGGAAGCGGAACTCGTCCTTGACGTATGGATATCCGTAACGATGCAGGTAGGCCTGCTGTCGCACCGTCAGGGTCTCCGGCCTGCGCCTGGCGATCTGGGTTTCGCCCAACGGCGCTCGCAGCGGATTGAAATGATCGACCGCCGATGCTGCCAGGCTATCGATCCTGTCATTTCCGCCGACAGGACAAAGCGCGAAGAAGCGGCCGATCCGCACGATTTCCAGCTTCGGCAATTCGAACGGCGTGACATTTGCGCAGAACGATTCAACCGAACGGCCAAGCTGGTCCTGCGTAACGTCCTTGCTCAGCCTGAAGGGTGCAACGATGGTGCCGTGAAAGCCGTAGCGGCGTGGCTCTTCAAGGAGGCGCTCGACCTGCGGTTCCGTCGGTCCGGAGATGACTGAAGGGAAAGGCAGGTCTTCGCCGCTGAAGGCATCCCGACCGAGCCAATGCGAAGCAGAGCTTGTCAGCGGATGCGTCGACGGCGGTGTGAAGTAGATGGCGTAGCGCATGGCAGGTTCGTCCATCAGAGGAACAGCTTGCGAAGCTGCTGCGACAGGAGATCGATCAGCGAGACCGTCAGCAGCATGATGATGAGCATCGCCGCGGCTTCCGCGTAGTAGAAACCGCGGATCGATTCGAAGAGGACCTGGCCTATGCCGCCGGCGCCGATGACGCCAAGAACGGTAGCGGCGCGGACATTCGATTCGAAACGATAAAGCGCATAGGAAATCCACAGCGGTATGACCTGCGGGATGACACCGAAAACGACCTCCTGCAGGCGCGTGGCGCCCGTCGATCGGATCGCCTCGATCGGCCGCGGATCGACCGCTTCGACCGCCTCGGAAAAAAGCTTCGCCAGGATGCCGGTGGTATGGACGAATAGCGCCATGACGCCGGCAAATGGGCCGAGACCGACGGCGACCACGAACAGCACCGCGAAGACGAGTTCGTGGATCGACCGAAACAGGTCCATGAGGCGGCGAACCGGCTGGACGATATACCAGGGCGCCATGTTTCGCGCAGAAAGCACCCCGAAAGGAACGGCGAGGACGGCAGCCAGGAACGTGCCCCACAGCGCGATCTGGATCGTGACGCCCATCTCCTGAAGGTAATAACGCCATTCCGAGAAATTCGGATGCGCGAACCCGGCAGCGTAGCGGGCCATGTTGTCGGCGTCGGTGAAAAGATACGTCCAGCGCGACATCTCGGCCGGCGCCCAGCTCCAGACCAGCAGGAGCGCCAGTGCGATCCATATGAAGGACGTCCAGAGCGTGCGTGTCCAGTCACGCGCGATCTCGGGGCGGGACGCCTTCAAGTCCGGGCTGTCAGCGAGATGTGCCATTTGAAACTCTGCATTTGCGGCCGGCCGGAAAAGCCGGCCGGCACGGCGTCAGACGATGTCAGCTCTGGTTGCTGGCCTTGATCTTCGCCTCGTAGCCGCTTCTTTCGGCTTCGAGCTTTTCGATCTGGGCCTTCTTCTCGTCCGCCGAGAGCTTGGCGTCGGCCTCGATC
This sequence comes from uncultured Mesorhizobium sp., assembly GCA_965649745.1. Taxonomy (GTDB): domain Bacteria; phylum Pseudomonadota; class Alphaproteobacteria; order Rhizobiales; family Rhizobiaceae; genus Mesorhizobium. The sequence continues at coordinate 92,992 of CBFGLW010000002.1, read as the reverse complement.
TTGGCGATCGACTTCGTCAGCTCCATCACGCGGATCGGCAGCAACTGATCGTCGGTCGACTCGCGGAAAGGCGCCCATTCCAGACCGGCCAGAACTTCCTTTTCCTTGGCCGCATCGCCTTTGGACTTGTCGGTGCCGTAAGTGAGGAAGAAATCCTTGATCTTGGCTTTAGTCTCTTGCGGGAGGTCCTTACGCCAGACGATCGGATCGGCCGGGATCAAGGGCGACTTCCAGATGACCTTGATCTTGGCGAAGGCTTCCGGGGCATTCTTCTCGATCAGCGTCATGCTTTCAGTGTTGTTGGTAGCGGCATCGAGCTGGCCGTTGGCGACCGCCATGGCGTTGGTCTCGTGGTTGGAATTGGTGACATTCTTGAAACAGGCCTTGGGGTCGACCTTGTTCGCCGCAAAGACAAAGGTGGTCGGAACCAGATAGCCGGAGGTCGAGTTCACGTCGCCCAGGCCGAAGTTCAAGGACTGGTCGCATTTCAACAGATCCTCGACCGAATTGAGCTTGCTGTCCTTCGGCGCCAGGATCAGCGACCAGTAGCCGGGATTGCCGTCGACACTCACCGTCTGGACGAAGACTTCGCCGTCGGCGCGATCGACGGCCTCCATGGCCGACTTGTTGCCATACCAGGCCATCTGCACCTTGCCGAAACGCATGCCTTCGATGACGCCGGCATAGTCCGAGGCGAAGAAGGGCTGGATGTCGAGGCCGGTGGTCTTTTCCATGTCGGCCAGGAAGGGCTCCCATTTCGGCTTCAGGTTCTGCTGCGACTCGGTCGAGATAATGCCGAAATTGATGGTCTCGGCATTGGCTGCGGTAACCGTGAGGGCGAGCGTGGCCGTCGCCATGGCTTTCAGAAGGATGTTCATCTTGCTTCTCCTTGAGGTTCGGAATTCATAGTCTTCAGGCCGCAAAAGCGCCGGCCGGTTTCAGGACCGGCTTGACGGAGCGGGACGGTGTTTTCTTCTGCGCCTTGATCTCCGACAGGATCAGCTCCTCGGAACCGGCTCCGTAGAGTTCCACCAGCATGTCGTTGGTGAGTGCGGTTGACGGACCGTCGAAGACGATCCGGCCATCGCGCAGGGCGACCGTGCGCGGGCAATAGCGCCGGGCGTACTCGACCTGATGAAGGGAAACCACGCAGGTGATGCCGTTCTCCCTGTTCACGGTCGCCAGCACTTCCATGACACGGCGAGCGGACGACGGGTCAAGCGAGGCGATCGGTTCGTCAGCCAGCAGGATGCGCGACTTCTGCACCAGCGTGCGGGCGATGGCGGCGCGCTGCTGCTGACCGCCGGAAAGCGTCGAGGCGCGTTGCCAGCCGACTTCCGGAATGCCAACCCTTGCAAGCGCCTCACGCGCCGCGCGCTTCTCCTCGCCGGTGAAAAGGCCGAACGTGCCACGCCAGAGTGGAATGCGTCCGAGATTGCCGAGCAGCACGTTCGAAAGCACCGACAGGCGGCCGACAAGGTTGAACTGCTGGAACACGACGCCGACATCGCGGCGCAGCCGCCTGGCGCCATGCGCAAGCCGGCCACCGTCCTGGATATGCGAGCCCATGATCTCGACCGCACCGCCGCCACACTGCGCCGTCTCCAGGCCGCATATGTGGCGGATGAGCGTGCTCTTGCCGGAGCCCGAAGCGCCGATCAGGGCGACCATCTCGCCGCTGCGGATATCGAGGCTGACATTGTCCAGCGCCAGCTTCTTGCCGAAAGTCTTGGAGAGATTTCTGATGGATATGGCACCCATTTGTGGTCTTTCCTTTCTCGTTAGCTGGCTACGATGACGATGGGCGGAGAATTCCGAGGTCGGCTCATCCGCCCGAAGCCCGGGGGGCCGAGGCCTCTGCCGGTTGCGCCCAATCCTGCCCCGGACCTAGCGGCGGCGCATGACGCTGGAATTGCGCGGCTATGTCAGTTTCATGACCGCCCACAGGCATGTGGTTTTCTTCATAGCGATCGAGGAACTGCTCGGCCGGAAGGTTGCGAAAATCTTCCAGCGCCGCACGCAGCCTGGCATGGTCCCAATCCCACCAGGCGAGCCTGCCCATCCGAGCGGCGGTGTCAGCCGGAAACCGCATGCGGATCAGCCGGGCCGGCACGCCGCCGACGATGGCATAAGGTGCGACATCGCGGCTGACGACCGCGCCCGACCCTACCACCGCTCCATCGCCAATCGTGACGCCGGGCAGGATGACGGCGCCATGGCCGATCCAGGTGTCGTGGCCGATAATGACCCGTTTGGCGCGGCGCGCAGCGAAGAAATCGGGCTCGTGCCCGGCATCCTCGAAATAGTCGCCGGCGCGATAGGTGAAATGATGCAGGGTCGCCCGGGTCATCGGATGATGCGTGGCATTGATGCGCACCGAAGCTGCGATGTTGGCGAACTTGCCAATGGTGACGCACCATGTCTGGCAGTTCTGCATCAGGTAGGAATAGTCGCCGACGATGGTTTCAGACAGGCGGCAGCCTTCGCTGACCTCCGTGTAACGGCCAAGCTCACAATCCTCGACGACGGCCGTCGGGTCGATCCAGGGTGTTTCGGACAGGCGCGGCATGGTCAGGCAACCTTCCGTTCGGGTGCAAAGCCTGAGACGTCAATGACGCTGTCGGCGACGGCGGCCCGTACTTCCGCATCGTGGAATATGCCGAGCAGAGCCGTGCCGGCCTGCTTCTTCTCGCCGATCATGTCGACGACGACGGCGCGGTTGGCGGCATCCAGCGAAGCGGTGGGTTCGTCGAGCAGGAGGATCGGGTGATCCGTGATGAAGCCCCGCGCGATATTGACGCGCTGCTGCTCGCCACCCGAAAATGTCGCCGGCGGCAGCCGCCACAACCTTTCCGGCAAATTCAGCCGAGCCAGAAGGGCTGCCGCACGTTCCGTCGCAACGCCGCGTTTGACACCGCGCTCGACCAAGGGTTCGGCAACGATGTCCACCGCACCGATGCGCGGCACAACGCGCAGGAACTGGCTGACATAGCCGATGGTGCGCTGCCGGACCTCGATTACCTTCCGCGGCGACGCGGCGGCCAGATCGATTTCCTCACCGTCGTGACGGACCATTATCGACCCACCGTCGGCGGCGTAGTTGCCATAGAGCATTTTCAGGATCGAGCTTTTGCCGGCCCCGGAAGGGCCACCGAGTACGGCGCAGCGCCCAGCTTCAAGGGCAAAGCTGGCGCCTAAGATTACCGGAAGCTCGACGCCGCCCCGCAGATGCATGGTGAAGGTTTTCGAGAGGCCGGAAACGGAGAGCAAGGTTGACATCGGCGCTGCCTCAGACCTGCAGGATGGAGGAAACGAGCAGTTGCGTGTATGGCGCCTGCGGGTCGTCGAGCAGCCGATCGGTAAGGCCTTGCTCGACGATGCGGCCCTCCTTCATCACCACCATGCGGTGGGAAAGGAGGCGCGCAACGGCGAGGTCGTGCGTGACGACGATGGCTGCAAGACCAAGGTCGGAAACCAGCCCGCGCAGCAGGTCGAGCAGGCGCGCCTGCACCGAGACGTCGAGGCCGCCGGTCGGTTCGTCCATGAACACCAGACGCGGGGCGGTGACGAGATTGCGGGCGATCTGCAGCCGCTGGCGCATACCGCCGGAGAAGGCGCGCGGCTGGTCGTCGATGCGGTCGGCGTCGATTTCCACGCGCCCGAGCCAATCGGTCGCGGTCTCGCGGATGCGGCCATAGTGGCGCTCGCCGACGGCCATCAGGCGCTCGCCGACATTGGCGCCCGCCGACACGGTCATGCGTAGTCCATCGGCGGGATTCTGGTGGACGAAGCCCCAGTCGGTCCTGAGCAGGAAGCGGCGTTCAGCCTCGCCGAGGCGATAGAGATCGCGCATCACGCCATCGCGCATACGATAGGAAATCGTTCCGGAAGTCGGCGCCAGCCGCGTCGAAATGCAGTTGAGCAGCGTCGTCTTGCCGGACCCGGACTCGCCTACGATGGCCAGAACCTCGCCCGGCCAGACATCGAAATCAATGCCAAAACAGCCGATGCGGCTGCCATACGTCTTGGTCAGCGAACGGACGGACAGAAGGGGCAAGTCGCTCACCGGGGTCCCTCCCCCTTGCGGGGAGGGTGGCCGGACGCAGTCCGGCCGGGTGGGGTGCTCTCCGCCGGCATAACGTAGTCGAAAGAGGAGGCCGTAGACGTCAGCGACGGCCCCACCCGGTCGGCTTCGCCGCCCACCCTCCCCTCAAGGGGGAGGGAACTGCGCCGCGTCTCGCAATGATCGGTGTCCGAACAGACGAACATGCGCCCGCCGCGATCATCGAGCACAACCTCGTCCAGATAGACCGCTTCCGCGCCGCAGAGCGCGCAGGGCCTGTCGAAGCGCTGCACCTCGAAAGGATGGTCCTCGAAGTCCAGACTGACGACTTCGGTGTAGGGCGGGAGCGCGTATATGCGCTTTTCCCGGCCCGCTCCGAAAAGCTGCAGCGCTTCCGACATATTCATCTTCGGATTGTCGAATTTCGGCGTCGGCGACGGGTCCATGACGTAACGGCCCTCCACCTTGACCGGATAGGCATAGGTGGTGGCGATATGGCCGTTGCGGGCGATGTCCTCGTAGAGCTTCACATGCATCAGCCCGTATTCCTCGAGGGCATGCATCTTGCGCGTCTCGGCTTCGCGCGGCTCCAGGAAACGCAGCGGCTCGGGAATAGGCACCTGGTAGACAAGCACCTGCCCCGCCTGTAGCGGCGTTTCCGGAATGCGATGGCGGGTCTGGACGATAGTCGCGTCCGCCGTCTTCGTCGTCGTCTCGACGTCGGCGACGCGCTGGAAGAACTTGCGGATCGACACAGCGTTGGTGGTGTCGTCGGCGCCCTGGTCGATCACTTTCAACACGTCCTCGGGACCGAGGATGGCGGCGGTGACCTGCACGCCACCGGTGCCCCAGCCATAGGGCATGGGCATCTCGCGGCTGGCGAAGGGAACCTGGTAGCCGGGTATGGCGATGGCTTTCAGGATCGCCCGGCGGATCATCCGCTTGGTCTGCTCATCGAGGTAGGCGAAGTTGTAGTGGGAAGCCCGATGATGCGCGTTCATTCCGCCGCCTCGCGTGTCTGGACAACAGGATCGGTCAGCCCGGCCTCATATTCGGCGCGCATGGTGCGCACCAGTCCGAGCTCGGCCTGGAAATCCACATAGTGCGGGAGTTTCAGATGCTCGACGAAGCCCGTGGCCTGCACATTGTCGCAATGCGAGACGACGAATTCCTCGTCCTGGGCCGGCGCAACGACGTCTTCGCCAAATTCCTGCGCACGCAGCGCCCGGTCGCACAGCGCCATGGCCATGGCCTTGCGTTCCGATTGGCCGAAGACCAGCCCGTAGCCACGGGTAAATTGCGGCGGCGCCTTGGCCGATCCCTTGAACTGATTGACCATCTGGCATTCGGTCAGCCGCACGCGGCCGACCATAACGGCGAAGCCAAGCTCTGGAAGGAATACTTCGACCTCGACCTCGCCGATGCGTATCTCGCCGGCGAAAGGATGAGAGCGGGCATAGCCGCGCTGGGTCGAATAGCCGAGTGCCAGCAGGAAGCCCTCGTCGCCGCGGGCCAGCGATTGCAACCGCATGGCGCGTGACAGCGGAAATTCCATCGGGGTCTGGTTGATGTCGCCGGGCTGATCGACTGCCGGAAAATCCTCCTCGATCAGGCCTTCCGCTCCAAGAATGTCGGCGATGCGTGTGACCGGCTCCACCGGAATGTCGCGCGTCGCACCCACCGGCACTTCCACATCGCCCTCGAGGTCGGCGTCGAGCAGGCGGTGGGTGTAGTCGAAGGTCGGCCCGAGGAGCTGGCCGCCGGGCAGATCCTTGTAGCAGGCCGAGATGCGCCGTTCGACCGCCATCGCTCCCGTGTCGACCGGCTCGGAATGGCCGAAGCGCGGCAGCGTGGTGCGGTAAGCGCGGACGAGGAAGATCGCCTCGATCAGATCGCCCCGCGCCTGCTTGACGGCCAAGGCTGCCAGACGACGATCATAGAGCGAGCCCTCGCTCATCACGCGATCAACACCGAGCGCCAATTGTTCGGCGATCTGGTCGAGGGTCAGGGACGGGACCGAGCGATCGCCACGGCGGCGATCGGCCAGCAGGCGGTGGGCATTGTCGATGGCGGCCTCGCCACCCTTTACAGCGACATACATGCCTACCCCTCCCCGCTGACGAGACGCGCCGAACGCGGGAGGCAGACGATCGAGTCCGCGTCCGCCAGAATGACGTCGACCCCGCGCGGAAAGCGTCCGCGATTGGCCCGCCACTGATCCGCGAAACCGGCAGGCAAGCCCTGCGGCGCAATGCCGGCACGCCCGTTGATGCCGGGACCTTGAAAAGTCATTTCCACCCCACCGGTGAGGCTGGGCACCTGCATCACCAATGTTATCGATCGGTCAGGATATTCCTGCGTTCCCTGCGGGAAGCGGTCGAGCGACGGCATGGACGCAATCTCTGCGATCAGCGCGAAGGCCGCATCCGCCGGCTTCGCCACCGAACGCGCGCCTGTATGGAACACCAGCCAGTCCGCCACCGCGCCGTGGCTCGCCAGGCGGGTGTCCAGCCAGAAATCCGCGTCCGCATCGAACAGGGTGCAGGCAATCGCAGCAGCGGCCGGCGTAAGTGGCTCGGGCGGCGCGACCGTCGGATTCAGCGGCACGATACGCGCCGGCCGGGCCATGGCATCCATGACGATCCGGAAGACCGCCTGCGCGTCCATGACAGGATGCGTGAAGCCGCCTTCGAGAGTCGAAGCCTGTGCGAGCATCAATCTTCTCCCCGCACCAGAGTGAAGAAGTCGACGCGGGTTGCGGCGGTTTCCTGCCGTCGCTTCTCGTCGGCTTTCGCAAGCGCCTCCTCGATTGGGGCGATGAGTTCGGCGTCGATCCGCGCGGCGCGCGCCTCGTCGCGGCAAAGGGCATCGATCACCGCCGCCTGCCGCACCTTCTCAGGCACGCGACCAAGCGCCATCGCATGGCCGACTGAACCGTCATGCAGCTTGACCGTCGCCCGCGTGACCGTCGCTTCGCCGAGATTGAACGCCTCGCCGACGCCGCCGATGCGGCCGCGCAGCATGACCAGACCGGTTTCGGGCCCGCGCAGCAGACTATGGCCCGGTTCGGTGCCAAGGGCAGCGTAGCGGGAATGCAGGGTTGCAGCGTCGCTCAACGCCAGAACCCGCATTCTTCTCTGTCTGGCCTGCATGTCGGCCATCTGATTGTTGTTTCTCATTTGTCTATTGATCTATACAACTCGATGACTTATGGACTCCTAGCGGGCCGGGATGACAGACGCATGACAGAAACAGGTTCAACTGGGAAAAAGCTGGCCATCCAGCGCGGCGTCGGCGTGGCCCTGTGGCGGCAGATCGCCGACGACATCCGCAACGGGCTGGCCGGCGGGAACCTTGCCGACGCCGAAGGGCGACTGCCGCCGGAAGCGACCCTTGCCGAGCGGTTCGGCGTCAACAGGCACACGGTACGGGCAGCCATCGCCGCGCTTGCCCATGAGGGCGTGCTGCATTCCATCCAGGGCCGGGGAACCTTCGCACGACGGCAGAAGCGGCTCGTTTATCCGATCGGCAAACGCACGCGCTTTTCGACGGGGCTCGGGAGTCAGGCCCGCGAGCGCCATACCGACATACTCGCCGGCGAACGCGAGCCAGCCATGGCAGAAGTCGCTCAGGCGCTTGGTCTTGAAACAGGAGCGCCGGTCATACGGGTTGAGGCGCGCGGCAGTGCCGACGGCGTGCCGGTGTCGCGCGCCACCTCATGGTTCAATGCCGCGAAATTCCCGACCATCGCGGAAGCTTATGCCGAAGCCGAGTCTCTCAGTCAGGCGCTGCGGGAATTCGGCATCGAGGACTATTTGCGGGCATCGACCCGGATCGAGGCGCGCCACGCCGACGAAGCCGATGTGCGCGACCTGCGGCTTTCGCCGGGCGCCATCGTGATCGTCACCCATGCCATCAACGTGGATATGGAGAACCGTCCCATCCAGTACTCACGAACGCGATTTCCCGCCGACCGCGTCGAACTGGCGGTGGAATCGCAAAATGCCCTGGCTCCACGGGATTGATTCACCGGTTCGTCGTAAAACGACGAAAAGTTGCGCGGCCTCGCGCCGTTTTGCCGATTGCCCGATCCCCGGCCGGCATGATAACGAAGCGCCAGCGCGGGCATGATGTAGTGGTAGCCTGGAAGCTTCCCAAGCTTTTCGTGCGGGTTCGATTCCCGCTGCCCGCTCCACTCAGTTCAAGATCGTGAAGCCTGAGGCGCACCGCGTCTCAATAGATGTCGAAATCGAAATACTTCGACTGGATTTTCCTGTAGGTGCCATCGGCGATGATCGCGTCCAGCGCAGCATTGAGCCGGTCGCGCAATGCGGTGTCCTCAAGGCGCACGCCGATGCCCGCCTCAGCAGCCGTGCCTTCGATGTCGCCGAGCATCCGGCAACAGGCGCCATCGGCGCCCTTGAGCCAGCTTTTCAGGAAGAATTTATCGGAAAGCACCGCGTCCAGACGGCCGTTGACCAGATCGGCCATCGCCTCTTCCTGCGAGGGATAGAGTTTTACGACCGCCCCGACCTTGCCATAGGCCTTTTCGGCGTAGTCGCCGAGCACGGTGGAAGCCTGTGCGCCAAGGGTTTTGCCCTTGAACGCCTCGGCCTCGACGCCGGCAAGGGGGCTGTCCTTCGGCACAACCAGCGAAAAGGGCGTGGCATAATATTTGTGGGTAAAGGCGATCTGCTTCCTGCGTTCCTCGGTAATGGTCATGGACGCGACGATCATATCGAACTTGCCCGCCTGAAGGCCGGGAATGAGGCCATCCCAATCCTGCGCGACGATCTCGCATTCCACCTTCAGCCGGCCGCAGAGCGCATTGGCGATGTCTACGTCGAAGCCGACGATCGTGCCGTCCGCCGTGACGCTGTTGAAGGGCGGATAAGCGCCTTCGGTCGCGACCTTGAGGTGCGATTGCGCGCTCGCCGCCAGACAGGCTGCAACAGTCATGACGAGGCCGAGGATCAACGCAAGCAACCGTGAAATCTTCATGCTTTTCTCCTGGCGTACGGCAAGCCGTTCTGGCGCAAACGCCAGCCGCCGCCCTGTTCAGCGTGCAGCGCGGAAATGTTTCGACAGTTTCAGGCCCTGCGCCTGATAGTTGGAGCCGAGATCGGAGCCGTAAAGGGCAGACGGCCGCTTCAGCATATGTTCATAGACCAGCCGCCCGACGATCTGACCGTGATCGAGGATGAAGGGAACTTCGTGGCTGCGCACTTCCAGAACCGCACGGCTGCCTGTGCCGCCTGCCGCCGAATGTCCGAAACCCGGATCGAAGAAGCCGGCATAGTGAACCCGGAACTCGCCGACCAGCGGATCGAAGGGCGTCATCTCGGCTGCATAAAGCGGCGGCACGTGGACGGCCTCGCGCGACACCAGAATGTAGAACTCGTCCGGATCGAGCACGAGTTCGCCGGCGCCGCTCCTGTAAAGCGGCTCCCAGAAGCCGGCAACGTCCTGCGCGGCGCGCTTGTCGACGTCGACCAGTCCGGTGTGGTGCTTGCCGCGATAGCCGATCAATCCGTCCTTGTCGCCGGCAAGGTCGATGGATAGCGCGATCCCGCCGCCGGAGATGTTGGGCGGTTCGACAGCTACCAGCGTTTCGGCGCGATGCAGTGCGTGAAGCTCAGCTTCTGACAGCAGCGCATTGCCGGTGCGGAAGCGTATCTGCGACAGGCGCGATCCGGCGCGTGCAACGATCGGAAATGTCCGCGGGCTGACTTCGAGATAAAGCGGCCCGGCGTAACCGGCGGCGATCTTGTCGAATTCGTGCCCGTGGTCGGTCATGACGCGGGTGAAGATGTCGAGACGCCCGGTAGAGCTCTTGGGATTGGCCGATGCCGAGATTTCGGCCGGCAGGGCAAGGCTCTCCAGCAAGGGCACGATATAGACGCAACCGGTCTCCAGGACCGCGCCTTCGGCGAGATTGATTTCGTGCAGCTTCAGCCGATCAAGCTTCGTCGAAACCGTGCTGTCCGGCCCCGGCAGGAAGGAGGCGCGCACCCGATAGGCGGTGGCGCCAAGCCTCAGATCGAGGCTGGCGGGCTGGATCTGGTCGGAATCGAGCGCGCGCTCGCTCTTGAGCGAGCCGGACGCAAACAGCGCCGCTATATCCTGGTCGGGAAGAATTCCGGTCTGCCGCAAGGCTCTCGATCCGCTTGAAGGCCGCTGGCCTAACCTCTTAATCAAGCCGGAGATTGACGCAAGCCAACCTCGGGTCTAAAGGACCGTTATCCCGTGGTGATTTGGCCGGTCGGCTTGCAGCCACGTTAAACAAGTCGCTAAAGGACCGTCGGCGGAAGCCATAGGACCGGTTGCGACTTTCGCGGCCGGTTTTTTTGTGTCGGAACAGGGACCATGACTGAGAAAAAGCGCAACTGGAAACCCGCAACGCAACTCGTGCACGCCGGAACGCTGCGTTCCGAATTCGGCGAGCTGTCGGAGGCGATGTTCCTGACCCAGGGCTATCACTACAAGAGCGCCGAGCAGGCGGAGGCCCGTTTCAAGGGCGAGGAGCCGGGCTTCATCTACTCACGCTACGCCAACCCGACCGTCGACATGTTCGAAAAGCGCATGTGCGCGCTGGAAGGCGCGGAAGATGCGCGCGCCACGGCGTCCGGCATGGCGGCGGTCACCGCGGCGGTGCTTTGCAGCCTGAAGGCCGGCGACCATATCGTGGCGGCGCGCGCACTGTTCGGCTCCTGCCGATGGGTTGTGGAAACGCTGGCGCCGAAATACGGCATCGAGACCACGCTGGTCGACGGCACGAAGACGAAGAACTGGCAGGATGCGGTGCGGCCCAATACCAAGCTCTTCTTTCTCGAAAGCCCGACCAATCCGACGCTGGAAGTCGTGGACATCGCCGCGGTCGCGGCAATCGCCAACTCTATCGGCGCGCGCCTGATCGTCGACAACGTCTTCGCCACGCCGCTGCAGCAGAAGCCGCTGGAACTGGGCGCGCATGTCGTCGTCTATTCGGCGACCAAGCATATCGACGGCCAGGGCCGGTGTCTGGGCGGCGTGGTGCTTTCCGACAAGAAGTGGATCGACGAAAACCTGCACGACTATTTCCGCCACACCGGCCCCAGCATGTCGCCGTTCAATGCCTGGATCCTGCTCAAGGGACTGGAGACGCTGCCGCTGCGCGTGCGCCAGCAGACGGAAGCGGCCAGCAGGATCGCCGATTTCCTGGCCGGGCATCCGAAGATCTCGAAACTCATCTATCCGGGCCGCGCCGATCATCCGCAGGCCGATATCGTCGCCAGGCAGATGACAGGCGGATCGACGCTGATCTGCTTCGATCTCAAGGGCGGCAAGACATCGGCTTTCGCCTTCGAGAACGCGCTCGATATCATCAGCATCTCCAACAACCTCGGCGATGCCAAAAGCATCATCACCCATCCGGCGACGACGACGCACAAGAACCTCGCGGACGAGGCGCGGGCGGAGCTCGGCATTGGGCCGGGAACGGTGCGGCTGTCGGTCGGCCTGGAGGACACGGACGATCTGATCGCCGACATCGAACAGGCGCTCGCCGGCGCCTAAACTTGGACGATCAGGCGCCTCGGCGCCACCGAACGCCATGCCATCGTCATGGCATGGCGGACGGTTTCCTCGTCGGCGCTGGCGAGGACGACGTTTGTCCAGCCCTTGTGACCCCATGAGCCGGGGACCGACTCGAAGATTTCGCCCGATGTCTCCAGCAAAAGCCGCTGCTGGTCGGGCGACAGGTTCAGCACCGCACGACCGTCCTTCGGCCGGAGGGTCGCGAATATCCTGCCACCGACGCGAAAGTCGGCGACGTCGAAATGACCGCCCTGAACAGCTTCGGGCAGCGAAAGCGCCATGGCAGCGAATCGGGCTTGGGACAGCATCTCGTCTCCTGCCCCCGGTTTAGACCAACGCGCCTGGTAGCGGTAGTTCGGCAGGCCGGCGGCGGCAGCCTGTCAACATCAGGCGTTGGAAGGCGCCTCGTAGGCTTCTTCGGCAGCCTTGGTGCGGATCTTCATCTCGTTGCCGCGCCAGTTGACGGCGCCCCCCAGCCAGCCGCGCAGCCAGACCGCCGGCAGGATGGCGTCGCGCACCAGCATCGCGGCCAGAAGGCGCGGCGATGCTTCCCATCCCTTGGCAAGCGCGAGGGCATATTCCGGCAGATAGATGGCGGCGAGTACGCTTGCGGCGACAAACGGTATGCTGAGCCCCAAGCTCCATGCGGCGCACAGCGCCAGCAGCAGCGGCACTGCCGCGCCGATCAGTATTTCGGGCGCGAAGAACAGCGGAAACGTGACCCGGCGCAGACGTGCCCAGCGTATCTGCCGTGACCAGATATCCCACAGCGTCCGCCGGCCGAGCGGCTGCTCGAACGGCGAACCGACAAGCCTGACCTGCAGGCCGATCCCATTCACCAGCTTGGTCGCCGCGGCATCTTCGGCGATCTCCGCGGCCAGCGCGTGGATGCCGCCATTGGCGTCAAGCATCGGCTTGTTCCACAACATGCTCTTGCCTTGTGCAAAGCCATAGCCGACGGCCGCGCCGGTATATTGCCAGCGCGCCTGCAAGGTGTTGAGAAAAGCGCATTCGACCTCGGCCCAGAACCCTTCCGGCCGCGAGCCGATCGGCGTCGAGCAGACAAGGCCGGTGTCGGTGCGCCAAGCCGCCATCATCTGCTGCACGTAGTCGCTCGGCATCAGCACATTGGAGTCGGCGAGGATCACCCATTCATGCCGCGCCGCCTTCCAACCCTTGACGCAGTTGTTGAGTTTGGGATTGCCACTGAAGCGATCGTCGCCGATCAGAAGCCGCGCCGGCACGTGGGGGAAACGCGCCATGGCGCGCTCAATCACAACAGCGACCGGATCGTCGGCGTGCGCCACACAGAAGATCAGCTCATAGTCAGACCAGTTCAGCGAAAAGGCCCGCTCGAGCGTTTCATGGGTGAAAGCCTCTATGCCGCGCGACGGGATAACGATCGAGACCGGTGGAGCATCATTCGGCGGCAACATATCGCCCTTCGGCCTAAGCCCGGAAGAAGCCAGAAGAATGCCGGCGATGTTGACGGAAATCAGAGTAAGCGAGGCTGCTGAAGCTGCGACTGCCAGTTCCATGAGCACCTGTCCGAAGCGATGGTTCGCATCGCGGCTATCGGGCATGAATCGCCCCGTTGCGACTGCCGCGAAAACATCATCGTTTCATGTCAGAGCGATGACATAGCTGGTTGACCGACCAGCCGGGCCAGTCGAAAATTCCGTTCGCCTGACATTGGAGACGTGCATGTATCGGGCGGTCACGCGCAGCATCGAAGTGCAAGTCGAACCTTTCTACCTGGAGGAGCAGTCGGACCCTTCCGAAAAGCACTTCGTGTGGGGCTACCGCATCACCATCGACAACCGGTCGGAGGAAGCCGTGCAGCTGCTGTCGCGCTATTGGCAGATCACCGATGAGGAAGGCCGCATCAAGGAGGTCCGCGGCGACGGCGTGGTCGGCGAGCAACCCGCGCTCGATCCCGGCGACAGCTATCAATACACATCCGGCTGCCCGCTCTCGACACCGTCCGGCATCATGGTCGGCCGCTATACGATGCGCAGCGCCGGCGGCGAATTGTTTGACGTCGCCATCCCTGCTTTTTCGCTCGACATGCCACGAGGCAAAAGGGTCTTGAACTGAAACTTCCTCCCCGCGTGCGGGGAGGAAGGGACTTATTGCGCGACGAATTCCGCCGGATCGAACTCGTAGCGCGTCGAACAGAATTCGCAATCGACGCGGATCCTGCCGTCTTCGATGCTGCCGTCGATTTCCTCGGCCGAAAATCCCTTGAGGATACCACGGACCTTGTCCTCGGAACATGAACACCGATCAACGACGGCAGCCGCGCCGAAGACGCGGACGCCATGTTCGTGGAACAGCCGGTAGAGCAGCCGCTCGGCGCCCACGGTCGGGTCGATCAGTTCCGTAGGCTCAACAGTCGCCAGCAAAACCAGCAGTTCCTGCCAGGAATTGTCGAGCGGATCGTGCGTCGCCTCTACCGGATCGCCGTCACCACCCGGAAGGTCGGGCACGCGCATGCGTTCCGGCGCTTCCGGCAGAAACTGCGCCAGCAAGCCGCCGGCACGCCATTGCTCGCGCCCTCCCGGCATGACCTGCTTGGCCACAGCCAGCTTGATATCCGTCGGAATCTGCTCCGACTGCCGGAAATAGGTGCGCGCGGCCTCCTCCAGCGAGGTGCCGTCCAATTGCACAATGCCCTGATAGCGCTGCATGTGAGCGCCCTGGTCTATGGTCAGCGCCAGCACGCCAGAGCCCAACAGCGCCTCGTCGGACACGGTGCCGGCCGCCACCAGCGCATCGACGCGCTCGGCATCGAAGCGCGCATAGGCGCGCAGGGAACCCGGCGTCGTGAAATCGGCGACCAGCATGTCGATCGGACCGTCGGTGCGGGTCTGCAGGATGAACTTGCCATCGAATTTGAGCGACGTTCCCAACAGCACCGTCACCACGCAGGCTTCGGCCAGAAGGCGGGCGACCGCATCCGGATAGTCGTGGCGCGAAAGGATGGCGTCGAGCATCGGGCCGAGTTGCACGGCACGGCCGCGCACGTCGAGCGGACCGACCTCGAACGGCACGACATGGTCGTCGCCGGCATGGCCGAATTCGCCGAGCCTGGGTTCACGGTCAGTCAATTGCGTGGCTTCCAGCATGATCAATCTCCGGGGCGCAGCGATGCCGCCCGGGAGCAGGCATGCTTCGAAACGCCTTCAATGTGCGTGATGCCGCGCAGATAGGCATCCCGCCACGCCGGATCAAGCGGCCGGGCACCAGAGCTTATTTCGCAGCCGCGGCGATTGTCTCGGACAAGGCCTTGGCTGCTTTATGGATGCGGGCCAGCGCCTCGTGGATTTCGGCGTCGCTGACATTGAGGGGCGGAAGCAGGCGAATGACATTGTCGCCCGCCGTCACGGTCAGCAGATGCTGGTCGCGAAATGCTGTGTTGACCTTGACGTTGGGCATCGAACATTTGAGGCCGAGCATGAGGCCGACCCCGCGAATGTCCTCAATCACTTCCGGGAATTCGTCCGCGACGGCGCCGAGACCCTGCTTGAGAAGCAGCGCCTTGCGGCTGACCTCGTCGAGGAAGCCTTCTTCCAGGACAACATCGAGCACCGCGTTACCGACAGCCATCGCAAGCGGATTGCCGCCGAAGGTCGTGCCATGCACGCCGGCGGTCATGCCGGCCGCCGCCACATCTGTGGCAAGGCAGGCACCAAGCGGGAAACCGCCGCCGATGCCCTTGGCGACCGCCATGACGTCCGGCCTCACGCCGCTCCATTCGTAGGCGAACAGCCTGCCGGTCCGGCCGATGCCGCACTGGACCTCGTCGAAGATCAGGATCAGGCCGTTCTGGTCGCAAATCTGGCGCAGCCGCTTGAGCGTCTGCGCCGGCACCGCGCGAATGCCGCCCTCGCCCTGGATCGGCTCGATCAGGATGGCGGCCGTTTCAGGCGTGACGGCCTTCTCGACGGCATCGAGGTCGCCCAGCGCTACCTGGTCGAAGCCATCCACCTTGGGGCCGAAACCCTCCATGTATTTGTACTGGCCGCCGGCGGCGATCGTGGCCAGCGTGCGGCCATGGAAAGCGCCTTCGAAAGTCAGAACGCGGAAGCGTTCCGGATGGCCGTTGACGAAATGATAGCGCCGCGCCGTCTTGATGGCGCATTCCAGCGCCTCGGCGCCCGAATTGGTGAAGAACACCTTGTCCGCAAACGTTTCCTCGACGAGCCGGTCAGCCAGCCGACGCTGTTCCGGAATCTCGTAGAGATTGGAGACATGCCAGACTTTCTGCGCCTGCTCGGTCAAAGCGGCGACGAGATGCGGATGGCCATGGCCGAGCGAGTTCACGGCGATGCCGGCTGCGAAATCGAGATATCGCTCGCCCTTGTCCGTGACCAGCCAAGCGCCCTCGCCATGGTCGAAGGAGATTGGGATGCGGGCAAAGGTCTCGTAAAGCGCCGAACCGCTCATTATATGCGTCTCCGGAACCGGAAAATCAAAAAGCCGCCCGTTCGGCGGCCTTTTGCGGCTTATCGTGTTTTTCAGACACGAAGTCAACGAAAACGTCTTTCAAGCCGGCCCGGTCGCCCCATCTGGAAAACCTGTTCGCCAGCAGGTCGGCAAGTTGGGGAAAACCGAAAAAACCGAATCGTGTTGCCTTTGGGACTCTTGTCACCGAGTCAGCGCATAGAGTAGTTGTGAAGAAGAAATAACTAGATTTCGTGCGGCGGATCTAATCACCCCTGTAGATGTGGTGTTCGCCCGGCGGGAGCCGGGTCGTGAATCGATTCCAGAACCGTACGGATTCCAAGGAGTGCCGTCTCATGAACTGGACCGACGAGCGCGTCGAACTTTTGCGGAAATTGTGGTCGGAAGGCCTGAGCGCAAGCCAGATCGCAGCGCAGCTTGGCGGCGTGAGCCGTAATGCCGTCATAGGCAAGGTGCATCGCCTGAAGCTGTCCAGCCGCGGCCGTGCTACAGCTGCGCCGGCGCGCCAAAAAAAGGCGTCGCAGGGATCCTCAGCGACCAAGTCGGTGACACGCGCCGCTACGGCGACGCGCCATGTCACAACCTCCATCGGCGCAACCGCATTGCAGGCGCAGTTCGACGCGGAGCCGGTGGCCCGCCACTACATCCGCCCGGTGGAAAACGTCGTGGTGCCGATCTCGCGCCGGTTGCAGCTCGTCGAGTTGACCGAACGCACCTGCAAGTGGCCGAACGGCGACCCGCTGACCGAGGAATTCCACTTCTGCGGCAATGATTCCGCCGACAGCGGCCCCTATTGCACCTATCATGCGCGGGTGGCTTTCCAGCCTGCATCGGAACGCCGGCGCAGCCGGTAGGCAATCGGCAATCGAGACTGCTCTGCCAAGGCCTGACAGAGCGCAAGAGTGAGACCCTACTGCCTACTGCCTACTGCCTACTGCCGTCCTTACAGCCATCCGTTCTTGCGGAATCGCCAGTAGAGAACGACGCATATCGTGCCGATGGCGGCCAGAACGACGGGGTAGCCGTACGTCATCCTCAGTTCCGGCATGTCGTTGAAATTCATGCCATAGATGCCGGCGAAGGCAGTCGGCACCGCCAAGATGGCGGCCCATGAGGCAAGTTTCTTGGTGATCGCGGTTTCCTGACTTTGTCCGACGAGAAGGCTTGTCTCGAAGGCGAAGGCGAGCACTTCGCGCAGGCTGTCGATCTTTTCCTGGACGGTACGGATATGGTCCGTCACGTCCCGGAAGAGCGGATGCATTCCCGGCTGAATCTGTGGCAGGTCCGGGCTCGTAAGCCTGCGGCAGACCTCGACCAGCGGCAAGGCGGCATTGCGCAAGCGCAGAAGATCCCGCCGCAGCATATAAAGCCGTTCGATGTCCCTGGCGCCCATCGGCTTGACCAGAACCTTGTCCTCGATCTGCTCGACCTCGTCCTCGATCTGCTCAAGAACGGGCATGTAATTATCGACGATGAAATCCAGGATGGCGTAAAGGACAAAGTCCTCGCCCTTGGCGAGGGCGTGCGGGCAGCTTTCCCAATGCTGGCGCACCGAGGTATAGGACGTCGAAGGGCCGTGGCGGACGCTGACGATGTAGCCCTTGCCGACGAAAAGATGCGTTTCCCCGAAGGTCACCCTACCCTCGACCAGCTGCGCGGTGCGCGCGACGATGAACAGCGCATCGCCATATTGTTCCAGCTTCGGCCGCTGGTGCGGATGCTCGGCGTCCTCAATGGCGAGTTCATGCAGCCTGAATTGCGCCTGCACACGCAAAAGAAGTTCGCGGCTCGGCTCCAGCAGGCCGATCCAGACGACATGGTCCTTCCTGCGCGACCAGTCGCCCGCTTCCTCGATCGGAATGTCGGCGATACGCCGGCCTGCCGTGTAGGCGCAGCATGCCACCACGGCATCGGCGGAAGACGCGGGAACGAATTCACGGACGTATTCCACGGCACCCTTCCTTGCGACATTGCCCGGGTATGGAGCTAGGTGCAGACAATCCTAGCGCAAATATGGGATTTTGACGACTATTTGGCGGGCTGATGCGCCGGCATAACAACGCGGTCGGTCTTGTCTTCCTTGGGCCGTTCGGCCGGCATCTGGTCGCCGGTGACGATGTGATAGATCGTTTCGGCTATGTTTGTGGCGTGATCGCCGATGCGTTCGATGTTCTTGGCGCAGAACAGAAGATGCGTGCAGGGCGTGATGTTGCGCGGGTCTTCCATCATATAGGTGAGCAGTTCGCGGAAAAGCGACGTGTACATGGCGTCGATCTGCTCGTCGCGATCCCGCACAAAGCCGATGCTGTCGACGCTGCGAGAAGCATAGACGTCGAGCACGTCCTTCAACTGCTGGAGCGCCAGGTTCGCCAGCGCCTCGATACCTCGGAACAGGCTGTTCGACTGCCGCTCCTGGGTGACGGCGACCACCCGCTTGGCGACATTCTTGCCAAGATCGCCGATCCGCTCCAGATCGGCGGAAATGCGGATCGCGCCGATGATCTCGCGCAAATCCGTCGCCATGGGCTGGCGACGGGCGATGACGACGATCGCCTTCTCGTCGATCTCGCGCTGCCCCTCGTCGAGGATGACGTCGTCCCTGATGACCTTCTGGGCGAGGTCGGGGTCGGCATTGATCAGCGCCGATATCGCCTGCTCGACCATGCGCTCCGCATGGCCGCCCATGGCGGCGATACGCTTGGTCAGATATTTGAGCTCCTCGTCATAGGCACTGACGATATGCACGGACTGCATGGCTGAAAGCCCTTTCAGGGCGGCTGGTGATTCGTATCTCAACTGTCGCTGATACGCCGGGCACATGACAGTATGAAGAAAGCGCTGACGCTATAGATAGCGCCTGTCCGCCGGCAAATCTACTTTGCTGGCAAATGGACCGTGAATGCCGCGCCCTGCCCCAGTTCGGATTTGATCGACAGGCGGGCGTTGTGGCGCGTAAGAATATGCTTGACGATGGACAACCCGAGACCTGTCCCCTTCTGCGAGCGGCTGGCATCCACGTCGACGCGATAGAAGCGCTCGGTGATGCGCGGTATATGCTCCTCGGCGATGCCCGGGCCGAAGTCGCGAATGGTGACATCGATGCTCGGTTCCGGTCCCGAAACGCCGCGATCGATCGAAACGACGACACGCCCGCCGGACTGGCCGTATTTGCAGGCGTTCTCCATCAGATTCTCGAAAACCTGGAAAAGTTCATCACGGTCTCCCGCGACATCGAGCTGCCCCTCTACGAAACTCTTCTCGACGACGATGCCGTTTTCCTTTGCCAGCGGCGCCAGGGAGTCGATCACGCTGCCGACCACCTGCCGGATGTCGACACGGCTGCCGGGAGCGAGATAAGGCCGCATCTCCAGCCGCGACAACGACAGGAGATCGTCGATCAGCCGCGCCATCCGGCCGGTCTGGTTCTGCATGATCTGCAGGAACTGCTCCTGGGCTGCCGGGTCCTTGCGGGCGGGGCCGCGCAGGGTCTCGATGAAGCCGGCGATGGAAGCGAGCGGCGTGCGCAATTCGTGGCTTGCGTTGGCGATGAAGTCGGCACGCATGCGGTCGATGCGGCGGGTTTCGCTCTGGTCCTTGAAGACCAGCACATAAAGCTCCGTACCATGGCCGACAGAGGATGCGCTGACCCTGTAGGCACGTTCAACGGGCAGTTTTTCGATATATTCGGCGGTCTCGACAGTAGCGTTTCCGGAAAGAATTGCTTCGATCAGAACCTGCATTTCCGGGGCCCTGAATTTCAGCGGCAGAGACAGGCCCGGCGCCAGATTGCCGAAAGCGGCGACGGCAGCGGCATTGGCGTGGATGACACTGCCGTTGCGATCGAAGATGATGAGCGGATCGGCCACAGCGGCGGCAAGGTATTCCCCGGATAGGTCGCGCATGCTCATCGCCTCGACCGCCCCCGAACCGGGCGTAGCAGGCAGCAGCTCATTGGCCGGCGCAAAGGCCGCCACCGCGACAAGCAGCAGGATGACAGTCGGGACGGCATAAAGCGCGCCGCCGGCGAGAAGCGATGTGCCGACGATACCCACCACCGCGGCAAGAAGCAGCCAGCGGTTGCCCCAGATGCGGCGCATTGCCCTCCAGGGTACGCTTTCGCCCGTCACGTCGTTTCCGTTTGTGTCAGCCATCCGCGCTCCATCCCGGCGCCACGAACTTCCCGCTGGACCGCCAGCGAGCATCCCCATAGCATGAACCACCGTACGGAAAAGGGTTCACCTCGATGAAAAAGCCCAAGGAAGATTCGCCGCCATCCGATTTGCCGCCGATCCAGGTCAGCATCGATGGCAAGGTCCGTGAATTCGACATGGACGATGCCGAATTGCCTGGCTGGATCGAGAACAACAAGCTGACCGCGGGCGGCTATCCCTATGACAACAAGCTGAAGCGCGATGAATATGAGGAAACGCTGGAGGCGCTGCAGATCGAACTGGTGAAAGCACAAACCTGGATGAAGGAAACCGGAGCGCGGGTGCTCGCCCTGTTCGAGGGGCGTGACGCCGCCGGCAAAGGCGGCACCATCTTCGCCGTCCATCAATACATGAACCCCCGGACGGCGCGGAACGTGGCGCTCGTAAAGCCGACAGAAACCGAGATGGGGCAATGGTATTTCCAGCGCTATGTGACGCGCTTTCCCACCGCCGGTGAATTCGTCAGCTTCGACCGCTCCTGGTACAACCGGGCCGGAGTAGAACCGGTCATGGGTTTCTGCACGCCGGAGCAGCACCAGCAATTCCTCGACGAGGCACCGCATTTCGAGCGGATGATCGTCAATGACGGCATCCATTTCTTCAAGTTCTGGCTCGATATCGGCCAGGAAACACAGCTCGAACGCTTCCACGACCGCCGCCACAGCAAGCTGAAGAGTTGGAAGTTCTCTCCCATCGATGTCGCCGGTATCGAAAAATGGGACGACTACACCAAGGCACGCGACGAAATGGTGCGCAGGACACACAGCAAGCAGGCACCGTGGATCATCGTTCGCGCCAACGACAAGCGGCGCGCGCGCATCGCCGTTATTCGAAGGCTGCTTCTATCACTACCCTATGGTGGGCGCGATCTCGACGTGATCGGCAAGGAAGACAAGAAGATCATCGGCGAGGGTCCCGGCTTCCTGAAAGGTTAGGATCGATCACCGCCCGGGCGATCCAGGTTCATGGTTTCTGTCCGGCCGGTTCGGCCATGCGCGCCCTTCCCATGCGGCGTCTTTTCCCAATGATGCGGCTTTCGCCACAACTGCCAGACTGCGCGCCAGCCCGCTGCCGACATCATCAGCCAATAGACGGGCGTGAACAGGAAGACCTTCCAAAGGTCGCGCCTCTCGCCCTTGCGCAGCGAACGCCAGCCGAGCAGCAGGAAGGACAGGTAGCCGCAGGCGACGTTGACGGCATCGACGGCAAGCAGCGCCATTTTGAGCGGCCCAGGATAATGTCCCAGGCCTATTTCCACGGCGAGAAAAAGAAAAGTGCCGAAAAGCAGCGGATGCAGCAGGACGGAGGCAAGCATGCCGGCAAACAGGATCTGGGCCACCATGAACGAACCCGGTCCAAGTTCCCGCATCAACCGCAGGGGCTCGCGCATGTGGACCAGCCATGTCTGCAACCAGCCCTTGAACCAGCGGGTGCGTTGCGGAAGCCATACGGCCAGACGGGTCGGGGCCGTCTCGTAGGTCGGACGGGAGATGACATCGGCACGATAGCCGAAGCGCGCAAGGCGCATGGCAAGGTCGGCGTCTTCGGTGACATTATACGGGTCCCAGGCTCCCACCTCCTCCAAGGCCTGCCGCCTAAAGTGATTGGACGTCCCGCCCAGAGGCAGGACCATGCGCCCGCCGGCAAGCCATGGCAGGAGCCCGCGAAACAGGCCGGCATACTCGAAAGCGAACATGCGGGAGATGATGCTTTCTTCCCGGTTGGAAATCTCGAGCGGCGCCTGCACGACGGCAAGGTCCGGTCCGCTGGCGCTGAATTTCTGCCAGGCCTCGACCAGTTGCATCGGATCTGGCCGGTCTTCCGCGTCATAGAGCACGACGAAGTCGCCGCCACTCATCGGCAAGGCATAGGAGAGCGCCTTCGGCTTGGTGCGCGGACCGCCGGGCGGCACTTCGACGATCTCGAAATGCGGAGGCAGCGGATGGGCACGGATGGCGGCCAAGGTCTGCCCGTCATCAGCCTCGCAGACCAGCTTGATCTGCAACCTGCCACGCGGCCAGACAAGACGATCGAGCGATGCCAGAAGATCTGGAACGATCTCCGCTTCCTTGTAGAGGGCGACCAGAACCGCGAAAACCGGCGCTTCCCCTGCCGGCGCCTGAGCCGTCTCTTTCTGCCGACGAGGCGACAACACCACCGCAAGCCGGAGAATGACGCAGGCAAGGAAGAAAAAGGTCGCCAGACCGTGCAGAAAAGTGATGGTCGGGCCGAAGGCGAGAAGAAATCCGACCGGCAGAACTGTCAGCAGCATGCCGATCATCGATCCTTGCCAGGCATTCGCGACGATGCGCGCCGACATATGGGGAGACCGGTCGAAGAGACCCGAAATCGCCATCTTGATCAATGCCGGCCGCGCCCGTTTCAGCAAGGCATTGCGAAGCATGCCGGCATCCGCAAGTTTCAGTCTGGCCGCCAAGCCAGGCAAGCGACGGATGTGCTCGCGCAGCGATCCTGGACTGACCGTCTGGGCCGGCACGAGGAAGTCCACTTTCCCCTGCCGCTCCTCGATGAGCCTGACCGGAACGCCGGCGCTCGGACGGCGCAGGAGCCCCATGCAATCCCTCGCCCTGACGATCAACTGTGCCGGGTCGATCTCGGCTACGGTGCCCACTCCCAATTCGCCCGCCATGGTTTCGACCAGCTCGGCAGGCTCGACGACTCCATAGGCTGTCAGCCCGGTCTGGAAATCGACCCCCTCCCTGCGGGCGCGTGCTGCTATGTCGACCCTGGTGCGCAGGGGCACCGCAAGACGATCCAGAATGGCTCGCCATTCGATCATTTCGGGGAAGAAAATCTCGGCCAGGTGAAAGCCGTAAGCAGGTCCGGCGCCAGCCTGGCGACCGACAATATTGCCGTTCCGCCACGCGCGCGACATGCTTGTCCGATGGCCCGACTCGAACAACCCCATACTGCCCCCAACACCCCATCCGTGCTTGCCCCGCGACGCGGAAGGGGTCACAATCTATGCTTTGAAGACCTCGGCATCTCTATTCATTAAAATTTTACCTGTATTATTTTTGTACAAAAACCACGGCATTTGCAATGGAGTTCATCTTGCTGCGTCAGGTCCTCATTGCGGTTGTTTTTTTGGTGCTGGCAGCATCGATTTCACCCTCCGGGCACGCGTTCGCGGCCGGGCCGCAAATCCCCACGCTCTGGGACACCAGGGAACGGTTGCCGAAGCCAGACCTTTCCGCGCTTCCGCGCCTCCGTTTTCTCACCACTACGGATTTCCCCCCCTTCAACTTCTTTGACGACCAGGGTCGACTATCGGGTTTTCATATCGACCTGGCACGCGCCATCTGCGCCGAACTTGGAGTCGCCGACAAATGCCAGATTCAGGCGCTGCCCTGGAACGAATTGGAGGGCGCACTGCAGGCGGGTGAAGGCGAGGCCATCGTCGCCGGCACCGCCGTGACCGCCGATTCACGCGAGAGCTACGCTTTTTCCCGCCCCTATCTGCAATTCCCCGCCCGCTTCGTCATGCCAAAATCGACAGCCGCAGCCGAGCCCCTTTGGGAAAAGCTCACGGACAAGCGGGTCGGCGTTCTCGGTGGGTCGGCGCATGAACGCATGCTGCGTGACTATTTCGACAAGGTGAAAGTCGTCGCCTATCCATCGCCGGAAAAGCTCTACGATACGCTGAAGGCTGGCGAGATCGATGCCGCCTTCGGCGATGGATTGCGTCTTTCCTTCTGGCTGGCGTCGCCGGAAGCCGGAGATTGCTGCCGTTTCGCCGGTGGGCCTTATCTCGCGCCCGACTATGTCGGCACCGGACTGGCCATTGCGACTAGAAAGCAGGACGACGTGCTGGTGGCGGCATTCAACTACGCGCTGCAGGAACTCACCATGAAAGGCACGTTCGCCGAGCTCTACCTGCGGTACTTCCCAATCGGCTTTTATTGATCCGGCAGTCCTCTGCGCTCAGGTCAGCGTGCGCAGCCTGGCTTTGGCGCCGCGCGCAATGGCCGCCACCGTCAGCGTGTCGATATCAAGTTCGCGGCGGATGAGCTGCAACACCCGCACCTCTTCCAACCGCATTTCGAGATCGACCGCGGCGACCTCGAAGGCAGCGGCATAGGCAGTATCGTGCAACCGCTCCGGCAAAGCCGCGGCGGCGGCGGACAGGACGCCTTCCAGTCCGTCATCGCCATGCAAGAGCCGCTGGCAATTCTGCGCCACTGCGATCAGCCGGTCATGGTCGAAATCCTCGAAGACGGGCCAGGTGTCGATCACATGGCCGATACGGGCCAGTTCGACGTCGGACATATCCCGGTCCGACGCCGAGGCGATAACCATCAGATGGATCATGGCGTCGAGGGGAGAAAGCGAGGGCATGAAGGTCTCCTGTTGTCGATGCCGCAGGTAGGAACGCAGACCAAGGCCCGCAAGGAAAAATATACGCCGTCGTTGACGCCCTCCGCCCCGTTGCTTAGAGCATGCCCAGCCGCGCAGAGACGGCGAAAAATCACAGGACAATCGATATGGCAGGGTCAAACAGCATCGACCTAAATCCTGAACTTCTGGCCGCAGCCGCCGAAAGCAAGGCGTGGCCGTTCGAGGAAGCCAAAAAAATCATCGCCCGCTACAAGGACGGGAACTTCCCGGAAACCGTCCTGTTCGAGACCGGCTACGGCCCGTCTGGCCTGCCGCATATCGGCACGTTTGGCGAGGTGGCGCGCACCACGATGGTGCGCCACGCCTTCCGCGTGCTGACGCAGGACAAGGTCAAGACCAAGCTTCTGTGCTTCTCCGACGACATGGACGGCATGCGCAAGATCCCGGACAACGTGCCGGACCGCGCCGCCCTAGAACCGTACCTGCACATGCCGCTGACGGCCGTGCCGAATCCGTTCGGTGGAAACTACGAGAGCTTCGGGCACCACAACAACGCGATGCTGCGCCGCTTCCTCGACACGTTCGGCTTCGATTACGAGTTCGCCAGCGCAACCGACTACTACAAGTCGGGCCGCTTCGACGCGGTGCTCCTGCGGGCGGCGGAAAAGTACGAAGACATCATGAAGGTGATGCTGCCGACGCTGGGCGAGGAGCGCCAGGCGACCTACAGCCCGTTCCTACCGATCTCGCCAAAGAGCGGGCGGGTGCTCTACGTGCCGATGAAGCATGTCGACGCCAAGGCCGGCACCGTCACCTTCGACGACGAAGGCACCGAGACCACGTTGCCCGTGACCGGCGGCAAGGTGAAGCTGCAATGGAAGCCGGATTTCGGCATGCGCTGGGCGGCGCTCGGCGTCGATTTCGAGATGTTCGGCAAGGATCACCAGACCAACCAGGCGATCTACGACCGCATCTGCGTCATCCTCGGCGGGCGCGCGCCGGAACATTTCGTCTACGAACTGTTCCTGGATGAAAACGGCCAGAAGATTTCCAAGTCGAAGGGCAACGGGCTGACCATCGACGAGTGGCTGGCCTATGCGCCGACGGAAAGTCTCGGCCTTTATATGTACCAGCGTCCGCGGCAGGCAAAGAAGCTCTATTTCGACGTCATCCCGAAGGCGGTGGACGAATATTATTCGTTCCTGTCGGCTTATCCCCGGCAGGACTGGAAGGAGCGGCTCGGCAATCCCGTCTGGCACATGCATGACGGCCATCCGCCGGAGATCGACCTGCCGGTGCCGTTCGCGCTCCTGCTCAACCTCGTCAGCGCCTCCAACGCGCAGAACAAGGACGTGCTGTGGGGTTTCATTTCGCGCCACGCCCCCGGAGTGACACCAAAGTCGCATCCCGAACTCGACCGGCTGACCGGCTTCGCCATCCGCTATTTCGACGACTTCGTGAAGCCGACCAAGGCTTTTCGCGCGCCCGACGCGGTGGAGCGGGAGGCGCTTGCGAAACTGTCCGATGCGCTGGGCGTACTGCCGGCCGGCGCAGACGGCGCAGAAATCCAGAATGCCGCCCTCAACGTGGCGCGCAGGATCGAACGCTATCAGGACCATTCCAAGCAGGCGCCGGAAGGCGGACCGGGCGTCTCCGTGGCCTTCTTCCAGATGATCTACCAGGTGCTGATCGGGCAGGAGCGCGGGCCGCGCTTCGGCTCCTTCGCGGCGCTTTACGGCATCGAGGAGACGCGCGCCCTCATCGCCGAGGCGCTGGCGGGAAAACTTGCGGCGTAGTTGAAGGCTCGGGCGGCACGACGCTGTCGGCCGGAGCCGGCGCAGCCTGGGGCGGCAGGGCGGGCTGCAATGACGTCGGCGGCGGCGCCGGCAGGCTGGTCGCGCCGGGCGACAGCATCATCCTGATCCGTTCGGGCGGCGGGCCAAAAATGCCCTTCCTGTCAGCCTCCGCTTTTCGACCTGCTTCGGCATAGGGACCGTTGGCAGCCGCTCTCGCCCAGCCGTTTTCGACCAGCCACTGGCCGACGTCGTCCTTGCCAATCCGGCATTCGGCGGCGATGATGTCGCGGCCGTTCTCCGGCGGCACCTTGCAGACGACGGCGCGGCCGCGCAGGAAGCCGCGAAACGCCGTACGCGCCCGCTGCCCGCAGGCCCACTCCTGCCCGGCGTCGGTGCAGGTATCGTCAAGGCCGACCATGTCGATGCCCGACACGGCGATCGAATAACCCTTCGCTTCGATCAGACCTGCGGCCTTGGCCACCGGCTGGAACAGCGGCGTGCCTTTCCAGTCTTCCGGCATCGTCTGCTTGGGAGGCTTGGGTGGCGAGGCCAGAGCCAGATTGCTGAGCGGCGCACGCGGTGCAATCCGCTCGAATTCGCCGCCCCGGTTATCTTTCGAGCCAGCGAGTTCCGGATCGAAAACGCGAGGGGCTGGAGCCTTGGCGGGTTCCGAAACAACGGCTGCCGTCGCATCCTTGCCTGCGGCTTCTCCCTCATCCAAAGGCAGATCCACCGGCATATCTTCCAGCGCATCGATCGCGATCGGGACTTCCTGCGCGGCGATAACCTGCCTGCCAGCCAGGATGGCTGCGCTCATGCCGACCAGGATGAGGCCGGCGACGGCACCGTGCGCTGCTTTCATGCTGCCTTACTGACTCGCCCAGACGATCCGCGCAACCCATTCGACATCGCGCATGGGAATATCGCGATTGGGATGCTCGGGATTTAGCGACAGGAGAGAAATCGACCGCGCCGTCTGCCGTTCCAGCACCTTGGCCATCACCTCGCCGCCGCCGGTCTTGACCACGACGCGGTCGCCCTTCCGCACCGCCGCGCCGGGCTCGACGATCAGCACGTCGCCATGGCGGTAGAGAGGAAGCATAGAGTCTCCCTGCACCTCCAGCGCATAGGACGTCTCCGTCGACTGCGCCGGCAGTTCGATCAGATCCCAGCCCTGTCCCACCGGGAAACCGGCGTCGTCGAAAAAGCCGCCCGCGCCGGCCTGGGCGAAGCCGACCAGCGGCACCGCGGATTTTCGGGCGGCCTGCCGGGGCGCAATGCCGGCCTGCACGCGGTCTTCCACCAGCGCCAGGAACTCCTCCAGCGATGCACCCGTCGCTTCCATGATCTTGGCCAGCGACTCGGTGGACGGCCAGCGGGGACGACCGTCGGAAGAAAGGCGCTTCGATTTGTTGAAAGCGGTCGAATCGAGACCGGCGCGCTTGGCAAGCCCCGAGGCCGAGAGCGAATAGCGCTCGGCCAGGGCGTCGATGGCGGCCCACACGCGATCATGCGAGAGCATGGCGCTTTCCCCAGAAACAGGAAAAAATACCTGTCGTTTCTAGCGTGCCTGATCCGGCTTGTCCACTGCCGCATTGACGCCATGAGACCTTGCCCCAGCGGTTTTTGCCAATGCTCTCAGGCCATTGTGAGACGCCATGAAAATGCGCTCCGCCTCGGTGGGGGCACGCGGCGTGACGTGCTGCCCAAGTGTGGCCACCACCTCGTCGATTTCGAGAAACCGCCGTTCGCCGCGCTTGTAGACGCCGGCTGTCGTCATGATCACGGCCGCGGTCTCGCCGCCTTCGAGCACAAAACGATGCCTGCCGACGATCTGCGTGCCCTCCCACGTTTCCAGGGAAGAGACGATGTCGAAGCGCCGCCACAGCCTGATCTCGCGCACGAAGGTGGCCTGGACGCCGCCCAGCATGGGCGCCCAGCCGAGTTCGCGCGCCGCGCGCACGACGCCCGCGCGGAAGAAGATATCCATGCGGCCGAGGTCCGCCAGCATCATGTAGCGGGCATTGTTGAGATGCATGTTGAAGTCGATGTCGGTCGGCAGGCAGCGAAACGAGAGACGGCTCTCGTCGCCGAACCGGTATTCGCCGCGCCCTTTCGACGTCGCCGCCACACGGGCAAGACGCGCCCAAACGTACATGAGATTTGCTCCTGTTCCCTTCTCCCCGTTCACGGGGAGAAGGTGGTCCGAAGGACCGGATGAGGGGCAGAGCCAACGTAGACAGGTTCTCGTGCCGCCCCTCACCTGCCTGCCGGCATCCTCTCCCCGTGAACGGGGAGAGGAAAGCTATTCGCTTACGCCGCCTTCCTCACGTCTGCCTTGGCATACGGGTTGAAGCGTTCGTAGAAGGTTTCGCCCTTCTCCGCCATGTCGATAAGCAGCTTCGGCGCCTTGAATTCGGCGCCGTATTTCTTCTGCAGACGCTTAGCGATCTGGACGAATTCCTTCGCGCCGATGCCGTCGATGTAAGACAGCGCGCCGCCGGTGTAGGGAGCGAAGCCGAAGGCGAGGATCGAGCCGACATCCGCCTCGCGCGGGTCGGTGACGATGCCTTCCTCCATCACCCGCGCCGCTTCCAGCGCGATGACCACGAGCAGGCGCTGCTGCAACTCCTCATAGTCGACATCCTCCGCCTTCTTCTGCGGATAGAGGTCTTTCAGGCCCGGCCAGAGCTTCTTCTTCGCCGGCTTCGGCGGGTAGTCGTAGAAGCCCTTGGCATTCTTGCGGCCGTGGCGACCGTGCGTGTCCACCAGCGTGTTGATCAGCGCCATCTGCTTTGGATCGACGGCCTTCTCGCCAAGATCGCGGATGGTCTGCTTCATGATCTTCTGGGCGAGGTCGATGGCGGTTTCGTCGGTCAGCGCCAGCGGCCCGACCGGCATTCCCGCTGCCTTGGCGGCGTTCTCGATCATCACCGCCGGCACGCCTTCGATCAACATCTTGTAGGATTCCGACATATAGCGCAGCACGCAGCGGTTGACGTAGAAGCCGCGCGTGTCGTTGACGACGATCGGCGTCTTCTTGATGGCGCGCACATAGTCGATGGCGACAGCGAGCGCCTTGTCGCCGGTCTTCTTGCCGAGAATGATCTCTACCAGCATCATCTTGTCGACCGGCGAGAAGAAGTGGATGCCGACGAAGTTCTTCGGCCGTACCGAATTCTTCGCCAGGCCGGTGATCGGAATGGTCGAGGTGTTGGAGGCAAACACGGCGGAGGATTTCAGCACGGCTTCAGCCTGCTCGGTCGCTTTCTTCTTGACCTCGGAATCCTCGAACACAGCCTCGATGACCAGATCGCAGCCGGTGATGTCGGCATAGTCAGCGGTCGGCGTGATGAGCGACAGGAGCTTGTCCTTGTCCTCCGGCTTGGCACGGCCTTTCTTGACCTGATCTGAAATCAGGCTTTCGGAATGCGCCTTACCCTTTTCGGCCGACGCCATGTCGCGGTCGAGCAGCACCACCGGAATGCCGGCCTTGGCGGTCACATAGGCGATGCCCGCGCCCATGAAGCCCGCCCCCAGAACGCCGATCTTCTTGAATTTCGTCGCCGGGACGCCCTCGGGGCGGCGCGCGCCCTTGTTCAGTTCCTGCAGCGAGATGAACAGCGAGCGGATCATCGCCGCCGCTTCCTTGGACTGCATGATCTCGGTGAAGTAGCGCGTCTCGATCTTCAGAGCCGTATCGAACGGCACCAGCAGGCCCTCATAGACGCATTTCAGGATCGCCGCCGCCGCCGGATAGTTGCCGTAGGTCTCACGGCGTAGGATGGCGATGGCCGGCGGCCACAAATTGGCGCCGGCGGCGGAATAGATCGGCCCGCCCGGCAGCTTGAAGCCCTTCTGGTCCCATGGCACAACCGGGCTGAGACCGTTCCTGATCATCGACTTTGCGGTCTCGATGAGCTTCTTCGGCTCGGCGATCTCTGTGATCAGGCCCATGGCTTTCGCCTTCTGCGGCGTCAGCGTCTGGCCGGTCGTCATCATCTGCAGCGCCTGCTGCTGGTCGGTCAGCCTCGGCACGCGCTGGGTGCCGCCGGCGCCCGGAAAGATGCCGATCTTCACTTCGGGCAGCGCCATCTTCACCTTGTCGCTGTCGGCGGCCACACGGCCATGACAGGCGAGCGACATTTCGAATGCGCCGCCCATGCAGGTGCCGTTGATGGCCGAGACCCACGGCTTGCCGCAGGTCTCGATCTTGCGAAACAGGCCACTCATATAGCCGGCTGCCTCGAACAATCTCTGGGCCGCCTTCTGCTCGTCCTTTGCCTTTTCGCTGGCGAAGATGGTGAGCATCTTCTGCAGCATGGTGATGTCGGCGCCGCCGGAGAACGTGTCCTTGCCGGAGGTGATCACCACGCCCTTGACCGCGGCGTCGGCGACAATCCGGTCGACGATGGCGTTCAGTTCCTGCATCACCTCTTCGGTGAAGACGTTCATCGACTTGTCCGGCATATCCCAGGTGACAAGGGCGATGCCGTCGGCGTCGATTTCGACCGTGAAATTCTTGTAAGTCATTTCTGTCTCCCTTCGGCCGAATTCAGACGCGTTCGATAATGGTGGCGGTGCCCATGCCGGCGCCGATGCAGAGCGTCACCAACGCGGTGTTGAGGTCGCGCCGCTCAAGCTCGTCCAGCACCGTGCCGAGGATCATCGCGCCGGTAGCCCCCAGAGGATGCCCCATCGCTATGGCGCCGCCATTGACGTTGATCTGGTCGTGCGGAATGTCGAAGGCCTGCATGTAGCGCAGCACGACCGAGGCGAAGGCCTCGTTCAGTTCGAAGAGGTCGATGTCGGACTTCTTCATCTTGGCGCGCTTCAGAAGCTTCTCCGTCACGTCGACCGGGCCGGTCAGCATCAGCACCGGCTCCGAGCCGATATTGGCGAAGGCGCGGATGCGGGCGCGCGGCTTCATGCCGAGCGACTTGCCGGCCTTCTTCGAGCCGAGCAGAACGGCGGCAGCGCCATCGACGATACCGGAGGAATTGCCGGCGTGGTGAACGTGGTTGACCTCTTCGATCTCCGGGTGCTTCTGCACCGCCACGGCGTCGAAGCCGCCCATTTCGCCAGGCATGACGAAGGACGGGTTGAGCGATGCGAGCGACTGCATGTCGGTCGTCGGGCGCATGTGCTCGTCATGGTCGAGAATGGTCAGGCCGTTCTGGTCCTTGACCGGTATTACGGAATTCTTGAAATAGCCTTTTTCCCACGCCTTGCCGGCGCGTTTCTGGCTTTCGACGGCATAGGCGTCGACATCGTCGCGCGAAAAGCCATATTTGGTCGCAATCAAGTCAGCCGAGATGCCCTGCGGCACGAACCAGCCCGGGAGGCCGACCGACGGGTCCATGAACCATGCGCCGCCGGCGGCGCCCATGCCGACACGGCTCATCGATTCCACACCGCCGGCGATGACGATTTCGTCCGAACCCTGCACGATCTTGGCGGCGCCGAGATTGATGGCGTCGAGGCCCGAGGCGCAGAACCGCGAAATCTGCATGCCCGGTGCCTTGTCGTGATAGCCGGCCTCGAAGGCGGCGGCGCGCGGGATCACCGCGCCGGCCTCGCCGACCGGATCGACGCAGCCGAAGATGATGTCGTCGACGGTAGAGGTATCGAGCCCGTTGCGGTCGCGCACGGCCTCCAACGTCCTGGCGGCGAGGCGGACAGCCGGCACCTCGTGCAGCGAACCGTCCTTCTTGCCCCGGCCGCGCGGGGTACGGACGACGTCATAGACGTAAGCTTCTGCCATGTTCGTTCTCCTTGTGCGTGCCCGGCTGCCGGTCAGAGCGAGCGGCCGATCAGCAATTTCATGATCTCGTTGGTGCCGCCGTAAATGCGCTGCACGCGTGCATCGCGATACATGCGGGCGATCGGGTATTCATTCATGTAGCCATAGCCGCCGAACAATTGCAGGCATTCGTCGACCACTTTTCCTTGAAGGTCGGAGAGCCAGTATTTGGCCATGGACGCGGTGACGGGATCGAGGCCGCCATTCAGATGACGGGCCACGCAGTCACTGTAGAAGACACGGCCGATGGTGGTTTCGGTCTTGAGTTCGGCCAGCTTGAACTGCGTGTTCTGGAAATTGATAACCGGCTGGCCGAATGCCTGGCGTTCCTTGACATACTCGATGGTGACGGCGAGTGCGCGTTCCGCCATCGCCACCGCCTGCCCGCCGATCAGCAGACGCTCCTGCGGCAATTGCTGCATGAGATGGACGAAGCCCTGTCCTTCTTCCGCACCCAGCAGGTTGGCCGTCGGAACGCGGACGTCGTTGAAGAAAAGCTCCGACGTGTCGTTGGCCTTGAGACCGATCTTGTCGAGGTTGCGGCCACGCTCGAAGCCCTCGACCTCGTCGGTCTCGACCACGATCAGCGATGTGCCCTTGGCGCCCTTCGACGGATCGGTCTTGGTGACGACGATGACCAGATTGGCGTTCTGACCATTGGTGATGAAGGTCTTGGAACCGTTGATGCGATACCGGTTGCCGTCCTTCTCGGCCCGCGTCTTGATGCCCTGCAGATCGGAGCCGGCGCCCGGCTCGGTCATGGCGATGGCGCCGATCAGTTCTCCGGTCGCCAGCCTCGGCAGCCACTTCCGCTTCTGCTCCTCGGATCCGTAGTGGAGGATGTATGGCGCGACGATGGCGTTGTGCAGCACGATGCCGAAGCCGTCGACGCCGGCATGGCTAACCGCGTCGATGATGGCGCTCTCATGCGCATAGGTGCCACCAGCGCCGCCGAATTCCTCCGGCATTGAGGCGCAGAGCAGCCCTGCCGCGCCGGCCTTCTCCCAAGCCGAGCGGTCGACGATCTCGTTCTTCTCGTACTCGTCGTAGTGCGGGGCAATCTCATCGGCCATGAAGCGCCGGGCCATGTCGTAGAGCATGACGACATCTTCGCCGGCCCAGGCTGGGGCTGGCAACGACAGCACTTCGGCGGGGTTGGTTGCCACGGTCTTCTCCCTGTTACCGCGCTCGCACAACTATACAGGATTCCGTTCAAGAATGAACGGAACTTCAGTTTCCTTATCAGAACGCCTCGGCCGGCAGCGCCATCATCGTCTCGGCGCCAGTGGAAAGGCGGGCGAGATGCGTCGCCGTCTCCGGCATGACGCGCTCCATGAAATAGCGGGCCGTCACCAACTTATTTTCGTAGAACACACCGGAGCCGTTGGCGCCGTCGGCGAGCTTCGCCTGCGCGGCCTTGACCATCTGCGCCCACATATAGCCCAGCGCGACCAGGCCGAAGAGGTGCATGTAGTCGGTCGAGGCGGCGCCGGCATTATCCGGGTTCTTCATGCCGTTCTGCATCAGCCACATGGTCGCAGCCTGCAAATCGTTGAGGCCTTTCTTGAGCGCCTTGGTGAACGGCGTCATCTTCTCGTCGGAGCGGTTTTCCTCACAGAAGTCGCCAACCTCCTTGAAAAAGGTCTGCACGGCGCGGCCGCCGTTCAGCGCCAGCTTGCGGCCGACCAGATCCAGCGCCTGGATGCCGTTGGCGCCTTCGTAGATCATGGCGATGCGGGCATCGCGCACGAACTGGCTCATGCCGTGCTCTTCGATATAGCCGTGACCGCCGAACAATTGCTGCGCCATGGCGGCATGTTCGAAGCCCTTGTCGGTGAGCACGCCCTTCAGCACCGGCGTCATCAGGCCGAGCAGGTCGTCGGCGGTCTGGCGGTCCTTCTCGTCGGGCGAACGATGGGCGATGTCCGACTTCAGCGCCGTCCACAGCATGAAGGCGCGACCGGCTTCGTTCCAGGCCTTGATCGTCATCAGGTTACGGCGCACGTCGGGGTGCACGATGATCGGGTCGGCCTTCTTGTCCGGCGCCTTCGGGCCAGTCAGCGAACGGCCCTGAAGACGCTCCTTCGCATAGGCGACCGCGTTCTGGTAGGCCGCCTCAGATTGCGAAAGACCTTGCAGGCCGACGCCGAGGCGCGCCTCGTTCATCATGACGAACATCGCCTTGAGGCCGCCATTCTCCTGACCGAGCAGGTAGCCCGTGGCCTCGTCGTAGTTCATGACGCAGGTGGCATTGCCGTGGATGCCCATCTTCTCTTCGATGGAGCCGCAGGACACCTTGTTACGCTCGCCGGGATTTCCGGCATCGTCGAGCAGGAACTTCGGCACGACGAAGAGAGAGATGCCCTTGACGCCTTCCGGCGCACCCTCGATACGGGCCAACACCAAATGCACGATGTTGTCGGCCATGTCGTGTTCGCCGGCCGAGATGAAGATTTTCTGCCCGGAAATCCTGTAGCTGCCGTCGCCCGCCGGCACCGCCTTGGTGCGCAGCAGACCGAGATCGGTGCCGCAATGCGGCTCGGTCAGGTTCATGGTGCCGGTCCAGGCGCCCTCGACCATCTTCGGCAGCCAGGTCTGCTTCTGCTCGTCGCTGCCATGCTCGTGGATGGCGGCAATCGCCCCTTGGGTCAGGCCCGGGTACATCAGCAGCGCCATGTTCGCCGCCGCCATATATTCGCCGACCGCATTGTGCAGCGCGTAGGGCAAGCCCTGACCGCCATACTCCGCGGGAACGGCAAGGCCCATCCAGCCGCCCTCGCAATACTGACGGTAGGCGTCCTTGAACCCGGAGGGCGTCTTGACCGAACCATCCTCGCCGCGGGTGCAGCCCTCCATGTCGCCAGTGCGGTTGGTGGGAAGGATGACGTTCTCGGCCAGCTTCGCACCTTCGCCAAGAATCGCCTCGATCATATCCGGGGTGGCATCGGCAAAGCCCGGCAGATTGGAATAACGCTCGAAGCCCAGCACCTCATTGAGCACGAACAGCGTGTCCCTAACGGGCGCTTGATAGATCGGCATGGCTTATTCCCTCCACCCAAGACATTCCCGGTTCCGCGCCAACTGCCAAGGACGCGAAGCCGGATTCCGATGCCGCTAAAATATTGACGTTTGCGTAAACGTCAATATGTCATCGGACGCAAATTTGCATATAACGGCGGCGCTGCCGACTTATGACACGGCCCGGATTTCCGGCGATTCCAGCAGAGCTGCATCGCCTCTGCCTTACCGGAACGACCATAGACGCTGCCTGGGCGGATCGCCGAAAAAGACCCGTCTTGCGGCCAGGCTTACAGTCCGGCTGTCTGTCCCAGCGTCCAAATCTCCCGAGATTGTCGGCTCCCGGAAGATTCTTCCGTCAGTTCGCGGCGCTTGACTGCGTCGAGCGTTCGGCCAGCATCTGGCGTACGACGGCCATGGCAGAGGTCAGGTCGCCGATTGCCTCGTCGATGAGCGCTCTCTGCTTGTTGAGGCGGGCAAGTTGCTTTTCCGATTTGTCCAGCGCAAGGCGCAGTTGCTTGGTGTTGGAGCCGGTCGGATCGTAGAGGTCGATCATCTGCTTGACGTCGCGCAGCGAGAATCCGACCTTGCGGCCAAGCAGGATGAGCTTCAGCCTGACATTGTCGCGGCGCGTGTAAAGCCGCGTCGAGCCTTCCCGCTTCGGGTTGAGCAGCCCCTTGTCTTCATAAAAGCGCAGGGTGCGCAGCGTGACGCCATATTTCTTGGCCATCTCGCCAATCCGCACGAATTCCTCGGCATCGGCATCCGGAAGGGTATTCATATTGGCCGCGGATTTCCCGGCCTTGGTTACAGTCATGGTCATTTTGCTTTCCCCGAGGCGGCATCGCGGCAGATGCCGGCGTCGCCATTTGGAAGCTGGGGCAGGCTTCCAATCTGTTGGAACGATTGCGGGCGGGCCATCCGGCACCGCTTACCTTTACGTAAACGTATATCTTTTATGTATTTGCCGCGCAAGTGCAATGTTGCCGCACCGTCCCGAGACAGCCCGACTCCATAAATCTTGCAGCTTCTTAAGCTTGGTTAACGCCTTGTTTACCACGATGGGAGAATTGTGCGCATGTCGGTCACCCGTGTTTATCTTGTATCGAATTTTTCACGGTTTCTCGGAGCGCGGGTAGAACCCGGGAAAGTCCATCTTCCGCCGCAGGACCAAGCGGCCGCCTTCGTCCCGACGGGATTTGAAAGGAAACCGGTTCCGGCCGGCATTTCGAAACAGGCGGTTCGATGAACAGCAAGCGGTCCTATCTCGATTCACTCAATGCCGGCAGGCAGCGCAGGCCGCATACGACGCTGGAACAGCTCAACCGCTCGCTGGAGACGCTGGAGCAGCGGCTTGGCCGCTCGCGCGAGGGCGCCTCGGACTATGGCCGCCAGGACGGTTTCCAGAACGAACCGCGCTATGCACGCGCCGACCCTTATGGGCAACCGCCGCCCGGAATGCCACGTTCGCAGCGCAGCTATGACGAGCCGCGCTACCAGCAGCGGCCTGCCGGCCGACGCCAGGAACAGAATTATCAGTCGCTGGCGCGCGAGATCGACCGTGTGCGCGGCCAGGAAGACGGCCTCGCCATGGTCGGCAGGATCGCAGGCGAACTGCGTGGCCTACGCGAGGAATTACGACATCAGATGACGGCCGGCCTGCACCGCGAATTTGAAGCGCTGCGCAAGGATATCGACCGCTCCCTGCGGTCCAACCCCGCCGCCAAACACGCGGCCGAACTCAATCTCGAATTCGACCGTCTTTCCGGTGCGATCCGCGCACTCTCCGAAAAGGGCGAAGACCGCAATGTCAGCCTGCTTCGGCTGGAACTCGAACAGATGAAGGCGGCGCTGGACACGCTGGCGCGCGAGGAAAGCGTGCAAGCAGTCGACCGTCGCTGGGACGATTTCGACCGCCGCTGGAACGCCTTCGAAGATCGTTTTTCCCAAGACGTCCGAGGTGCGGGCATCGAGGCATTGAACGACCGCCTCGAACAAATCGGCCGTGCCGTCAACAGCCTGCCTGACTCGTTGCCGCTGCGCTCGCTGGAAGAAAAAATCCGCGTGCTTGCAGGCACTGTCAATCAATTCGCCAGCCAGCAGAATGCAGGCGGCAGCCAGACTTTTGGCCTGATCGACGAGCGGCTCGACGAGATTTCACGCGCCATCGTGGCTTCGACGGTCGCCTCCAAATCCAACACGTTCGATCCCGCACCGTTCGAGCGCATCGAACAGCGTATCGAGGCGTTGGCCCGGCAGATCGAGGAAGTGGCCGAGAGCCGTCCTGCCAATGCCGTCATCGATCAGGTCGAGATGCTTTCGAGCCGCGTCGACGATCTGGCGACGCGCGCGCAATTGCCCGAGCAGGCGATTGACCGGCTGGGCCGGCAGATCGCCTCGATTGCGGAAAAGGTCGACCGCGGCACAGCATTGCCGGAAGCCGACCAGCTTCTGCAGGGTCTGGAGCAGCGCTTCGACATGCTGTCGACAATGTTCGAGCGGCGTCAAAGCGACGCCCTCGAACACGGAAACATGCTTTTCCGCGATCTGGAACGCCGGCTGGACGAAGTTGCCGACAGGCTCGACCGTCGTGCGCCGGAAGCCTCGTTCGACACCGCCGGCATCATGGAGGCGATCGATGCTCGTTTCACGGCACTGGCCAAGCGGCTGGAGACGCGTCCCGTGGACAGCGCCAGCGAAGCGGCTATCCGGGGGCTTGAAAGCCGCCTGGCCGACATTTCGAACCGTCTGGATTCCTCGGCGGCACAGGTCGCCGGTATCGATCCAGACCTGATCCGCAGCCTGGAACAGCAGGTCTCGGGACTGTCGGCGCATCTCTCCAAACCCGGAACGCCGTTGCCGGAATTCGAGGATATCTCTCCCAGGATCGAGAAGATCGAACAGTCCATCGCCGGAAATCGCGACAGCATCCTCGAGGCTGCCCGGCAGGCGGCGGAAAATGCCGTTCGCGCCATGGGCGCCGGCAGCACCGAAGGCGCCGCCGTTTCTGGCCTTGCCCACGATCTGAAGGAACTGGAAACGCTGACCCGTCGCTCCGATGAGCGCAATACCAAGACCTTCGAAGCCATCCACGACACGCTGTTGAAAATCGTCGACAGGCTCGGATCGCTCGAGAACGGCGGCGAAGCCGTCGATGACGAACTGCCAACGGCGAAGCTGGCCGTCCGCGACGCACCGACGCTGGCGATGGACGAACCGATGCCATTCCCGGCGGAGGTCGGGGAAGAAGACCGCATGGCCGCCACCTCGCGCGCCGTCTTTACCCGCACGCCGGCGGAAGCCGCGGCGGAAGCGGCAAGGGCTGCGGTCGACGTCGACACCGTCGAAGCCAAGGACCAGCCGGAAGGTCGCCGGAAATCCATGCTTGGCGGCCTCGCCAAAGCCTTCAGCGGACGCAAGGAAGCCAGCGCTACACCGGCACCTTCGGCATCGGTGATATCGGAAGCGCCAGCGGTCAGCTTGGACGAGCCATTAGAACCGACGCTGGTCAATCGCCCGCTGGAGCCGGGTTCGGGTGCGCCCGATCTCAGCGCCATCATGAAGCGGGTCCGCGACGAGCGCGGCCAGCCGACAAGGCAGGCCGAAGGCGACGCGGCCAAATCCGACTTCATCGCCGCAGCCCGCCGCGCCGCTCAGGCCGCCGCTGCGGAAGCGGAAGTTCTGAAGAAGCAGTCGAGCCTCGGTGGACCAGTCAAGGCGCTGCGTCTCGGCGATCTCCTGAAGGCGCGGCGCAAGCCGGTGCTGATGGCCGCGGCAGCGATCATGCTCGCGCTGGCCGGCCTGCAACTCGGCAAGGCATTCCTTTCCGATCCCCAGGTCGCGTCGATCGACGTCCCGACGCCCACCAGCGAGCCGACTGCCGTTACCATGACGGCCGACGCCTCGAATGCGCCGGCGGCTGTAACCGAAAAAGATGCGCTGGCGCCTGAAACGGTGCGTATCGTCGGTCAGGACGAACCCACCAACGGTGCGGCCGTGGACGGCATGCCCGCAGGCAAGGCCAAGGACGACGCCGATATGGCGAGCATGGTGGCAGCACCAGTCGCACCCGTGATGCAGAGCGGCGAGATGCAGGCCAGCGAAGGCATGGCTGCAAATGACGAGCCAGCGGTCGCAAGCGCTCCGGCGGAAACGACCGGCGCCGTACCGCCGGTGCAGGACCAGGCTGGCGCCGCCGCCAAGTTCGAAGTTCCTTCCGAGATCGGTTCGCCGGCGCTACGCGAATCGGCGGAGGCGGGCGATGCCAAGGCGCTGTTCGAGATCGGCTCACGCTACGCCGAGGCACGCGGGGTCAAGGAAGACATGGCGTCCGCCGCAAAATGGTACGAGGCGTCCGCCAATCTCGGCTTTGCGCCGGCCGAATACCGTATCGGCAATTTCTATGAAAAGGGCATCGGCGTCGCGCGCGACATCCAGAAGTCGAAGGCCTGGTACCGGAAGGCCGCCGAGCAGGGCAACGCCAGCGCCATGCATAACCTTGCTGTGTTGTTCGCCATGGGAGCGGACGGCACCGCCGACAATGAAGCGGCGGCGCGCTGGTTTCATGAAGCGGCAGATCTTGGCGTCAAGGACAGCCAGTTCAATCTTGGCATTCTCGCAGCCAAGGGCGTCGGCATGGCCCAGAACCTTGAGGAATCCTACAAGTGGTTCGCGCTGGTCGCCAAGACAGGCGATAAGGATGCGGCATCCAAGCGCGACGAGATCGCCAACGCGCTGCGGCCCGAACAACTCGAACGGGCCCGCGCCGCGACCGAATTGTGGAAGGCCCGGCCGCTCAAAGAAACCGCCAACAGCATCGACATTCCCGATGCGTGGCAGGACGCGCCAACGACAACCGCCAGCGTCGACATGAAGAAGGCAGTGCAGAACATCCAGCGCATCCTC
Organism: uncultured Mesorhizobium sp.; assembly: GCA_965649745.1. Lineage (GTDB taxonomy): Bacteria > Pseudomonadota > Alphaproteobacteria > Rhizobiales > Rhizobiaceae > Mesorhizobium. The sequence continues at coordinate 52,795 of CBFGLW010000002.1, read as the reverse complement.
AACAAGAACGGCTACGACGCTGGAGGAGCCGATGGCATCATGGGCCAGAAGACCAAGAACGCAATCATCGCCTTCCAGGGCGACAACGATCTGCCGCCCACCGGAAAGGTCGACGAAAAGCTGGTGAAGGCGCTGATCGCACGCAAATAATGACGGTGGTGTCGTTTCCTCGACGGCGCGCCATACTTTCGCCTGTTAACCGATTGAGATGTTTTTTGTTTCGGCGGCGCAGCGCGGTTTGACTTCGTTGTCCCGGCGGCGCAAGAACGAACGAGCTTTTGAACGCTTCGCCGCGGAATTTTCGCCTCGGAGCGCGGAACTGATCGAGACAGACGGGTGGGCATCTATCTTCCGATCGCGGAAATTTCGGTCAACATCTTCGTGCTGCTGGCGATGGGCGCGGCGGTGGGCTTCCTCTCGGGCATGTTCGGCGTCGGCGGCGGCTTTCTCATCACCCCGCTGCTGATCTTCTACAACATCCCGCCCGCGATCGCGGTCGCCACCGGCGCCAACCAGGTCATCGCCTCATCATTCTCCGGCGCGCTGTCGCACATGAAGCGCGGAACGCTCGACTTCAAGCTCGGGGGCGTGCTGCTGGCGGGAGGCGTGGTCGGATCGACCTTCGGCATCTATGTCTTTGCGCTGCTGCGCAGCATAGGCCAGCTCGACCTGTTCATCTCGCTGCTCTATGTCGCCTTGCTCGGAACCGTTGGCGGGCTGATGCTTTTCGAGAGCGTCAACGCGCTGCGGGCATCGCGCAGCGGCGCCGCGCCGACGCTGAAGAAATCCGGCCAGCACAACTGGATACACAAGCTGCCGCTGAAGATGCGCTTCAGGGCCTCGAAGCTGTTCGTCAGCGTCATTCCAGTCGTCGGCATCGGCGCGGCCATCGGTTTCCTGTCATCGATCATGGGCGTGGGCGGCGGCTTCATCATGGTGCCGGCGTTGATCTATCTGCTGCGCGTTCCGACCAACGTCGTTATCGGCACATCGCTGTTCCAGATCATTTTCACATCCGCCTACACGACGCTCGTCCATGCCAGCACCAACTATACGGTCGATGTCATGCTGGCCTTCCTGCTGATGGTGGGCGGCGTGGCCGGTGCACAATATGGCGCGAAGGCCGGGCAGAAGCTGCGCGGCGAACAATTGCGGGCGCTGCTGGCGTTATTGGTTCTGGCGGTCGCAATCCGCCTGGCGATCGACCTGTTCGTCACGCCGCCCAACCTCTATTCCCTCTCCATACCGGATGTCGGCTGATGCGGCGGCTTCGCGCATTCGGCCTGCTGATTGCCGCGGCGCTGCTTGCAGCCCAGCCGGCCAGTGCCCAATCGCCGCATGTGGAGAATATCCAAATCGGGCTTTCCACCGACCATATCTCGATCACGGCCGGCTTTTCCGGCGCGGACCTGACCATCTTCGGCTCGCTCGAGGATGCCGATCCGCTGTTTGCGCGGCAGGGCCGTTACGATGTGATTGTGGTGCTCGAAGGCCCAGGCCGCGCGGTGATGGTCCGACGCAAGGAACGCGTCCTCGGCATCTGGATGAACCTCGAATCCGAGACTTTCAACAACGTGCCGGTCTCCTATTCCGTCGCCACCACCCGCGCCACCCAAGATATCACCGATCCCAACAGCTACAGGCGCCTCGCGCTGGGCGCCAACAACATCTACATGCAGCCGGCGGACACCACGGAAGCCCCGGCGACGATCCAGGAATTCACCGCGGCGTTGCGGCAGCGCAAGGTGGCCAACGGCCTCTACAGCGAAAATGTCGGCGGCGTGCAGTTCCTATCGCAGAGCCTGTTCCGCGCCACGGTGCGGCTCGCGCCCAACGTCCCGGTCGGCACCCACAAGGCGCGCGCCTTCCTGTTCAAGAATGGCACCTTCGTCAAGGAAACCTCGGCGCAGCTCGAAATCCGTAAATCCGGCTTCGAGCAGACCATCTATCGCTTCGCCCACAACCATGGCCCGAGCTACGGCTTCCTGGCTGTCTGCCTCGCCATGCTGACCGGCTGGCTCGGACGGCTCGTCTTCAAGCGGGATTGAGGATACGGCAAGATCAGCCCGGCCGCAGCATCGAACCCGGCAACGCGAAGATGCGCTCGGCCCCCAGCATGTAGGCCATCAGCGTCTCCGGTTTGAAAAGCCCCTGATAGGCGCGGTCCAGCACGTTCAGTGAACCGGTATAAGCGCCGAAGGCAGGCATGATCATGCGCCCGCCGTCGCCGACGAAACAGCGACGCCTGACCGACCGGCCGCGCTGGACGATGCGGGCGCAAGGATGCAGATGCCCGGCGATCTCGCCCTCGACGGCGGCACGGGACGGCTCATGGCGAAACAGAAGCGAGGCGACCGCCAGTTCGCGAACAGTGTCGCCGGGCAGATCCGCCGGCGCATCCGGATCATGATTTCCGGTGACCCAGAACCAGTCGCGTCCGGCGATCAGTCCTTGCAGCCGTTCGCGGAAGCTCGGGTGAAGGCGTTCGGCACCCTGCCCGTCATGGAAGGAATCGCCAAGGCTGATGACGATGGCGGGCTTGTAGTCGGCGATCGCTGCCTGCAGCCGGAGCAGAGTCGCGCCGGTATCGTAAGGGGGCAGCAGCGCGCCACGCCGTGCGAAGGACGACCCCTTCTCCAGGTGCAGGTCGGAAACGGCCAGCAGTTGCAGGTCGGGAAAATAGAGAACGCCGCGCGGATCGCAGACCGCGCATTCGCCGGCTATCCCGACCAATCCGGAATCAGCTATCGATTTTGCCAGCGCGGCGGCGGTCATTTCCGTTTCGTGTCCTTTTCCTGGATGGTCCGCCGGCCATATTCGGCGGTCCCGACGCCCTGCCGCTCTCGGATCGGTTTCGGCGCCGTTCCACGGATGGTGACCTTGGGGCCGTTGCGGGCCGGCCCTTCCGGCGCCGCTTGGCCCATCGCTTCCTGCACCAAATCCGCAGCTTCCGTCAGCAGCGATTCATTGGCGTCGCCATTGACCGATTCCTTGCCGATTTCGAGCATGATCGGCACGGCCAGCGGCGAAATCTGCTCCAGTTCCTTATGCATGATTCGACCACGGATGCGCGAGAGCATCTCGGCAAGTCTGCTGACATCGAGCAGGCCCGCCGCCGCGTCCGCCCGCGTGGCCTGCAGCAGGATATGGTCCGCCTCGTGGCTGCGCAGCACATCGTAGATGAGGTCCGCCGAGACCGTGACCTGCCGGCCGCTCTTTTCCTGTCCCGGAAAGCGTTTCTCGATCAGCCCGGAAATGACGGCGCAATTGCGGAACATCCGCTTCAACATCCAGGAATCGTTCAACCAGGCGTCGAGATCGTCGCCGAGCATATCCTCGTCGAACAACTGTGCGAGCGACGGCCTTCCGGACTTGAAGATCGCTCCCATGTCGTCAAGTCCCCAGACGGCCAGCGCATAGTCGGTGGCGACGAAACCGAGCGGGCGGGCGTTGGCGCGCTCCAGCCGCCGTGTCAGGAGCATGCCCAGTGTCTGGTGCGCCAGCCGGCCTTCGAACGGGTAGCACACCATGTAATGGCGGTTGCCGCGCGGGAAGGTTTCGACCAGCAGGTCGCCGCGCTTCGGCAGCACTGATTTTTCTTTCTGCAGGCGCAGCCAATCGGACACCTGGTCCGGAAGCACGCTCCAGCGGGCCGGGTCGGCCAACATGCCGCGCACCTGATCGGCGAGATAGGTCGAAAGCGGGAACTTGCCGCCAGCATAGCTCGGCACGATGATCTGCGCGCCGGCGCCGCCATTGGAGACGATGCATTCGTTCTCGCGGATGCCTTCGAAGCGCAGCACCTTGCCGGCGAAAAGGAAATTGTCGCCCGGCCGCAGCGTCTCGGCGAAATACTCTTCTACCTTGCCCAGAACCGGACCGCCGCGCCCGGCCATTCCCCTGCCCTGGCGGACATAGCGGACATTGAGTTCCGGCATCTCGACGATGGTGCCCACATTCAGCCGGTATTGCTGCGCCACGCGCGGATGCGTAACGCGCCAAAGCCCCTCTTTCGTTCTGCGGATGCGGGCATAGCGCTCGTAGCTCTGCAGCGCATAACCGCCAGTGGCGACGAAATCGACGACGCGGTCGAAGGTTTCGCGGTCGAGCCCCGCATAGGGAGAAGCGCCGGTGACTTCCCGATAAAGAAGATCGGCATCGAAGGGCGCCGCGCAGGCGGTGCCCAGCACATGCTGCGCCAGCACGTCGAGCGCGCCGGCCAGCAGCGGCGGCGTGTCCTGCGCCCCCAGATAGTTAGCGTCCAGCGCGGCGCGACACTCCAGCACCTCGAAACGGTTGGCGGGAATGAGCACGGCCTTGGACGGCTCATCCATGCGGTGATTGGCGCGGCCTATGCGCTGTGCAAGCCGGCTCGCCCCCTTCGGCGCGCCGACATGGATGACAAGATCGACATCGCCCCAATCGATGCCGAGATCGAGCGTCGAGGTCGCGACGATGGCGCGCAGCGCATTGTCAGCCATGGCCTTCTCGACCCGCCGCCGCTGGCCGACATCGAGCGAGCCGTGATGCAGGGCGATGGGCAGCGTATCGTCGTTGACACGCCAAAGTTCCTGGAACAGCAGCTCGGCCTGGCTGCGGGTGTTGACGAACAGCAGCGTCGTCTTGTGCCGCTTGATCGCCTCGTAAATTTCCGGAATGGCATAGCGCGCGGAGTGACCGGCCCATGGCACATGTTCCTCGGAATCGAGGATGGATATTTCCGGTTTGGCGCCGCCGGCAACGGTGACGAGACCGGCCATGGAGGCTGCGCCCCCTCCACCACGCTTTGCGTGGTCCGCCGAAGGCGGTGGAGGGGGCAAGTTCTCCTGCCCCACCAGCCATCTTCTCAACTCGTCCGGCTCGGCCACGGTGGCGGACAGGCCAATGGTTCGCAGGTCCGGCTGGAATGCGCGCAGCCGCGCCAGGCCGAGCGCCAGAAGATGCCCGCGCTTCGACGTCACCAGCGAATGCAGTTCATCCAGAACGACGTAGCGCAAATCCTCGAAGAAGCGGCGCGCATCGGTGCCGGCGATCAGCAGGGCCAATTGCTCCGGGGTGGTGAGCAGGATGTCCGGCGGAACCAATTTCTGGCGCTGGCGCTTGTGTGCCGGCGTGTCGCCGGTGCGCGTCTCGATGGAGATGGGCAGGCCGATCTCCTCGACCGGCTTGCCGAGATTGCGTTCGATGTCGACGGCCAGCGCCTTGAGCGGCGAGATGTAAAGCGTGTGGATGCCGCGACGCGCCTCGCCCGGCTTGCGTTTCGGCCGCACGGCCAATTCGGTGAGCGGCGGCAGGAAGCCGGCCAGCGTCTTGCCGGCGCCGGTCGGCGCGATCAGCAGCGTCGATTGCCCCGCCTGCGAACGCGCCAGCAATTCGAGCTGGTGGGGGCGCGGCGACCAGCCCTTCTGCGCGAACCATCTGACGAAAGGCTCGGGTAGCGAAGCGACAGCATTCTCGTTGGCAAGGGTCGGCGCGACAGTCACGCGACTGACGTAGCGCGGCTACGATCAAAGACCAAGGAAAATCTGGAACAAAAGGGGATCACTCTTCTATCTCCTCTTGTAGAGGGGATAGAAGAGCAGTCGGAGCGAAGCGGAAACTGTGAGACAGACGCTTATTGCGCCTCTCTCCACAGGGGGCAGAGTCAGCGCCTCGCCACCACGATCAGTCCCAACACCGGCTCGTTGCGGTCCTGCCGGATTGTCTTCTCCTCCAGCGACAGGACGGACAGCCCATTCGCCGCCAGCATGGCCTCGACATAGACCCGGGAATGCGCGTAGCGGCGCGAGGGCTGGAGCGCGAAATCCCGGCCATCCGCCAGCTTCTCGACCGAAAAGGCGAAAAGTCCGCCCGGCGCGAGCAGCGCGGCAATTGTCTTCACCACGCCGTCCAGCGCGCCGACATACATGAAAACATCGGCGGCGGTGACGAGACCGGCTTTTGGCCCGGCATAGTCGAAGTCCTGCAGGTCGGCTTTCTCAAGCCGGTCATAGATGTCCTTGCTTTTCGCCATGCGCAACATTTCGGCGGAGATGTCAAAGCCTTCGAGACGGTCCACGAAAGGCCGCAGCCGCTCGCCCATCAGGCCGGTGCCGCAGCCGAGATCGAGCGCCAATCCATACCGCTGCCCTCCTTGGGCCTGGATGGCCTGCACCAGCAACTCCGGCACACAGTAGTCCAGCTTCTCCACCAGCGATGTGTCGAAACTGTCGGCATACTGGTCGAACAGCGCCTCGACGAAGGCGCTGGGCGGCGCATCGGCCTGCGGCGCCTTGCCGATCAGCGCCAGCTTGAGCGCCGCCCCGGGCCGGTCCTCCGGCTCCAGCTTCAGCGCCATGCGCCACGCCTGCGCAGCGGAATCGAGCGTGCCAGCGGCTTCCTCCATCTCACCCAAGCGAAACCAGCCCATCGCCCAATCCGGCGCAAGCTCGAGTGCGCCCAGCATAAGTTCGGCCGCGGCGGCATGATCGCCGGATGCATAGAGCATCTCGGCGTAATCGGCGCGCCGGTCGGCAAGCACGTCACCCGACGAAGCCTGAAGCGGTTTCATGTTTTTGGTTTTCCGGCGGCGGAGATCGCCGCGCGCTCCTATGATCCGGCGCGGGCCGATTTGCAAGATGGAGTCAGCAGGTCTCGAACGCATGGCTTCCCGATGGAGAATAAACCCCTATCTTTCTCGCATGCGCGCCAAGGATCTGCTCTGCCCCCGCCCCCAAGGTCTCTATTGTGCACCCGGCGATTTCTTCATCGATCCGGTACGCCCGGTGAAGCGCGCGCTGATAACCCATGGCCATTCCGACCATGCGCGATCCGGACACCAGTCGGTGCTGGCGACGCGGCAGACCCTGGACATCATGGCGCTTCGCTACGGCGACGATTTCGCCGGAACGACGCAGCCGGCAACGCTGGGTGAGACTATCTCCGTGAACGGGGTCGCCGTGACGTTCCATCCAGCCGGGCATGTTCTGGGCTCGGCGCAGATCGCCGTCGAGCATGAAGGCATCCGCATCGTCGTGTCCGGCGACTACAAGCGCGCGCCCGACGCCACCTGCCAGCCTTTCGAGGTCGTGCCCTGCGACGTGTTCATCACCGAGGCGACGTTCGGTCTGCCGGTGTTCCGCCATCCGCCGGATGATGACGAGATCGCGCGGCTGCTGAAATCAACCGAGCAGTTTCCGGAGCGGACCCATCTGGTCGGCGCCTATGCGCTGGGCAAGGCGCAGCGCGTCATGCGCCTCATTCGCGATGCAGGCTACGACAAGCCGATCTACATTCACGGCGCGCTGGCTAAACTCAGCGAATATTACCAGGGTCAGGGCATCGATCTCGGCGCGCTCGAACCCGCGACTGTGGAGACCGGCGGCAAGGGCGAATTCGCCGGCGCCATCGTCATCGGCCCCCCGTCGGCCTTTTCGGACCGCTGGGCGCGCCGCTTTCCCGATCCCGTTTCCTGCTTCGCGTCCGGCTGGATGCGCATCCGCCAGCGGGCCAGGCAACGCGGCATCGAACTGCCACTCATCATCTCCGACCATTCCGACTGGGACGAACTGACGGCGACCATCCAAGAGACCGGCGCAAGCGAAGTGTGGGTGACGCATGGCCGCGAAGAAGCGCTGGTGCGCTGGTGCGAACTGGAAGGCATCGCCGCCAAGCCGCTGCATCTCGTCGGCTACGAAGACGAAGGGGATTGAGCGTGAACCGCTTCGCCGAACTCCTCGACCGCCTGGTGCTGACGCCGTCGCGCAATGGCAAGCTGAAGCTGCTCAGCGATTATTTCCGCACGGTCGAAGACCCCGACCGTGGACTGGGACTGGCGGCCATTACCGGAGACCTCAACATCGCGGCGGTCAAGCCCGCCATGCTGCGGGCGCTGGTGGCCGAGCGCATGGACCCGGTCCTGTTCGGCTACTCCTACGACTATGTCGGCGATCTCGCCGAGACGGTGTCGCTCGTGTGGCCAACGGCTAGCGACAGCATCCCGAACCGCGAACCGACCCTTGCCGAAGTCGTCGAGAAACTCCAGTCCGCCAGCCGGTCCGACGGACCGAAGGTGCTGGCGCGTCTTCTCGACAGCGCCGGCATCGCCGCGCGCTTCGCCATCATCAAGCTGGTGACCGGCGGTTTGCGGATCGGCGTGTCGGCGCGTCTGGCAAAGCAGGCTCTGGCCGATTTCGGCAAGGTCGACGTCGCCGACATCGAGGAACTCTGGCACGGGCTCGAGCCCCCCTACACCGAACTCTTTGCCTGGCTGGAAGGCAAGGCGCCGAAGCCCGAGAAGGCGGCCAAGGCCCTGTTCCGGCCGGTCATGCTGGCGCACCCGGTCGAGGACAGCGATCTCGCCAAGCTCGACCCTGCCGACTATGCCGCCGAGTGGAAGTGGGACGGCATCCGCGTTCAGGTCGTTTCTGAAGGCGGCATTACCCGCCTCTACTCCCGCACGGGCGACAATGTCGCCGGCGCATTTCCCGATCTCGCCGACGCCGTCGATTTCGATGCGACGCTGGACGGCGAACTGCTGGTCGGATCGCCTTCGGCGACCGGCACTTTTTCCGACCTGCAGCAGCGCCTGAACCGCAAGAGCGTTTCGCCGAAGATGCGCGAACGCTATCCGGCCTTCGTGCGCTGCTACGACCTGTTGCAGCACGATGGCGAGGATTTCCGCGGACTGCCGTTCCGTGAGCGGCGCGCGCGTCTCGAAGCTTTTGTCGAAACACTTGAGCCCACACGCTTCGACCTCTCGCCGCTTGTCGCCTTCACGGCCTGGCCGGAACTGGAAACGGCGCGCTCGGCGCCGCCGCATCCGATCATCGAAGGCGTGATGCTGAAGCGCTGGGATTCGCCCTATGTGGCCGGGCGGCCCAAAGGTCCGTGGTTCAAATGGAAGCGCGATCCGCATACGGTCGATGCGGTGCTGATGTATGCGCAGCGCGGCCACGGCAAGCGCTCAAGCTTCTATTCCGACTATACGTTCGGCGTCTGGTCAGGCCCGGAAGGCAGCGAGGAACTGGTGCCGGTCGGCAAGGCCTATTTCGGCTTCACCGACGAAGAACTGAAACAGATCGACAAATATGTGCGCGACAACACGATCGAGCGCTTCGGGCCGGTGCGTTCGGTGCGCGCCGACCGGAAGACCGGGCTGGTGCTGGAAATCGCCTTCGAGGGGCTGAACCGCTCGACACGCCACAAGTCCGGCGTCGCCATGCGCTTTCCCCGCATCTCGCGATTGCGCTGGGACAAGCCGGCGGCGGAAGCCGACCGTATCGAGACGCTGCAGGACCTGCTGGACTAGCTCTATTCGACCACCGAAACGCGGATCTGGTAGATATCCACCGACTTGCCCTGCTTGTCGAAATCGGAGCTGATGGCGATGGTTCCGGCAGCGCCGGGCCGGACGTCAGGCAACCGGACATCGAAAAGATACTCGTTCTTTTCATGACCGACCGCATAACGCTTGCGGCCGCAATCCCCCAGCTCGCCGAAATTGCAGTCGATGGAAATCTGCGTGTCCTTGCCTTCCTCGGCGCGGGCAACGATATCGAAAACGGCATGTTTACCGGCGATCTGCTCCAGTATGCCCTGCCCGACATCGAAGCTCACCGCCGACCCCGAACTGCCGGACCGGATTCGCAGGAACGAGCCGGAATCGTCCTCCATGACATCGGCCTTCGCATCGGATGGCGCCGAGACCAGCGTCGGGTCGCTCGGCGTGAAGACGTCGATCCAGTCGCGGGTATCGTCGGCCTCGCCCGTCCTTTGAGGTGCACCCTCGGCGGCGTTGTCATCTCCCTGCGCCGTGGCCTGCGGCGAGGATGACCGACCGGAACTTTCCGGCATCTTCAAGACACCGGATTGAACCGCCCACCACAAGCCTGCGCCAATAAGAACGAGCACGGCAATGCCTGCAAGCAGGCCGGCCGGGAAACGACGCCGTGCGCGGCGAGGATCACGGTCCGGCGAGACGGTATCGTTCCCACTGGCGACCGCAGGCGTCGACGAGCCGGGCAACGGCCGGTCAGGAACGATGTCCGGCACCGCCGGCAGCACGCGCGAATCGGAAACACTGCCGGCCAACGAAGGTTCGCGCCTGCTTTCGACAGAAGGCGCGGCATCCGCCGACGAGACTGGCGCGTCCACAGGTGGGGCCGCGATACCGGGTTCGGCGTTGACCTCGCCGACCATGGGAGCCACGGCAGGCAGGAATTCCGATTCGATCTCGGCGATCTTGGCCTGCATCGCCTTGCGGCGCTTGATGGCGTTTTCCACGGTTATGCCGGGATTGGCCTGAAGCGCCCTGTCGAGCGCAGCGAAGGCAGACCGATAGACTTTCTCGCGAAACGCCCGGTCGTCAGCATTGCCCTTCTCGAAGGCGTTGCGTATCGCTTTTTCGATGGCGTCCAAGAACGGTTCCCTTCGCCGATCACATATTCATGATGGTTAGCCCCAGCAGGCGGATCAATCAACGGGCGACAATGGATAAGGCGCCATGCTGGCACGACAAATCTCTGCAACGGCCGACATATTCGCGTCATGCGGCCCCGCGCCAGTTGTCCTGACCGCAGCACGGGATTTGCAGAACCGTCACTTCAAAAAGCATACGGCCAAGCTTTTCGCAGTCGCCTTCTAACACCTCGCCGCGTCGCTCCCTCCACAAAAGGACAATTCCAATCTTCCCCAAATCGTATTTGCAGCGGCGGCGAGCGTCCTGTATTGCATCTTACGTTTACGGAAACGTCAGAATGGAGGCTCGCCGTGGCATTGCCGGACACCCTGCGGAACAATCTGCGCATCCCGGTCGTCGGCGCGCCGCTGTTCATCATTTCGCATCCGGCGCTGGTGCTTGCGCAATGCAAGGCCGGTGTCGTCGGCTCCTTTCCGGCGCTGAATGCGCGGCCGGAAGCGCAGCTCGACGAATGGCTGGCCGAGATTACGGAAGCACTGGCTGCGCACGATACCGCCAACCCCGGACGTGCCGCCGCGCCCTTTGCTGTGAACCAGATCGTTCACAAATCCAACACCCGGCTGCAGCACGACCTCGGTCTTTGCATCAAATACAAGGTGCCGATCGTCATTTCCTCGCTGGGCGCCGTCGAGGAAGTCAACCAGGCCGTGCATTCCTACGGCGGCATCGTGCTTCACGACATCATCCACGACCGCCACGCCCGCAAGGCGATCGAGAAAGGCGCCGACGGGCTGATCGCGGTCGCAGCGGGCGCGGGCGGACATGCCGGCACGTTGTCGCCCTTCGCGCTGGTCCAGGAAATCCGCCGCTGGTTCGATGGGCCGCTGCTGCTGTCGGGCGCCATCGCCAATGGCGGGGCTATCCTCGCCGCGCAGGCGATGGGGGCGGACATGGCCTATATCGGCTCGCCCTTCATTGCCACGCAGGAAGCGCGCGCCGTCGAGGCCTACAAGCAGATGATCGTCGACTCCAACGCATCCGACATCGTCTATTCGAACCTGTTCACCGGCATTTCCGGCAACTACCTAAAAGGCTCGATACGCGCGCAGGGCATGGACCCGGACAATCTGCCGACGGCTGACCCGAACAAAATGAACTTCGACGAGGGCGCGGCGAAGGCCTGGAAGCATATATGGGGCTGCGGTCAGGGCATCGGCGTGGTCGACGCCGTCGTGCCCGTTCGCGAACTGGTCGACAGGCTGGCAAGCGAATATGCGCAGGCAAGGGCCAGGCTTGCCGCCTGAACATGAAGGCACCAGCCACGGCACCTTATGAGGCAAACGGTCCGCTTGCTTTCGCCGGGATAAGGAAAGGCAACAACGCATCTTGAATTTGCGCGGGGTTGCGTCTATCACCGCCGCATCTTGGACGGCGACAGCCTCCGGGCCGCTTTAGCTCAGTTGGTAGAGCACATCATTCGTAATTAGCGGGTCCGCTAGAGAATGAGGTGTAAAGCCAGTGAGTTGGGGCTGGTGAGTGTAAGTTAGTAGGGCCATAGTATGGCCGTGTGTGAAGGGTTAAGCCGCTTTAGCTCAGTCGGTAGAGCACATCATTCGTAATGATGGGGTCGCGTGTTCGAGTCACGCAAGCGGCACCACTTCCCAGCCTGAGGAAGTCAAAGTGCGCAGATGACCGGTGGGCCATATGATCCGAGAGCCGTCGCCAACCTCATGCTGGACGAGGCTGACCGGCGCGGCTGGAAGATCACGAACCTTGCCCTTCAAAAGCTGCTCTACTTCGCTCACGGCATACACCTAACCAAAACGAAACGACCGCTCGTGTCGGGCTACTTCGAGGCTTGGCAATATGGTCCCGTGCATCCAGCCGTCTACCGTGCGTTCAAGCCTTCCGGGTCTGCACCGATCATCAATCGGGCGGTGGCGAAAGACCCCCTTACCGGTCGGACGCGCGACCTCCCCAAACCGGCAGACCTCCAGGTCATCGACCTCGTGTCTGACGTTATGAGATCATACGGGCACCTTCCGCCCGGGCGGCTTGTCGATCTCTCGCACGCGAAGGACTCGCCGTGGTCCGTAGTCGTGGACAAAGCGCGAACAGATATTGCTTTCGGGATGCGGATACCCGAGGATGTGATTTTAGAGCGATTCCGGCACCACAAAGTGTCGGTCGGCATTAATCCTCGTGCAGAAGAACCGCCCAGTGACGACACGCCTTTTGCCTGACATTGATCTTGCGCGCATCGCGCCTCAGCGTGACGATATGAAGCGTAAGAGCCTTGAACAGATGAAGGGCGGTTTCTCGACCTTCTCCTACAAGCCCGTGCGCTCCTGCTTTTCCGACATCTTCAACATCCAGCCCGATTTGGATTTGGGCGTAGCCGATCCGACGCCCTGGGCCGTGATCGAGGCCGAGTTGGGGAAGCGCAGCAAGTCGGACGAGGAGTTTACCTACAACCGGCGCGTAGCTCTTGGCTTGCACGATTTCGCGACTTCTGGCCGGGTCTTCGGGCGGCGGCATGAGTTCCTACCGCTGTCGATGGGCATGGGGAAGAAAGTCAGCTTCTGGCTGCCAATGATTCTCGCCATCGATGAGCAGGCGAGCGCCCTGTTCATCGAGCCGCGCCGCACCAGAGGCTTGACCGCCGAGGGCCGCAGGTTCGCATTCTCGATGATGCACGAGCGCATCCGAGCCGCTGACGAGGACTTTGCCGACGTTCGGTTGACCATTGTGCAGTTTGGCGACCCGTCCGATGATCGGCGCACGGTCAGGCTCTACACGGACGAAGGTATTAAGCTTTACTCCCGTGAGGAATTGGAACGGATGGTCGCGTCGACCTATGAGATGTGGCGCGAGGTGCTGGAAGATCGCGAGCGTAAGTCGCGCGGCCGTGCGACGGGCACCGGCCCGCTGTTTGACTTCGATTGACGCGGCTCAGCGGCCTTCAGCCGCCGCCTGACGGCCTTCCGCACCCGATACCAATAGGTCTGCTCCGCGCCGTCGCTGTCGTACCACGCGCGCTCATGGCGGGCGAAAGCCTCAAGTTCAGGGTCGGGGTAACTAGCGATGATGTGGTCAGCCACGCGGGCGATGTCGTCGGCGGGGATCAGCCTTGGCTTTATCGCGTCGGTCCAGATCGTCCACAGCATGAGGCCGACGAAGACAATTGCCTGACCGCCGAAGAAGATCAGCAAGAGCCAGTGTAAAGCAGCAAGGAGCAGATTAACTACCATCACGAGCAGAACCACAGCATCTGACTTCCATGAATGAGATGTTATAGTTCTCAATTTTGAGAATGAAAAGTTCTCATTTCTCGATTTGAGCAGCCCTTTGCCGCCTCTGTTGGAAAGAGGTGCGCATATGGAGCTTCAACGTCTTTTCGGCGCGAATGTGCGCCATCACCGGAAGGCTAAAGGCTGGACCCTTGAACAGCTTTCCGGTCAGACGGGCATTTCGCGCGAGACAATCGGTAAGATCGAGCGGGGTGTCGCCGCACCACTGTTTGAGACGGCAGAGAAGATTGCGTCCGCACTCGACATTCCCGCACCCGTTCTGTTCGGCGCCGACGCTATGCCGGGCACCGGAGAACGGGCAAGGCTTCTAACCGATATTCACCGCACCCTCTCCCGGCTGAACGAAGATCAGCTTGACCGTGCCGCAAAGATGCTGAAGGCGTTTGCGGGGTAGCGGCGTCGAAGGCCATCAGAGGGCCGCCGGACGTGGCTGCGGCCTTTACCCCAAATACGCCCAAACCCGCGCCAGCGGCGCTCTGAGGGGCCGTCTGAAGGCGTCGGAGTAACCCCGTCGCCACACGGCTGCAATGCCGTTACCTATGCCTGTAACTTAAGGCTCAAAACACACAAAAGAGGCAGGGGGAGTATTCAACTCCCCCTGCCCAACCGGTAATGGTTTGCGGCTTGTTAGGTTACACGGTGCAGGTAACGCGGTGCGGTCAAAACGGGCCGCTTTCGTCGGTATGTTCGCTTACGGCCTGAAGAATGGGGATGCCCCCTTCGACGCGCTTCGCGACCCATTCGGTCCTCTGCTCGTCGGCATTGCCGCGCGCAAAGCCCTTGCGGGCGCTTCGCCCTGTACGACCGAGATCGTGCAGCCTGTGGGTTCCATATCCCCATCCCAGCGCCGTCATTGCGCCTGTGATGCGTTGGAATTCGCTGGCCGACATGCGCCCGGCCTCGTAGCCGAGAAGCAGCTTGACGCTCTCCATAGATACCCGCCCCGTGCGCTCGCCGAACGCGCCTTCCAGCACGATGCCTATGGGGTCCTCGATCATGCGGCTGGCCTGAAGCTCGTCGGCAACCTGCCATAGATGCCGAGGCAGGGTTATCGGTTCGCCGGCTTGCTCCCGCACCACCGCCTCGGCCCATAGCTGATGCACGTCGCGGCCGAAAGCTTCAATGTCGATGCTGCCGACCCTGACCGGCCAATATCGTCGGTTTCCCGTCGCATCGCGCAGATAGGCATCCTCGTTCGTCGTGCCGATGATCACGCAATGCCGGGGGAAAGAACCAGCAGTGTGGGCATAGGCAGGCCGATAGGTGTCTATAGGGGTGGCGAGGAATGCCTTTATCGCATCTAAGGTCGCCTTGCGAGCGCCGTCGAGTTCCTGGCATTCGACAATCCACGCGCGGGACACAAGCTCGGCCTTGGTCTTGGCGTCCGCATTTAGGTTCAGGTTGCCGCAGAACCATTCGTCGCGAACTGCAAGTCGTGCCGCCAGACGCGATTTGCCGACCCCCTGACGGCCTTCCAGAACCAGCATCGTGTCGAACTTGACGCCGGGCTGCTTGATCCGTCTCACGCCGCCAACCAGGAACCGCACGCCGAATTCCCGATTGAGCTCGGTGTCCTCCGCTTCGCAGTAGTCCCTGAGCCATGTGTCAAGACGCGGAACACCGTCCCATACCAGACCGTCCAGATAGTCGATGACTGGATGGTAAGCACGCTCATAGGCGACAGTGATCAGTTCGCGTCGAATGGCGGTTACGCTGGCGCGGAAATCCAATCTGCGGTCAAAAATGCTGCATAGGATTTCGCAGATGTCGGAGATGTCTCGGCCTTCTAGGCCCAGCCCAGTCACCTCGTCGGTGTGGGTGAACATGTTGCGCCGCGCATCGACATCGAGCATGGCGAGAGCGAACCGCACATTCTCAGGCGCATTCGCCGCCGGACGCCCATACTGGTCAAGCTTCGGCCATCCTCGTCCTCGTAGGTCGATGGTTTCCATCGCCCGCGCCACTTGCCGCCGCGCATATCGTTGTGGGTTTGGATTTTCCCTTACATGGGCACTGATGCCGAGATCGGGGCTGGTCAAGATCGACACAATATGACCGGGCGCGACATCGTTTCCGAGCAGCCAGAGGGTAGCGGCAAAGACCAGTTCCGAGCGAGACTGGTAGTTTTTGTCGGGCGGGTTCTTGCCCGAGACGATGACCTCAGACCAAATTGGGTCGAGGGGTATCACCTCGCCTCGGTCATCTGGCAGAGGCAGCGCCTCGATGTCGTCAAGATTGATAATCGGCTTACTATCGGCCCTAGATGAGTCGGGCTTGTCGAAACGCAACCTGAAATCGGCAAGCGTGTAGTTCCTCGGTGCGGCGCTGAGCGGGACGGGCTCGAGAAGCAAAGCCTTGGCAGGCTCACGGCCTGCCGCGCGCTTTCTGTCGTTCAACCAGTTGACGGTTCCGGGCAGCCTCAAGAGTCGCCCAGCGTCGAAGGTGCCGGATCCGCCCTGGAATGCCACGAGCAATGCCCGATTGTAGGCTTCGGCATCCTCGACGGACACCGGTTCGGTCATGCGCCAGATCGCCTGATAACCGCCGCCAGTGAACCAGAAGGCGGTTGGTTTCGGAACGCCTGCCGGGCGCAGCTTGTCTTCGCTTAGTAAGCCAAGAATTCGGTCGCTCTGCTCCGACTCGCTGCCCGGATAGTCCTTGCAGTCCAGATCGACCCAGAGGAAGCGCGAGGCCGAGACATTAGCCTTTGCGCGTCCGCCCGACATCAGTTCGGCATTGGGCACGAAGTATAGATTACGCCGCAACTCGTCGCCATTGTTGGCGGCGACGAAACGTTGCGCGACGGCGTCGGCGGAATGAGCCGGGCACTCTTTCGGCTTGGGCTTTGCACCACCGGCGCTTTCATGCGCTTCGAGGTAAAGCGGCGCTTGTGGATTCAGCCAGAGCAGGAACGCGATCGCCTGCCGAGCATCGGGTTGGAGAAGGTCAGCCATGACGCATCTCCTCCGGGTTACATTGGCATGCTTCGAGCCAGTGGATAACGGCGCTGAGGCGGTAGCGAACCGCGCCGCTTCGTGACTCAGGGCGAAAGCGGATAAAGCTGGGGCCATAGCCGTAGATGCGGCCCTTTTCGAAGTATGATTGACTCAACCCCGTGAGGGTCGCCACCTGTCCCGTGGTTAGGAGCTTTTCCGGGTTAGCTGGTTGGCAGATTTCGGCAGGAGTACTTGCGCCTCGAAAGCGGGCGCGCGATGCTGTTTCCACATGCATTGTGGTGACCTCTGAGTAGCGCCTCGCCAAGGCGCGGAGGGGAGGTGCAGGCCTCCGCTCTCACTTCATCGGTCATCGTTCTTGACCTCGGCCGGGAGTCTCACCCGCTATATGGGGGCCATACTATAGGTCACCCACCGTAACCGGACTATCCGGCAGACGCTTGTCAGTGCATCTAGGTTCATGATGTCAGAGGAACGTCGTTGCTTCAAGCCAGCGCAGCCAACATAAAACATGGGTCCAGTAGAAAGGCGCTAAGTGATTGATTCATAACCGCGCAATTTCCTCAGTTAGACCTTGGTCGGCACGCCCCATTCTGCCAGTTCGTCGCAAAGGTGCTTTACCGCTTCAGCTTGAAGGGCTTCGTGGGCCTCATCGTATTCCCGCGCATGGATTCCGAACCGGTATTGATACATCGTACAGAGCGCATGGACGGCAGGCACCCTCTCGGCTGGCGTCGCGCAGCCTAAAATCTCTTTTGCCGCAAGCCTAGCGAGTTCGGGGACAGAGCGTGTAGCTAGGCGTGAGGCGCTTGGCCCCGAGGAAATAGCATGCATATCAACATCACATTCTTCCCTTTGTCGTTCGCGTACGATGAATAGCAGCGCCTTTTCCAGATTTCGTTCTTGAGCAGTCGCTGGCCCGACCAATGCTGACATCGCGGCGTTCAGTCGTTCCCACTGACGCCCCTCGGTCTCGGCATCGGTATGGGCGTTGATGATGGCGAGGAGGACCTGTTCCAGCACGCTTGATCCCTCGCCGAAAGTTGTTCGGTAGGTGGAGTCACTGACTGACATTGGCCAACTCCAATATCCGTGCCGCAACCAGTTCCACCGGAGCGCGCAGTCGCTCGGCATTAACGACGATGTAACCGCCCGTGACGTCGCCATTGGCGCGATGGTTCAGCAGGCGTTTGAGCGCGTAGTAGGGAACGTCGAGGCTTTCGGCGATGGTGATAAAGGTGCGGCGCAGATCGTGCAGGGTGAAGCTGACGCCCGACCCTGTGGTGACGCGGAGCAGGAATTTCTTGGTCTCCACCAGATGCCCATTCTTGCCGGGGCCGGGAAACACCCAAGGCGAGCCTTCTGACTGCTCCTTGCGCTTGGTCAGCAGGTCCGCGAGGAACGCCGACAGCGGCAGATTCAGCGGATCGCCGTTCTTGGTGGTAGGCAGGTGTAAGGTCCGCGCTTGCAGGTCCACATTGTCCCAGCGCAACTTCATCAACTCGCCCCGGCGCATCCCGGTGAACAGTGCCGCCAGCAGAAAGTCGCGGGAATAGTCCGGTTCGGCCATGACGGCTTTCCACCACATGGGCAGGTCCAGCGCCGTCACTAAGGTCTGCCGACGCCGCTCGCGATACCATGCGCGAGCCTGCGAAAGGATCAGCACCGGGTTCGGCGGGAAGTCGTCCTGCGTGGCCGCAATGAAATTGTAGACCGAGCGCAGATGACGCATCGCATTGTTGGCCGTCACCTCGCCATGCGCCTTGGCAATCTCCTGATGCTTGGCCAGAACCATTTGCCGGGTGATTTGGTTCATGGGCTTCTTGCGCCATGCCTTAAGGTAGAGCTTGGCGGTGCGCCCGTAATTGGTGACAGTGTGCGGTGACAGCTTATTGCGTGCCTCGAAGAAGCGTTCGAAGGCCACGGCCAGCGTGACGCGTTCCACCGTCTCCTTGCGCTTTTCTTCGTTGGGGTTGCGGCCCTCGGCCATTTCGCCTAGCAGCGCCAGCGCCTTCTTGCGGGCCACCTCCGGCGCAAACAGGTCCGCGCGACCAATGGTGACGCGGCGGGTGTCACGGTTCACCTGCCCCTCGGCGAAGTAGACCTTGGAGCGGCTTCCGACCCGAAGGCCGAAACCGGAAAGCAGCGTATCGCGGTAAAGGATCTGGCCGCTGGCAGCGAACGGAATATCGTCAATCGCGCGGCGGGTAAGACGTAGGTTAGGCATTTGAGACCTCCTGTTGGCCTCAACTCAAACTAACCAAATCATCTTAAAAAAGCAAGCAATATCAGATACTTATCTAGCATCCGCCAGCCTGATCCAGCACAATGAAACGCTGTCCAGCACCTGCACACGCGCGAGCGGACGACAATGAGAGTCATCAGTTTCAGTTTAGCCCGGCCCTGATGGGTGGAGGCGGAGGGAATTAAGGCCAGTCTACTTATCCATTTCGCGAATGGCCTCATCAACCATTCGTTCTAGCCTCGTCACCTGTCGCACGATCCGTTTCGATCCGAATGCGTCGGCCGCTCGCCGGGCATACTTGGAGAAGTTGCGCGCACCAACGGGAGCAAAGCGCTTCCGAAGCCGCTTGGTATAAATCTTGTCTGCCCGGCCAGCGGCTATGGCCTCTTCACCAATACGCTTCGTGGTCTTGATGGCCCGCCTTGCCTTCCGCCATTGTCTTGCCAGTGAGGTTGGACGGATAATCGCTCCGGCACTCGACATATTGAATCCAAGGTACTGGAAAATGTCATCGCTGCCGGGGCCGAACAGGGCACGCTCGGTTTTCTCATCCTTGATCTCAAGATCGTGGGCCGTAACGGCTGATTTAAGTGTGTCGGTGATTTGCTTTTCAAAGTCTGGCGGGCAGATGATCAGGATATCATCGGAATAGCGCTGATAAAGAGCTCCTATCTTTGCACAGGCGCTCGCCATCGCCGCGTCGACCTCCATCATGTAGAGGTTCGAAAACGCGCTACTAATTGGCGTACCCTGCGGGATGCCGAACTTGTTCGGGTTGGTGGTTACGGGAATGCCCGCTTTGCGAAGCTCAGCGATTGTAGCAAGCGGTTCACGCGTGTCGTCCTTGATCCGCTTCGAGAACACCGGATGCGCCTCAAGTGCCTTACGCTCCACCTTGCTGAATTTGGTGACGTGACGAAACACAGCGTACCAATCGGGCGACAATTCATCGACGCCAAGCAGATGCTTCAACCGATTCTTGAGGATGGCGTGATTCAGATTGTCGAAGAAGCCGGTGATATCGAAGCACAGCACGACGCACGGCTCATGCTTCTGGGCGAAGCGGAAGGCATCGGCAGAGAAGTCATAGTTTGCCCGTCCCAGCTTCCGATAGGCGATGACATGGCGGCTCAGGCCCGCCTTCTCATAGTGCTGATCAAGTATCCCGCCGAGATCAAAAGAATATTTCGCAAGAATACAGGCGTCTCGATGAGACGCGAACATGATGTCACGATCTTTATAGACCGTCTTGCCATCCTTTTTCTTATAGCGTTTAACACGCTTGACGTAGTGGATGAGCGGCAGCCATGAATGCTTGGCAACGAACTTCGGGTCGCAGACAGTGGCCGCATATGACGGGCCAACCGGCGCATCGAAGTGGCGGTAACCTCGTGTCTTGAACCAGTCGCGTTCCAACTATTCCCCCAAATCTTTGCAGTGATCGGGGGACTGGCTCCAACCCTGAACCTCGGCTCACGCCGAACGCCCCCCAATCGCACGCCTCTATCCGTCGGCTTCTTCCCGTTGTCTCAAACAGGCTTGCCCCCAACGCGGGTTTCTAAAACGCATGGCGGTATAGTGTAGCCGTAGGAGTGCGAACTATGTTCACAGTCTCATGGAATGACCTTGCCGGCCTGACGATGACAATCGTCGTGGCCTGCGCGGCAGTCATGTTTCCAGTTGACCGTCCAAACGACCGTGCCAACTGGCCAATTCCAGAGGCCGCATAGAAATGGGAACGAGCGAAGCAGTTTGCAAGAGATGTTGCCACTTTGTTCACAACAAAGCCGCAGTTGAAATTGGAACGCTCCCATGGGGAGCGCTTCACAATCGTAGCAGCCGACAGGCTTGAAAAGCTTGAACATCACGCGCGGCGTGACATACTTGATGTTGCTCTCGCAGCCCTCAGAGGCGATCAACGCCGCTAGGCGCCGACAGTCAAATGCGATGGCAACTCGGTCGGCCAGTCGCTCATCAGGATCAGCGCGCATTCCACTGTTTCGCCTGTGGACTTAATCAGTTCGAGCGTCCCAGCGGGGACCGTCGTGTCCCAAGCAAAGTTGTCCGACATCACCTTGAGCACTTCCCGCTTATAGGCCGTATCGAGGTTATCGAGTTGGTCGCCCTTGGTTTCGAGCACGGTGATCCGGGCCGTCTTGTCGGATTGTTTTACAGCAAAGATGAAGTCCGGGTAGATTCTGGCCCGCCGCCAACCCTGCAACCCATACTGAGCACGCGCCACGTTCCGGTGCCACCAGACCAGCGCCTTCTCCCCGTCGAGATAGACAGCAACGTCGCGCTCGGCGCTGTTGAATTCGTTCTCGTAGATCGGGGTGAACAGGCTGCGCTCTAGCGGCCCGCCGCTCTTGCCGACAAGTTGGCGCGCCGTATCAGGCTCCATGGTTTCGACCGTGAACGGCATCCGCCAGTTCTTACCGTCCAGTCGCAGGCGGAACTGAATGCGTCCCGCCGCGACGTCCGCCTTAAAGATGGCTTCCGCGCGCGTAGCGCGTTCAGCATCCAGCCCGTTGCGCAATTCGACACCAATGAGGCTTGAAAGCGTCCCGATCTTTTCAGCGTCAAATCCGCGCTTCTCTAGAGCGGTAAGAAGTTTGCCGACAATGTCGCGCCCGACGAAGGGATTCGGCACAATGTCGGAAATCATGCGCACCGCATGGGCGGGATCGAACCGAAGCGCCTCTGCCCCAGCAATCACTTGCTCAGCCTCGAAATGATCGTCGGTATCGGTCAAGCTGATGCGCTGGAGTTGGCTTTCGGCAGCTTGGGCGTTCTCAGGGATGCGATCCGCAATGGCTTGAGGGTCATAGTCGCGCCAGTCCACCGCCGATAGCACATCGGATTCATAGTCGAGGTCCCGTGCGTCCCCGCCTTCCACCCGCAAGACGCGTGGCAGATAGATTTCGGTCGAGACGAAATCGTTGCGGCGCGGAATCTTGCGGGCAACCTTCGCTCCGGTTCCGACATCGCTTTGGGCAACCGCGATCACCAGATCGCCTAAGCCGTCCTGCTCCAACCCGCCCTTAATCGCGTCGACCACTTCAGCCGTGCCCGCGTGGTGGGTCACGACATGGCATTCATCCAGCGCTTCGATATTCGTCTTCAGCGCGCCCGGCTGGCGCAGGATGCGCCCGATAAGCTGCGTCATCGCCTTAAGGTTTGAACTCGCCGCCAAGGAACACAGTACATAGGCGAAGGGACAATCCCAGCCTTCCTGCAAAGCAGATTTGGTGATGATCGCCCGTACCCGGTTGGTGGGTGAGAGGAGGTCAAGATTCTCGGGCTGGCTGAGGTCGTTCTGTTCCGCCGTCTTGATGGCAATTTCGGCTTCATCGAACCCGGCAGTCAGCAGCCATTCTTTCACGTCATCGGCGTGAATATGCCCGCTGGCGCGCTGGTCCTTGCCGGTTCGCTCCACCTGAACCAGCATGATCGGTCGGATGTAGCGTCCGGTATCCGCGCGCAAGGCGGTGGCATGGCCGTCCAGCGCCTTAAGCTTGTCCAGCGCGACGTTGAGCGTGGTCTTCCAGTCGCTGCCCTGCCGCGCGTCGAGGTTGAGCGGCATCTTGATCATGCCTTCGCGGTCTAGTTCCCGGCCGGTCACCTCCACCAGAACATTAGCGTAGCGACCGGGCTTGGGGTCTTTGCCACCCTTGGGCTGGACGTCGTGCGGGGTTGCGGTCAGTTCCAGCACGAAGCAGGGATTGAACCCATACAGAGTGCGAAAGGCGAGGTCGGACACCGCCTTGTGGCCCTCGTCCAGAACCACCACCGGACGGATCACGCGCAAGGCATTGCCTAGCGAATCCTTGATCATCGGAAAGATGCCGTCATAGGCGGCAAGATTCGGCGTGGCGTCCATCGCCGCCTGATGGGCAAGTTGATCGCCTTCGGGCGGAAAGAAGCCATGCACGTCGCCCCGGTCCTGAAACATCTTCAGCGAATCCTGGGTGTCGCGGTTGGCCGATTGCAGCATCAGCAGCATGACGCAGAGTTGCCCGGCCATGTCGCGGGCATCCAGCCGATCGGCCTTCTCCAGGATTTGCACCCGGCCCGCAGCCGCCCGGTCCAGTGCCTGCCTATAGGGATGCTGCGGGTTGGAAAGGTGTCGCAAGGTCTGCGTGTAGATCGCCTCGTTGGGCACGATCCACAGCACAAAGCCTGTGTTGCGGTTGAGATAGCGCCCGAATATGCGTGACAGGCTATTGACCGCCAGGAGGGTCTTGCCGCCACCGGTCGGCACCTTCAGCACCACATCGGACACCGGCCTGCCGATGCCGTCCAGCCGGGGCGAATAGTCGATGGCGGCGCGCGACGCAGGCAACTTCCCGTCCGCTTTCATCCGCTTCCAGGCTTCGGCGGCGAAATCACGTTGAGGAATACCCAGATCGGGTTGTGCCGCGATCAGTTCGGCAATCTTGTCGGCCTTCGCCTTTTCATCCTTGAGCATGTCGAGATAGGTTTCGAGTGTTTCAAGAACGCGGGCCTGATAGTCGAGTTCGCGCAGCATCGGCTACACCCGCTCGATTCGATAGAGTGCGAAGGGCAGCGGCACGAACTCGACGGGGATGTTCTGTTCGTCCAGCAACTTCTGGCTTACGAAACGAGAGGAGGCGAAGACGAGATGCTTCTTGCCCGGCTTGGCTTCCGCAAACGCCTTGGCCCGTTTGAGCGTAAGCGCCGCGTCGGGGGATTTAAGCCATTCGAGGTCGTCGCGGTAGATCAGCCAGACATGCTGGCTATCGGTTTCGCCCAGATAGAAGTCAGCCTCAACCATAACCGCCGGATCGGCCACGCGGTTTGTAGCCATGTGATAGAGCGCCGACCCTATGGCAGCGAATCCTGGCAAGGCTTCGCCTGTCAGCACTTTGTCCAACTCGACAGGCTCGCCGAGAGTGCAATAAGTGAAGGAGCCACCTAAACCAGCAGCTAGATCCCCCTCCGCACCCGCAACTCCTGACATAATCCGTCGCACCCGCTCCCCGGTGAGGTCGTCAGCATAGCTCTCCCCTTCGACCAATATGAATCGACGCGCTCCGTTATCGGTGGCGTTGAGCTTGAGGACAGCATGTGCTGTCGTGGCGGAACCGGCGAAGCTATCTAGTACCAAGCTATCCTTCTTAGTTATGAAGGACAGAACCTGCTCTACAAGAGCACTAGGCTTTGCATGGTCAAAGGTCTTCTTCCTGTCTGGAAATATTGACCGCAGTTCATATGCCGATGTTCGTCCGTCCAACTCTATGACGCTTGGAAGTTTTTCCTGATACTCGGACGCGTAGAGCTTCAGCTCGATGATCTTGTTTTCGTCATCTCCAAATAATATCTTCTTGGATTCTAGTAGTTCATCCATCGTTTCCTTTGGAAAACGGTAACCCATAAGGGGCTGCTTGCAGGGTTTCTTCGTTTTTGGGTGGATAACGTCGTATCGATATCCTTCTTTCCCAGGGTTGTGCACGCTTTGGCTCCCTGTAAATACACCTCCGCGATCAATATATTTGTAGCGATCAAGCGGCCACAGCTCGTTTTTATGAGCGCGAAACCACTTAGTATACTCGTGAACGAGCTCCCTATCGTCGGCATATTTCCCCACAAGGTCCTTGCCGACCTGAATAAGTAATTCTTTCACATCCGATATAGTGCTTTTCCAAACCTTCTCGACGTTATCTTTATTCTTGGAGAAGCAGACTATATACTCGTGTTCGACTGCGATCCGGGTAGGGTTATTGTCTGTCACGTTCTTCCAGACAATCGTGCCAATCCAGTTCTCAGATCGGTCGAAAATCTCATCAAGCATATTCCTAAGACGATAGAGCTCGTTGTCGTCGATGCAGATGAATATAACCCCATCGTCGGCCAAAAGCTCTTTCAGCAGCCGCAGCCTAGGCCACATCATGGCGCACCATTTGTCGTGGCGAAGCCCGTCTTCGATGCCGATGGGGTTGGCCGACAGCCATTCCTTGATCATGGGGGAATTGACGTTGTCGTTGTACGCCCAGCCCTCATTGCCGGTGTTGTAGGGCGGGTCGATGAAGATGCAGTCCACTTTGCCCGCATAGATCGGCAGGAGCGCTTTAAGCGCGTGCAGATTGTCGCCATGAATGATCAGGTTGCCATCGAGCGCCACCGGCCCGATGCCCTTCGTCGCGTCGGGTATGAGCGGCCGAAAGGGCACGGCGAGGTGATGGTTGTAGACGAACTCCTTGCCCTTGAAATTCAGTTCGGTCACGATTTCCCCAATACCCCGTCAAATCACTGTTGGGCATAGAATCGAAAGCCGGACTCGCTGGCAACCTCCAAGTCGGAAACTGGCGCACCGTGCTGCCGTAGCACACAACAAATCGTCCATCCTGATCCGCTGACGGCTAGCACCGCCGATGTCGAAGCGCGGTTACGCGAAAATCGCATCCCAAATCAGTTGTTGCATGTTCTGCAACAACTGCCTCCAATGCCAAATCCCAGCGCGGCAACTTGTAAGGATTGCTTTCAAGTTCAAAATTAGCGGCAATGAATCCGGCGCGCCGCTCTGAACTGCACTTCGCGGCATGGACACCCGGTCACTCAGGATCAAGAATCCGCAGAAACCGGGACATCCCGACGCCCACGGACTCCCGCCCCCGGCCCAAATTGTGAGTGCCGTTGATAGGGGGAGGTCCGGTCGGTGCCGTGCCGATTAGTAGGGCCAACTGCGAACTGTATGCTGCTAGTAGTGTCGCGGGATCAAAGGGGTGGCAACCGGGTGATACCCTGTGCTACCTTTCCACTCCCGAAAGTGGATTCCGGCCAATGGCTTGTCCAGTAGGGTCCAACGATTTCGTAGAGCATCTAAATCTCTGATATTGTTACGAAAAACAATTCGTAATGATGGGGTCGCGTGTTCGAGTCACGCAAGCGGCACCACTATTTCCTGTTAACTCCCGAAAAGTTGCCTGCGCGGTATCTCGGCGACCGCGCCGCCATAGCCGTCGGCGCTCTCCAAATCGACTGCATCTCGAGATAAACCACGACGCTTGCCAATGCCGTGAAAAGAAACTATTGCAGCATGGTGTTATAAAATAACATTACATAAATCATCTCTCCAACCATTAAGGAACAGAACGATGCCCAGGTCGATCACGAAGCGTGCGGACGTACTGTCGCTGGCGATAATGGGGCTGCTGATGGCCGTGCAGTTGACTGCGCAGCCATCGACAGCCGCCGAAACAGCACAGGGCCACAGCCATGAACACGGCGCCGGCGATTCAGCAAAGGATGCTGTCTCGAAAGGATATTTCGAGGACGCCCAGGTAAAGGACCGGCCACTGTCGGATTGGGAAGGAGACTGGCAATCTCTTTACCCGTATCTCAAGAACGGAACCCTGGACCCGGTTCTGACGCACAAGGCGGAAGCGGGAGACAAGACGGTCGACGAATATCGCGCCTATTATGACGCCGGCTACAAGACCGACGTCTCCAGGATCGAAATCGTCGCCGACAGAGTGACCTTTCATCGGTCCGGCAAGTCGGCCAGCGCACAGTATATCACGGACGGACACGAAATCCTGGTCTATGAGAAAGGCAATAGAGGCGTCCGCTATGTCTTCAGAAAAGTTCAGGGCAGCGACGACGCTCCGCAGTTCATCCAGTTCAGCGACCACGGCATCGTACCGGCCAAGGCCGGCCATTTTCATCTCTATTGGGGGAATGACCGTTCCGCTCTTCTGAAGCAGATGGAAAACTGGCCGACTTACTACCCGTCGTCACTCGGGGGAGACCAGATCGTCCACGAAATGCTGGCTCACTGAGACGCGGCGCCGCGACAACGGCAAAGCCGCGGGGTGGAAGCGTTTGCGGTGAGGACTAGTCCGCAAGACGCCGCAACGGTCTCCCGGGACCGAAATTGTCCGGAGCCGGGCTATATGGCCAGCTTGCGCCATTTAGCCCGGCTCCGTCTCGATTTTCGATCGAGGCCGCGTCACTGGCCGGATTCTACCCATGGGCGGCAGCGGTTATCCGGCCCCGCCGGCCGGTCCGGCGACCTTGTCTTTCCCCAGGCGCAACAGAGCCGAGCGATTGTGTTCGGCCTCCTGCTGGCGCGAACGCACCCGCATCAGGTCCTTCCAGCCGATATAGCCGACCAGCCTGGAATCGTCGCGCGACACCACCGGCAGATGAGATATGTTGGCCGTCAGCAGCTTTTCGGAAAGCGACTCGAGATATTCGTCCGGATAGGCCAGCATGATCTTGCTGCCCGAAAGCAGTTCGGCGAGCGTCGCATTGCGGTGCCGGCCATTGCGGCGCCAGCGCAGTATAGCCGGCGGGTCGATCACGCCGAGCACCCGGCCATCATCGTCGACCACCGGAAAGCTCGGATGCGCGGTGTCCGGCGCGGTGAAGAATATCGCCGCGCCGTGAAGCGTCATCGAGCCCGGAACCGTCTGAACTTTCGCCGTCATCACCTCGCGGACGCGGGTCAGCGCGAAGGGATCGACCCGGTATTCCCGCACCAGATGATGGCCCCGCCGCGCCACCTTCTCCGTCAGGATGGACCGCTTCATCACCAGCACCGTGACTGCGTGCGCTGTCGCACACGCCGCGATCAGCGGCACCAGTATATGCGTGTTGCCAGTCAGTTCGACAGCGAAGAAAGTCGCCGTCAAAGGCGCCCGCATGGTGCCCCCCATGGTCGCGGCCATCGCCAGCAGCGCCCACAGGCCGGGATCGGCGGCCGGCAGAAAACCGGACAGCACGGCGCCCATGGCGCCGCCGAGGATCAGCAGCGGCGCCAGAACGCCGCCGGATGTCCCCGATCCCAGGGCAACCGACCAGATGGCCGCCTTGACCACCAGCAGCGTGAGCGCCGCCGCCGCCAGCGTATTGCCCTCCAAAAGCCTTGAAATGTTGTCGTAGCCGACGCCCAGCGCGTCCGGTTCGATCAGCCCGCCGATCCCGACCACCAGTCCGCCCAGCATGGGCCACCACATCCAGTGGATGGGCAGCCTCAGGAAGGCGTCCTCGCAGGCATAAACCATCTGCGTCAGGAGCGTCGAAAGCAGGCCCGCCGCGGCGCCGATGGCGACCCAGCCACCCAGCGCCGCAAGGGACACGTTGATACCTCCGTCGAAGGGAAACAGCGGCGCCGGCATGTGTATTAGTGTGCGCTCCACTTCCGCCACGATGGCGGCGACCGCGACCGGAATGAACGAGCGCGGAGTCCATTCGAACAGGAGCAGTTCGACCGCCAGCATAATGGCGGCGATAGGCGTGCCGAAGACGGCGGTCATGCCGGCCGCCGCGCCTGCGACGAGCAATGTCTTTCGCTCGTTGTCGCTGACAGGGAGCAGTTGCGCGATGAGCGAGCCTATGGCTCCGCCGGTCATGATGATCGGGCCTTCGGCGCCGAAGGGCCCGCCGGTGCCGATCGAAATCGCCGACGAAAGGGGCTTCAGCACGGCCACCTTGGCGTCCAGCCGCGAGCGGCCGAGCAGGATGGCCTCGATGGCTTCCGGAATGCCGTGGCCCCTGATCTTCTCGCTGCCGAAGCGTGCCATAATGCCAATGATCAAGGCACCGGCTACGGGGATCAGCACGGCGGCGTAACCGAGACGGTTGTCGCCCGGCTTCAGGTCGGCAAAATCGAACTGTCCGAAATAGGCGACGTTGGTGGCCAGCTGAATGAGCTTCAGCAGAACGATGCCCGCGACGAGTCCTGCCGAAGCCACCACCACCGCGATGGCGCAGATAAACAGGACACGGGCGTCCGTGGTGAAATCGCCGAGCCGGCGATGGCTGGATTGTCCGGACTGCATGAAAACGGCTTTCTTGGTCGAGGCGCAACGGCCATATTCAAGGACAGGCATTTCGCCCGATTGCGGTCGACCTATATCGTAACACGATATAAACTCTCAAGCCTCTTGTTGCCGAGGAAGCGCCATGACGGATGTACAGGAACGGAAGAAGCGGCCGGTCATCCGGCAGTCGGATTACGAGCGACTGTCGGAATTCCGGCATCTGATCCGGCTCTTCCTGGAATTCAGTCAGGAAAAAGCACGTCTTGCCGGCCTGACACCACGGCATCATCAGGCGCTTCTGGCTATCAAGGGCTATCCTGGCGGCGGACCGGTCACCGTGGGCAAGTTGGCGGAGCGCCTGCGCATCCGTCACCACAGTGCGGTCGAACTGGTCGACCGCATCTGCGAGGCCGGCCTGATCATCAGAGACCAGGACAAGATCGATCACCGCCGTGTCGTGCTGAACCTCACGCCGCGCGCAGAAGAACATCTGGCCGACCTTTCCGCCGCCCACCTCGACGAACTCGACCGCATCGAGCCGATGCTGCGCCGTCTGCTGAGACATGGCAGCGAAGAGGATTCCGCATCGCTGAAATAACACTCCTCGCGAAGCCGGAGGAAATCCACTCCGCACCTTATGGTGGCCGGATCGCTCTTGGGCACTGTCATCGAGATGTCGCTTAAGCGTCACAAAGATCGGCTAGGTCGCTGACAGATCCTTTAGAATCCATACGGAATTCGTTTTTTAGATGCCGCTGCCCGAAGCCCGAATCGTTCCCAGTTTGCAAGCCATCCTGAATTCCGGCGTTCCCTATGACCAGGCCCTTTCCAGCGTCGAAGCACGGCGGAGCATATCGGGGACGCCTGCGTGGACGCTCAAGGTCGCCGCCTGGAACGTCGAGCGCTGCAAGAATGTCGAGGCGGCGGCAACGATCCTGGAGGCACAGGACTGCGACCTGATCCTGCTCACCGAAATGGATTGCGGCATGGCCAGATCGGGAAACATCCATACCACACAGATCCTGGCCGACCGTCTCGGAACGGACTACGCGTTCGGTATCGAATTCATCGAGTTCGGCCACGGAAACCAGACCGAGATCGAGCTGTTCGACGGGCAGGAAAATAACACGGGCCTGCACGGAAACGCTGTCCTGTCGCGCGTTGCGCTCGATGGCATATGGTTGCTGCGTCTGTCCGGCGGCGAGCTTTGGTCCAATCTGGACTGGCATTCCGACCGCGCCGGCAGCCGCATGGCAATGTTCGTCACGACAAAGATCGCCGGTCGGCCTTTCGTCGTGGTCAACACGCACCTGGAGTCCCTGCCCCATCCCGAGCTCAGGGCGCGGCAGGCGCGTGAAATCATCGACACTCTCGACCTGCACTTTGCGGGCCTGCCCGCACTCGTCGCCGGCGACATGAACCCCGCAGGTCTTCCGGAAGGCGCCATGGACCCAGCAGTCCACCCTGACTGGTTCTTTGAACCCCAGCGCCATGAGCCATTGTTTGCGGAGTTCGCAAAGGCCGGGTTCATGTGGTCTTCAGCCAATACCGCCCAGCATACGCGCCGCATGCTGGCGAACGGTTGGCCGCGACCACCTTTCAAGAAACTCGACTGGTTTTTCACGCGAGGGCTGGCGGCGGCCGACCCTCTGGTCGTGGCCGCCTGCGATGCCGACAGGTCGCCCATTTCCGACCATGAAATGATTTTGACGACTGTAACGGCCGCTTCATAACGGCCGCACCCCCTCCGTCTCAAAAATTGAGCCAACAAGTGATTGAAACATTTTCCCATTGCCGTCTAATTTTCGAGACGTGCCGAAACTTATCGACGGGACCCGTATTCATCGTTCCGAATACTTTCGAAAGGAGACGCCCGTGAGAATTATAGTGACCGGAGGCGATGGTTTTTGCGGTTGGCCGACGGCGCTTAATCTGTCCGAGCGTGGCCACGACATCCTCATCGTCGACGATCTTTCGCGCCGGCGGATCGCCGACGAACTGGCGGCCCAGTCCCTTGTTCCGATTTTTCCGATACGGGAAAGACTGGAGAGATGGCATTCGCTGACGGGAAGAAGCATCAGGTTCCTCGAACTCGATCTGGCCCACGAAACCGGACGGCTGATGGAAACCGTCGCAGCCTTTCAACCGGATTGCGTTGTCCATCTCGCGGCGCAGCGCTCGGCACCCTACTCGATGTCGTCACCTCAGGCGGGAGCCCTCACGCTCAGCAACAACATCCTTGCCGCCAACTCGATGCTGCAGGCCCTCTCCGGCCTGGAGCGAAAGGTACGGTTCGTTCATCTCGGCTCCATCGGCGTCTATGGATACAATGAACACGCGCATCTCATTCCGGAAGACGAGAAGAACTTCACTTATCGGGTCCGCTCGGGAAATCTCTATGAGGTCGAGGCCCGCTTTCCCCATAACCCGACTTCGATCTACCACACGTCCAAGGCCCAGCTCGCCGTTCTCCTCGACTTCTATGCCCGAACCAACGGCATCGAAATCGTCGATCTCTATCAGGGCATCGTCTGGGGGACCCAGACGGAGGAAACATCGCTCGACCCGGTGCTTTCCAACCGGTTCGACTATGACGAGCAATACGGCACGGTGGTGAACCGCTTCATCGTCCAGGCGTGCAGCGACCAGCCGCTGAGCGTCTACGGCAAAGGCGACCAGACGCGGGCGTTCATTCACATCCAGGATTCGATCCGCTGCATCGAGGCGGCCATTCATTGCGAACTGGCCGACGAGGGCAAGGTCAAGGTCATGCATCAGGTTGCGGAAACCAAGACCATCTCGCAGGTCGCAGCGCTGGTCTCGCGCCATACCGGAGCGGAAGTTCAACACATTCCCAATCCGAGGCACGAGAACGAAGAACACGCATTCCACCTTGAACTGCACGGATTTCGCGAACTGAACCTGGATCTGCGGACATTGGGCACCCAGTTGGTCGACGAAATCGCCGGTGTTGTCATGGCGCATCGTGACCGGATCGACGTCCGCTGCATGGCGCCCACGATACTGTGGCGAAACGACCGAAGGACTCGCCCTAGCCTGGAGGAGGCTAAACATGGATGACAACCATACAGGCAGGCTCACCGCTGCGCGCACGGTGGTGATCCGCGAAAAATCGATGTTGAGCGGCCTGCCCGAGCTTGTCGACGGCAGCGCAGTGGCAATCGGCGGACTCAAGGCCGGCTATAGCTGGCGGGAGATGCTGCTGGCGCCGGAATCCATTCATCAGAACGTCAACTTCAGCGGTTACCCGCTGGGCGGCGTCACCATCGATCTATGGCTGTTTGCGCCTGTCGAAGCCATCTGCAAGGCGCAGACGCCAGTACAGTCCTTGCCTACGCAGCCGAACTCCCCGGCCCCCTCTATCGACCGGAACGCGAAATGACGACGCCATCTTCCTTTTCCCGCATCGGCTTTGCAGCCGGACTCAAATCCATTGGCGACGCCCAGCTGGACGCGTTCGCCGCACGGCTTGCCGCTTCGGTCGATCCCGCCTCGATTTCAGCGAACGACGGGGAATTCGCGGCCTATGCATTGAGAACCAAGCTGCTTGTCTATATGCCGCTGATCCAGGATCGTGTGACCCGTGATTCCAATCCCGTCCTGTGGACATTTTACGATTGTCGTCGCGCGCTGACCAAAATCTGCCAGCCGATCATGGAAGAGGTATACGACATCCTGAGTCACAAGGGCATCGAGGTGATGGCCTACAAGGGCGCCGACATGCTGCACTATTACGGCAATGCCGTTGGGGAACGTTTCAGCATCGATGCCGATCCGATGGTTCGGTTCGACGACCTCGATAGGGTCGATCTCGCCCTCAAGGAGAGCGGCTTCATTGTCGTTCATATCGACCGGTCTCGTCTCAACGCCGAGGGCACATCGCTGTGGACGGACCCTGTGCCGCAGGAAGACATCGACTGGGTACGGCAGAATCACCATGAGACCCATCCCTATTTCAAGATTCTGGAAATCCCGCAGTTGGGCGAGCACATCGACATCATCAGGAATATCCCTGCCTTTTCGGTCGTCGAGGGCAGGATATTCGCCTTCCCGAACATCGACGTGCACTGGTCCATCGGCTCGGGCGTCGAGGAGGGCGACGTGTGGGAAGAGCCGCGGCGGAGCGTGCGGCTGCCCTCTGGCACCGTCGTTTCGGCAATTTCGGCCGAACTCAATCTCTGCCTTCAGTGCGGCCGCGCCTATTCGATCGCCGTCGCCCTGCAGGACGATACAAGCAACTACACCATCGACGCTTTCCGCATCGCGCTCCACCCCGACGGCCTCGACTGGGACCGCGTCATGAAATACGCCACGAAGTATCGCATCGAAGCGGGCCTCTATCACGTGCTCGACTGGCTCAACGTGATGCGGCCGGGCAGCGTGCCGAACGACGTCGTCGAGCGGCTTAAAGCCTACCTTCTCGATCATCGCGAATACGATCTGGGAGACCACCTTTCGCGCGTGCTGGGCTTCATACCGGAAAAGCGGCTCAGCTTTGTGTGAGGCCGGCTTTGCCGCGCAGTCCGTGGGAAAGATCGGGGCTGGCGACCGTCGAGCCTGAAGCCCTGAAGATCGTCCTGATGCAACTGGTGGGTGCTACCGGTCTTGGGATGATCGTACCGACCGTCGGCATCTATATCTACGAACTGCTCGGTCTGCCGCCGCTCTATCTGAGCCTCTACATCTGCGCTCTCACCGTTTCGACAGTCACCCTCAACCGCTATGTCGGGCGTGCGCTCGACCGGGGGACGAATGCGGGGCGGTTCGAGCTTCTCGCCGTCGCGGGTTTTGCAGCGGCGGTGACGCTGCTGCTGCTCGGCGCGCCGATGCTGCTCCTGGCAACGCTCGGCGCCATGCTGATGGCGATGGCCAACATGCACAACACCGTCGTCTTCGCCTGTGCGCAACGCTATGCGCAATCCAGGCGGATCGTCCCGAGGCGCTTCGTCGCCATCATCCGGGCGCAGACGTCGATCGGCTGGATCATCGGTCCGCTCCTGTCCTTTTTGCTGATCTATTGGGGCGGCCTGCAATGGGCCTTCGCCGGGGCCCTGGGCGTTGCCTGCGCCTGGCTGCTGATGTGGCGCCTGACCTTCGGCAGGCAACCGGCCTTCGCGGCGGCCGAACCGGTCTCGCATGACGGCCAGCTTGCAGCGCTGCCGCCCAATCGCGTGCTGGCGCTTGCCGTAGCCGTCGCTGCCTGCTTTTCGGCAATCAGCGTGGTGATGATCAACACGATCCCGCTCTATTACCGGCAGATGCCCGCCCTGCCTGACTATGCGCCGGGCGTTTCCTTTGCCATCAAATGTGCGACGGAAGTGCCTGCCATTTTTCTTGCTTCGGCCCTGTCGCAGAGGATCGGCGAGGAACGGGTGCTGGGAATATCGGCGGTGCTCGCGATTATTGCCATGCTGGCAATGCTGATGGTGAGG
This sequence comes from uncultured Mesorhizobium sp., assembly GCA_965649745.1. Taxonomy (GTDB): domain Bacteria; phylum Pseudomonadota; class Alphaproteobacteria; order Rhizobiales; family Rhizobiaceae; genus Mesorhizobium. The sequence continues at coordinate 18,648 of CBFGLW010000002.1, read as the reverse complement.
GATATCCCGACCGTCGTCCTCGCCGCGCTCGTCGAGGGGCTTTACTACGGTCTCTTCGCCGGTTCTGCGATCCTTTTCTTTCAAGGCCTCGCGCCGGATCGTGCCGGATCGATCAACGGCCTGTTCGTTTCAAGCCAGTTCATCGGCGCCATGGTCGGTTCGGTCTCTCTCGGATTGATTTCGCAGATTTTCGGCTTCCGCGCCAACATCGTTCTGGCGCTTGTGCTGGCCACCTGCGCGCTGGTGTTGCTGTGGTTCGTGCCCGCCCGCCGAACGGTCGTAGACACAAGAGAGCGAGCAGCGGACGCCGCCGGAAGCAGTGCGGCCGGCGACCTCAATGCCGGGCCGGCAGAGCCAGACAGACCCTGAGCCCGCCGATGCCGCCGGCTGCCTTGTCAAAACCCAGTCCCGTACACAGTGGCGACATCCGCACTACACTTGAAATCTGCCATTTGGCCTGCTATTTTAAGCCACATGGCAAGAACGGCAATGAAACTGATCTCTCCTGGAGCCCACACCGAAATCTCCGACCGCGCGGCTGCAAAACTTGCGGGCGGCTGGAGCGAAGAACAGGTGGCCGGCGCCGCCGCCAAGGCCTATGGGCGTATCGCGGCGGCATGGCGTCTGCGCAATGAAGAGGCCGCCGGGCTGATCGACGTGTCGCCGCGTACCTGGGCCCGCATGAAAGCCGGCAACTGGTCGGGACGTCTATCCAAGGACCAGTTGCTGCGCATCAGCGGTGTCACCGGACTCTACAAGGCGCTGCATCTCTATTTCAGCGACCCACTGGCGGACGAATGGGTGGGCCTCGCCAATGCCGGCCCATCCTTCGGCGGGCACCCCCCGAAGGACGTGATGATCGGTTCCGGCCTGCCGGCCATCCTGCAGACCCGCGACTATGTCGACGCGCTGCGGGGCGGCGTGTGATCCCGCCGCTGACGGCCGTGGCCCAGCCTGCCACCGTCCGCCTGATCTCCACCGCCTACTACAAGCCTCCTGTTTTGAAGGTGCTGGTGGATACGGACGAGGAATTGCAGATCCTCGAGGATATTGAGGGCCTGACCAACCGCCGGCTGCAGGCCGAGCGGTCCGGCCTACCCTCGCTTCACCCGCGCGAGCTGATCTTCCAGGCCTGGGGCCGAACCTACATCAACGCCGCCTTCACCTATACGCGCGCCGAAGGCAACCGTTTCAACAGCGGTGACCGGGGGGCATGGTATTGCGCTTTCGACGAAATGACCGCCATCGCCGAGGTCGGCTTTCACCGCACCCGTGAACTCGCCAATATCGGCCACTTCGAGGACGAGGCGATCTACCAGGCGCTGCTTGCCGGTTTCATCGGCGACTTCCACGACCTGCGAAAGGTGAAACCGCGGCCGGACTGTCTTGGCCCGGACACGGCCGCGGCTTATCCCGCCGGACAGGAACTGGCTCGGGAACTTCGGCGCGAAGGTTCGCGCGGGCTTGTCTATCCTTCCGTGCGGCGGCGCGGCGGCACCTGTCTCGTCGCTTTCGAGCCGCATGTCGTGCAGAATGTGAGGCCGGCCGCACGATGGAAACTGTCCTGGACGGGAACGGCGGATTATACGGTGACGACGGTCTGAATTTCTTCAGGCAGCCTTCTTGCGCGCCAGCCGCGCCTTGATGCTTTCAACATCGGCGCGCGGCGTTGCGGCAAAGAGCGTCCGCGTATAGGCGTGTTGCGGATTGGAGAAGACCTTGTCGCGTGGCCCGTATTCCACCGCCTCGCCGAAATACATCACCATCACATCGTCGGCGATATAACGCACCACCGACAAATCGTGGCTGATGAAGACATAGGTCAGCTTGAACTCGTCCTGCAGATCGGCCAGCAGGTTCAGCACCTGCGCCTGCACCGAGAGGTCAAGCGCCGAGACCGGTTCGTCCAGCACCAGCAGGCTTGGGTTCAGCATCAGCGCGCGGGCAATGGCGATGCGCTGGCGCTGGCCGCCGGAGAACATGTGCGGATAGCGGTTGTAGTGTTCCGGTCCCAGGCCGACCTTCTTCAGCATCGCCATGGCGCGGTCGCGCCGTTCGCTCGCCGGCGTATCGGTATTGATCTTCAACGGTTCGCCGAGGATATCGCCGATCTTCTGGCGCGGATTGAGCGAGCCGTAAGGGTTCTGGAAAACGATCTGCACCTTGCGGCGCATCTCCTTCGACAGGCCGTGACGGGCGATATCCACCTTCTCCCCGTCGATGAACAGGTCTCCGGCGGTCGGTGCGTCGATCAGCGTGACGATGCGGGCGAGCGTGGATTTGCCGCAACCGCTTTCGCCGACGATGGCCAGCGTCTTGCCCTGTTCCACCGTGAAAGATACGCCTTTCACTGCATGGACGGTGCGGCCGCCCCGGAAGAGCCCGCCGGCGACATGATAGTCCCGGACGATGTCGCGGGCGTCGAGTACGATCTTCGCCATCACGCAGCCCCCGGCGCCGGTTCGAACATCATGTCGGAAACGGTCGGCAACCGGTCGCCAACGGCGTTTTCCGGCAGCGCCGAAAGCAGAGCGCGCGTGTAGTTGCTTTTCGGATTCTCGAATAGCGACAGCACGTCCGCCTCCTCCATCTTGCGGCCCTTATACTGGACGATGACCCGGTCCGCCGTCTCGGCGACGACGCCCATATTGTGGGTGATCATAATCAGGCCCATGCCGTATTTTTCCTGCAACCCGACCAGCAGGTCGAGAATCTGCTTCTGGATCGTGACGTCGAGCGCCGTCGTCGGCTCGTCGGCGATCAGCAGCTTCGGATTGCAGGCAATCGCGATGGCGATCATGACGCGCTGGCACTGGCCGCCCGACATCTGGTGCGGAAACGAATTCAGCCGCTCCTCCGGTTCGGGAATGCCGACCAGCGTCAGGAGTTCGATGGCGCGGGCGCGGCGCTCGGCCTTGTCCATGCCCATATGGAAGCGCAGCACCTCTTCGATCTGGAAGCCGACCGTGAAGCAGGGATTGAGGCTCGCAATCGGCTCCTGGAAGATCATCGAGATGTCCTTGCCGACGATCTTGCGCCGCTCAGCCGGGCTGAGGCCGAGCAGGTCGACGCCGGCGAAGGCCATGCGATCCGCCCTGACGATGGCGCTCGGCGGCAGCAGACCCATGACCGCCAGCATGGAAACCGACTTGCCCGAGCCGGATTCGCCGACGATGGCCAGCACCTCGCGCGGCTCGACCGACAGGTCGATGCCCCGCACTGCCATGAAAGGCCCGGTCGAGGTGTCGAAGGAAACGGTGAGGTTCTTGATATCGAGAAGCGGCATTGCTCACGACCTCTTCAACTTGGGATCGAGCGCATCGCGCAGGCCGTCGCCGATCAGATTGATGGCAAGCACCGTGATCAGGATGGCAAGGCCGGGGAAGGTCACCACCCAGGGCGCGCGCAGGATGAACTCGCGCGCCGAGGCGAGCATGGTGCCCCATTCCGGCGTCGGCGGTTGCGCGCCCATGCCGAGGAAGCCGAGCGCGGCGGCTTCCAGAATGGCGTTGGAGAAGGACAGCGTCGCCTGCACGATCAGCGGCGCGACGCAGTTCGGCAGGATGGTGACCAGCATCAGCCTCAAATGGCTGGCGCCGGCGACCTTGGCCGAGACGACATATTCGCGGTTCTTCTCGGCCATGACGGCGGCGCGGGTCAGCCGGGCGAAGTGCGGTTGCAGCACAAGCGCGATGGCCAGCATCGCGTTGAACAGGCCGGGCCCCAGGATCGCCACCAGCACTAGCGCCAGAAGCAGCGACGGGAAGGCCAGAATGATATCCATCACCCGCATGATCAGCGCATCGACCCAACCGCGGAAATATCCGGCGAGGACGCCGAGGACGATGCCGCTGACAAGGGCGAAGACGACCACGACCAGGCCGATGAACAGCGAATAGCGGGCGCCGTGGATCAAGCGGGAAAGGATGTCGCGGCCCACCGCGTCTGTGCCGAGCAGGAACATGGACTTGCCGCCCTCCTGCCAGGCCGGTGGGGTCAGGAGCGAATCGCGGAACTGCTCGTCGGGAAGATGTGGCGCGACGAGCGGCGCGAAGATCGCCATCAGCACCAGCAGCGAGAACACCACCAGACCGATCACGGCGCCGGTGTTCATCGAGAAATAATGCCAGAACTCGATCAGGCCGCGGTTGCGCGGTTCGGGCGGGAGGGTGGCGGCGGCGCCTTCGCCAGCAGATTGATCGGTCATCTCACTGCACCCTGATGCGAGGATTGATGACGGCGTAGAGCACGTCGACGAGCAGGTTCACCGCCATAACGACGAGCGCGATGATAAGCAGTCCGCTTTGCACCACGACATAGTCGCGCTTGCCGATGGCGTCGATCATCCATTTGCCGATGCCGGGCCAGGAGAAGATCGTCTCCGTCAGGATCGCGCCGGCCATCAGCGTGCCGACCTGCAGGCCGATGGTGGTCACAACCGGGATCAGCGCATTGCGGAAGGCGTGCAGGCCGATGACCCGGCGCGGCGCCAGCCCCTTGGCGCGGGCGGTGCGGACATAGTCCTCGCCCAGCACTTCCAGCATGGCGGAACGCGTCTGGCGCGCGATAACGGCAAGCGGAATGGTCGCCAGTACGATCGAGGGCAGGATCAGATGGCTGGCAGCGGACATGAACGCACCGGGCCGTCCGGCGATCAGGCTGTCGATCAGCATGAAGCCGGTGATCGGGCGAAAGAAATATTGCAGGCCGATGCGGCCCGATACCGGTGTCCAGCCAAGATAGCCCGAGAAGAAGATGATAAGCAGCAGGCCCCACCAGAAGATCGGCATGGAATAGCCGGTCAGCGCCACGCCCATGGTGGCCTGATCGAACCAGGAGCCGCGCTTGACGGCGGCGAAGATGCCGGCGGGAATGCCGACGGCGATGGCGATGATGAGCGCCACCACGGCTAACTCCAGCGTGGCGGGAAACAGCGCCATGAACTCACCCCACACAGGGCGCTTGGTGGCGATGGAGATGCCGAAATCGCCGGTCAGAACGTTGCCGATATAGTCGAGATATTGGACGATGTAGGGACGGTTGTAGCCGAAGCGCTCGATAAGTTCGGCGTAGCGCTCGGGGCTGACGCCGCGCTCGCCGGCGAGAGCGAGGATTGGATCGCCTGGCAGCAGCCTGACGAAAGCAAAGGCCGCCAGCGATATGCCGATAACAGTCGGCACGATCAGCGCCAGCTTATGGAGCAGGTAGCGGAGCATGTTCAGTCAACCCAACTGGAACGGTACCGATACGCCTATCGGATAAGACAACGGCGCCGGACGCGAGTCCAGCGCCGCCGTGAGATCTATTGCCGGAGGCTATTCGGTGACGTCGACGCCGTCGAAGCGATGGATGCCGAGCGGGTCCATGACGAAGCCCGAGACCTTCTTGTTCATCGGCATGAACACCTTGGAGTGGGCGATGGTCAGCCACGGTGCCTCACGCTTGAACACGACCTGCGCTTCCTCGTAGATCTTGGTGCGTTCGGCCTGGTCCGTGGTGGCCTTGCCCTTCTGCAGCAGGTCCTCGAACTCCTTGTTGCACCAGATGGCGTAGTTGGACTGGCCGATCGCGTCGCAGCCGAGCAGGAACAGGAAATTGTCCGGATCGCCATTGTCGCCGGTCCAGCCGAGCTGGAAGGCGCCGTCGCGGTCCTTGGCCTTGCCGCGTTCGCGATACTCGGTCCACTCGTAGCTTACGATCTCGGCCTTGACGCCGACCTTGGCGTAGTCCGCCTGGATCAGCTCCGCGACGCGCTGGGCGTTCGGATTGTACGGACGGCTGACCGGCATGGCCCAGATCTTCATGGAAAGATCCTTCACGCCGGCAGCCTCGAGCATCTTCTTGGCCTCGTCCGGATTGTACTCGTCGTCCTTGATGGTGTCGTTATAGGACCACATTGTCGGCGGGATCGGGTTTTTGGCTACTTGTCCGGCGCCCTGGTAGACCGCATCGATGATTGCCTGCTTGTTGACCGCCATGTTGAGGGCCTTGCGGACCTCGACCTTGTCGAAGGGCGGCTGGGTGGTGTTGTAGGCCATGTAGCCGATGTTCAGGCCTTCCTGCTCATCGACCTTCAGGTTGGTGTCAGCTTTCAGGCCCTCGATATCGGCAGGAGCCGGATAGGACATGATATCGCATTCGCCGGCCTTCAGCTTCTGCGCGCGAACGGCCGGGTCGGGCGTGATGGCGAAGATCAGGTCGTCGATCTTCTGGCGTCCGCCGAAATAGCCGTCCCATGCGGCGTAACGGATGACCGCGTCCACCTGATAGTCGACGAACTGATACGGGCCGGTGCCGACCGGCTTCTGGGTGAACTGCTGCTTGGTGCCGGCCTTTTCAAGCTGGTCGGCATATTCCTTCGAAACGATCGAGGAGAAGTCCATGCCGAGGTCGGGCAAGAAGGCGACTTCCGGCTTGTTCAGCACGAACTTCACCGTCAGATCGTCGACCTTGACGATCTCTTTCAGAAGGTCCGGGAAGCCCATGCCGGTGAAGTATTCCCAGCCGGTGCCGGGCAGATATTCGTACCACGGGCTATCCTTCTTCCACTGGCGTTCGAAGGAGAAGATCACGTCATCAGCGTTGAGGTCGCGGGTCGGCGTGAAATAGTCGGTGGTCTGGAACTTGACGCCCGGACGCAGCTTGAACGTGTATTCCAACCCGTCGTCGGAAACGGTCCAGCTCTCGGCGAGGCCGGGCGTGATCGTCGTCTTGCCATGCTCGAATTCGACAAGCCGCGAATAGATGGTGCGCGCCGAAGCGTCGAAGTCGTTGCCGCCGCTCCAGGGCGACGGGTCGAAGCCCGCCGGCGAAGCTTCCGAACAGTAGACCAGCGTTTTGGCGTTGGCCGCGCCTCCCAGCACGGTTGCGGCCAACAATGCGGCCGCAAAAACCAGTTTCGTTTTCATTGAGCACTCCCTGATTTTCGTACAAGCCCCTCTTCAGGCTCGTGAAGGGCGCATATAAGCATCGTTCATTTGGCTTTGGAACACCCGGTCGTTTACCGCAAGGGAAGCAGCGGGAGGGGTCCGTCTGCGACGGCATCTGGCTTTCCCTCGGCAAGGCCATCCCGATGCGGAGCCATGCCGCCCACGCCTGACAGGAGGCTACGAGAAAATCTCCGTGGAGATGCCCTTGCGGCACGACTTGCGTGTCTGCCGATTGTCGCCATAGATAGACTGGAGGAACAAGACCAAGAATTCGGCCGTGCTTGTGAGAATCCGGCGAAACGCCGGTAAAATGAGCCGAACGACCAGGTCAGGATCGAGGGAGGATTCCGTGGCGAAGTCAGCCAAGACAGCGGCAGCGAGCAACAGCAAAGCCGCCAAGGGCAGTGCGGCGAGGAAACCTGCGAAGGCCGGCGCAGGCAAGACCCCGGCTTCCAAAACACCTAGTGCGAAGGCAACGCCGGCCAAAGCAGCCGGAGCGAAAACATCGGTGAAACTGGCAGCTGCGGCGCCGTCGGCGAAAGCAAGTGCGAAGTCGCTGAAAACGTCCAGCGCTTCCAAAACCGCAAATCCCTCGAAGACAGCGTCCTCAAAGACGGGCGCAAAAACGGCAACGAAATTGCCCAAGGCACTGGCGGCGCTCGCCGCCGGCCAGCCTAAAAAGCCGTGGCTTGCCAGCTATCCCAAGGATATGCCCGCCGAGATCGGCAAGCTGCCGGCCAATTCCATCGGTGATCTGCTGGCGGATGCGTGCAATGCCTTTTCGACACGCCCGGCCTTTACCTGCATGGGCAAGACGATGAGCTATGGCGAACTCGACCGGCTCTCGGCCGCTTTCGCGGTGTTCCTGCAATCGAAAGGCCTTCAGAAAGGCACGCGCGTGGCGCTGATGATGCCCAATGTGCTGCAGTATCCGGTGGCCATGATGGCGGTGCTGCGTGCCGGCTACATCGTCGTCAACGTCAACCCGCTCTATACGCCGCGCGAGCTTGAGCACCAGCTCAAGGATTCCGGCGCCGAGGCGATCGTCATCCTCGAGAATTTCGCCGCGACACTGGAGGCGATCGTCGCCAAGACGCCGGTCAAGCATGTGGTCGTCGCCTCAATGGGCGAGATGCTGGGCGGGTTGAAGGGCGCAATCGTCAACCTCGTCGTGCGGCGGGTGAAGAAAATGGTTCCGGCGTGGTCGTTACCCGGTCACACCAAGTTCGCCGCGGCGTTGAAGGCAGGCGCCGGCCAGACGCCGAAGGCGGTTGAGACGAAAGCCGACGCGGTCGCCTTCCTGCAATATACGGGTGGCACCACCGGCGTATCCAAGGGCGCGATGTTGCTGCACAGCAATGTGGTCGCCAATGTCGCGCAAAATGCACTGTGGGTCGAGGACGCCTATACGGTGAAGCCGAAACCGGCAAACCTGACTTTCGTCTGCGCGCTGCCGCTCTATCACATATTCGCGCTGACGGTGAACGCGCTGATGGGGATGCAGCAGGGCGCGCACAATATCCTGATCCCCAATCCGCGCGATATTCCGGGCTTCGTCAAGGAACTGAAGAAGTATCCGATCAACATCTTCCCCGGCCTCAACACGCTGTTCAACGCGCTCCTGAACAACGAGGAATTCCGCAAGCTCGACTTCAAGCCGCTGATCCTGACGCTGGGCGGCGGCATGGCAGTGCAGAAGGCCGTCGCGGAACGCTGGAAGGCACTCACCGGCTGCCCGATCTCGGAAGGCTACGGCCTATCTGAAACCTCGCCGGTGGCGACCGCCAACAAGTTCAGCGTGGGCGACTATACGGGCACCATCGGCCTGCCGCTTCCCTCGACTGAAATCGCCATCCGCGACGACGACGGCAACGACCTGCCGTTCGGCGAAGTCGGCGAAATCTGCATTCGCGGACCGCAGGTGATGGCCGGCTACTGGAACCGGCCCGACGAGACCGCCAAGGTGATGACCGCGGACGGGTTCTTCAAATCCGGCGACATGGGCTTCATGGACGAGCGCGGCTACACCAAGATCGTCGACCGCAAGAAGGATATGATCCTGGTCTCGGGCTTCAACGTCTACCCGAACGAACTGGAAGACGTTGTCGCCCAGCATCCGGGCGTGCTGGAAGTGGCCGCCGTCGGCGTGCCGGACGAGAAGTCCGGCGAGGTGCCGAAGCTCTTCATCGTCAAGAAGGACCCGGCGCTGACGGCGGAAGCGATAACCGCCTACTGCCGCGACAATCTCACCGGCTACAAGCGCCCGCGCTACATCGAATTCCGTACCGAACTGCCCAAGACGCCGGTCGGCAAGATCCTGCGGCGGGAACTCAGGGGCTAGGAATCGCCCCTGCCGTCAGACGGCAGAGGTTCGGAACAGGCAGGCCTGGAGCAAAACCGGGCTGCCGTTCAGTCCGTGCCGCCGGTTCCGGCAAAAGCGGGCGCGGCAAGCTTGCGGGCATGGTCGCGCAGATCCGCCGGCCAGACATTGCTGAGCGCAAGGAACCCGTCACGGTTTCCGGCATAGAGCGCCCGCGTCGCCTCCTCGTAACCTGGCTGATTTCCGAGCATGGCGCCCATGAAGCGGTCGGCCGCTTGCTGCGCCTGTTTGACGGATATCTCGCCGCCGGTGGCCTTGCGCGCCGCATCGACCAGTTTGCGGAGCGTCACCGACGCACCGCCCGGCTGCTCCCCGAGCCATTCCCAATGCCTTGGCAGAAGCGTGATCTCGCGAGCCACGACGCCCAGCTTCGGACGGCCAGACGCGCGTTTGCGGTCCCCAGCGACGGTTTCCGCTTGCCGGGTTTCCGCAAATTGACTGGATGTTTCCGAGTCATTCGGGGGCTTCAGCCGCTCGACGATTTCCTCGTCACTGCCGCGCAGATCGAAATCCACCTGCCGGCCGGTGACATCGTCGAAAATCAGGACCGTCGTCGCATTGTCGAGATCCAGCGCGGCCTTGACGGCGAGCGCCACTTCAGCCGCAGGACCGGCTGCGAACATGTGCTCGCCTGAAAAGGCGGTGAATGTGGTTTCCATGGTTCAAACTCCTTTCGGAGCTTTTTACCCGGATAAATTATGATGTCAATATTACCCGGATAAAATATGGAGAGGCAGACTCTCCTAGCGGGAGTTCAATCTCGAGGCTGACTCTCCAGCCAATTCGGCAATTCGGCCACAGAATCCAGCACCACGTCGGCCAGTGGCGTCAGAGACTCGCGCGTGCCGGTGCCAGAAAGCACGGCAATGGCCAGTCCGCACCCCCCTGCCCTCGCCATTTCGAGATCATGGCGATTGTCGCCCACCATGGCGATTTCCGCCGGCTTCAACCCGGTGAAGTCACAGAAGGACACCACCGTATCCGGCGCCGGCTTCGGGTTGGCCACCGCATCGTAGCCGTAGGCCGCGTCGAACAATTGTGCGACGCCAAGCGCAAGCAGCGTCTGCTCGCAGCCCTCGGTGGAATCGTTGGTGGCAACGCCGAGCCGGTAGGACCGTGCATGCAGACTGGCCAGCGCTTCCGGGACGCCAGGCACCGGCACCGCCATGGCTGCCCCCTGCGCCGCAGTCGCGGCGTTGAACTCCCTTAGCGCGTTCGCCAGATCGTCGCCGGCAAGATGCGGGTGCCACAGCTCGACCACGTCGCGGTTGGTGCCGGCGGCAAAGACGGAATCGGGCCTGAAGCGGCGCGTCGAGAAATCGAAACCGCCCGCATCCAGCAATCCGTCGGCCTTGCCTCGATCACCTCCCGCGGCCTGCATCGCCATGAAATCGGCGACGCCGAACCAGGTCGCGTTGAAATCGACGAGCGTGCCGTCCTTGTCGAAGAGAATGCCTTTTATCTCGGCCAAACGCCGCTACTCCGATCCACGTTGCCGGCGGATATATGCCACAAGGCCGGCGGTCGAAGCGTCCCGGCCTGCGGCATCTTCCTTGCCTTCCACGACAGGCAGCAGGCCGGTCGCCAGCTCCTTGCCGAGCTCGACGCCCCACTGGTCGAAGGAATTGATGTCGTAGAGCACGCCCTCGACAAAAACGCGGTGCTCGTAAAGCGCAATGAGCCGGCCGAATGTGCGGGGATCGAGCTGGCGGTAAAGGATCGTGACCGACGGGCGATTGCCGGAGAAGACCCGGTGCGGGGCGATGCGGTCGACAAAGTCCGGCTTCTGTCCCTTGGCGAGCATCTGCGCACGCGCTTCCTCCAGCGTGCGTCCCTTCATCAGCGCCTCGGACTGCGCCAGGCAATTGGCCAGCAGCAGGTCGTGATGATGCTTGAGGTCCGGCTCATGGCCGATGGCGGCCGCGAGGAATTCGACCGGGATGAAATCGGTGCCCTGGTGCAGGAGCTGGAAGAAGGCGTGCTGGCCGTTGGTGCCCGGTTCGCCCCAGACCAGCGGCCCCGTCGGCGTCGGAACAGCGGTGCTGTCGATGGTGACGCTCTTGCCGTTCGATTCCATGTCGAGCTGCTGCAGATAGGCGGGCAGGCGCGACAGGCGCTGGTCGTAAGGGATGACGGCGCGGGCCGGATATTCACAGACCACCCGGTGCCACCAGCCGACCAGGCCGAGCAGCGCCGGCAGATTCTGCATCAGCGGCGCAGTGCGGAAGTGCTCGTCCATTTCACGCGCGCCAGCGAGGAACGCATCGAAGTTGACCGATCCGATCGCGATCATTACCGGCAGGCCGATAGCGCCCCAGACCGAATAACGGCCTCCCACCCAGTCCCAGAAGCCGAATACCCGTTCCTCGCGGATGCCGAACTTGGCGACGAGGTCGAGCGCGGTCGAGACCGCGACGAAGTGATGGCCGACGGCGTCCTTGCCGAGCTTCGCCTGCACCCAGCGCCTTGCCGTCTCGGCATTGGTCATGGTCTCGACGGTGGTGAAGGTCTTGGACGCGATGATGAACAGCGTCGTCGCGGGATCGAGGCCCTTCAGCGTATCGTGGATATGCGCGCCGTCTATGTTGGAGACGTAGTGACTGCGCGGGCCATCGTGATAAGGCGCCAGCGCCAGCGTCGCCATGGCGGGACCGAGGTCCGATCCGCCGATGCCGATGTTGACGACGTCGGTGATTTTCCTGCCAGTCGCGCCGACGGTCTTTCCATCGCGAACGGATTCGGCAAAGTCCGCCATCGCGGCCAGAACATCCGTGACGTCCCTCTTCACGTCCTGACCGTCGACATGCAGGCCCTTACCGTCGAGATCGCGCAAGGCGGTGTGCAGCACCGCGCGGTCCTCGGTGATGTTGATGTGCTTGCCTGCGAACATGGCAGCGCGCTTGGCCTCCATACCGGCGGCTTCAGCCAGCTTTTCCAGCAGCCGCATGGTTTCGCTGTCGACCGCGCATTTGGACCAATCCAGCAGAAGATCGCCGTCCGTTACCGAAAACTCGGCAAACCGCTTGGAGTCGGCGGCAAATGCCTTGCGCATGTTCATCGGCGCACCGGCGCGGCGGTCACGCAGAGCCGAAAGCGTTGACTTAAATGATTTGTGGTCCATGGCAGGCTCCGCGATCCATTTCGAACATCAGAGGCCCCGAACGGGTCCCGGACGGCGCGCGACTATCGGGGGAAATTTCAACCGTTTCAACTGCTTTTCCAAGCCTCGCCGAGTCATGCCACGCCCGATGGATCAGTGGCGTAAATCGAAAAAATCAGAATTATTGATTGGCGCAATGTCTTAGGCCAGGCCTACATTCGAGTGGTCCACGGAATCAGGAACGAAATCAGGAGCGGCCGCGGAAGCGCCAGCTCGAGGGAGTCCCCCATGCCCCAGCGAAACGACACGGCCATCTGGTCAGGCCTGTTCAGGATATCGGCGGAGTCGGGACAAACCCTGCAGGCGCAGATACGCCAGGCCATCGTTGCCGCCATTCTCGACCGGCAGATCGCCGCTTCCATGCCGCTGCCGTCCTGCCGCATCCTGGCCGAAAAGCTCGGCGTGGCGCGCGGTACCGTCGTGCTGGCCTTCCAGCAGCTCGTGGACCAGGGTTTCCTCGTGGCCCGCGAGCGGCGCGGCCATTTCGTCAATCCGGAAGTGCTGACGACCCCGGCCAAGCCGCAGAAGACGCCGGAACAGTCGAACGAAATAGACTGGAAGCAGCGGCGCAAGATCGCCGCCAGCGACATGCCGCCGCCGGCCAAGCACGACAACTGGATCAAATCCTCCTATCCCTTCGTCTACGGACAGTTCGATCCCGGCCTGTTCCCGACCGCCGAATGGCGCGAGTGCAACCGCATGGCGCTGGCGGTGCTGGAAATCCGCAACTGGGCCTCCGACATGGTCGACCGCGACGATCCACTGCTGATCGAGCAGATCCAGGCGCGGCTGCTGCCGCGGCGCGGCATCTTCGCCAATCCCGACGAGATCATCGTCACGCTCGGCGCGCAGAATGCGCTCTACATGCTGGCGACGCTGTTGATGAGCAAGGGCTCGAAGGTGGCGATGGAGGACCCCGGTTATCCGGACGCCCGCTCGATCTTCCGCCTTGTCGGCGCCGACATCCAGCCGGTTCCGGTGGACCAGTCGGGCATCGTCACCTCGTCCATTGCCACCGACGCCGGCTTCGTCTTCGTGACGCCGAGCCACCACTGTCCGACCATGGTGCCGCTTTCGGCCGAGCGGCGGCAGGACCTCCTGGCGCGCGCCAACAAGCACAACCAGATCATCATCGAAGACGGCTACGACAGCCAGCTTCTCGACGAAGCGCCGCAGCAGGCTCTGAAGAGCATCGACCGGTCCGGCCGCGTCATCTATGTCGGCTCGATGTCGAAGACGCTCGCGCCCGGCCTGCGGCTCGGCTACATCGTCGCCTCCGCCGGACTGATCGCCGAGTTGCGGGCGCTGCGCCGCTTCATGCTGCGGCACCCGCCGGCGAACAACCAGCGCGCGGTGGCGCTGTTCCTGTCGCTCGGCCATCACGAGGCCCTGGTGCGCCGGCTTTCGGCAGCGTTCGACGAACGCCGCAAACGGCTTGTGCATGCGATCTCGGCATTCCTGCCCGAATGGCGCTCGACCGATTCCGCCGGCGGCACGTCGCTGTGGCTGGAAGGCCCGCGTGGCACGGATTCGCGAGAGCTTGCCGCCACAGCCGCAAGCCGCAGCGTCATCATCGAGCCGGGAGACCGCTTCTTCGACCGCACCGATCAACCTTCGCGTTTCATGCGGCTCGGCATCTCGTCCATCGCGTTGCAGCACATTGAGCCTGGCATCCGCGAACTGGCGACCGCTGCCGGACGCCGACCGGCGGCAGCCTGAGCGGACCCGAAAAGCCAAACCGGGCGCGTGCGACGCCCGGTCCCACTTGCTGGCTCAGGCAGCGCAAATATGCTGGCTCTTAAGCTGACGGAATAATGGCAGCATAGTTCGGGATCAGGCAGTCAGACGGCGGGAGCACCGCCGCGGGGGAACCTGCCGGCAAAGTGGGAATTTTTTATGCGTAGTGCCGCCAAGAAGCAGGAGGCGCGGTCAGATCGAGGTCTGCCGCGCCTTGCCGAACGTCGTGCGCAAAAGGCAGTCCTCCAGACATATCCAACAATGATGGATGCGGATGGCGCGACGGCCGCCAGACCGGAAGGCGGAAGCTACCGGCCGCTCAGCCAGAACGACGTAGAGCGCATCCACGATGCGGCGCTGCGAATGCTGGAGACCGTCGGCTTCGCCAATGCGATCCCTTCCTGCGCCGCAGCCCTGACGAAAGCAGGCGCGCTTGCTGGCGCGGACGGACGCATCCGCTTCCCCCGCCGTCTGGTGCTGGACACAATCGCCAGGGCCGGGCGAAATTTCTCCCTGTGCGGGCAGGACACCCGACACGATCTGCGATTGCAGGGCAAACGCGTCCACTACGGCACCGCAGGCGCGGCCGTGCATCTGGTCGATGTCGAAAAACGCGAATACCGGGAATCGCGGCTGCAGGACATCTATGACGCCGCCCGTGTGGCCGACGGTCTCGAAAACATCCATTTCTTCCAGCGGCCGATGGTGGCGCGCGACATCGCCGACCCGCTGCAGCTCGATTTCAACACGCTCTACGCTTGCGTGTCCGGCACGTCCAAGCATGTCGGCACCTCTTTCACCGTGCGCGAGAATGTGAAGCCGGCTCTGGAAATGCTTTACGCCATCGCTGGCGGCGAAGCGAATTTCCGCGCGCGACCGTTCGTGTCCAACGCCAACTGTTTCGTCGTGCCGCCGATGAAATTCGCCGAGGACGCCTGCGGAGTGCTGGAAGCGTGCGTGGAAGGCGGCATGCCGATCCTTCTGGTGTCGGCGGGACAGGCGGGCGTTACCGCGCCGGCTTCGCTTGCCGGTGCGATCACCCAGACCGTCGCCGAAGTTCTCGCCGGCCTCGTTTACGTCAACGCAATCAGCCCCGGCCACCCGGCGATATTCGGAGCATGGCCGTTCGCCTCCGATCCGCGCACCGGCGCGATGGCAGGCGGATCGCCCGAACAGGCGCTGATGACCGCGGCCTGCGCGCAGATGGCGCATTTCTACGATCTGCCGGGCGGCTCGCCCGCCGGCATGGCCGACGCCAAGCTGCCCGACCTGCAATGCGGCTACGAGAAGGGCATCAGCAATGCCCTCGCCGGTCTTGCCGGGCTCAACATGGTCTACGAAGCGGCGGGCATGCACGCCTCGCTGCAAGGCTTCTGTCTCGAAAGCCTCATTCTCGACAACGACATTTTGGGTCAATGCATGCAGTGCGTGCAGGGCGTCGAGGTCAGCGAGGAGACGCTTTGCATCGATACTGTTGCGCAGGTCTGCCTTGGCGGCCCCGGCCATTACCGGGCTGATGTCCAATATGGCGGCGGCACGCCGGACGAAGGCTACCGACCGTCACTGGCGGACCGAACGACGCCAAAGGACTGGGAGAAGCGGGGCAAACCGGACATCGTCCAGCGAGCCATTACGCAAAAGCAGCGGATGCTGGCCGAACGGTTTCCGCGCCATATTCCACGCTCGCTGGACGAGGCGCTAAGGTCGAGATTCGGCGATCTCATCCTGCTTCCCCGCGCGGCCATGGGCGACTGAGGCCGGTTCTCTGCCTCAGTCGGCCTTCCCCGCGACGACACCCAGTTGCGCGCGCTGGCGCGGCATGCCGAGGCCGGTATCCGGCGGCTCGCCGGCCGCCGGCCGTTCGTCCTCGATCATGTGCATTGTCCGCCATCTGCCGAAACGATAGTAGCCGATCGACAGCAGCACCGACGTGGCGAAGCCGGCGGGGAAGCTCCACCACAGCGCCTCCTGACCCATATAGTCCCTGGCCATGTAGGCGAACGTCGTGCGCACCAGCAGAACCGACACAATGAGAATGACCAGCGGTGCCATTACGGCGCCGGTGGCACGCACAGTGGCGAAGATAACGATGGTGATGCCGAACAGCACGAACGACCACGAGGCGACGTTGTTGATATGCGCGGCTATGTCGATGGCTGCGCTATCACCGACGAGGAAAAGGCCAAGCAGCGGCCGGTCGAAAAGGTAGAGCAGGCTGATCAATGCTCCCGTCAGCACAATATTGAAGCCGATGCCGGCAGCCGCGATGCGGCCGATCCGATCCCATTTGCCGGCGCCGACATTCTGGGCGGCCATGGACGAGACCGCCGCGCCGATCGCCAGCGCCGGCATCTGTATATAGGTCCACAGCTGCGCGGCGATGCCGTAGGCGGCCGCAACCTGGGAACCGTAAACGTTGACCAGCCCCATGACGGTGAGCGCGGCAGCCGAGATCACGATCATCTGCAGGCCCATCGGAACGCCCTTGAAGATGACGATCTTCAGTATCCGGAGGTTCGGCTTCAGCAGCGCCAGATCGGCGCCGGCAAGCCGCAGCGGATGCCTGCGCGCATAAAGCAGCACCAGAATGGCCAGCACGCTCACCGACTGGCCGATCAGGGTCGACAAAGCCGACCCTGCGATGCCCAGCGCGGGAAACGGCCCTATGCCGGCAATCAGCAGCGGGTTGAGGACGACGTCGAGCAGGACCGCCAGGAACATGAAATAGAACGGCGTGCGCGAATCCCCCGCGCCCCGCAGCACCGTCATGATGAAGCTCAGGAAATTCGCGGCGGGCACCGCAACGAAGATGATCCGCAGATAGGTCCTGGCCAATGGCAGCGCATCCGGCGGCGTGCCGAGGAGGTTCAGGATGGAATCCACCCATATCCAGCCGCAGACGGCGAAAAGCGTCGAGATAAGGAAGAAGAAGGTGGCGCTGGTGCCGACGATCTTCCGGGCTTCCGGCAGATTTCTGGCACCGACCGATTGTGCGACGAGAATGGTCGCCGCCATGCCGATGCCGAACACCGTACCCAGGATGAGGAACAGAACGAGATTGGCGTTGGAGGTGGCCGTGAGCGCTGATTCACCGAGAAACCGCCCGACCCAGACCGAATTCACCGAACCGTTCAGCGATTGCAGTACGTTGGAGCCAAGCACCGGGAGGGCAAACAACAAAAGCGTCCGGGCAATCGGGCCGCTGGTCAGGTCGCGGCCGCGGGCGCTCGCCGGCGTTTTCTCAGCCATGGGTTTGTTCCGGCATTATACTGTCCCGGTTGACGCGCTCGAGTGTCGGGTTCAGACGGCATCCTATCGCAAGGATGCCGCTTATGAACACATAAGCACCCAAAGATCAATATTACCCGGGTAAAATAACGGGCCTAACGGTACCCGACCATTGGTTTCCAGCAGATGGCCGCAGGCCAGCGCGGTTAAGAGGCGGAGCCTTAGTTCAGTGCGTCAGTGATTGTCGCGGGGAAGGCCGCTTGTCTGCGCTACGTGTTGATATTTCACCGCCGGTTTCAGCACCATGCCTTCCGAGAACTGGTCGACCATGCCGCGCTGGATTTCCTGCCAGGGCGTCTGGTGTTTCGGGAACCGGTAGCCGCCCTCGTTCTGCAGCTCGGCCCGGCGGCGGGTGATTTCCGCATCGGTGACGAGGATATCGGCCGTACCCTTCCTGAGATCGATGCGCACCCGGTCGCCGGTCCGCAGCAGGGCAAGCCCGCCGCCAGCAGCCGCCTCCGGCGAGGCATTGAGGATGGAAGGGGTGCCGGACGTGCCGGACTGGCGGCCGTCGCCGATGCAGGGCAGCGAGTGTATCCCACGCTTGATGAGATAATCCGGCGGCTGCATGTTCACCACCTCGCCACCGCCGGGATAGCCGATCGGCCCGGTGCCGCGCATGAACAGGATGGTGTATTCGTCGATCTGCTCGGCCGGGTCGTCGATGCGGGCGTGATAGTCTTCCGGACCGTCGAACACCACCGCCCTGCCCTCGAAGGCTTCGGGATCGCGCGGATTTGACAGGTAGCGGTCGCGAAACTCCTTGGAGATCACGCTGGTCTTCATGATGGCGCTGTCGAACAGATTGCCCTTGAGGTTGATAAAGCCGGCCTGCTTCTTCAACGGGTCGGCCACACTGCGGATGACCTTGGAATCCATATTCTCGGCAGCGGCGCAGTTCTCGCCCAGCGTCTTGCCGTTGACGGTCAGCGCATCCGGGTGCGGCAGGAGTTTGCCATCCATCAGTTCGCGCACGACCGCGGGAACGCCGCCGGCATGGTGGAAATCCTCGCCCAGATATTCCCCCGCCGGCTGCAGATTGACCAGCAGCGGAATGTCGTGGCCGATCCGGTGCCAATCGTCGTTGTTGAGCGGCACACCGAGATGGCGGGCGATGGCGTTGAGATGGATCGGCGCGTTGGTGGAGCCGCCGA
>CBFGLW010000001.1:0-230205 GCA_965649745.1 uncultured Mesorhizobium sp. | reverse complement strand
CCTGCATGACCTTGAAGGCGTCGTCGCGGTTCCAGTTGCCGAACTGGCGGTCGAGTATCTTGACGTTCGAGCCCTCGATGCCCTTGTCGAAGCCATCCTGGCGCTGCTGGTCGATCGGGATCGGCAGGCCGCGGATAACCACGACCTGCGCGTCAGGCGTGTTTTCCTTGATGTACTTGCCGGCGACTTCGCCCAGCGCCGGGTTGTTGCCGGCGACGTAGAGGTCGCGCACGCTGTCGTCGTTGGTGCTCGGCGCGCGGTCGACCAGCGCGACGAACTTGCCCTTGCCCTTCACCTCCTTGATCGCATTGACCAGCGGATCGGGGTCCGACGGCAGGATGACCAGCGCATCGATGCCTTGCGTGTCCAAATCCTGCACCGCGTTCGCCTGGCTGGCGGCGTCCGGCGAGGTCTTGACGATGACGTTGAGGCCCGGATGCTCTTCCATGAGCAGCTTGGCCACGCGCTCGGCGTGATAGACGACGCCCGCGGTCCAGCCATGGTCGGCGGCCGGAATGGAGACGCCGATCGTCACCTTCTTGTCCTGAGCGCTTGCCACGCCCATCAGCGCCGCCATGGCGACGGCTGTCAAACTCAGTAGTCCTTTACGCATGTTAGTCCTCCCAGTGGTTTGAGGTCTGGCCGAAACGAAGCCGGGCGACCCAGAATTCCCGGCCTCTACGATTTCCGTACCAACGAACGTTGCACGAGCATCGCGATGATGATGATCGCGCCCTGTATGGCGCCGATCAGATATTCGCTGACGAAGTTCGACAGCAGCATGATGTTGCCGACGATCTCCAGGATGAAGGCGCCGCAGACGGTGCCCCATATGCGCCCGACGCCGCCGCGCAGCGCCGTGCCGCCAACGACCACGGCCGTGATCGCCTGCAATTCCCACATCAGGCCTGTCGTGGCCGATGTCGACCCCAATCTTGGTATGTAGAGCAGGCACGCGACAGCCACGCAAAGCCCCTGGATGACATAGGTGATCGTGCGCACGCGGTTGACCGGGATGCCGGAATAGCGCGCCACGTCCTCGTTGGAGCCGACCGCCAGCACATGCCGCCCGTAGCGCGTGCGGTAGAGTACGAAGGCGGCAAGCGCGGCGGTGACGAAGATGACGATGATCGGAAATGGAACGCCGAAAATCTCGCCGAAGTAGACAGGCCGGTAGAGCGACTGCACGTCCGGCGAGCGCAGCGTGATCGCCCCGCCCTGCGACAGCCATGTCGTCAGGCCGCGATAGATGCCCATCGTGCCGAGCGTCGCGATGAAAGGTTCTATGCGCCCGACCGTCGTGATCAGCCCGTTCGCCAGACCGCAGGCGGCGCCGATGCCGATCGCCAACGCGGCCGCCGCGACCAGCGTCATCGTCGGATCGGCGAGCGCCCCACTGTTCATGAACATGATCGTCAGGCTGGCGACGAACGCCACCATCGAGCCCACGGAAAGGTCGAGCCCGCCCGCCGAGATGACGAAGGTCGCGCCAACCGCGATGATGGCGATGAAGGCGCTGCGGGTGATGACGTTGAGCAGGTTGTCGACGCTGATGAAATTGGGATTGGCGAAGGCGCCGAGGATCAAAAGCAGCGCCAGCGCCACGAAAGGCGCGACCGCGCGAAGGTCGACATCCTTCCACGACCTTTGTATCTTCGGACTTGCTGCTGCCGTGTCGGCCATCATTATTCCCCAGAACGCTTTTTCAGGCGGCTACGCCGGTCTTCACGCCGGTCGCCAGCACCACGATTTCGTCTTCCGTCATGTGTTCGCCGCTCACCTCGCCGACGATCCGTCCCGAGCGCATGACGATGATGCGGTCGCAGATGCCGATGAGCTCCGGCATCTCGGAGGAAACGACGATGGTCGAGCGTCCCTCCTCGGCCAGCTTGGCGATGAACTTGTAAATCTGCTCCTTGGTGCCGATGTCGATGCCGCGCGTCGGCTCGTCGATGATGACGATGCCGGGATCGAGCATCATCATCTTGGCCAGCAGGAGCTTCTGCTGGTTGCCGCCGGAAAGCTGGCCGGCCAGCAAATCCTTGCGCCCGGTGCGGATATCGAACTCGCCGATCGCTTGATCCAGCGCCGCGCGCTCGCGCGAACGGTCGATTTGCAACCCGCGCACGAACTTGCCGAGCGAGGCAAGGGTGAGGTTTTCGCGCAGATCCTTCGCCAGCAGCAGGCCTTTGCCTTTGCGGTCTTCGCTAATGTAGGCGATGCCCGCTTTCAGGCTGGCGTGGACGTCGGAGAAATGCACCGGAACGCCCGCCAGCCGGACGCTGCCGCGCCCCGGCCGCAGGCCGACGATGCCCTCCATGAGTTCGGTGCGCCCTGCCCCGACCAGACCCGCGAAACCGAGAATTTCGCCCTTCCTGAGCTGGAACGAAGCGTGCTGCGCATAGCCGGGTACCGAAAAATCCTCGACGTCGAGCACTGTCTCGCGCGCAGCGACCGCCTCGCGGTCCGGGTAAAGCTTTGCGACGTCGCGGCCGACCATCAAGCGCGCCATGTCGACCGGTTCGAGTTCGCTGGCCGGCCGTGTCGCCACCAGCTTGCCGTCGCGCAGCACCGTGACCTTGTCGGCGATCTCCTTCACCTCCTGCAGGCGGTGGGAGATGTAGAGGACGGCAGTGCCCTTGGCGCGGATATCGGCGATGACCTTCAGGAGCGCATCGGTTTCGACCGGCGTCAGCGAGGCGGTCGGCTCGTCGAAGATGACGACCCGGTGCGGCACCAGAAGCACGCGGGCAATCTGCACCAACTGACGCTGGGCGATGGAAAGCCGGCCCACGACGACATCGGGGGCGATGTCGCCGCCGAGATCGCGGACCGCCTGCCGCGCGCCCTCGTTCATGGCGCGGTCGTCGACGACCAGGCCCTTGCGGAGCTCGCGGCCGAGATAGACGTTCTGCGCCACTGTCAGATCGGGCGCGAGCAATATCTCCTGATGGACGAGAACGATGCCGCGCCGCTCCGCGTCCACGGGACCGGAAAAATGCACCGGCTCGCCGTCGATGCGAAGTTCGCCGCGCGTCGGCTGAAGGTGCCCGGAGAGCACCTTCATCAATGTGGATTTTCCCGCGCCGTTCTCGCCGATGATGGCGTGGACTTCGCCCGCGTTCACGCCAAGGCCGATGTCCTTGAGTACCTCGACCGGACCGAAGGATTTCGACAGGCCGATAGCCTGGAGGACAGGACCTGCGAAGTTCTCCGGGGCGGATGCCGCGCCGGCGCTCATACCCGCAAGGCCCGCATAGGAACGGGAATGGCGCGCCGGTGTGGAATACCGGCTGGCTCAAAGTTCATCGTCCGATATCTCCTCCGCACGGACTGGCAGCAACCGCCTTTCCGCGTTCGCTGTCACGAAAACTTATGCAAGGCAGAGGCGTTAGCCAAGTCCGTTCGGGGAAATTGGCAACAATTATTTTTGGTCTCGGAAAAAACCCCGCGGCCGATCAGTCCTTGGCGCGCTCGACATAGGAGCCGTCGGCCGTCATGACGACGATGCGCGTGCCAACCGTGATGTGCGGCGGCACCGCCGACTTGACGCCGTTGGAAAGCAGCGCCGGCTTGTAGGACGACGAAGCCGTCTGGCCCTTGGTGACCGGCTCTGTCTCGACCACTTCGAAAACCGCGCGCTGCGGCAATACCAGAGCAATGCCGACGCCCTCGTGCACCGACAGCGAAACGGTCATGCCCTCCTGCAGGTAGGGCGCCTGGTCGCCGACCACGTCGGCGGAAACCGCGATCTGGTCGTAGGTTTCCGGGTTCATGAAGTGGAACCCTTCGCCATCGCTGTAGAGGAAGGTGTGCTCGCGGTCCTCGACATGGGCGCGCTCGACCTGCTCGGTGGTGCGGTAGCGCTCGGACACTTTCACGCCGTCGGAGATGCGGCGCATGTCGAGTTGCGTGACAGGCGTGCCCTTGCCGGGGTGGATGTTTTCGGCGAACAGGATCACGTAGAGCTTGCCGTCCTTTTCGACGACGTTGCCTTTGCGAAGTGAGCTGGCGATGACTTTCACGGTTCAATTCCTGAAGGGAGCGCTACGGCTCTCAATTGCAAAACGGTTCGGATGCGCTCTATCTCATCTTTTACGCAACCGCCAGTCGCCTAATTAAAGTGATCTTGTCCGTATGACCGAAGCTTCCCCCTGGTGGACCCCGCATGTCCATACCGACCGCCGCCTGCGCCTGCTGTTGCGCAACCGGATCACGGCGGCGACACGCGACTGGTTCGACCGCCGCGATTTCGTGGAGGTGGAGGCCGCCGCGCTGCAGATCTCGCCGGGTAATGAGACGCATCTTTCCGCCTTCGCCACCGAGGCAATCCTGCCGGACGGGAACCGCCAGCCATTTTACCTGCACACCTCGCCGGAATTCGCCTGCAAGAAGCTGATCGCGGCAGGCGAGCAACGGATTTTCTCCTTCGGAGCGGTCTATCGCAACCGCGAGCGCGGCCCCCTGCACCACCCTGAGTTCAGGATGCTGGAATGGTACAGGGTCGGCGAAACCTACGACCGGCTGATGGAAGACTGCGCCGATCTCATCGCCCTTGCGGCGGAAAAGGCCGGCGCGACGCGCTTCACCTTCCGGGGGCGCGAGGCCGACCCGTTCACTGAGCCGGAACGCCTGACGGTGGCCGACGCCTTCCAGCGCCATGCCGGCATCGACCTGCTCGCCACCGTGGCGGCCGACGGGACGACCGACCGCGATGCTCTCCATGCCGCGCTGACAGAGGCCGGCCTGCGCACAGCGCCCGACGACAGCTGGACGGATTTGTTCAGCCGCGTGATGGTGGACAAGATCGAGCCGGTTCTGGGAACTGGCCGCGCCACGGTCCTTTACGAATATCCGGTTTCCGAGGCGGCGCTGGCCAGGCCAAGTCCGCGCGATCCGAGGGTGGCCGAGCGGTTCGAACTCTACTGTTGCGGCGTGGAGCTGGCCAACGCCTTCGGCGAGCTGACCGACCCTGTCGAACAGCGGCGGCGCTTCGAGGCCGACATGGAGGAAAAGCAGCGCATCTATGGAGAACGCTACCCGATCGACGAGGATTTTCTGCAGGCACTGGCCATCATGCCGGAAACGAGCGGTATCGCGCTCGGCTTCGACCGGCTGGTCATGCTGGCCGCCGGCGCGCAGAAGCTGGAGGACATTTTGTGGACACCGATCGCCTAGTGCGTCGGTCCACGACGAACGTCAGCCGGCTTTTCAGTCGCTGAACCGGCCTCCGGTTCAATCGCATAGTCCTGCGTATCGGAACCGTAGAGGCCCTTTTCGTCCTGCACCCGCCAAAGCACGTCGGCTTCCTCAGGTGTGGGCGCGTGTGCCGCTCCCCTGCGCACCCAGCGGCTGCGCGGAAGCCGCCGCAGCCACTGGGGAGACAGTTCGTTCAACAGTTTCTCGAGCATCGGCATGAACTCGCTCCCTTCGATCAGGTCTCAAGCTGTCGATGGAGCCAGGCAATCGCCTCGCTCACATTCGCCAGCGTGTAGGACGCCTCGGTCGTTCCACGCGGTTTTATCCGTATCGAAATGCCGCCGGCCTCGTTGACCGCGGCAAAGCCGTTTTCGTCGGACGTATCGTCGCCGAGGAACACCGCGCGCCGATCCCGGAAGTCCGGGATCTCCATGAAACGGCGAATGGCCGCGCCCTTGGCGGCTTCGAGCGGCATCAGTTCGACGCCGGCATTGCCAGCCAGAACGCGATAGCCCTCAGGCAGCCGGTCGAGCGCCTGTTCCACCATCTCCGTCGCGCGCGCCAGCAGATGCGGCGCGGCGCGCGTATGGATCGCCAGGATCGGCCCCTTGCGCTCCACGTAGACTTTCTCTTTGGAAAGCTCGCTTTCGATCTCGTCCGCCAGCGCCGCCATGTCCGCCGGCGTGTCCGCCGCCTCGACCGGGCCGTTCGCCTCCATGCGGTGTTCGAGCCCGTAAAGACCGGCCGCCCGCAATCGCAACGGCTGGAACAGCGTATCGGCGGCGGCGATGGAACGCCCGGTGATGAAGGCCAACGCGCCGCCGAGCTTGCGCTCCAGCGCCGCCAGCAAGTCGCGCAATTCCGCGCTGACAACAACCGCGTCGGGATGGTCTGCATGCTCCAGAAGGGTGCCGTCTATGTCGAGGAACAGCGCCCATTTCTCGTCGGTGATGTCCGGTGCGGTCTTGCGGAAGATATCGTTCATAAGGCGGCGACTCCCTTGCGGTCGAAAATGCGCACGACATTGTCCTCGCTCCGCGGTTCGCTGCCGGATGCGATCTCCGGCACGGCGCGCTTGCGCAGCCGGGCGGCGTCGAGGAGCATGGAGCCGGCCCAGCGGTACACATTGTTGTCGCGCACGATCTCGCGCATGCGCCGCATGCGGTTGGCCTGTTCCTGCTCCGGCATGATCAACGCCTGCTGCAAGGCCTCGCCGGTCGAGGCGGCGTCGTAAGGATTGACGATCAGCGCTTCCAGAAGCTCCTTCGAGGCGCCGGCAAAAGTCGACAGGAGAAGAACGCCGCGCTCGTCGTCGCGCGCCGCGACGAATTCCTTGGCAACCAGGTTCATGCCGTCGTGGAGGCTGGTGACGAGGCAGACGTCGGCCGCGCGGTAGATTTCATAGACCTGGCGCTGTGAGTGGTGTTCGGCAACCATCAGCACCGGCTTGTAGCCGTCATGGCCGAAACGCCGGTTCAAATCGTCCGCATAGCGATGGCATTCCTCGAAAAGCTGCCTGTAGGCCGGAAGCGCGCCCCGGCTCGGCGCGGCGATCTGCAGGAAGGTGACGCGGCCGATCCATTCCGGATGGTTGACGAACAGCTCCTCAATGGCCTGGAATCGGTCGACGATGCCCTTGGTGTAGTCCAGCCGCTCGACGCCGACGCACAGCTTCACCGCGTCGGCGACGCCATGCTTGCGGCGGATCTTGGCGCGGCATGTGGCGACGCCCGGCATGGTATCGAGCAGCGCCGGCGGCCATTCGATGGAAATCGGGTAGGCATGGACGAGGCTGGTCTGGCCGCCGTAGGAAATGGCGGAGTCTTCCCGCTCGATACGGCTTTCCAGAAAGCGGTCGACGCTTTCGATGAAATTGTTGCAATGAAACTGCGTATGGAAGCCGATGATGGAGCTGCCGAGCAACCCATCGAGGATTCTTTCCCGCCACGGGCAGATGCTGAACACCTCGGAATTCGGCCAGGGAATGTGCCAGAAGGTGATGATCGTGGCGTTCGGCAGGCGCTCGCGGATCATGCGCGGCAGCAGCGCGAAATGGTAATCCTGCACCAGGACGATGGGCCGCTCGTTGCGCGCCTCAGCCACCACCGTGTCGGCGAACTTGCGGTTCACCGCCTCGTAGGTCTCCCAGTCCGAAGCACGAAAGGCCGGCCGGGTGAAGGCGATGTGGCAGAGCGGCCAGAGCCCTTCATTGGCAAAGCCCAGATAATAGCCCTGATGCTCCTCCTCGCTCAGCCAGACGCGCCGCAGCGTGTAGGACGGATCGGCCGGGGGAACGGCGACGCGGTCGTTCTCGTCGACGGTCAGACGGTCGGCCGACCCGCCGCCATAGGCGATCCACGTACCGCCGCAGGCGCGCGTGATCGGTTCCAGCGCCGAAACCAGACCGCTGGCCGGCACGACCAGCTCGACATCGTCCTCGTCGTTCAGATTGTGGATGTAGGGCTCGCGGTTAGAGACCACGATCACCTGCGCGTCCGGCAGTTCGTCGGCGAGGATTTTCCGCAGCGTGTCGGGCGTCCAGTTGATCAGGCTGGCATTGGCCGACTGGCCGTTCTTCTCGAACTCGCGCAGAAGCTTCCGAGCGGTTTCCGAAAGATCGGCAGGGGCGGCGCTCACCGGTGCATGTTTTCGCGACCGCATCAGCGAAACCGCGACCGCAACAATCGAAAGGATCAGGCTTGCCAGGATCAGGAGCCAAATGGCGGGAAGGGAATTCAGAACGTCCAAGCTGCCGCTTGTCATGGAAGAAAAATGCTCCTCAGCCGGCAAAGCGGCTGTTCACCTCATTTTTTTGTCGGAAACGACACCGGAATTTCTCCCGGTCTGGCTTGTGCAACGCACAAACACCGGATCGGTTCCCGCTTTTTTCAGGACCGCACGCTGAGCGGCGCCAACCCTTCGTGCTGGTCTGCGAGGAAGGCGACGACCCTGTCGCCGACCCGCTGGAAGATAAGGTCGACCGACGTCGTCCCCACCTGCAGATGCCGGATGGTTAACCTGTCAATGCCGATGGGAAGGCCAGGCCGCCTGACGCTGATCTCGCCCTTCCACCCGTCGATTTCGAGGCCGAGACAGGCCTGCAGCAGCATGAAGGCGGCGCCCGCCGACCATGCCTGCGGCAGGCAGGCGACGGGATAGGCTATCGGCGCCTCGCCGGGCGAACGGGTGAACCCGCAGAACAGCTCCGGCAGACGCATGTTGAAATGGACCGCCGCCTCGAACATCGCGCTGGTCAACCGCACGACTTGGTCGTGCGCGCCGTAGCGCGCCAGCCCCGCGGTGCAGATCGCGGTATCGTGCGGCCAGATCGAACCGTTGTGGTAGGACATCGGGTTGAAGAACACCGCATCGTCGGCAAGCGTGCGGATGCCCCAGCCGGACTGGAACGACGCCGAAAGGAGCTGGTCTGCCACCAGACCGGCGCGCTCGGGCGTGGCAAGCCCGACATAGAGCAGATGACCGGCGTTCGAGGTCCGCACGTCGCAGGGGCAGCCCTCCCCGTCGATGGCCAGCGCATAGGTGCCAAGCTCTTCCCGCCAGAACCGCTCCTCCACCCGCTGCCGCATCGCTTCCGCCATGCCTTCCCAGCGCCACGCCCGTTCATCGTCGCCACGCCGCTTCGCCAGTTTCGAAAGGCCGCGGAAGGCCGCGAAGACATAACCCTGCACCTCGACCAGCGCGATCGGCCCTTTCGGGATACGCCCGTCGGCATGGAAGACGGAATCGAAACTGTCCTTCCAGCCCTGGTTGGCTAGACCGGATTCGGCGGCGCGCTGATAGGTCACGAATCCCGTATCGCGGCTCGCTTCCTCGATCCACGTGGCTGCCGCGCACAGCGAATCCCACAGCTTGTCGATGAAACCCATGTCGCCGGTGCGATCGGCATAGGCGCAGGCGAGATGGATGTAGAGCGGTGTGGTGTCGACGCCGCCATAGTACCGGCCGAACGGAAGCTCCGCCAAACTTACCATCTCGCCCTTACGCGTCTCGTGCATGATCTTGCCCGGCTGAGCGTCGCTGAACGGCGAGGTTTCGGTCGCCTGATGCTGGGCCAGGAAGGACAGCACGCCGCGCGCCAGGCCGGGATTCAGCCACAGCATCTGCAGGGCTGAGATCACGCCGTCGCGGCCGAAGGCCGTGGAAAACCACGGTATGCCGGCATAGGGATAGGGTCCAGTCTCCAATTCGGTGGTCAGCAGCGCCACGTCGGCCCGCGCCCGCTCGATCCAGTCGTTGAAGACGCGGCCGGAGCTGTACATCGTCGCGCCATGCCGTCGCTTGCCACGCATGGCGAAGCGCGCGCGCGCATTGGCGGCGCGGAAGCGTTCGCGATCCGGCCGGTCGGCGATTTCGGGACCGACTTCGATGTAGAGCGTCCGGCTGCTGCGCTTGGTGACGGCGATGTGGAAATCGGCGCAGTCCGGTAGCATTTCGTCCGGCGCCTGCGAAAAGGAAAGCACCGAAGTCCGTACGATCTCGTCCAGCCCCTGGTAGCGCAGGACGGCCGAATTGGCGTCGGTCTCCACCGCCTGTACGACGCCGCGCCTGGCCCGCGTCGAGCCGCGCACCTCGAACATGTCGCGGAAATCGGCGGCGAACTGCAGCGATACAAGCACCGTCGAATGCACCTGGCTGTAGTTGGACAACGTGATGCGCTCGTAGAGCCGGTCCTCCCACAACAGCCGCACGCGCTCGATATGGATGGCGCCCTGCGGAATGTCGCGTCCGCCAAGACTCTGGATCGGCAGGTTGGTCAGGTTGGCTGTGAACAAGACGTTGTCCCGGCTGAGCGACGCACCGAGCAGCGAGGTCGAACGCCCGCCGACACTCAACCGGTATTCCGAAAGGACGCGCGTATCGTCGCGGAAAAAGCCGTCGCCCGCGCCGCGGATGTCGCCATAGGCGTCGGCGACGGCAAAGCAGTCGCCGTGCTTCAGCGCAAACAGGCGATGCGGTTCGCGTGGCGCCGTAGCATCCAGCGAGGCCAGTGCCACGGCGGGATCGAGCTTGCGCTCGTCAAGCGGAGCAACGTTCAAGGGCTTCTCCTTCGATCGGTTGGCCGGTCAGGAGGCCTGAGCCTCGGGCTTCCCGCCCAGCACACGGGCGTAGGCGGCGACATAGTCGCGCGCCATGCGTTGCGCCGAAAAGCGCGCTTCGAAAGCAGATCGCACCGCCCGCCGGTCGAGTTGCAGGAGTTCGGGCACCCGCGCCACGGCCTCATCGACACTGTCGACCACGAAACCGGTGACGCCGTCATCGATAACCTCTGGCACGGCGCCGCAATTCCAGCCGATGACCGGCGTGCCGAAGGCCATGGCCTCGATCGTCACCAGCCCGAAGGGCTCCGGCCAGTCTATCGGAAACAGCAGGCCGGCGGCCCCGCCAAGGAACGCCGCCTTTTCGCTCTCCGCGATCTCGCCGACATATTCGACGTTTTCGCCGTCGAGCAGCGGTTCCACGACCTCATGGAAATAGGGCTTGTCGGCGTCGCCGATCTTGGCGGCGAGCTTCAGCTTCAGCCCCGTTCTCCGGGCGATCTCGATGGCGCGGTCCGGCCGCTTGTCGCGGGAGAAGCGGCCGAGAAAGGCCAGGTAGCCGCCCTGCCCCGACTGGCGGAGCTGTGGCTTGTACAGGCCGGTCGGCAGACCGTGATGGATGGTGCCCACCCAGTTGGCGTCGGGCAGCCGCGCACGCTGGCTGCGCGAAATCGAGATCATCGGAAAGCGCGGGAAGCGCGCATAGGCCGATGCAAGATCGGCGTAGTCGAGCCGTCCATGCGGCGTCGTCACCGTCCTGTCGGCCATCTGCTCGAAGAATGGGAAATGCAGGAAATGGCTGAGATGGAAATGGACGACATCGAAATCGTCGGCGCGCCGCTGCACTTCGTCCAGCATGGAGAGATGCGCGGCGATCTCCGATTTCAGCGGCTGCGGGTCGAGCCTGAGCGCCCGCTCGCGGCAGACAACCAGCTTCGCCGAGGTCCGGGTGTCGCCGCTGGCGAACAGGGTTACGTCGTGGCCGAGTTCGACGAGGGCCTCGGTCAGATGGGAAACGATGCGCTCCGTGCCGCCATACATTTGCGGCGGCACGGATTCGTAAAGCGGCGCGACATGCGCGATTTTCATTCTATCCCTCATATTGGCTTATGAGGTCGAAAATGCGCGAGGCGCGGGATCGTTCCGATAGAATTGGCGCGGCAGACTTCCGGGACGGCGGCGAAATCCTTTGACGCAAGGCCCCGAACCCTGCGGCGGGCTTATAAAGTGTAGCGGATCGTCTGGCTTGCGGCCTTCAGCACCGGCAGGAATCGCGCCACCATCTCCGAAGCATCGAAGCGCGCCGCCTGGGTGCCGATATTGATGGCGATCCTGACGGAACCGTTTTCCTGCTGGACGGGAACGGCGATGGAGCGCAGGCCGATTTCCAGTTCCTCGTTGATGGCAGCATAGCCCTGCTCGCGCACCTCGTCCAAGGCAGCCAGCAGCGCCTGCCTGTCGGTGACGGTGAAACGGGTCCGCGCCTCGATCTTGACGCGGTCTAGATAGGCGTCGATGTCCGCCTGCGGCTGATGGGCAAGGATCGCCCGGCCGAGCGACGTGCAATAGGCCGGCAGCCGCGTGCCGACCCCCAGCCCCACCGACATGATGCGCCGCGTAGCCGAACGCGCGATATAGACGATCTCGTCGCCGTCCAGCGTGGCCGCCGAACTCGATTCGCCCGTTTCCTCCGAAATCTTCTCCAGGAATGGCTGCAGGCGGGCCGGCATCGGGGCCGAGGCGAGATAGGCGTACCCCAGCCTCAATATACGGGGCGTCAGGCTGAAGAACCGGCCGTCGAACTCGGCGTAGCCCAGCCGGACCAGCGTGCGCAGGTAGCGCCGCGCCCCCGCCCGCGTCGTGCCGGTCAGCTTGGCGACATCCGTCAATGTCAACCGCGACCGGTCGGCATCGAAGGCTTCGATCACCGCCAGTCCCTTTTCGAGACTGGCGACGAAATCCCGGTCCTCGCCCGCTCGTTCCGGCTCTGCATGATTTTGACTGTCCATCCGGCTCGCTCCATGTCGGTCAAGCCCTCTCCGGCGCTTGACTCGATGCGTCACCATAGTACAACATGTTCGTATTGGCTATCAATGTTCACAATGCGAACATCTGTCAGTCAAAAATGAGGAAGAACGAAGAACCAGTCGCCGCTCGTGAAGCGGCCTGCGGGAGGAATAATATGAATATGAGGAAGCTGCTCGGCGCCGCATTCGGCGCGCTGTTGCTGGGCAACGGAGCCGCCGCCGCCGACCCCGTCAAGGTCGGCATCATCGGACCGTTTTCGGGCCCATTCGCCCTGCAGGGCAAGAATTTCCAGGCCGGTGTCGAGGCCTATATGGCGCTCAACGGCAAAACGGTGAAGGGCAACGACGTCGAGGTGATCTACCGCGACCTGCCGGCCGCGAATCCCGCCCAGGCCCGCGCGCTGGCACAGGAACTGGTCGTCAAGGACAAGGTCCAGTATCTCGGCGGCGTCTATTTCACGCCGGACGCGATGGCGATCACGCCGCTGCTCGAACAGGCGAACACGCCGCTCGTCATCTTCAACGCCGCCACCTCGGCCATCATGAAGACCTCGCCGCTGGTGGTCCGCACTTCCTTCACCACGGCGCAGACCACGACGCCGCTCGGCAAGGTCGTCACCGACAACGGTGTGAAGAAGGTCATCTCCGTCGTCAGCGACTACGGTCCCGGCATCGATGCCGAAGGCGCCTTCAAGAAAGCCTTCGAGGCGGCAGGCGGCCAGATCGTCGATGCGATCCGCATGCCGATGAACACCGCCGACTTCAGCCCGATCATGCAGCGGGTGAAGGATTCCGGCGCCGAGGCGGTCTTCGCCTTCCTGCCCTCCGGCCCGACCACGCTGGGCTTCGTGAAATCCTTCAACGAGACCGGCCTGAAGAAAGCCGGCATCAAGCTGTTCGCCCCTGGCGACCTGACGCAGGAATCCGATCTTCCGGCGCTCGGCGAGGCGGCGGCCGGCATGCTGACGACATTCCACTACGCGGTTTCGCACGACTCGCCTGAAAACAAGACCTTCGTCGAAGCCGCCAGCAAGGCAATCGGCAACCCCGCCGAACTCTCCTTCCCGTCGGTCGGCGCATTCGACGGCATGCATGTCATCTACAAGATGATCGAGGCGACCGAAGGCAAGCAGGATGCGGCGAAAGCCGTCGACGCGGTCAAGGGCCTGTCATGGACGAGCCCGCGCGGTCCTGTTTCCATCGATGCCGACACCCGCCACATCACCGAAAACATCTACCTGCGCGAGGTGACGAAGCAGGCGGACGGCACTTATATCAACAAGGAAATCCAGACCTTCGAGAACCAGAAGGATCCGGGGCTGGCTGCCAAGTAGCCGGCAACGGACGGAGTATGCGGTCGGGGGGCCGCATACTCCAACCCAGGGATTTCAATTCATGCAGACGATCCTCAGTGTCGCCACCGACGCCTTCGCCTACGGCATGGTGCTGTTCATCATCTCCATCGGCCTGTCGATGACGATGGGGCTGATGCGGGTGGTGAACCTCGCCCATGGCGCCTTCGCCATGATCGGCGGCTATATCGCCTCCTATGTGGCGCGCGACGTTGGCTGGGGCTATGTGCCGGCGATCGTGCTGGCCGTTGCCGGCACGATCCTGCTCTGCGCGCCGCTGGAGCGGTTTTTATACCGCCGCATCTATGGAAAGCCTGAGCTTCTGCAGGTCCTGCTGACCATCGGTATCACCTTCTGCGTCATCGGCATCACCAACTACTTCTTCGGCCCGACGCTGAAGACCATCCCCCTGCCCTCGGCGCTGGCCCAGCCGGTCGATATCGGCTTCCGTACGCTGGCGGGGCATCGCATCTTCGTCATCGCCTGCGGCATCGCCGTCGCGGCGGCGCTCTGGTTCCTCATCGAACGCACCGCCTTCGGCGTCAAGCTGCGCGCCACCGTCGACAACGCAGCCATGACCGATGCGCTCGGCGTCCGCACGCCGACGATCTACGCGGTCGCCTTCGCCATCGCGGTCGGCCTCGCTGCCTTCGGCGGCGTGATCGGCGCGGAATTCCTGCCGGTCGAGCCCTATTACGCGCTGCGCTACATGGTGCTGTTCCTGGTCGTGGTGACGGTTGGCGGCGCCGGCTCCATCCTCGGCACGGTCGTCGCCTGCCTGGCGCTCGGCGCAGTCGACACGATCGGCCGCTACCTGATGCCGGAGTTCGGCAACTTCTTCTTCTACGCGGCAGTGATCGCCATCGTCAGCGCCTTCCCGCGCGGCTTCTTCGGGAGGGCGCAGTGACGCGGTCCGCACCCAGCCTGCCGTCGGCCGCTCCTGTCCGGTCGGGCAAACGCCATCCTCTGCGCGATCTCGTCGGCTTCGCGGCCATTATTCTGGCTGGCGCGGCAGGCTACTTGCTGTTTCCCGACAACCTCGCCCTGCTGACCCGCATCGTCGCCGTCGCGCTGCTGGTGCTGTCGCTCGACCTCGTCACTGGCTATTGCGGCGTCGCCTCGCTCGGACAGGCGACGATGTTCGGCGCCGGCGCCTACGCGGCGGGTTTCGCCTGCGTCCATGGCGGCGTCACCGAGCCGCTGACGCTCGTTCTGGTCGGAGCCATCGCGGGAGCCTTGGCCGGTCTGGCGATGGGCGCGATCATGCTGCGCGCGCACGGGCTGGCGCAATTGGTCCTTTCCATAGCCATCGTCCAGCTCGGCCATGAAGCTGCCAACAAATTCTCGGCCTATACGGGCGGCAGCGACGGCCTCGCCGGCCTCGCCGTCAGCCCGCTGTTCGGCATCTTCGAATTCGACCTTTGGGGGCGCACCGCCTACTTGTTCGGGCTGGCCTTGCTGCTAGTGGTCTTCGCGCTGCTGCGCTTTGTCGTCTCCTCGCCCTTCGGCGTGCTGTGCCGCGGCATCCGCCAGGACCCGGTGCGGGTGAGGGCCATGGGTGCCTCCGTCTTTCCCGTCATGCTGAAGATGTTCGTCATCTCCGGCGCCGTCGCCGGCATAGGTGGCGCGCTCGCGGCCATCTCCACGCAGGTTGTCGGTCTGGACAGCATCAGCTTCGAGCTTTCCGCCAACGCACTGGTCATGCTCGTGCTGGGCGGGCTGGGTTCCCTTTATGGCGCGCTCGTCGGCGCTGTCATCTTCATGGGTTTCGAACATACCGTCTCCGCCTACAACCCGTTCCATTGGCTCACAATGGTGGGTGCCTTGCTCGTCGCCGTCGTCCTGGTGGCGCCGGGCGGGCTCGCCAGCCTTCTCGAAAAGGCATCCGGCCTCGGCCGCCGCGCGGGAGGCCGGCCATGAGCGACCTCTTCCGCGTCGACGGTCTCGTCAAATCCTTCGGCGGTCTCGCCGTCAGCCGCGACATCACGCTGACGATGAAGCCCGGCGAACGCCTTGCACTGATCGGCCCGAACGGCGCCGGCAAGACGACATTCGTCAATCTGGTGACAGGTCAGCTCAGGCCCGACGCCGGCCGCGTCCATCTCAGTGGTGAGGATGTTACCCGGTTGGGTCCCGTTCAGCGCGTGCGCAAGGGGCTGGTGCGCACCTTCCAGGTGACGCGGCTGTTTCCCGAGATGACGCCGCAGGAGCACGTCACGCTCGCGATCCTGCAGCGCGAAGGAAAAGCCACCGCCATATTGGGCCGCTTCCTCGGCAACCGGGCCGTAGCCGACGAGGTCAAGGACGTGCTGGCCGTGCTCGGACTGAGCGAAGTGGCTCGCCGCCGGGTCAGCGAAATCGCCTACGGCCAGCAGCGGCTTCTGGAGATCGCCATCGCGCTGGCGCTGAAGCCCAAGGTCCTGCTGCTGGACGAACCCGCCGCCGGCGTGCCCTCGGTCGATACGCCGCGCATCGAACATGCGCTGGCGCGCCTGCCGGAAGACCTCGCCGTGCTAATGATCGAACACGACATGGACCTCGTTTTCCGCTTCGCCCGCCGCGTCGTGGTGCTGGCGGCGGGCGAGATCATTTTCGAAGGCCTGCCTTCGGCGGTCGCCGCCGATGCCAGGGTGCGCGAAGCCTATCTGGGGAGCTATGCCGATGGCCGCCGCGTCGCTTGAGGTGAAGGGGCTGAGCGCTGGCTATGGGCCGACAGTGGTTCTGGAGGACGTGTCGTTCGCCGTGCCGGCCGGCTCGCGCATGGCCGTGCTCGGCCGCAACGGCATGGGCAAGACGACGCTGCTTGCCAGCCTCATGGGTATGAACCGGCGCTATGGCGGCGCCATCCTGCTCGAAGGCGACGACGTCGCGGCCCTACGCAGTTCCGAACGCGCGCGGCGCGGCCTTGGTCTGGTGCCGCAGACGCGCGACATCTTCAGGTCGCTGACCGTCGAGGAGAACCTCCTCGTCGGCATCAAGGACCGGCCGCGCAGCGCCATCGCCGAAGCCTACGAGATGTTCCCCAGGCTGAAAGAGCGACGGCGCAACCTCGGCTGGCAGCTTTCCGGCGGCGAGCAGCAGATGCTCTCTGTCGCGCGCACTATTCTCGGCCGTCCTTCGGTGCTGCTTCTCGACGAACCGCTGGAGGGGCTGGCCCCGGTGATCTGCGAGGAACTGATGGCGGCCTTCACGCGGCTGGCCGCCGGCGGCGAAATGACCATCCTGCTGGTCGAGCAGCGGCTGGAAAGCGCACTGCAGTTCGCGCAGACCGTTCTCATTCTCGAGCGCGGAACCATCGCCTGGCAAGGCGAGGCGGAAACGCTGCGCACCGATCATGCGCTGGTCGAGCGCTATATCGGCGTGGGAGAACTGCACTGATGGCGAACAGGACTTTCATACGCGCCAACGGCATCGTCTTTCACACCCGTCTGGTCGGTCCGGACGAAGGCCCGGCGTTGGTCTTTTCCAATTCGCTGGGCAGCGATTTCCGCATCTGGGATGAGGTGGTCGCCCGGCTTGCCGGCCGCTATCGCATCCTTCTCTACGACAAGCGCGGCCATGGACTGTCCGACACGCCGCCGGGTCCCTACTCGATTGACGACCACACCGATGACCTTGAGGCCCTGCTCGATCATTTCGGCATCGCCAGCGCCGCGATCGTCGGCCTGTCGGTCGGCGGCATGATCGCGCAGCGCCTTGCGGTGCGCGCGCCCAAGCGCGTCTGGTCGCTGGTGCTTTGTGACACCGCCGCCAAGATCGGAACGCCGGAAGGCTGGGCCAGCCGGATAGGGTCGGTCGAACGGGGCGGCATCGCATCGGTGGCGGATTCCATCCTCCAGCTTTGGTTCACGGAGGATTTCCGCCGCAACCGGCCGGCCGACCTCGTCGGCTGGCGCAACATGCTCGTCCGCACCCCGGTGGATGGCTATGTCGCGACCTGCGCAACAGTCCGCGACGCGGATTTGCGCGCCGATGCGGCGAAGATCGACGTGCCCGTGCTGTGCGTGGCCGGCGACCAGGACGGCTCGACGCCGCCGGACCTCGTGCGGGGCACATCGGACCTCATCCCCGGCTCCCGCTTTGTGCTGATCGAGAACGCCGGCCACATTCCCTGCGTGGAACAGCCGGAAGCCTTGGCAAACCTCATCCGGGAACATCTCGAAGGATCGTCGCATGGCCGATGAAAGCGAACGCTACCGGACCGGCATGAAGGTCCGCCGCAAGGTGCTGGGCGACGCCCATGTCGACCGCGCCAGCGCCGCCATCGGCGATCTCGACCGCGATTTCCAGACCTTCATCACCGAGGGCGCCTGGGGCTCGGTCTGGTCGCGGCCGCATTTCACGCATCGCGAACGGTCCATCGTCACCCTCGCCCTGCTGGCGGCGCTCGGCCAGGACGAGGAACTCGCTATGCACATCCGCGCCACCCGCAACACCGGCGCCACCATGGAGGATGTGCGTGAACTCTTGATGCATGTCGCCGTCTATGCCGGCGTGCCGGCGGCCAATCACGCCTTCAAGATCGCCAAGAAAACCTATGCGGAGATGCAGGCCGCGCCGAACGAATGAGAGACGGGATGCACCCGTCCGAACGAGGAACCGACATGTCCGATCAACCCTCCTTCACCCCCCGCGACAGAAGCTGGCACCCGCCGGCGCTGACGCCGCAATACAAATCCTCGGTGCTGCGCTCGCCCAACCAGCGCCTGCTGTCGCTCGATACGACCCTGTCGGAAATGACCGGCCCGCGCTTCGGCCACGACCGCATCGGCCCGCTCGACAACGATCTCATCCGCAACTACGCCACGACCGGCGACGCGATCGGGCAGCGCATCGTCGTTTACGGCCGCGTGCTGGACGAAGACGCGCGCCCGGTGCCGAACGTGCTGCTCGAATTCTGGCAGGCCAATGCCGGCGGGCGCTACCGGCACCGCAACGAGGGTTATGTCGCCGCGCTCGATCCGAATTTCGGTGGCTGCGGCCGCGCCGTCACCGGCGCTGACGGCGGTTACCGGTTCCGCACCATCAAGCCCGGCGCCTATCCATGGCCGAACGGCCCCAACGACTGGCGCCCGGCCCACATCCATTTCTCCGTCTTCGGCTATGCCTTCGCCCAGCGGCTGATCACGCAGATGTATTTCGAAGGCGACCCCATGATCTGGCAGTGCCCCATCGTCGCCGCCATCCCCGATCGCGAGGCCATAAAACAGCTGATCGCCGCGCTCGACCGTGACAACACCCTGCCGATGGATGCGCTGGCCTACCGGTTCGACATCGTGCTGCGCGGCCGCCACTCGACCCTGTTCGAGAACCGGCTGGAGGGCAACTGATGGTGGAGCGGCCCAACACGCTGAAGGAAACGCCCTCGCAGACCGCCGGACCTTACGTCCATATCGGCCTGACCCCCAACTGGTGCGAGATCGAGGGCGTCTATCCCGAAGACCTCGGCCGCGCCATGGTCGACGCGGAAACCGCCGGCGAACGCATCGTCGTCACCGGCCGCATATTCGACGGCGGCGGCGCGCCCCTCAAGGACGCGCTGATCGAGATATGGCAGGCCGACGCGAACGGGCTCCACAACAGCCCGCTGGAAAAGCGCGGCGCGGCCGATCCGCATTTCACCGGCTGGGGCCGCCAGCCGACGGATTATGCGACCGGCGAATACCGCTTCGAAACGATCAAGCCCGGCCGCGTTCCCTATCGGGACGGCCGGCTGATGGCGCCGCATATCTCGTTCTGGATCGTCGCGCGCGGCATCAATCTCGGGCTGCACACCCGCCTGTATTTCCCTGACGAGGAAGCCGCCAACATCGAGTGCCCGGTGCTAGCAGGCATCGCAGACCGGCAACGCACGGCAACCCTGATCGCCTCACGCGGCGAGGAAAACGGCGTCCCCGTCTACACGTTCGACATCCATCTTCAGGGCGACAGGGAAACCGTCTTCTTCGACGTCTGACCACATTAAGAAAGCACCGAAAACCGACCATGGCCAAATTCCAGAGCCTCCAGCAGGCCGTCGCCGAAAACCTTCACGATGGCGACACCGTAGCCTTCGAGGGTTTCACCCACCTCATTCCACACGCGGCGGCGCATGAGGCGATCCGCCAGGGCCGCAAGGACCTGACGCTGATCCGCATGACGCCGGACATCATCTACGACCAGATGATCGGCATGGGCCTGGCGAAAAAAGTGGTCTTCTCCTTCGCCGGCAATCCGGGCGTCGGTCTGCTGCGGCGCATGCGCGACGCCATCGAGAACGGCTGGCCTCGCACCATCGAAATCCTCGAACACAGCCATTCCGCCATGGCCAACGCCTATGCGGCGGGAGCTGCCGGCCTGCCCTGCGCGGTCTTCCGCGGCTATGTCGGCGCCGACCTGCCGAAGGTCAACCCGGACATCAAAAGCATTACCTGCCCGTTCACGGGCGAGAAGCTGGCGGCCATCCCGGCGCATCGGCCGGATGTCGCCTTCGTCCACGCCCAGAAGGCGAGCCGGCGCGGCGACATCCTGGTCGAAGGCATCGTCGGCGTGCAGAAGGAAGTGGTTCTGGCGGCCAAGCGCGCCGTGGTGACAGTCGAGGAAATCGTTGACGATTTCAACGATTTGCACCCCAATCTTTGCGTGCTGCCGCACTGGACCGTGACATCGGTCGTGCATGTGCCGGGCGGCGCGCATCCTTCCTATACCCATGGCTACTACGCCCGCGACAACGCCGCCTATCTCGATTGGGACAAGGTCTCGTCCGACCGGACGCTGTTCACCGAATGGATGCAGAAAAACGTGCTCGATGTCGGTCCCGAAGTCTTCGCGGCGCGCGTGAAAGGGCTCTGATCAATGACAAATTCCGATTTCACGCCCAACGAAATGATGACCATCGCGGCCTCGCGGGCGCTGTCGAACGACGATGTCTGCTTCGTCGGCATCGGCGCGCCTTCGGCCGCCTGCAACGTCGCCCGCCTCACCCACGCGCCGGACATCACGCTGATCTACGAGAGCGGCACCATCGGAACCGCGCCGGAAGTGCTGCCGCTCTCCATCGGCGACGGCGAGCTGTGCGAGACGGCGCTGACCACTGTCTCGGTGCCGGAAATGTTCCGCTACTGGCTGCAGGGCGGACGCATCTCCATCGGTTTCCTGGGTGCGGCCCAACTCGACCGCTTCGGCAATCTCAACACCACCGTCATCGGCGACTACCGCAAGCCGAAGGTGCGGCTGCCCGGCGGCGGCGGTGCGCCGGAAATCGCCACCTCCTGCGGCGAGATTTTCATCACCATGAAGCAGGCGTTGCGCGGCTTCGTCGACAGGCTCGATTTCTACACTTCCTTCGGCCATGGCGACGGCGGCGACCATCGCCAGAGGCTCGGCCTCGCCACCAAGGGGCCGACGCTTCTCATCACCGATCTCGCCGTCTGGAAACCGGACGCGGAAACAAAGGAATTCACCGTCGTCTCCATGCATCGCGGCGTTACGCGGCAGACGGTGCAGGAGACCTGCGGCTGGCCGGTCCGCTTCGCCGAACGGCTGGAGGAAACGCCGGTTCCGACCGAGCTTGAGCTGACCACCCTGCGCGACCTGCAACGGCGCACCGAACTCGCCCATGGCGGCAAGAAGGGAAATTGAGATGAACGAGGCCTTCATCTGCGGCTTCGTCCGCACACCCATCGGCCGGTATGGCGGCGCGCTTTCCTCCGTGCGGCCGGACGACCTTGCCGCGATCCCGCTGAGGGCGCTTGCAGAACGCCATGCCAAGGTGGATTTCGGCGCCGTCGACGATGTCGTCTTCGGCTGCGCCAACCAGGCCGGCGAGGACAACCGTAACGTCGCCCGCATGGCGCTGCTGCTGGCCGGCCTGCCGCACACCATCTCCGGCACGACGATCAACCGGCTCTGCGGCTCCGGCATGGATGCGGTGATCACCGCGGCCCGCGCCATCCGCGCCGGCGAAGCCGAACTGATGATCGCCGGCGGCGTCGAATCGATGTCGCGCGCGCCCTTCGTCATGGGCAAGGCCGAAACCGCCTTCTCGCGTTCGGCCGAAATCTTCGACACCACCATCGGCTGGCGCTTCGTCAACCCGCTGATGAAACAGCAATACGGCGTCGATTCCATGCCGGAGACGGGTGAGAATGTCGCCGAAGACTTCCAGATCTCGCGCGCCGATCAGGACGCCTTTGCGCTGCGTTCGCAGCAGAAGGCGGTGGCCGCGCAGGAAAACGGCCGGCTCGCGCAAGAGATCGTCCCGGTGACCATCCCGCGCCGCAAGGGCGATCCGATCATTGTCG
Source organism: uncultured Mesorhizobium sp. (assembly GCA_965649745.1). Taxonomy (GTDB): domain Bacteria; phylum Pseudomonadota; class Alphaproteobacteria; order Rhizobiales; family Rhizobiaceae; genus Mesorhizobium. Next base: position 208,288 of record CBFGLW010000001.1, on the reverse strand, counting down.
ACCGGGACGAGCACCCTCGCGCCGATACCTCGCTGGAAGCGTTGGCGAAGCTGCCAACGCCATTCCGCGCCGGCGGCACGGTGACGGCCGGCAACGCCTCCGGCGTCAATGACGGCGCAGCGGCGCTGATCGTCGCTTCCGAGGCGGCGATGCGCAAATACGGGCTCGAACCGCTTGCCCGCGTGGCCGGCGGCGCCACGGCCGGCGTACCCCCGCGCATCATGGGCTTCGGCCCGTCGCCGGCGACGAAGAAGCTGTGCGCGCGGCTCGGCATCAAGCCGACCGACTTCGACGTGGTCGAACTCAACGAGGCCTTCGCCAGCCAAGGCATCGCCGTGCTGCGCGACCTCGGCATCCCGGAAGACGCCGACTACGTCAATCCGAACGGCGGCGCCATCGCGCTCGGCCATCCGCTCGGCATGTCAGGGGCGCGCATCGCCGGCACCGCGGCGCTGGAGTTGAAACTGACCGGCAAGCGGCGTGCATTGGCGACGATGTGCATCGGCGTCGGCCAGGGCATTTCCGTAGCACTTGAGGCCGTCTAAGGTAGCCGCATGACCGACGCGCCTTTTCGACCTTTGCTATCAGCCCTCGTCGGCAGCGAGACGGTCGAAGCCCTGTTCTCGAACGAGGCCGAACTCGCAGCATTGTTGCAAGTGGAGGCGGCGCTGGCAGCGGCGCAGGCAAATGCCGGCTTCATCCCGGCGGATGCCGCGGCGAGGATCGGCGAAGCCTGTATCTCGTTCGAACCCGACTGGCGCAGGCTCGCCGAAGGTCTGGCGAGGGACGGCGTGGTCGTTCCCGAACTGGTGCGGCAGCTGCGCGAAAAGGTCGGCGAACCGCATGCCCAAGCCGTCCACAAGGGCGCCACCAGCCAGGATATCATCGATACCGCGCTGATGCTGCGTCTCAGGCAGGCTTCGACCGTGCTCGCCGGGCGCCTCGGCGGCCTGGACGATATGCTGCGCCGGTTGACAGAACGCGACGGCAGCATTCCGTTGATGGCGCATACGCGCATGCAGCAGGCGCTGGCCTTCACCGTTGCCGACAAGCTGGAAAGCTGGTCGGCCCCGCTAAAGCGGCAGGCGGAAAACCTCTCTGCCCTGAACGCTCGCATCTTCGCGCTGCAACTCGGCGGCGCCGTCGGCACACGCGCCACGTTCGAGGGCAAGGGCGATGCCATCGCCGCCGAAATGGCGAAGACGCTCGGGTTTTCCGATGTGCCTTGCTGGCACTCGCAGCGTGACCGCGTCGCCGAATTCGGCTCCTGGCTGTCGCTGACCTCGGGTCTGCTGGGCAAGATCGGCCAGGACGTCGCGCTGATGGCGCAGAACGAGGTCGCCGAGGTTAGCCTGGAAAGCGGCGGAGGCTCTTCGGCCATGCCGCATAAATCCAATCCGGTGCAGGCCGAAGTGCTGGTGACGCTGGCGCGCTTCAACGCCGGGCTGCTCGGCACGCTGCATCAGGCGCTGGTGCATGAGAACGAACGGTCGGGCGCGGCCTGGACGCTGGAGTGGATGGTGTTACCGCAAATGGTCGTCGCCACCGCAGCCGGCCTGGAAAAGGCGCAGGCGCTGCTGGAAGGAGTGCGGTTCAACGCTTCCCCGGGATCTCGCTGACATCACTCACGAACCTGCCGTTTCTGTTGAAGCATCCGATATTGCAGCGGTGTCATTCCCGTGCGCCTCCGGAAGAAACGCGAGAAATAGGCGGGATCGTCGAATGCAAGCGTCAGTGCCACCTGCTTGGCGTCGAGTGTCGTGAATGTCAGGTACCGCTTGGCTTCCAGCACCAGTCGATGCTGAATGACATCGAGCGCGCTGACTCCGAGATGCCGGCGGCACAGGCGGTTGAGGTGCGGCGCCGTCAGGCCGAGCCGCTGCGCATAGGCCTCTATCGGGAGGTGGGTCCGGTAGTCCCTGTCGACCATCTGTCGGAACCGTTCGACATGGCGCAGCGCCCGGTCGCTTTTGACAACAGAGCCCACCGGCGCGAGCTGCCGATGCAGCGCGATCAGCACCAGGGCCAGCCGCGCCTCGATCATGCCGAGACGCCCGGCCGCGCTGCCTTCAAATTCGGCGGCGACCCCGGCGATTTCGCCGGCCAGCCCATCGGCGACATTGCCCTCCCGCAGCCGCATCACCCGTGCCTCGCGGAAGCGGTCGACGGCGTCGGGTGCCGACCGCAGGATGTCCGCGAGCCGGCTCTCGAACAGCGTCAGTACATGCCCTTCGACATCCGGCGAGAAGACATAACCATGCACCGACAGCGGCGGCAGAGTGATCATGCAGGGCCCGGTGAGCATGTAAGTCTGGCCGTCAAGCGTGAAATCCGCCCTGCCGTTCCTCAGATGCAGAATCTGGAACAGCGTCTCATGGCGGTGGGGCTCGATGCGGTAGCCGTGCAGGCTGCTGCGCGCCTGTATCGTCTCGCAGTGCAGCCAGTCCGCGCCGGGATCGCTGCCGATTTCGCCGTAGAGGCTATAGGTCGGAATCGAATGGACGGTCATTACCGTGGCTTCCGCTGAAAAATGTTCGGATTGTCCAATCGTTAGCCCGCTTTGTCCATTGGCCTTTGCCCTGTCCGGAGCGATTTTTCCTTGAGAGCAAGCTGGCGTGGTCCGCCGGCGGGAGGAATTCGACATGCGGACCCAGGTGGTCATCATCGGCGCCGGCCCGGCTGGCCTGCTGCTTGGACGCCTGCTGGAGAGGCAGGGGATCGAAGCCGTCATCATCGAGCGCAAGAGCCGCGAATACGTCCTCGGCCGTATTCGCGCCGGCGTGCTCGAAGAAGGCACCGTGGAGCTCCTCGAACGCGCCGGCGTGGCGCAGCGTCTTCACGACGAAGGTCTGGTCCATGACGGCGTCGAGCTGAGCTTCGGCGGCGAGCGGCATCGCTTCGACTTCAGGAAGCTGATCGGCCGTACGGTTACCGTCTACGGCCAGACCGAAGTCACGCATGACCTGATGGACGCGCGCGACGCCTCCGGCGCAAGCAGCATCTACGAGGTCGACGACGTTTCCCTGCATGGTTTCGACGGTGCTTCGCCACTGGTCCGCTACGTCAAGGATGGCGTCGGCCATGAGATCGCCTGCGACTTCATCGCCGGCTGCGACGGCTATCATGGCGTCTCGCGTGCCAGCGTGCCGCAGCAGGCGCTCACCACATTCGAGCGTGCCTACCCTTTCGGCTGGCTCGGCGTGCTTGTCGAGAAACCACCTGTATCCGACGAATTGATCTACGCCAGTCACGAGCGCGGCTTCGCGCTGTGTTCGCAGCGGTCGCACACGCGCAGCCGCTACTATGTGCAGGTGCCGGTGGAGGAACGCGCTGAAGACTGGTCGGACGACCGTTTCTGGGACGAGTTGCGCCGCCGGCTGGACCCCGAAACCGCCGGCAGGTTGCAGACCGGCGCATCAATCGAAAAATCGGTCGCGCCGCTGCGTTCCTTTGTCGCCGAGCCGATGCGCTTCGGCCGGTTGTTCCTCGCCGGCGACGCCGCCCATATCGTGCCTCCGACCGGCGCCAAGGGTCTCAATCTGGCGGTCCACGATGTCGGGCTGCTCGCCGATGCGCTGACCGAATTCTATCGGGAGCGTTCGGAAGCCGGCCTGACGCATTATTCGGCCAGTGCGCTCGCCCATGTCTGGAATGCCGAACGGTTTTCGTGGTGGATGACGTCGATCCTCCACCGCCTTCCCGATCTGGACGATTTCGGGCGGCGGCTCCAGCGCGCCGAGTTCGACCATTTGCGGCGATCGGCAGCCGCGGCGTCCGCCTTCGCCGAGAACTATACCGGCAAGCCGAGACAATCGTAGCGGCGGCCTACTGCGCCGCCCCCGGTAACCCCTTCAACAGCCCGCGCGTGATGCTGCCGTCCGGCGGCAGCAGCGGGATCAGGCATGCTTGCAGCGCGTGGTAGAGGTCGGGCTTGCCCCGGAACACGCGGTTGACCGGCTTCAGGCCGGAATCGAGTTCGGGGAACCAGCCGCCATTATCATGGTCGATCAAATGGTTGGCCGAAAAATCCCATATCCGCCGATACCATTCCTCGAAGCGGGGGTCTGGATCGACCGCGCCGAGAACCGCGGCCGCGCCGATGCCCTCCGCGCAGGGCCACCAGAAACGGTCGGAGCGCGCCGGATGGTCCTGCCAGTCGAGCGTGTAATAGAAACCGCCGGCGGCCTTGTCCCAGCCGATTGAAACGGTCTTGAAGAAAAGCTGGCGCGCCGCGTCGATCAGCCAGCCGTGCTTGCCGCTGCCCAGGCTCCAGAGCTGGACGAGCAGCCTGCTCCATTCGAGTGCATGGCCGGGCGTGGTGCCCGCCGGCCGGAATGTCGGATCGCCCTCGTAATGGAGATCGACCTGCCAATCCTGCGTGAAATGCTCGGCGACGCGCCACCCCTGCGCGCGCGCATGGCGGCCGATGATAAGAGACGCGATGCTTTCCGCCATGGCGAGATAGGTCCGGTCGCCGGTCGCCTCATAAGCGGCCATCAGCGCTTCGGTCAGATGCATGTTCGAGTTCTGCCCGCGGTAATTTCCGAGCGGCGACCAGTCGGCGGCGTATTCCTCGCTCGTGGCTCCGACGTCCGCCTCCCAGAACCGTTTGCTGAGTACGTCCGAAACATCCGCCAGCAGCCGATCGGCGTCGGGGTGGCCGACGACCTTGGCCGAGGACGCGGCGAGCAGGACGAAGGCGTGCCCGTAGGCCTGTTTGGTCGGGTTCGTCGCTTTATCGTCGTCGACACCCCAGAAATAGCCGCCCTTGTCCACATCGCGGTGACGCGTCCAGAGAAAGTCCATGCCGTGGTCGATCATCCTGTCGGCGCCCGGCAGGCCGAGTAGATGCGCGATGGCGAAACAATGCACAGTGCGGGTGGTGTCGTGGATCTGCCGCTCCACACCGCTTCCGCCCTTGGCCGGGAATGGCAAACCGGCGTCGTCGAGCGGAAAGAACCCGCCAACGGGATTGAAGGCGCGGTAGTGGAAGAAATCGATCAGCTCCATCGCCTGCCCAAGCAGCCAGCGCCGGTGCGCCGGCCGTTCGACGAAGCGCGGCCCTTCCATTCCGACCCAACCTGGCTGGCGTTCCCGGTTTGCCATGGTGCCTTCCCCCAATTCCTAGCGGACGCCGATGCCGGCGATCAGCCCGCCATCGATGACATGATCCGAACCCGTGATGAAGCCGGCGCGCTTCGAGGCCAGGAAGGCGACGAGTTCCGCCACCTCCTCCGGCTCGCCGATGCGGCCGAGGGGATGCGCCGCGCCGAAGCGTGCGAAAACCGCGTCGATATCGGCATCCGGCCCGTCGAATTTTCGGGCGGCGATCTCGAGGATCGGCGTCCGCACGGAACCGGGGCTGACGGAGACGACGCGGATCTTATCGGCAGCGAAATCGAGCGCCATGGCGCGCGTCAGCGCGTGGATCGCGCCCTTGGATGCGACATAGGCTACGACGCCCGGCTGGCAGGCATGGCCCTGCGCGCTGGAAATGTTGACGATGGCGCCGCCGCCGCGCACCCGCATCAGCGGCACACCCCAATGCGCGGTCAGATGGATCGAGCCGACATTGACAGCAAGGCAGCGCAGAAACGTTTCAGGGTCGGTGCCGACGGCATCGCCATAAGGATGGACCGCAGCGGAATTGACGATGACGTCGAGGCCGCCGAACTCGCGCTCGATGTCACCGAACGCCGCTTCGACCTGCGTAGGATCGGCGACGTCCGTCTTGCGAACCCGGATGGCGCTGTTTGCTTCCGCCAGCGCGGCGTTGCCGGCATCGTCGATGCCAAGCGCTACGACCGACGCGCCGCCTTCGGCCAGCCGCAGCGCCACCGCCCTGCCGATCCCGGTCGTGCCGGTGACCAGCGCCACTTTGCCGGTGAAATCCGCCATGCCGTCCTCCTCAGGCTGCCTTGGCGACGGCCTTGTCAGCCGCCTTGATCAGGTCGGCACCCTTTTCCGCCAGGCAATAGGTCGCGGCAACCGTGTTGCCGGAAACGATCGTCGGCATGATCGAGGCGTCGACCACACGCAACCCGCCGACGCCGTGCACCCGCAAGATCTCCGGATCGACCACCGCCTGCTCGCCGCGACCCATCGCACAGGTGCCGACAGGATGGAACAGCGTGCCGACGCGCTCGCGGATGAAAGCGTCCAGCGCGCCATCCGTTTCCACGTCCGGGCCGGGGTCGATCTCGGCGTCGAGATGCGGTTCGAACGGTTTCTGCGCCATGATCCTGCGCGCCAGCCTGATGCCGTTGCGCAGCACCGCCATGCCGCTGTCGCCGCGGAAGAAATTATAGAGGATCGACGGCTTGTCGTCAGGCTCGGCGCTCCTCAGCGCCAGCCGCCCAATGCTGCCGGGCCGCAACTGGCAGACATGCATGAGAAAACCGTGGCCGCCGAAGCCGGAGGCCGCCTGCGTGTTGGCGCGGCCGGTGCAGAAGAAAAGCTGGATGTCGGGACGCTCGCTCGCCGGATCAGTCGAGACGAACCCGCCGCCCTCACCCGTGGTCGAGGAAAACAGGCCGCGCCGACGCAGCAGCCAGTCGGCAAGATGAAGCGCGTTGCGCGGCAGCGCCTTCAGCGAAAGGCCGTAGGGCGCGGTCGACTTTGCCCGGTATTCCAGCGTGACATCGAGATGGTCCTGCAAATTCTCGCCGACGCCGGAAAGATCGTGGACGACAGGAATGCCATGCCGCTTCAGGTCCCGCGCATTGCCGACGCCGGACAGCATCAGCAGTTGCGGCGAGACGAACGATCCTGCTGCCAGGATAACCTCGCGCGCCTTCAGTTCGCCGGTCTCGCCGCCTCGACGCCAGGCGACGCCCGTCGCGGTGCGGCCTTCGAACAAGACCCTGGTGACCTGGGTTTCGGCGATGACGGTCAGGTTCGGGCGCTGACGCACGGGATCGAGATAGGCGCCCTCGGCGGTGACTCGCTCGCCGTTCTTCTGGGTGAATGTGTAGAGGCCGACGCCGTTCTGGCGCTCGCCGTTGAAATCAGGATTGATTTCGTATCCGGCAAGCTGCGCCGCTTCCAGATAGGCATAGGCCATCGGGTTGACGCTGCGCAGCGGCGCGATGTTCAGCGGACCGTCGGTGCCGTGATAGGCAGGATCGATGCCTTCATAGAACGGACGCCCGCCAACGCGTATCCGCCGTGCGGAGGTGGCATCGGCCAGCGGCTCGTACCGTTCCAGCTTGCGGAAATAGGGCAACAGATCGCCGAAACCCCAGCCAGGATTGCCGAGGTCTCGCCAGCCGTCGAAATCCTCGCGCTGGCCGCGAATGAATATCTGTCCGTTGACATTGGTGCAGCCGCCGGTGCCCCGGCCCCGCGGCAGCGCGATGATGCGGCCCTGCAGGCCGGGCTCCGGTTCGGTCTCGAACCACGACATGAACTTCGGCCCGCCAAGAAAGGCCAGCGCCGGCGCCATGAAGGTAACCATCGCCAACGGCGTGCGCACGATGGCCTTGCGCGCATTGCGGTCCGGACCGGCCTCCACCAGCGCGACCCGAACGGAGGGGTCCTCGCTCAGCCGGTTGGCGAGCACGCAGCCCGCAGCGCCCGCCCCGACGATCACATAGTCGAACTGCGCATGGTCGGCGGGGCACACGGTTCAGATGTCCTGGTTCTGCGGCAGGATAACGAGATCGCGAATGGTGACGTTGGCCGGCCGCGTCAGCATGTAAAGCACGGCGTCCGCCACATCTTCGGAGCGCAGCCCCTCGCGCGTTTCCACCTTGGCGGCAATGGCGGCGGGGTCGGTGTAGCCCCACAGCTCGTTGAGCACGACGCCCGGCGCGACCTCACCGACGCGGATGTTGTGCTTCGCCACCTGCCGTCTCAGCCCGTGCACGAAGGACTGGATCGCATGCTTGGACGCCGAATAGATCGGCTCCCAGTGGATCGCCTGATGGCCGGATACCGACGAGGTGATGACGATATGGCCGCCATTGCGCTCGATCATGCCGGGGAGCACGGCGCGCACCAGCCGGAAGACGCTGTTGACGTTGATCGCCATCAGTTCGTCCCAGGCATCGGGATCGCCCTCGGCGACATCGCCCGGAATATAAAGGCCGGCATTGGGTAGAAGAATATCGATCCGGCCGAAACGGGCAGTCGCCTCGGTGACGACGCGGTCCACCTCCCCGGGCCGGGTCAGGTCGGCGGCAACGGCAACGGCGTTGCCGCCAATCTCCTGTACGACCGCATCGAGACGGTCACGAGAGCGGCCCACGAGCGCCACTTGCGCCCCCGCGGCCGCCACCGCCTTTGCCATGGCGCGGCCGATGCCCGAACTGCCGCCGGTGACAAGCACCACCTTGCCTGAAAGCTCTCCTGCCATCGCGCTCCTCCCGTCGATCCTGCCGCAATGCACTCCATCAGACTATGAACAAGGCTTCAGCCCGTCAATAAAGATATTTGCACGCGTAAAAATTATTCCGTTCGACCCGCGTGGCTTACAGGCTGTGCAGCCACTGCATGCGGGCGGCGAGGTCCTCGGCCCCGAAAGCCAGCGAGCCCATCACCACTGTTTCCGCCCCGGCGGCACGCAGCAGCGGCACCGTGTTCTCGCGGATGCCGCCATCGGCGGCGAGCATAATGCGCCGACCGCTTGCCGCGATCAGCGACGCCGCCTGCCGCAGCCGGTCGCCGGCGGCGGGATCGAGGCCCTGCCCCTTCACGCCGATGGCCGTGCCGAGCAGCGTCAGGAAATCGACCCTGTCGAGGAAGGGTTGGCAAGCCCCCACCTCCGTCTCGACGCGCAGCACCACGCCTGCCACGATGTTGCGGCTTTGGATCAGCGCCAGCGCCTCATCGGCCGCAGCGGCGTTCTCGGCATGGATGCTGATCAGGTCGGCCCCGGCGTCGGCGAACTGCGCCGCCTGCTCGACCAGCACCGCATCGGCGACCATCAGGTGGACATGGATCGGCAGGTCGGTAGCCCCGCGCAGCCGTGCGACGAGATCGGGGAAGAACAACAGCGCCGGCGCGAAATGGCCGTCCGCGACATCGACATGCAAGATGTCGGCATGACCATCGATACGGGCCAAATCGTCGGCAAGGCGGATGAGGTCCGCCGACCACATCGAGTATTCGGCGATGAGGCGGTTGCGTGGAAGTTCGGCGAGCCAGTTGGCGCTCGGCATGTCAGAATCCTTTCAGGAAGGCGCGCAGCGCCGCTTGGAAATCGGCCAGATAGGCGGACTTGTCCGCACCTTTCGGCGTCATCTCGGTCAGGCTTGCGCCCGGGATCAGGCGCGCCAGCTTTTCGGCGTGGGCGAAGGGATGGATGTAATCTTGCCGGGTGGCGAGCACCGACACCGGCATGGCGAGCTCTCTTAGTTCTATTTCTGTCACGCCGGGACCGTCGGCGGAAATGGCATTGAGCAGGCCGGCTGTTACTTCGGTCGGCGCGCGGTCGAAGAAGCCGAGCAGCGACTTCAGATTGTCCGGCGCTTCGCGGACGAGCAGCGCATATGTCTCCCCGGCAAGAAACTCCGCGCGCGCCTCGTCGGGCGGCAAGCTGGAAAGCAGCGCACCCACCTCCGCGTTCGGCTGCATGTTGTCCGGCGCCGCCTCCACCACCCATGCCGGGCGGGCGAGCACAAGCCCGCGCACGAGATCCGGCCGGCGAACCGCGATTCGGCTGGCAATCGCTGCCCCCATCGAAATGCCGGCCAGCACCACGGGTATATCGAGACGCTCGATCAGGGCGATGACGTCTTCGGCGAACAGGGCGATCGAGAATACATCGCCAGCCTCGGATACCCCATGGCCACGGCACTCCAGACCGATCAGCCTGAAACCGCCGTCATCCGGAAAGGCCTCCGCGACCTGGCCGATATCGCCGCAAAGCCCGTGCTGGAACACAACCGGCAAGCCGGAACCGCCTGAATCGTAGGCCGCGAGCGAAAGCCCCTCCCGCTCCAGCACAGAGCGTGTAAGGTCGGCCTGCCTCATTGCAGGTGGCCGCGCAGGAAATCGGCGACGCCGGGCGCTTCATCTGCTGCCAGCCCGTGCGCGACGAGATCGCCGTCGAAGCCGGATGCCCGCAGCCGTGTCAGATAGTGCGCGTAGTCCAGAACGCCCTTGCCGGCGGTCGCGAACGAACCGTCCGCCGCGCGATCCTTCGCATGGCCCATGACGATATCCGGGCCGAGGAGGTCGATGGCTTCGGAGACGATCCGGCGTTGCGTCGCCAGATCGGCGACCTCGAACAGATTGGCGGGATCGAGCACGATCGCCAGCCTGTCGCTGCCCATTTCGTCGAGCAGCCGCCGCGCCTTTCCGGCGGAATCGACGATGTTCGCCAGTTCCGGCTCGATGCCGAGGCGGATGTCGTGGCGCGTGGCGATCTCCACCGCCTTTTCCATCTCGGTGCGCATGTCGCGCCACGCCTCTATGGAACCGTTGTCCGGATGATGCCGCCATTGGTCGTGCGGATCGCGCGTGCCGGTGCAAAGCGTAACGAGGCCGGTGCCAATGGCAGCACACGACGCGGCGATCACCTCCAGCCGCCGCAACCCTTCGGCGCGAACCGCCGGGTCGGGATGCGCCATGTTGTAGGTGCCGGAAACGGCGCAGAGCGGCACACCGGCCGACGCGGATGCCTGCGCGATGGCGGCAGCCGCTGCCTGCGGAATGCTGTCCGGCATCGCCGGCAGGCCGGAGCAGGCAAAATTGTATTGCGCTGTCTCGAAACCCGCCGCCGCGACAGCGGCCAACACCGGCGCGGGCTCGCTGCCGGGAAACGTCTTGGCGAAAATCCCGAGCCGCATCAGACTTCCCCGGAGACCTCGGCGAGACGCACCGGCCTGCCCGTCTCGGCGGAACGAGCGATGGCCGCCATCGCCCGCACGCAGGCAACGCCGTCGTCAATATCGGCGCCGGTCATCGGCGCGCCGTCGAGGACGACCGACGCGAAGCCTTCGAGCTGGCGCCGGTAAAAATGCCCGTCCGCCCCCAGCACCCGCCGCGATGCGCCCTCCATCTCGTCGAAAATATCGACCTCGCTCGATTTGTAGTACCAGGGGTTATAGGTCTTGCCGATAACCGACCCGTTGGCGCCGTAGATTTGGAAGCCTTCGTGCCAGTCCATCCGCACCGCCACCGTCAGGTCGAGGTGGCCGAGCACGCCGTTGGCGAACTCCACGTCCACGAACCAGCAGCGCATGCCGCCGCGCTGGCTGAGCCGGGCGTCGACCGCCACGATCTCGCCGGCGAAGAAGCGCGCCGTATCGACCAGATGGCTGCCATGCGCGAGCATGTAGTAGCGGTCCAGATTGGCCTTCGGGTCCTCGGTCGGTTTCCGCGCCTTCGCGCTGGTGACCATCAGCGGCTGCACGGCGTCGGTCATCGGATAGCGGTGGGTGGAATCGCAATACCAGGCCTTCAGCGCCACCATCTCGCCCATGCCGCCGTCGATGAAGGCGCGCGCCGCCTGCAGCCCGGCATCGAAACGCTTCATATGCCCGACCTGCAGCACCTTGCCGCTGGCGGTCACAGCCTTCTTCAATTCTTCCACCGCCTCGACGCTCGTCGCGACGGGTTTCTCACACAGCACATGCTTGCCCGCCTCCAGCGCGCGGATCGCCGCCGGAACATGGAACGCGTCCGACGTCGCGACGATCACCGCCTCAAGGTCCGGATCGGCCAGCATGGCGTCATAATCGGCGAAGGATTTCTGCGGCGCATGCGTGGCGGCCATGCGCTCGCGCAGGTCGTCCGCGACGTCGCAAATGGCGTAGAGATCGACATTCGCCGCCTTCGTGCAGCTTTCGAAATGCGCCGCCTGCGCAATCGGCCCGCATCCCAGCACGCCGACGCGCAGTCTCCGATCGGCTTTCTTCGGCATTCTTTTCTACTCCCTCGCCGGCCTGCCGCCGGCGGTCAAAAAACGTCAGTCGGTGTCAGGTCGCCCGCCGCGGCGCGATATTTGCGCACGACCTCGCCCACCATGTCGCGAACGATACGATCCGGAAGATCGTTCGACGCAGGCATCGGATCGACCAGCCCGCCGACCGCCTGAGCGACGATGCCCGGCTCCGGCCTTGCTGCCCCGACATTCGCGTAGAGCCTGGCAAGCGCGGCCTGCACCGCCGGGCGAGGCCAGTAGTAGCGCACCCGGTCGGAGAGGCCGTAAAGCATCATCTCCCGCCCGCGCGGACCCGGCGCGACATAGGCGCGCCAGTCGCGCGGATCGGCCAACATCTCGGCCATCAGCACATCGACGATGTTCGATGGCTGGGCAATGTTCATCAGGGCCTCGATCCGTGCCAGCGCCACCACGGCCTGCCGGAAGGCGAAGGTCAGTTCCGGCCCGACCTTGAGGATGGCGAAATGTCCCCGCACAAGGTCCTGCAATGCCTGGCCGCCCTGATAGTCGGTCGAGTGCGCCTCGAACACGAGGCCGGGCAGGCGCGACACCGCTGCGGAAAGGTCCCTGGCCTTCGGCGCATCGAAGGAAAAGACCATGTCGTTGCCGAAATCGACGCCGGGCTGCACGACGATTCCGATGACGCGCTTCAGCGCGTCCGCCAGACCACGCGCCGCGAAGGCGCGCTCATGCAAGGCCCATGTCTTGGCCACGGCCGCGGGGTCCGTCACCGCCAGCGCGTCGAGCGCTTCCGTCTCGCCGCCGGGGATCGGCACTTCGGTGCCGATGATATAGACCAGACCGGCGCGGCCCCGGCTTTCGGCCACGGCGCACAGGTCGGCGGTGCGTTCGGCAATCTGCTGTTCCGAAAGCACGCCGTCGTCCGCGCACGCCATCGAGGCGTCGAGATGGATCTTGGTGAAGCCGGCATCGACATAGGCGGCGGCGAGGTCACGCGCCTTGGCCATCGCGGCTTCGGCAGGCTCGGATTTCCATGGATTGGGGCCGAGATGGTCGCCGCCGAGGATCAGCCGCGCCGGGTCGACACCCTCGGCCTGTGCCAGATCCTGAACGAAGGCACGGAAGGCGGCCGGGTTCATGCCGGTATAGCCGCCGAACTGGTTGACCTGGTTGCAGGTGGCTTCCACGAGGATCGGCGCGTCATCGTTACGATAGGCGGCGAAGATCGCCTGCAACGTCTGCGGATGCGCCGTGCAGTAGGACGGAATGCCCCGTGCCTGGCCGGCCCGATTGGCCGCGACGATGTCGAGCAGCGCGCTCATGCCCTGCTCTCCAGAAATGCCTCGATTTCGGCCAGCGACGAATTGCCCTCCATCGGCCCGACCTTGCCGACCGCCAGCGCCCCCGCAGCGTTGGCGCGGCGCAGGGCCTCCCGGAACGAAAAGCGGCCAGATGTCGCCAGCGCGACGAAGGTGGCGCAGAAGCAGTCGCCGGCGCCGGTCGGATCGACCACCTCGACCTTGTGCGCATCGAACGCCTCAACCTGCCCATCCGACGCCGAGCCGATGCAGCCCGCCTCGCCCCGCTTGAGCACGACGTAGCGGGCGCTCGCCTCATGCAGATTTTTGGCAAATGCCTCGAAGGGTTGCCCTGGAAACAGCACCTCGGCATCCTCGGCGCTCGGAAGCACGAAGGTTGCGATGCCGAGAAGCGCGCGCACCGTTTCCATGTAGGATGGGTCGGCGACGAGTTCCTTGCGGATGTTGGGATCGAACGATATCCCTACGCCCCGTTCATGCAGCGCCCGGCATATCTCAAGCGCCGCGGCCGCCATTTTCGGATCGCCGAGCGTCGACCCCGAAATGTGGAACGTGTCGAGGCCGAACGAGACGAACGCCTCGACCGCTTTCTCCCCCACGGGAAGATGCGCCGCCGCCGAATGGGCGATGTTGAAGACGAAATCGCGGCTGCCGTCAGTGTTGTAGGATACGAAGGCTGAACCAGTCGGAATGGCTTCCGCCGTTCGCACCAACGCCTTCGAAACACCGACTTCGCCGAAACGGTCGAGCAAGACCCGCCCGAACGCGTCGCTCCCCACCGCGCCGGAAAAGATCGTCCTTGCGCCGACGCGCGCGGCCTGATCAATAAAGATGCCGGGCGCCCCGGAAGGATAAGGTCCGGCATAGGTCGACGCACGCCGGTTCCGGCCGTTCTTCTCGGTGCAGATGAACTCGACCAGCAGTTCGCCCATCGAGCCGATGCCGCCCGTTCTGGCCCCTGACGCCGTCACCGTGAAATGCTCCTATATTTTATGTGCGGCAAAAATTTCATTGTCTCGCGATAATGATGTTGATCCCGGAAGATCACAGTGGCAATTTGCCGGCGATGCGGACGGTTGCGTCCGAACCGGCATAAGCGACGGCGACCTTGAAACAGATCCGGACGATGGAAGAATTCGCCGAGGCGGTGGGCCTGTCGCGGCCCACGGTCTCCAAATATTTCCAGAACCCGGACTCGGTTCGGCCCAAGCTGCGCGAAAAGATCGAGATCGGCCTCAAGGAGACCGGCTTCCGTCCCAACCTCTTCGCCGTCAACCTCAACCGCCGGCGTACCAAGATCATCGGGCTGATCTTTCCGAACTCGCTCGACCCTTTCTACATGGGCCTGCGGCGGCGTATCGAATCGCAGGCGACCGCGCTCGGCTACCTGCCCTTCGTCTTCTCCTCCGACGGCAACGCCAGGCTCGAGGCCGAGGCGCTCGAAACCCTGTCCTCGATGAACGCCGCCGGCGTCATCATGGCGCCGGTCGGCGGCGATGCCACCCACCGCAAGAAGGTGAAGGCGCTGGCGAGGAACATTCCGGTCGTCTTCATCGACGCGCCGTTCGACGAGGAAGAGGATTTCGTCGGCACCAACAACGGCCAGTCCATGGCGCTGATCACCGACTATCTCACCCGCTTCGACGATCCGCCCTGCTATTTCGACATGCCGTGGGTGAACTCCAATGCGCCCAACCGGCGCGATGCCTATATCGCGACGATGCACCGGCGCGGCCTCGAACCGATCCTCATTCCGCTGACCCCGTCCAGCGACTGGGATTTCGAGCGCTACGCCTTCGGCGAGGCTTCGCGCATCCTGAACGAGGGCGATTTCCCGACCCGCGTCGTGCTGTGCGGCAACGACCGCGTCGCCTTCGGCGTTCTGGCCGCGCTGCATCAGGCAGGCCGCAAGGTCGGCATCGGCCCCGACTGCGACCTGCGCGTCGCCGGCCACGACAACCAGCCGCTTTCTGAATACATCTGCCCGCCGCTGACGACAGTGCAGCAGAACACCGCCGAAATGGGACGGCGCGCGCTCGACATGCTGCTTGCGCGCATCGACATGGCGCATGGCGCGAGAAAGCCGCGGCCGCGCGGCGAGCATGTGCTGGTGGACGGTGACCTTATCCTGCGCTCCTCCGCCTGACGCCGGCGCTGCCGGTATCAGGCAAAGGGCTGTCAGCGGGCGACAGCCTGTAGGGCGAAGGGGCTGGCGGGCACGCAAGGTTTCAACCGCCGACCATCAGCTTGACCACTTCGTCGTGGGTCGTTTCGGAAATCTTGCGCTCGCCGGCATTGACGCCCCGGCGTAGCACGACGATGCGGTCGGACACGGCGAAGATGTCCTGCAGGTTGTGCGAGATGAAGATGACGCCGCGGCCCTGCGCCTTGAGCTGGTGGATCAGCGAGATGACCTTGCGCTGCTCGGGCACGCCGAGCGCCGCCGTCGGCTCGTCCATAATCAGGATCTGCGCGTTCCAGTACACGGCCCGTCCGATGGCCACCGCCTGCCGCTGGCCGCCGGAGAAATTCGACACCGGCGCTTCCATGCGCGAGACGTGGAAGTCCAGCATCGCCATCGTCTGGCGCGCGGCTTCGGCCATCTTCTTGCGATCGAGCACCGGCAGGAAGCCGAATGCCCGCCGCATCGGCTCGCGGCCGAGGAAGATGTTGCCGCCGATGGTCAGATTGTCGGCCAGCGCGAGATCCTGATAGATCGTCTCGATGCCCTTGTCGCGGGCCTCCTGCGGCGTGCCGAAACTGACGGATTCGCCCTTCAGCTTCACCTCGCCCGAGGTCGGACGGAACACGCCCGAGATCGCCTTAATCAGCGTCGTCTTGCCGGCGCCGTTGTCGCCGGCGAGCGCCACGACCTCGCCCGGACGCACTGTCAGCGACACATCGTTCAAGGCACGCACGGCGCCGAAATATTTGGAAAGGTTGCTGACTTCCAGCAACGGTGCGGTGCTACTCATCCTGGCGGCCTCCACTGAAGCGGCGCTGGGCCTGATCGATCAGCACCGAAATGATGATGACGACGCCGACGCTGATGAACTGCCAGAACGGCTCGACATTGACGAACACTAGCCCGTACTGGATGACGGCGATGACGAAGGCTCCGGCGACGGTGCCGATGATGGTGCCGGAGCCGCCGAACAGGCTGGCGCCGCCGATGACCACCGCCGCCACACAGTCGAGCAGCAGCGGCTCGCCCGCCTGTGCGGCACCGGCGTTGAAGCGCGCCGAATAAAGCACGCCGGCCAGGCCCGCGCAGAAGGCGGAAAGGATGTACAGGCGCAGCAGGTGCGCCTTGATGTCGATGCCGGCGCGTCGCGCCGCCTGGACGTTGGCGCCGATGGCGTAATTATGCTGGCCGAACCGCGTTTGGCTGAGCAGGTAGTGCATGATCAGCACGAAGATCGCCGCGATGATGACGATGTACGGCACGTTCATGATGCGGCCGTTGCCGATGGTCGCGAAGAAGGAATTGCTCACCGGAACCGTCGTGCCGCCGGCGAGCAGGAAGGCGACGCCGCGCGCGACGCCGAACATGCCGAGCGTGCCGATGAAGGGGGGTACGCGCAGGCGCGACACCAGAAGCCCGTTGATGATGCCAGGAACGGCCGCCACCAGCACGGCGACCAGGAAACCGAGCAGGACCGCCATCGGCATGCCGAGGCCCGGCGTAAAGGCGTTGATCGCATGAGCCGCGACCACCGCCGCCAGCCCCATGATGAAGCCCAGCGACAGATCGATGCCGCCGGAAATGATGACGAAGGTCTGCCCCGTCGCCAGCAGCAGCGGCGCGACGGCAAAGATCGCGATCGACTGCAAATTGAACGGATTCAGGATGAAGGTGCCGCCGAACTGGATGCGCGCCCACGCCTCGAAGCCGAGGATCAGCGCCAGCAGGAAAAGCCAGGCCCTGAGATCGGCGATGCGTTGAACCAGTGTCTTGGCGCGATCGGCGTGATCCGCCTGTGGCCGGCCGTTGCTGCCGGCGCTTGCTGCGTCGGCCGCCGGTGCCGGGCTGTTGGAAGTTGTCATGGGCACGCCTCTTCGAGGTGCCTGCGCTCAAACCGCAGGAAGACCATAGCTTGGGGAAAGAAGGGCTCCCCGCCGCTCGGCGGGGAGCCTTTTCGCGATTATTCCGAATAGATGTACTTTGCGACGTTCGGGTCCTCGACATTGTTCTTGTCGATGACCGTGAAGCCGGTGCCGATCGAAACCGGGATCGACTGGCCGGTCAGGTGCGCGAAGGCCGAAACGACGCCGTAATAGCCGATTTCGGCCGGATGCTGGGCGATGGCCACGTCGACAAGACCGGTCTTGATATTGTCGACGATGGAGCCCGGCGCGTCGAAGGCGACCACCTTGATATTGCCCGTCTGGCCGGCCTGCTGCACGCCGTTGCCGGCGCCGAGCGCCGAGAACAGGTTGGCGCCGAACACGCCCTTGAGGTCGGAGTTGCGCGCGAACACGGCCTGAAGCTGGCTCGCCGCCTTGTTGGCGTCATTCTCGTTGAACTGCGTTTCGAGCACGGTGATCTTCGGGAATGCCTCTTTCATCTCGGCCTTGAAGCCCTCCTCACGCTGGTCGGTGGTGGAGATGCCCGGCTTGACATTCGAGACATAGACCTTGCCGCCTTCGCCGCCGATCGCATTGGCGAGCGCGCGGGCCGCCATGCGGCCGCCAAGGACGTTGTCCGAAGCGATGTAGGAGAGCGGGAAGTCGGCATCGCCGGCGCCGGTCTGGTACTTGCCGGTGCCGATGAACGTGTCGACGGTGATCACCGGAATGCCGGCGTCATTGGCCTTGCGCAGCGGCTGCACGAGCTGGGTCGTGTCGGTCGGCGCGATCAGGATGGCGGAAGGCTTGCGCGCGATAATGGCGTCCAGCACCGGCACCTGCACGACCGGGTTGAATTCCGGGCCGCCCTGGAAAACCAACTCGACGCCGAGCGCGTCGGCCGCAGCCTGGGCGCCCTTGCGCATGGTGATGTAGAACGCATCGGTGGTGAGGCCGGGTATCAGCGCGATTGAGTATTTCTTCTCCTGCGCCAAAGCCGTGCCGGCCGGTATTCCGACCGCCGCGACGGCAGCCATTGCCACCGCGGATTTAAGAACTGAACGACGCTCCATGGAACTCCTCCCTTTCGTGAGTTTTGCACCGACCGGCGGTCGGGCCATCTGTCGAACCTGTCGATCGGCCGGAGACCTTCCGGCCATCAATTTGCTTGAAACGGCTCAT
Source organism: uncultured Mesorhizobium sp. (assembly GCA_965649745.1). GTDB lineage: Bacteria > Pseudomonadota > Alphaproteobacteria > Rhizobiales > Rhizobiaceae > Mesorhizobium. Next base: position 189,868 of record CBFGLW010000001.1, on the reverse strand, counting down.
TGCCGTGCGGTCCGCAGGTCCGATGAGGACAGGGCGGGCTGTTGGCGATGATTGTCGTTTCCTCCTCAACCGCATCCTCCGATGCGGACGTCTCGGCATCCTCCGCTCGACGTCTTCGAATTAAGACGCAGACCCGCAGGCCCTGTCAATGGATTAGTGCGAGCAAACAACAAAATTTCCGCGCCGAAAAATTCAGGATCCCTCATGCCGGCAGCTCCAGCACGATCTCAGCGGTGCGCGCGTCGGTGACGAGCGCCGAAATCAGCCCGGCCTTGGCAGCCCCGCGGATTGCCCGCGCCTTCGCCTCGCCGACGGCGACGCCTATAACCAGCGCGGCTCGCCGCAATTGCTCCACCGACATGGCGATCATGCTTTTCGCGGCTTCGGGATCGAGCAGCCCGCCCTCGGCATCGAAATAGTGACGCATCACGTCGCCGGCGGCATCGGGGTGATGCTCCGTACCGGCATCCGCCGTCTCGTGCGGCAGGCCGATGCCGACGATGGCGGCCTCGACCCTGTCCCACAACGCCACATTGTCGGCGACGGCGGGATCGGCCAGAAACGCCTGACGCGAAGCCGGCGACGGCAGATAGGGTGCATGGACGAAACGCGGCGCGCCGCCGAGCTGCAGCGCCGCCAGCCGCACGAATTCGTTGATCTGGAAATGCGGCTGGTGCTGCTGCATGCCGCCCGTGGCGGGAACGGTGAGGACTCCGGAAATCTCCGGCAGACCCGCCTCTATGACCGCTCGCACAGCGCGGCCCCAGCCGATCGCCAGCACCGATCCTTCGGACAGGCCGGCCTTTTGCAACAGCCCGCCGACAGGCGGCCCGAGGAAAGCCAGCGCTCCGGCGCCGGTCGCTTCGACCACCGCCGCGCTCTTCAGGGAAAGTTTCTCCGCCAGCGCCGCCGCCAGTTCTTCCGGCGCGGCCAGATCGCGCACCTCGATGCGCACAATGCCTTCCGCGCGCGCCCGCTGCAGCAGCCGCGAGATGGTCGCCGTCGACAAGCCGAGCTGCCGGGCGACATCGACCTGGCTCATGTCGTTCTCGTAATGCAGCTTCGCCACGGTATGCAGAAGGGCGCGCGACACAGCCGGATTTGTGGACGAGGGAGGCGACAGCTTGCAAGTCCTTTCAGAAATATGTTACAGCATAGACCGCAATTTGCTGGCGCGCAATCCCTTTCATCCGGTACGCATCAGGCCAGCATGGTGCGGAGGAGATTTTGACATGGCACGCATGACCACAGCCGAGCGCCGCGGCTACCAGCAGATTTGCGGCGACAACGGCGCCATGATGGTGATCGCCTGCGACCAGCGCGGCGGCATGCGCACATTGCTCGCCTCCGATCCAGCCGAGCAGGCGAAGATCGGCAACGACATTCTGGGGCATACCAAGGCCGACATCGCAAAATATCTCGCCAGCCACGCCTCCTGCGTGCTGGTCGATCCGGTCTGCGCCGTTCCGCAACTGGTGGATGACGGTACGCTCGACCGCGGCACCGCGCTGCTGATCGGACTGGACGCTTCGGGATGGGACACGTCCCTCGAAGGCTACCGCATTTCCAAGCTGGTCGACGGCGTCGATGCGCGGCGCGTACGCGCACTGGGCGGCAATGGCGGCAAGATCATGGTCTATCTGCGCTCCGACACGCCGGCCGCGAATGAGGAAAACATCGCCACGCTGAAGCAGGTCATCGACGACTTCGCGCAGGAAGATCTGCTGCTGGTGGTCGAATTTCTCACCTACCGGCTGGAAAACGAGAGCCCCGAAGACTACCAGGCCAGGATTCCCGAACTGATCCAGGGCGGAACGCGCATCTGCCTCGACGCAGGGTCGAAAGTGCTGAAGCTGCCCTACCCCGGCTCGGCCGAATCCTGCGCGGCGGTCACGCGTCTCGCCGGCGATATTCCATGGGCGGTGCTGTCCGCCGGCGTCGACCACGAAACCTTCCTTGGCCAGGTCGAGACTGCCATGGCCAACGGCGCGTCCGGCGTGATCGCGGGCCGCTCGCTGTGGAAGGACTGCATCTCGCTCGACCGCGCGGTGACGCGCCAGCGGCTGGAAACCATCGCCGTGCCGAGGCTGCGCGAAATCCAGGCGATCATCGCCCGGCATTGGGCGCCTGCGGCGAAAGTCGCCTGACTGGAGCCGGCGGACATGACCCGCACGGCAATCGGCGTCGACATCGGCGGCACCAACATCCGCGCCGCGCGCGTCGGCGCCGATGGGACAATCCTAGCCCGCTCCCGTTGTGCCAGCTCGACAGACCCCGCAACCGTCATCGAGCGGGTCGAGGCGCTGATCGCCGAAATCGATGACGAAACGGTGCAAGGAATCGGCATCGGCGTGCCTGGCCAGGTCGATTTCGCCACGCGGCGCGTGCTCTCGGGCGGCTATGTCGATCTCTCCACCGTTCCCGTATGCGAGCGCATGGAAGCACGCTTCGGCCGCAATGTCGTCATCGACAATGACGGCAACATGGCGTTGCTGGCGGAAGCCCGGTGCGGCGCCGCCGTCGGCCGCCATCATGCCGCCATGCTGACGATCGGCACCGGTATCGGCGGCGCGATTATTGCCGACGGCCGAATATTCCGCGGTGCGGGCATGGCAGGCCAGCTCGGCCATATCGTTGTCCACCCCCTCGGACCGGCTTGCAAATGCGGCCGCAACGGCTGCGTCGAAACGATGAGTTCGGGCACCGCGCTCGGCCGGCACATCGCCGAAGCCGGCCTTCCCGCGACGACCACCGCGGCCGACCTGCTCGAGCGGCGCGCAGCCGGCGATGCCGTGGCGACCGAAGTTCTGCACCTCTGGGCACTGCCCCTGCGAGCCGCGGTCGATAGTCTGGCCGCGACCCTCTATTCGCAAACGATCATCCTGGGCGGCGGGCTTGGCAAGGAGGCCATCGCTGCGCTTTCGGCTTTCCCTGACAAATCGTCATGGTTCAGCTACGAACTCGTAGCGGCGAAGCTCGGCGACGATGCCGGCGTCATCGGCGCTGCCCTGGCGGCGCTGCCGACACGGAAAGGCAAAAATCTTGTCATGGTCAATGGCGTGCCGGCCAGCGGCAAGAGCAGCGTCGCGGCGGCTCTCGCCGATTTGACGCATTGGCCGGTGCTGTCGCTGGACACAGTCAAGAACCCATTCCTGGAAGAGATCGGAAACGTCGACCGGCCGTTCAATCGCAAGCTTGGCCGCGCCAGCCTCAAGGCGATGTTCTCGGTCATGCGCGAGGCGCCGGACGGAGCCACTTTCATCATGGACGCCTGGTTCGGTTTCCAGCCGCGCGAGTTCGTGCAGGAACTGATCGACGCAGCCGGCATCGACGCCATCGCCGAAATCTGGTGCTCTGCCCCGCCTGACGTCATAGGCAACCGCTACGGCGCGCGAACCGCCAGCCGCCTGCCCGGACATCCCGGTCCCGAATATGTTCCGGAGCTGGTGGCGCTCGCCGCCCGCGCCGAGCCGGTGCGCTTCGGTCCGGTCCATGAGGTCGATACGACCGTGCTGTTCGATGCCGCCGCCGCTCGAAGCTTTCTCAATCAGGTCTTCGCCCGATCTTGATGCAAGCCTGATCCGAGGCTGAAGCCATGATTCAGCCGTCTGGCAAAGCATAGCGCCGTCGCCGCAAAAACGCATAAAGACAATAGCTTGGACTGCTTTCCCGATTCAATTTGAGAGGCAGCGCACTCCTCTGCCTACAGGTTTCCCACAGGACGATTCGGCCCGCTTGACTCCTCCCGAATTAATTTCTAAAGTTTAGAAACTAATTCGGGAGGAAACGATTGGGCGCGCATCACGGCCAGATTCTGCGCATCCTGCGCGACGAAGGCCAGCAGTCGCGGGCGGCGTTGGCGCGGCGCTCCAAACTGTCGGCCACCACCCTCACCCATGTCACCGCGCACCTCCTGCGCGACGGCTCGATCCTCGAAGGCGAAACGTCCGGTTCGACGGGCGTCGGACGCCCGGCGCAGGCCGTGCGCCTTGTCCCGGATGCGCATAGCGTCGCCGGCGTGCACATCGGCGCGGGCCATGTACAGGTCGCGATCACCGACCTGAAAGCAACGCCCAAGGCCAGCGCCTCTTTCGAGTTCGATCTTCAGGATGCCGATGCGGACCGCGTCGTCGACGAGGTCGCGGCGACGGTAGCGAAGCTCGCCGCGGAGATTCAGATCGACACCGGCAAGCTGCTCGGCATCGGCGTCGGCGTGCCCGGCCCGGTGGATTTCGAGCGCCGCACGGCGCTTGCCTCGATCAATGTCGGCTGGCGCAACATACCCATCGCCGGCAAGCTGGAACGCGCCATCCGGCTGCCGACCGTGGTCGAGCACAATGTCACCGCGATGGCTCTGGCCGAATCCTGTTATGGGATAGGCAAGGATGTGCCGGCGCTGCTTTACGTCTATCTGAAAACCGGCCTTGGCGCCGGACTGGTGGTGGACGGCGTGCCTTTCCGTCCGGGCGGCCACGGCGCCGTCGAGCTCGGCCATATCCAGATCACCCCGCATGGCGCGCGCTGCGCCTGCGGCAACCGGGGCTGCCTCGAAACCTTTGTCTGCGAAAAGGCCCTGCTCGAGGCGGCTGGGGTTGCCGGCGCTGCACCGGCGGACCTCATGGCGCGAGTCGAGGCAAATGCGCCGGCCTGGGATACGGTGATCGAGCACCTGACGACCGCTCTGGCCAGCGCCGTGAATCTGCTGACGCCGGACCTGATCGTCTTCGGCGGTTATCTCGGTCAGGCCCCCGAAAGCCTGTTCGAGCGGCTGCGCGCCGACGTACCGCCGCGCGTCATGCCGCATATGCGCGAAATCCTGAAATTCGAGCGCACCGGCTTCGGCGCGCAGAGCGGCGCTATCGGCGGCGCGGCCGTGGCGCTGGATCATTTCTTCTATTCGGGGGCACTGCATTGAGCACCGCCACGACACATGCGCCAACCGACGCCGGACCGCAGGACCGGCCTTTCGCAGGCTTGCTCCCGTTGGCGCTGAACATCCTCGCCTTCGCCATCGGCATCGCCGCCTGGTGGGCGATTACCGCCACCGGCGCGGTCGTCCTGCCCGGCCCGCAGGAGGTGTTCTGGAAGGCCATCGAGCTCATCCGCAACGGCCAGCTCTTCATCGACATCTTCGCCAGCCTGCGCCGCGTGCTGACGGGTTTCGTGCTGGGCGCCGCTTTGGCCATCCCGGTCGGCTTCCTGATGGGCTGGTATAAGATCGCCCGCGCCCTCATCGAACCCTACGTGCAGTTCTTCCGCATGATCCCGCCGCTGGCGGTCATCCCGCTCGCCATTGTCACCATGGGCATCGACGAAGCGCCGAAAATCTTCGTCATCTTCCTCGCCTCGTTCCTGTCCTGCGTCGTCGCCACTTATCAGGGCGTCATCAGCGTCGACCGCACCCTGATCAATGCCGCGCGCGTGCTCGGCGCGAAGGACTCGACCATCTTTCCGCGCGTCATCATCCCCGCCTCGATCCCGTTCATTCTCGTCGGCGTGCGCATCGGCCTCGGCTCCGCCTGGGCGACGGTGGTCGCCGCCGAGCTGATCGCGGCGCAATCCGGGCTCGGCTTCCGCATGCAGCAGGCTCAGCTCTACTACGACCTGCCGACTATCTTCGTCAGCCTCGTCACTATCGGCATCCTCGGCCTCGTCATGGACCGTCTGCTGCAGGCCGCCGAACGCCGCCTCACCCAATGGCAGGAACGCGCCCAATGACGCCCGAGACGCAGCCCAAAATCTCCTTCCAGGACGTCACCCGCCGCTTCGGCGACGGCGACAAATCGTTTCTGGCGCTGGACCGCCTCAGCCTCGACATTGCCGACGGCGAGTTCGTCACGGTCGTCGGCCCGTCCGGCTGCGGAAAATCGACCGCCATGAACATCGCCGCCGGCCTCACCGACGTATCCGACGGCAAGGTTTTGGTCGACGGCAAGGCGGTTTCGGGTCCCGGACCTGAGCGCGGCGTGATCTTCCAGCAATATGCGCTGTTTCCCTGGCTGACGGTGCGCCAGAACGTCGAGTTCGGCCTGCGCATCAAGGGCATGCCCCGAGCCGAGCGCCGAAAGGTCTCCGACCACTTCATCGATCTCGTCGGCCTGAAGGATTTCGCCGACGCGCTGCCCAAGACGCTGTCGGGCGGCATGAAGCAGCGCTGCGCCATCGCCCGCGCCTATGCCGTCAACCCGACCATGCTGTTGATGGACGAGCCGTTCGGCGCGCTCGATGCACTCACCCGCGTCAACATGCAGGACCAACTTCTGGATACATGGAGCCGCGAGCGCCGCACCGTGATCTTCATCACCCACGACGTCGACGAAGCGGTCTACCTCGCCAACCGGGTCGTCGTCATGGCGGCGCGGCCCGGACGCCTGCACAAGATCGTCCCGGTCGACCTGCCCTATCCGCGCACCGAGGAAATGCGCCTGTCGCCTGAATTCGCGGAAATCCGCAATCAGGTCTGGCACGCGGTCTACCATCAAAAACCACAAGTCGAAGCAAAACACTGACAGGGAGGAATTTTAACATGACCATCACGAGAAGAAGCTTTCTCGCGCTATCGGCAGCAGCAGGCGCGGCCGTTCCGACGGTGCTTTCCGGAACTGGCCCTGCCCTTGCGCAGGCAAAGCCCGTGCGCGTCGGCTACATCGCCGACTATTTCGGCACCAGCCTGACCGCCATCGCCAACGACCAGGACCTTTGGGCCAAGCACGGCCTGGAGCCGGAACTGAAGGTGTTCACCAATGGCCCGATCCAGATCCAGGCGCTCGGCGCCGGATCGCTGGATTTCGGCTATGTCGGACCGGGCGCCCTGTGGCTCCCGGCATCGGGCAAGGCCAAGCTGATCGCCATGAATGCGCTCGGCCTGTCCGACCGCGTCATCGCCCAGGCCGGTTTCAACACCATAGCCGACCTGAAGGGCAAGAAGATCGGCGTTCCGGAAGGCACCTCCGGCGACATGCTGCTGCGCCTGGCGTTGGCCAAGGCCGGCATGCAGATCGGCGACGTCGAAGTCGTCAAGATGGACCCGCCGACCGTCGTGTCCGCCTTCGCCTCGAAACAGATCGATGGCGCCGGCATCTGGTATCCGCTGGTCGGCGTCATCAAGAAGACGGTTCCGGACCTTGTCGAAGTCGCCAAGAGCGCCGACTTCTACCCGCAGAACTCCTTCCCCTCGGCCTTCGTCACCCGCAACGACGTGGCCGACAAGGACCCTGATCTCGTCAAGCGCATGATCGCGGTGCTGAAGGACGCCAACGACTATCGCGCCGCCGACGTGCCGCGCTCGGTCGAGATCACCGCCAAGTTCCTCGGCGTGCCGGCCGATCCGCTCGTCACCGAAAGCCAGAACGGCAAGTTCCTGACATCCGCCGAGTTCGTTACCGCCACCAGGGACGGTTCGGTCGCCAACTGGCTCAAAGGCTTGAACGACCAGTTCGTCGGCTTCGGCAAGCTGAAGGACCCACTCGATCCGAAGGATTACTATCTCGGCGATCTCTACGCCGGCGGTTGACGCCATCCACGAAACACCGACCGCGCCGGCCTGTACAGCCGGCGCGGCAGCAACGGACCAGCCCCATGACCTCCGCCAAAACCGCCTTTTCATCAATTCTCCGGCAGTGGCTTGGCCACCGGTTGCGGAACTGGCGTGGCAGGTTTGGCCCGAACCGATACCAGCCCGACAGGCACTATATGCGCGGCCCCGGCCCGGCCACCTTGCGAAGGAAGGCGTCGGCCCGGGCCGACGATCGCAATGGTCCGAACTGACGATCAGCAAGCAGCAGCGCCAGCACACCCTTCTTTGGAACCGGAATGCACATGACTCCCCGACCCAACATCCTCTTCATCATGTCCGACGACCATGCCGCGCGGGCGATCTCGTGCTACGGCTCCGGCCTGAACCGGACGCCGAACCTCGACCGCATCGCCAATGAAGGGATGCGGCTCGACCATTGCTACGTGACCAATTCGATCTGCACGCCGAGCCGCGCCGCGATCCTCACCGGCACCTACAATCATGTGAACCAGGTGACGACTCTGGACACCCATATCGACAACCGGTTGCCCAACGTCGCCAAACACCTGCGCGCTTCCGGCTACCAGACAGCCATCTTCGGCAAATGGCATCTCGGCGAAGGCAAGGCGCACGAGCCCACCGGTTTCGACGAATGGGCGGTGGTGCCGGGGCAAGGCGAGTATTTCGATCCGGTCATGATCGATGAGGACGGCGCCCATGGCGAACAGGGCTACGCCACCGACATCATCACCGACAAATGCCTCGATTTCCTCCAGCGCCGCGACAGGGACCGGCCCTTTTTCCTGATGTGCCATCACAAGGCGCCGCACCGCAGCTTCGAGCCGCATCCGCGCCATCGCCACCTCTATGCGGACGGCAAGCTGCCGGTGCCGGAAACCTTCGACGACGATTATTCAGATCGAGCCGCCGCGGCCGCCGCGGCCAGGATGCGGGTCAAATCGGACATGACCTACCGCGACCTCGGCCTCGTCCAGCCGGAAGGCGGCCAGGAGGTAGGCGAACTGCTGATCCCCTCCATGACCGTCCGCAAGATCCCGGAAATATCGAACGGCGGGAAACTAACTCTCATCGATGCGCTGACCGGCGAGAACTACGTCTTCACCGACCCCGACAAGCTCGCCCGCTTCAAATACCAGCGCTACATGATGCGCTACCTGCAGACGATCCAGTGCGTCGACGACAATGTCGGACACCTGCTGGACTATCTCGACGCCGAAGGGCTGACCGAGAACACCATAGTCATCTACACCTCCGACCAGGGCTTCTTCCTCGGCGAGCACGGCTGGTTCGACAAGCGCTTCATGTATGAGGAATCGCTGCAGATGCCGTTCCTCGTCCGCTATCCGCCGGCGATCAAGGCGGGAGCCGTCAGCGAGCGTATCGCCACCAATGTCGACTTCGCGCCGACCTTCCTCGACTATGCCGGACTGACGATCCCGAGCTACATGCAGGGAACGAGCATGCGCCCGCTGCTCGAACGGTCGGCCGGCGACGACTGGCAGGATATCGCCTACCATCGCTACTGGATGCACAAGGACGAGTTCCACAACGCCTTCGCCCATTACGGCGTGCGCGACAGCCGCTACAAGCTGATCTACTGGTACAACGACCCGCTCGGCCAGCTTGGCGCTCATGCCGGCGACGAGCCGCCCGAATGGGAATTGTTCGATTGCAGCGAGGACCCGTTCGAGCTGCACAATCGCGCCGGCGATCCGCAATACGCGGCAATATTCGCAAGGATGCTCGACCGGCTGGACCGCAAGATGGCCGAGATCGGCGACATTCCGGAGCATGACAGCGCCGCCGTCCTTGCAGGGCTGAAATCGCTGGCGGCAGCCTGAGCGCGCGGAGCGCGCCGGGCGTCTCAAGGCTCATAGGCCAGAGGGCAGGTTTCTCGCCGGACTACCGTGTTTGCGCGCGGTCGCCGGTCCCGGACCGCGCATATAATATCGCTCCGGATGGTAGCGGTCCTTCTGGATCGCACTGACCCAGCGAAAGAGGCGGCGGGCGATGCTGAACCTAATCCGGCGCTTCATCTCGGCCCGCCCTCTCCTTCTCAGTTGGCGACCGCGTCGACGTCGCGTTCCTTATCCTTGAAGCCGAGCAGATCGGTTGCCTTCAAGCGATACTGGCGGGAATAGCGCGGGGCGGCGTCGAGCACGGTCGGCGTCGCGTTCTCGATCTCGCCGATCCAGTCCAGGAGCCGCGCCTTGAGCCCGTCGGCGATCTCGCGGAAGGCGCTCATGCCGACAAGGTTGACCATCTCGTACGGGTCGTTGTCGAGGTCGTAGAGATAGCTTTCGCGATAGACGTCCGAACTGGCCAGATCCTGGTCGTATTCGGAAGTCACCCCGTATTTCCAGCGATGCGTGCGCAACGCCCGACCGGTCTCGGTCTCGCTGATCTGGAAGAAGACGTCCTGCCGCCATGGCTCGCGCGCGTCGCGGATCACCGGCATGATCGATTGCCCCGTCATCGAATCCGGCACCTCCAGCCCCGCCGCGTCGATAAGGGTCGGCGCGACGTCGATGGTGCTGAACAGCGCCTTGACCTGGCCGCCGGCCATGAAGCCCGGACCGGTAATCATCGTCGGCACCCGCACCGCGCTTTCATGGCAGGAGCGCTTGTATTCGCTGTTGCGCGTCTTGAAATGGCAGGCGTGGTCGGAGGTGAACATGACGATCGTGTTGTCGAGCATGTCGAGGCTCTTCAGCGCATCGATGAGCCGGCCGAACGCCTCGTCCAGGCGTTTGACCATTCCGTAATATCCGCCGAGGTGCCAGGTGCTGGTGCCCTTTAGGGTCGCAAGGTCGGGCGGCGTCCACTGCGTCGCGGTCATCGCCTCGCGATAGCCGTCCGGCGGCGGATAGTCGTCGACATGGTTCTGGTGATGCGGCTCGAGGAACGAGACGAACAGGAAGAACGGATCGTCCTGGTGCTGGTCGCAATAGCGGATCGCCGCGTCGGTCAGCGCATCGACGCGATAGCCAGGCAGCTTTTTGCGGTTGTTGTCGTCGTCGAACAGAACGGCATCGTAGGAGTCGGAAACGAACTCGGCCAGGTTGGCGCCGAGCCAGCTCTGGTAGCCGCCGCGCTGCTGCTTGCGCACCGGGTCCTCACTGCCGAGGTGCCATTTGCCGATATAGCCTGTGGAATAGCCATTGCGCGCGAACACCTTGGCGATCGTCTCGGCGTCGTCCGCCAGCGGGATGCCGTTGCGGAATACCCCCGTCTGCGTGGCGAACTGCCCCGTCTGCATCGACGAGCGCGCCGGGCCGCAGAGCGGCTGGCTGGTGAAGGAGTGGAACAGATGCGTGCCGGAGCGGGCCAGCCGGTCGAAGTTGGGCGTAAGACCCATCGGGTTGCCGTGCACCCCCGTGGTGTCATGCCGCTGCTGGTCGGTGAAGAAGACGATAACGTTGGGTTTTTTCATGGTCCTGCCGCGTGACGTCGCGAACGCTCGTTCGCCTGACATTTGCGGGCTCACCATAGTGACGGTGGCAGGGTAGAAAAAATGATATTAATTCCTCGATGCCATTCCACAGGGGAATAGTCAGTCCAGTTCGCCATTGGCGATCCTCGGCAAAAGCTCCAGTGCGCGCCGCATGATCGGGATACGTTCCGACGACTGGCGGAACCATGCCCCGGACGTGAAATTCCAGATCGGATGGCTCAACGTCAGCCTTTCAATTCCCGCCGTGGCGGCGACATTCTTCAGCGATGTCGGCGCCAAGGCCAGCAGGTTCGACTTGCGGATGATGGAAAAACTGGAATCGACGTCGTCGACCGCAGCAACGATGCGCGGCGCCGCCAACTGGAAACGGCCGAAATAGGCGTCCAGATACTGGGTGACCAGCGCGTCGCGCTTGAAAATTACCCACGGCTTCCCGTCCAGCGCGGCGGGATTCACAATGCTTTCGCGTGCGAGAGGGTTGGTGGAACAGCAATAGGCTGTCAATTCCACCTCGAACACCTCGCGCCTGTCGATCCCTTCCGGCGGCGGACTGTGGAAAGCGCCCAGCATCAGGTCGACCTCGCCGTCGACCAGCTTGACCAATGTCGAGCCGGCAACATCGAAGTCGAGGGTAAAGGCGGTCTCCGGGAATTCGGCGATCAGATGCCGCACCAGGGCCGGCGCAACGAGCATATGATAGGCCGCACCGGCGCTGACATGGAAATGGGATACCGATCCCGCACTTATGGCCCGCGCTTCCTCATGCGCCTGACGATAATGCATCTCGATCGTCTGCGCCCGCGCGAACAATGCCTCCCCCACTTCGGTCAGCACCATGCCTTTGGTGCTCCTTTCGAAAAGGGTCGCCTTGAAAGTCTGTTCCAGCCGCCGAATGGTTTTGGTCAGGGCCGGCTGCGTCAGCCCGATTCGTCCGGCCGCCGAGGTCAGGTTTCCGGCCCGGGCGACTGCCAGGAAAGCGCGCAGTTCCCTGTCCATAATAATATTCCTCCCGGTTATCGTATTGTAGAATTAATATCATTTCTAATCGCGGGTGGAAGCCGATAGCCTTGCGTTTCCATGGGAGGAGAAACATACAATGGCCTGCACATCCAAGCTTGCCTTAGCCGCAACAGCCTTGATCCTGTCTGCCTGTCCCGCCCTGTCGCAGGACAGCTTCGCCGATGTCGGCCAGCAGGAACCGATCACGATCCTGATCAACGCCTCGCCCTGGTACAACGGCTTCGAGAAGGTCGTCGGCCTTTATGAGGAGCAGACCGGCAACAAGGTCAACCTCGAGGTCACGCCGTTCAACGGCATGCTGGAAAAGGCGCGTTCGGCGGTCCGCAGCGGCACCAGCCCGCTCGACCTGATCAACGTCAACGCCACCAACTCGACCGAATTCTACCAGGGCGGCTTCATCGAACCGATGAAGGACATCGATCCTTCCTTCGAAGTGCCGAAGGAAGTCCTCGGCCTGGACGATGCCGGTTGCTGGGACGAAGCCAAGAAATATCGCATCTGCTCGAGCGGCAAGCTCATGGGCTACACGCCCAACGGCAATGTCCAGCTCTTCTACTACCGCAAGGACATTCTGGACGAAAAAGGCCTGAAGGTGCCTGTCACCTTCGACGACATCATCAAGAACTGCGCCGTCTTGCAGAATCCGCCCGAAACATACGGCTATCTCCAGCGCGGCGAGCGCGGCGATTCCATCCAGTACGATTTCATGGCCTATCTGCTGGCCTATGGCGCCAAGCCGGTCGCTGACCCCGCCAATGGCGACTACACGGTGACGATCAACAGCCCGGAAGCCAAGGCGGCGCTGGACAAGTTCATCGAGGTGGCCAAAAAGTGCAGCCCGCCAAACTACGGCACCCTCGGCCAGGGAGAGCTGATCCAGCTTCTCCAGACCGGCAAGGGCATGCAGGCGCACGCCGTGGTCGCCGCCTTCCCGAATTTCGACAACCCGCAGAAGTCGGCTGTCGTCGGCAAGATAGACGCCGCGCCGCTGCCGCGCGCCACGCCCGACGGCAAGCCCGGCGTCGCGATCGGAAGCTGGGTCTTCATGATCCCGAAAAATGCCTCCGATGCCGGCAAGAAGGGCGCCATCGCCTTCTCGAAATGGTTCCTGACCTACAAGGCCCAATATGAATACGCCCTCGGCGGCGGCATCCCGGTGCGGACCGACGTCTTCACCTCCGACCTGAAGGACAAGCCGGAATTCCGCTGGATGCCCGCCTATCTCGACGAGATCGACTACGGCGTGCAGGTCTATGGCTATGTCGAGGCGCCGGCGGTCAGCGAGGCTGTTGGCCTTCGGCTCAACCAGGCTTTGATCGGCGAGATGACTCCAGCCGTCGCCTTGAATACGCTGGCCCAGGATATGAAGACGATCTTCGAAAAGGGCGGCCGCAAGACCGGCACACTGCCACCGCTGGCCGAGTGATCTCTCCCGGTGGTCGCCGCGCGGCGGCCACCGTTCAATCTCGTTTGCGGAGGGTTACCGTCATGAGTCTATCGACGTCGCCTGCCCGCCGGCAGGGATTCAGCGATTTCATCGATCGCCACTTCAAGCTGCTGACGCTGGCGCCCGCCGTCGTCGTGCTGATCGCGCTGACCCTCTACCCCATCGCCAATCTGTTCGTCATGGCGGTTTCGACGATCCGCTTCGAGTCCGGCGGCGAGATCTGGACTTTCACGCCGCTGATCAATTTCAAGCAGTTGCTGAACGATCAGATCTTCCGCATCGCCTTGTGGAATACGCTTCTGTTCGCCATCGCGTCGGTGGCCATCGAGATGGTGCTCGGCCTCGGCCTCGCCATCCTGGTCGGCTCCATGGCCGCCTTCAAGGGCGTCATGCGGACCGCGCTCATCATTCCGATCCTCATGCCGCCGGTCGCCATCGGTTCGATGTGGAAGCTGATGTACAGTTTCGATTTCGGCGTCCTCAACCAGATCGTCACCGGGCTCGGCTTCGCGCCGGTCAACTGGACGGGGTCGCCCTCGCTCGCGCTGTGGTCCGTCGTCATCGTCGACGTCTGGCACTGGACGCCTTTCGTTTTCCTCATCCTGTTCGCAGCGGTAGAAGGCCTGCCCAAGGAGGTCATCGAGGCGGCGCGCATCGACGGCGCCGGCAACCGCGACCTCATCTTCAGGATCATCATACCGTTGATGATGCCGGCCATCGTCGTGGCGCTGCTGTTCCGCACCATCCTCGCCTTCAAGGTCTTCGACGAGGTGTTCCTGCTGACCTCCGGCGGGCCGGGCACGGCGACCGAAGTCGTCAGCCTGCATCTGAACAAGGTGTTCTTCCAGCAGAACGACCTTGGCTACGGCGCCATGCTGTCGCTCGCCATCATCGCCGCCACCATCGCCTTCCTGTGGGTGGCGCGCAGCGCCAGCGCCGCGCTGGAGAAGCGCTGATGCTGGTCCTGCGTGGTTATTCGCGGCTGGCCGGCATCGCCCTGCTCGGCCTCGGCGTGTTCGTCATCCTGGCGCCGTTCCTGTGGGTGGCGCTGCAGTCGTTCAAATACGAAATCCAGATCCTGCAGGGATCGTGGAATTTCGAGCCGACGCTGTTCAACTATGTCGACGTTCTCTATTCGCGCCGGTCCGACTTCCTGAGCAACATCTGGAACAGCCTGATTGTCGCCGGCGTCTCCACCGTTTGCGTGCTGGTGGTGGGAACGCTTGCCGCCTATTCGCTGAGCCGGCTCGCCTGGGCCGGATGGATACGCAACCTTTTCCTCGGCTGGACGCTGATCTTCAACATGATCCCGCCGCTGACGCTGGTCGGCCCCTGGTACCTCATCTTCCGCCAGATCGGCATGTTCGAAACGCTGGGCTCGCTGATCCTCACCCACATCACCCTGCATTTGCCGATGACGGTGTGGATGATGATGGCTTACTTCAAGGAGCTGCCGAAGGAGATCGAGGAAGCCGCGATGGTCGACGGCTGCCGCCGCATCGACGCCTTCTGGCGCATCTCGCTGCCGCTGGTGACGCCCGGTCTCATCGCCGCCGGCGTGCTGGCCTTCGTCTTCTCGTGGAACGAGTTCTCGGTGGCGCTAAACCTTACCGGCCGCGAGACCGCGACGGTTCCGGTCGCCATTGCCCGGTTCGCACAACAGTACGAGGTGCAGTACGGCCAGATGGCCGCCGCCTCGATCCTGTCCACCATCCCCGCGCTGCTGCTGATGTTCTTCGGCCAGCGTTTCGTCGTCCAGGGCCTGACCATGGGCGCGGTCAAATAGGAGGAAGCGCAGATGGCCGAAGTCCAGCTGAAGAATGTCCAGAAGCGCTATGGCACCGTCGATGTGATCCGCGGCGTTGACCTGACCATCGCCGACGGCGAGTTCGTCGTGCTGGTAGGCCCGTCCGGCTGCGGCAAGTCGACCCTGCTGCGCATGATCGCCGGGCTGGAGGAAATCTCCGGCGGCGAGATCGCCATCGGCGGGCGGGTGGTCAACGACCTCGAGCCGCGTGAGCGCGACATCGCCATGGTCTTCCAGAGCTACGCGCTCTACCCGCATATGAATGTCGAGAAGAACATGGGCTTCTCCATGGCGCTAAGAAAGGAAAGCGCCGACACGACACGCGCCGCCGTCGACGATGCGGCCACTTCGCTGGCGCTGAAGCCCTATCTCGACCGGCTGCCACGCGCGCTTTCCGGCGGCCAGCGCCAGCGCGTCGCCATGGGCCGCGCCATCGTAAGGCGGCCGAAAGTGTTCCTGTTCGACGAGCCGCTGTCGAACCTCGACGCGCAGCTGCGCGTGAAGATGCGCACCGAAGTGCGCAAGCTGCACCAGCGGCTCGAGGCAACCTCCGTCTACGTCACTCACGACCAGGTCGAGGCGATGACCATGGCCGACCGCATCGTCATCCTCGACAAGGGCAGGATCGCGCAGGTCGGTTCGCCGCTGGAGCTTTACGACAAGCCGGCCAACCGCTTCGTTGCCGAGTTCATCGGCTCGCCCGCCATCAACGTCATTCCCGCCGAAACAGACGGCGACCGCGCCGCGATCTCTTCCGGCGACGAGCGTTTCGAGATCAGGCTGCCGTCCGCACCGGCGGAAAAGGCCATCGACGTCTGCGTCCGTCCCGAACATCTGCGGCGGGTCGACAGCGGCGGCATGCCGGTCACCGTGCAGGTCATCGAGAACCTCGGCGCCGAGACCTATGTCTTCGTCGACGTCGACGGCCGCGATGTCTGCTGGCGCATCGCCGGCAGGCCGGACGTGGCGGTCGGCGACAGGATCAGACTCGGTTTCGATCCCGAACGCGTGCACCTGTTCAGCCGCGAGACCGGCGTAAGGCTGTAGCCATTGCGCGTAATTATAGAGAGCCGGAGATGCCCCAAGACGCAACTCGCGGCCGTAAAGACCGCAAGGCTCAGGACCAGATTAACAGGTCCTGACCCTAATCGCTGAATAACGCATCTGCCATGAATTCCGGGCTGGCGCTGCGCGCCTCCGCCTTGATGAAGTCGATCAGCGCGCGGATGCGAGCCGCCGTCGACAGATCCTGGTGGCAGACACACCAATAGTCCCGTTCTAGATAGATGTCGCGCGCCAGCACGGGGACGAGTTCGGGATGCGCGCAAGCCATGAAATACGGCAGCACGCATAGCCCTATACCCCTCAGCACGGCGTGAAGCTGCGCATGGATGCTGGAGCTTTGATAGGTCGCCCGCAGGCCCGGCAGGATTTCGCGGTGATAGTCGAGCCCCGGCGTAAAGATCATGTCTTCGATGTAGCCGATCATCCGGTGCGCCAGCAGGTCCTCGCGCTTCAGGATCGGCGCATGCCGTTCCAGGTAGCTCCGCGTTCCATAGACGAACAGGCGGTAGGTCGTAATCTTTTCATAATGGTAAAAGTCGGCCCGCGGCGAGGTCAGCGTGATCGACATGTCGGCCTCGCGCCGCGACAGCGACACGATCTGCTGGATCGTCACGAGTTCGATCGAAAGACTTGAGTGAAGCTCGGCAAAGCGCGGCAGCCTGTCGGCGAGGAAGAAATTGCCGAACCCCTCCAGCGTCGAAAGTCGGACGACACCGGTGACGGGAGACGCTCCGCTGGATGCCTCGTTGCGGAAATTGCTGGCCTCGCGCTCGATCTGCTCGGCCGATTGCACCAGCCGCTCCCCTACCCCCGTCAGCATGTAACCGCGCGGATTGCGCTCGAACAGCCGCGCCGAAAGCGCCTGCTCCAACCGGTCGATGCGGCGGGATACGGTGGCATGGTTGGTGCGGAGCTGGCGCGCAGCGCTGGCGAGCTGGCCGGTGCGCGCCACAGCGAGAAAGAATTGCAGATCGTCCCAAGTGAAACGGCGCATCAGAAAGCGCCACCGTCATTCTTGCCGGGCATCGTACCCCTCCCGCCAGGTACTTTGATATTCCTTGAAGCCGAACGGCGCTGCGCACATCCGTGCATTTTTGTACGGAACTTGTACGAAAATAAGTGTTCTCGCAATGCTTTCTCAATGTTACGCTTCCTGCCGTGCACATTTCAGCGTGATCGCGGTCGTGCGATTTTTGCACCCGAGACGACGGGGCGCGGAGGAGCGGCCCGCGATCTGAGGAAAGTCCATCGGCCATCTTGAAGCCGACGCAGTCAGTCTCCGTTACGGCAGGCTGACCGTCAGGGGAGGAACAACAGTGAAGATATTGCATCTCGTTTCGGCGGCCCTGTTGGCCGCGACAGCGATCCCGGCGGCGGCGGCCGAAATATCCGACAGCAAGGTCAAGATCGGCATCCTGAACGATCAGTCCGGCGTCTATGCCGATTTCGGCGGCAAATGGTCGGTCGAGGCGGCCAAGATGGCGGCCGAGGATTTCGGCGGCAAGGTGCAGGGAGCGCCGATCGAAGTGATCAGCGCCGATCACCAGAACAAGCCCGACATCGCTTCCAACATCGCGCGCCAGTGGTACGACACCGAGCAGGTCGACAGCATCATGGAGCTGACCACGTCGTCGGTCGCGCTTGCCGTGCAGGGCCTGTCGCAGGAAAAGAAGAAGATCGACATCGTGACCGGCGCGGCGACCAGCGACCTGACCGGCAAGAACTGCTCGCCCTATGGTTTCCACTGGGCCTACGACACCCATGCCCTCGCCGTCGGCACCGGCGGCGCGCTGGTCAAGCAGGGCGGCGACACCTGGTTCTTCCTGACCGCCGACTACGCCTTCGGCTACTCGCTTGAAGAACAGACTTCCAATTTCGTCAAGTCGCAGGGCGGCAAGGTTCTGGGTTCCGTTCGCCATCCGCTGGCGACGACAGACTATTCCTCCTTCCTGCTGCAGGCGCAGTCCTCCGGCGCAAAGGTGGTCGGCTTCGCCAATGCCGGGCTGGACACCGCGAACTCGATCAAGCAGGCGGCGGAATTCGGGTTGGTGTCCGGCGGACAAAGGCTGGCAGCCCTGCTCTTCACCATCGCGGAAGTGCATGGCCTAGGCCTCGAAGCGGCACAGGGTCTATCGCTCACGGAGGGCTTCTACTGGGATCGCAACGACGAATCGCGCGCCTTCGGCAAGCGCTTCTTCGAGCGCACCGGCCGCATGCCGAACATGGTCCAGGTCGGCACCTATTCGGCAGTGTCTCAATACCTCAAGGCCATCGACAAGGCCGGCACCGACGAAACTGAAGCCGTGGCCAAGGAACTCCACTCCATGCCGGTGGACGACGTGTTCACCCATAACGGCAAGGTCGGCGCCAACGGGCGCATGATCTACGACATGTATCTGATGGAAGTGAAGAAGCCTTCGGAGAGCAAGCAGCCCTGGGATTACTACAAGGTGCTGGCGACGGTTCCCGGCGACGAAGCCTACATCAAGCCCGAAGAAAGCGGCTGCCCGCTGGTCAAGTGACGGTGCAGGCAACCAGGGAAGCCGACAAGACGGACAGCGGGTCGCGCGTGGTTCTTTCCGCGCGCGGCCTGCGCCGCGATTTCGCCGGCTTCGTCGCGGTCAAGAATGTCGATCTCGACATCGAACACGGAAAGATTCATGCCCTGATCGGACCGAACGGCGCCGGCAAGACGACGGTCTTCAACCTGTTGACGCGCATGATGCCAAGCAGCGCCGGAACGATCACCTTTCTCGGACGCGACATCACCCACATGTCGCCCGCGGCGGTCGCGCGGCTTGGCGTCGTCCGCTCCTTCCAGATATCCGCGATCTTCCCGCATCTCACCGTTCTGGACAACGTTCGGGTCGCGCTGCAACGCCCGAACGGCCTGGCGATCCAGTTCTGGCGCAGCCTTTCCGCCCTCGACGAACTGACGCCGAGAGCCGAGGAACTGCTGGCCCTGGTCGGTCTTTCGGACGCTCGCAACCGGCTTGCCGGCGATCTTTCCTATGGTCGCAAGCGCATCCTCGAAATCGCCACCACGCTCGCGCTCGACCCGAAAGCGCTGTTGCTGGACGAGCCTATGGCCGGCATGGGTCATGAGGATGTCGGCGCCGTCGCCGAAATCATCCGCTCCATCGCCCGGGACCGCGCGGTGCTGATGGTGGAGCATAATCTGACCGTGGTGGCCGACCTTTGCGACCGGATCACCGTGCTCCAGCGCGGCGAGATCCTGGCGGCCGGCGACTACGCGACGGTCAGCCGGGACGAACGGGTCAGGGTCGCCTATATGGGGACCGCGGATGACTGAAGCGTCTCATGGCTCTGGCGTCGAACCGCTGCTGGAGGTCCGCGACCTCAACGCATGGTACGCCGAAAGCCACGCCCTGCATGGCGTCAGCCTCGACGTCCGCCGCGGCGAAACCATAACGCTGGTTGGCCGCAACGGCGTCGGCAAGACAACGACGCTGCGGGCGATCATGGGTATTATCCGCAAGCGCACCGGCACTATACGTTTCGATGGCAGGGACATGATGAGCGTTCCGCTGCATGGCGCCGCCCGCGCCGGCATCGGCTTCGTGCCGGAGGAGCGAGGGATTTTCGCCACGCTGACGGTGGACGAGAACCTTCTCCTGCCGCCGGTGGTGGCGGAAGGCGGCATGAGCCTGGATGAAATATTCACCCTGTTCCCGAACCTCAAGGAGCGGCGCAACAGCCAGGGCACAAGGCTTTCGGGCGGCGAGCAGCAGATGCTGGCCATGGCCCGCATGCTGCGCACCGGCGTGAAGCTGCTGCTGCTCGACGAACCGACAGAAGGACTGGCGCCGGTGATCGTCCAGCGCATCGGCGAGGTGCTGGCCGAGTTGAAGGCCCGCGGCATGACCATCCTTCTGGTGGAACAGAATTTCCGCTTCGCCAGCAAGATCGCCGACCGCTTCTACCTGATCGACCGCGGCAGAGTGACGGCGCAGTTCCCGGTCGGCGAACTTGCGTCCAGAATGGACGAAATGCACGAGGTGCTTGGAGTATGATGCAGCCATGACGATGGTTTTCGGCATACCGCTGCAAGCGCTGCTGGGGCAATTGCTGGTCGGCCTGATCAACGGCTCGTTCTATGCGATGCTGAGCCTCGGGCTGGCCATCATCTTCGGCCTGCTCAGGGTCATCAACTTCGCCCATGGCGCGCAGTACATGCTCGGCGCCTTCGCCGGTTATCTCATGCTGAACTGGTTCGGCATCGGCTACTGGCCGGCGCTCGTCCTGGCGCCGCTTGTCGTCGGCATGGTCGGCATCGCTGTCGAGCGGTTCGCCCTGTCGCGGCTTTACGATCTCGACCCGCTCTACGGGCTGCTGTTCACCTTCGGCCTCGCGCTCGTGATCGAAGGCATATTCCGCTACTACTACGGCGTTTCCGGAAACCCCTACCCCGTCCCGGCTCTTCTCGCCGGCGGCGAGAACCTCGGCTTCATGTTCCTACCGATCTATCGCGGCTGGGTGGTTGTGGCCTCGCTCGTCATCTGCCTGACGACATGGCTGGTGATCGAGAAGACAAAGCTCGGCTCCTACCTGCGCGCAGCGACCGAGAACCCCCGCCTCGTCCAGGCCTTCGGCATCAACGTTCCCCTGTTGCTGACGCTGACCTATGGCCTCGGCTCCGCCCTCGCCGGTCTCGCAGGCATCCTTGCGGCACCTGTCTACCAGGTCAGCCCGCTGATGGGATCGAACCTGATCATCGTCGTCTTCGCCGTCGTCGTCGTCGGCGGCATGGGATCGATCCTCGGCGCCATCGTCACCGGCTATATGCTGGGGCTGGTGGAAGGCCTCACCAAGGTTTTCTATCCGGAGGCTTCCAGCATCGTCATCTTCGTCATTATGGCGATCGTACTTCTCTTGCGGCCCGCCGGCCTGTTCGGAAAGGACGCCTGATGGCCGACGCAACGCAGACCCGCGCATCGGCTTCGAGCGCAAAGTTGCAGTGGGTGCTGGTCGCGGCTGGCATCGCCGCGCTCGTCGTCGCGCCTTTCGTCGTCTACCCGATCTTCGTCATGAAGATGCTGTGCTTCGCGCTGTTCGCCTGCGCCTTCAACCTGCTCATCGGCTACACCGGGCTGCTGTCGTTCGGCCACGCCACCTTTTTCGGCGGCGCTGCCTATTTCTGCGCGCATGCCGTCAAGGTATGGGGCTGGCCGCCGGAAGCCGGCATCCTGCTTGGAGCGTTGTGCGCCGCCATTCTCGGCGTCATCATCGGGTTCTTCGCCATCCGCAGGCAAGGCATCTATTTCGCCATGATCACGCTGGCGCTGTCGCAGATGTTCTTCTTCTTCTGCCTGCAGGTTCCCTTCACCCATGGCGAGGATGGCATCCAAGGTGTGCCGCGCGGCCATCTTTTCGGTTTCCTCGACCTCGACAACGCATTGACGATGTATTTCACGGTCCTGGCGATTTTCCTCATCGGCGTTTTCGCCATATGGCGCATCGTCAACTCGCCCTTCGGCATGATCCTGCGTTCGATCCGCGAAAACGAAAACCGCGCTATTTCGCTCGGCTACTCCGTCGCCTATTACAAACTTGCCGCCTTCGTCATGTCGGCGGCCCTTGCCGGGCTCGCCGGCGCGGTCAAGGCGATCGTCTTCCAGTTTGCCACCCTCACGGACGTTACTTGGCAGATGTCCGGCGAGGTGATCCTGATGACGCTTCTGGGCGGCATCGGCACGATGGTCGGACCGATCGTCGGCGCGGGGCTAGTGGTCAGCCTGGAAAATACGCTGGCCACCTCGGGATTTCCCGTCACCATCGCGACCGGCATCATCTTCATGGTCTGCGTGCTGGTCTTCCGGCGCGGGATCGTCGGGGAAATTCTGGCGAGACTGCCGAGCACGAAGGACTGACAGCCCGGCATCCGGGCCGCTGCGGAGCCGGCCCTGACTTAAACAGTCAAGAGTTTTCGCACGTCGGCCCGGTCCAGATCTTCCGCCGGCCCCGTGTGGACGATCTCGCCGCGGTCCATGATGTTCACCTCGTCGGCCAGCTCGCGGCAGAAATCGAGATACTGCTCGACCAGCAGGATGGCGATGCCGGCCGTGTCCCGCAGATAGCGGATGGCGCGTCCGATATCCTTGATGATCGAAGGCTGGATGCCCTCGGTCGGCTCGTCCAGCACCAACAGCTTCGGCCGCATCACCAGGGCCCGGCCGATGGCGAGCTGCTGCTGCTGTCCGCCCGAGAGGTCGCCGCCGCGGCGCGACAGCATCTGCTTCAGCACAGGAAACAGCTCGAAGACATGCGCCGGAATGGTGCGGTCGCCACGCCTGAGCGGCGCGTAGCCGGATTCCAGATTCTCGCGGACCGTCAGGAGCGGAAATATCTCCCGCCCCTGCGGCACGAATGCGATGCCCGACCGGGCGCGATCGTACGCCGCGCTCCGGTCGAGCGCCTTCCCCTCGAAGGCAACGCTTCCCGATGTCAGCCTGTGGTGGCCGGCAATCGATCTCATCAAACTTGTCTTGCCCACGCCGTTGCGGCCGAGAACGCAGGTGATCCTGCCCGCCTCGGCCTTGAGCGAGACCCCGCGCAACGCCTGCGCGGCGCCGTAGTGAAGGGTGGCGTCCGTCACTTCGAGCATCTCAGCCGCCCCGCGCCGTTTGTGTCGTTAGAAGCCCCGTCCGGCCGGACATGGCGAAGGAAGCGCATCAGCCTCTGCACCGGATGGTCGTCGACGGGCCGCATCAGCGTAGCCGGCAAAGGCACTGGCTCGGGTGCACAAAGCGGTCCGGAAAACCGCTCGCCTTGAAACCGTTCCGGCAACACGCGCGACAGCATGATCAGCGCCCCAGATAGACTTCGACGACGCGCTCGTCGGCGGACACGAAATCCAGAGGACCTTCGGACAGCACCGACCCTTCGTGCAGGCAGGTGACCTTAACGCCGAGCTCCCGCACGAAATGCATGTCGTGTTCGACCACGACCACGGAATGCTCCTGCGCGATGTCCTTCAGAAGACGCGCCGTCTCTTCCGTCTCGGCATCGGTCATGCCGGCGACGGGCTCGTCGACCAGCAGCAGCTTCGGGTCCTGCGCCAAAAGCATGCCGATCTCCAGCCATTGCTTTTGGCCGTGCGAAAGATTGGCGGCCAGATCGCCGCGCTTGTCGCCCAGCCGGATGATGCCGAGGATGTCGTCGATCCGCTTGGCATCTGCGGAAGAGTTCCGATAGAAAAGCGCCGGAAAGATCGAGCGCGGCCCCTTCAGCGACAGAAGCAGATTGTCCTCGACGCTGTGGCTCTCGAAAACCGTAGGCTTCTGGAATTTCCGGCCGATGCCCATCATGGCGATCTCGGCCTCGTCGTGACGGGTCAGGTCGATCTGGCCGTCGAAGAACACCTCGCCCTCGTCCGGCCGCGTCTTGCCGGTGACGATGTCCATCATCGTCGTCTTGCCGGCGCCGTTGGGACCGATGATGGCGCGCATCTCGCCCTTGTCGAGCACGAGCGACAGATTGTTGATGGCGCGGAAGCCGTCAAAGGCGACCGAGACGCCGTCGAGATAAAGGATGGTTCCGCTCTTCGACATGGCTCACTCCGCAGGCTGCGGTTCGGGGCCGGCATCCGGCGCAGCCCGCTTGCCCGGCTTTCGGGTTGCCGTGCGGACAATCTTTACCTTCGGTATTGGCCCATCCTCTATGCCGGCTTCGGCATCCTCGGAAGCCTGGCGGCGCGCGCGGGCGCCGGAGCGCCAAGCATCCCAGGTGCCGACGATGCCCTTCGGCAGGAACAGCGTGACGGCGACGAACAGGCCGCCGAGCGCGAAAAGCCAGAGTTCCGGCAACGCGCCGGTGAACCAGCTCTTGCCGGCGTTCACGGCAAGCGCCCCGACGATCGGGCCGATGATGGTGCCGCGGCCGCCGACGGCGGTCCACACGACGACCTCGATGGAATTGGAGGGTTCGAATTCGCCCGGATTGATGATGCCGACCTGCGGCACGTAGAGCGCGCCCGCCACGCCGGCCATCATGGCCGAAACGGTGAAGGCAAACAGCTTGACGTTCTCCGGCCGCCAGCCGAGGAAACGCGTGCGGCTTTCGGCGTCGCGGACGGCGACCAGCAGCTTGCCGTATTTGGACCGCACCACCAGCCAGGTAAGCAGCACCGCCAGCGCCAAGGCGATGGCCGAGGCCGCGAACAGAGCCGCGCGCGTGGCGTCGGACTGGACGTTGAAGCCGAGAATGTCCTTGAAATCGGTCAGGCCGTTATTGCCGCCGAAACCCATGTCGTTGCGGAAGAAGGCGAGCAGCAGCGCATAGGTCATCGCCTGGGTGATGATCGACAGATAGACGCCGGTGACACGGCTGCGGAAGGTGAACCATCCGAAGACGAAGGCGAGCAGGCCCGGCACCAGCAGCACCATCAGGGCGGCGAACCAGAACTGGTCGAAGCCGTACCAGAACCAGGGTAGTTCCTTGTAGTTCAGGAATACCATGAAGTCGGGCAGGACGGGATTGCCATAGACGCCCCGGGAGCCGATTTGCCGCATCAGGTACATGCCCATCGCATAGCCGCCGAGCGCGAAGAAAGCGCCGTGCCCGAGCGAAAGGATGCCGCAGAAGCCCCAGACAAGATCGAGCGCCAGCGCCAGCAGGGCATAGCAGAGATATTTGCCGAGCAGCGCCACGATATAGGGCGGGATGGAAAAGGCGCTGTCGCGCGGCACGGCGAGGCTGAGCAGCGGAACGAGGATCGCCGCCGTCAGAATGAGAGCCACGACCGCGAGAATGCGGCGGTCCGAGCCGAAAGCGCGTCCGGTGATCATGCTTCCACCGCCCGGCCCTTCAGCGCGAACAGGCCGCGCGGGCGCTTCTGGATGAACAGGATGATCAGCACCAGCACGACGATCTTGCCAAGCACCGCGCCGGCATAGGGTTCCAAGAACTTGTTGAGGATGCCGAGCGAGAAGGCGCCGACCAGCGTGCCCCACAGATTGCCGACGCCGCCGAACACCACCACCATGAAGCTGTCGATGATGTAACCCTGGCCGAGATTGGGCGAGACGTTGTCGATCTGGCTGAGCGCAACGCCCGCTATGCCGGCAATGCCTGACCCGAGCGCGAAGGTGAGCGCATCGACCCACGGCGTGCGGATGCCCATCGAGGCCGCCATGCGACGGTTGGCGGTGACGGCGCGCATCTGCAGTCCCCATGGCGTGCGCTTCATCACATAGAGAAGAACGAGGAAGACGCCGAGCGCGAAGACAAGAATCCACAGCCGGTTCCAGGTGACGGCCAGCTGGCCGACATCGAAGGAACCGGACATCCATGATGGATTGCCGACTTCACGGTTGGAAGGCCCGAAGATGGTGCGCACGGCCTGCTGCAGGATCAGCGAGACACCCCAGGTGGCCAGCAGCGTTTCGAGCGGCCTGCCGTAGAGAAAGCGGATGATGCCTCGCTCCAGCGCCAGACCGACGAGCGCCGCGACCAGAAAGGCGAGCGGCAGCGCGAAAGCCAGCGACCATTCGAACAGGCCGGGGAAATGGTCGCGGATGGCCTGCTGCACGACGAAGGTGGTGTAGGCGCCCAGCATCACCATCTCGCCATGCGCCATGTTGATGACGCCCATCACGCCGAAGGTGATGGCAAGGCCGATGGCCGCGAGCAACAGCACCGAGCCGAGCGAGATGCCGTACCAGACGTTCTGGCCGGCGTCCCACAGCGCCAGCGTCGAATTGATGCCGGAAATCGCCGACAGCGCGGCATCCTTGACTTGCCCTTCGCTGTTCGCCGCGGCGTTGGCGAGCAGCGACGCGGCTTCACGATTGCCCTGCTCTCCGACCAGTCCGATGGCTTCGAGCTTTTCGGCATCGGGACGGTCCGACACCAGGACCGATGCCGCGCGCGCCAGTTCCAGCCTCGCCTTGACGCTTGCCACCTCCTCCTTGGCGATGGCCGTGTCCAGCGCTTCGATATTGTTCGCATCGGGCGACGCATACATCGTGCCTGCCGCCGCCATGCGCGCGCCCGGAGACTTGGCGCCGAGCGTCAACATGCCGATGGCGTCGCGCACCGTGCGCCGCAGGCTGTTGTTGACCTTGATCTTGACGATGCCGCCCGAGGTCGCGCCGCCTGCCGGTTCACCGCTGACCGGATCGAGAAGCGCTGCGTTCGAACCGCTGCCCTTGGAAATGAAAACCTGCCTGTCTGCCTCGCGATAGACGAGGTCGCCCTCGGACAAAGCGTGAAGGGCGCGCGCGGCGTCGGGATTGCCGCTCGCCGCCAGTTCGCTCACGACATCGCCTGTCGCCTTGAAGCCCTTGGCGTCGGCGAACTTGGCCAGGATCGGCCTGATGTCGGTCTCCTGCGCTCCTGCTCCAGCGATGAAGGCCAGGATCAGGAGAAGCGACAGGCCGAGGGTGCGAAGGCTCATGAAATGCCGTTCCAAACTTTTTGGTGTGAACCCGGGCGGACCGTTCGGCCCGCCCGGAGGTTCGCGTCAAACCGGTTGACCGGTCAGTTCGTGCCCTTGCCGCCGCACTTGCCGGTGGCGACGTTGAAGTTGCCGCACGACATGGGCGCGCGCCAATCCGAGATCAGGTCTTTCGAATCCGGCAGGTAATCGGACCATTCGTCACCGACGACGAGGCCGGACGTCTGCCAGACCGTCTCCATCTGGCCGTCGGCCTGGATCTCGCCGATCAGCACCGGCTTGGTGATGTGATGGTTCGGCATCATGGTCGAATAGCCGCCCGTCAAGTTCGGAACGGATACGCCGATCATGGCGTCGATGACCGCGTCCGGATCGGTGGTGCCGGCCTTTTCGACCGCCTTGATCCACATGTTGAAGCCGATGTAGTGCGCTTCCATCGGGTCGTTGGTGGTGCGCTTGTCGTTCTTGATGAACGCGTGCCAGCCGTCGATGAACGCCTTGTTCTCGGGCGTGTCGACTGACTGGAAATAGTTCCAGGCGGTCAAGTGCCCGACCAGCGGCGCCGTATCGAGACCGGCCAGTTCTTCCTCGCCGACCGAGAAGGCGACGACGGGAATGTCCTCGGCCTTGATGCCCTGGTTGCCCAGTTCCTTGTAGAACGGCACGTTGGCATCACCGTTCACGGTCGAGACAACCGCGGTCTTCTTGCCGGCCGAGCCGAACTTCTTGATCGCGGCCACTTCGGTCTGCCAGTCGGAGAAGCCGAACGGCGTGTAGTTGACCATGATGTCCTCGGCGGCGACGCCCTTCGACTTCAGATAGGCTTCGAGGATTTTGTTGGTGGTGCGCGGATAGACATAGTCCGTGCCTTCCAGAACCCAGCGCTTCACGGCGCCGCCTTCCTCGCTCATCAGATAGTCGACGGCGGGAATGGCCTGCTGGTTCGGCGCGGCGCCGGTGTAGAACACGTTGCGCTCGCTCTCCTCGCCCTCATACTGGACGGGATAGAACAGGATGTTGTCGAGCTCCGAGAACACCGGCAGCACCGACTTGCGCGACACCGACGTCCAGCAGCCGAACACGGCCGCCACCTTGTCCTTGGAGATCAGCTCGCGCGCCTTTTCGGCGAACAGCGGCCAGTCGGACGCCGGATCGACGACCACCGCCTCCAGCTTCTTGCCAAGCACGCCGCCCTTCTTGTTCTGCTCGTCGATGAGCATCAGCATGGCGTCCTTGAGCGTCGTCTCGGAGATGGCCATCGTCCCGGACAGCGAATGCAGAATGCCGACCTTTATCGTGTCATCGGCCGCGCGGGCCGGCATCGCCGCCAGAAGACCTGCCGCCAGCGCCCCGGCGGCCAGAGCCTTGCTCCATGTCGAAAAAATTCCCCTCATACCCGTCACTCCGGCTGTTGTTTTTGCACTGCAACAATAACGCAACAGGCGTGCCAATTGCCGGAACCTGCTTTTCACAGCCGGATTTTACAGTCTTTTCATACCGTTACGCTTAGACGCTGAATCGAAACGAAATGCGCCTTATCATTCAGTGCCCAAAAATATTGCTGCAATTTTGCGCGACGCAACCGGCTGCACAATAAATAAACAGGATGCATTCGGCGCTTTTCGATGCAACCGCTCGCATGCATCCTGAGAGGCTGCAGGCGAAAAGCGGGAATGCGTAAGGGATGGTGGGCCCGGAGGGACTCGAACCCCCAACCAAGCGGTTATGAGCCGCCGGCTCTAACCATTGAGCTACAGGCCCCACGCGGCTGGATTAGTGTTTTTCATCGTACTGCACAAGCCCGGCTCAGAAACGGTTCGGCCACAAACCGGCACAAGCCGACATTCGCCTGCCCGCCGATTGACCCATCGCCCAAACAGCCATCGCGGACAAATTGCAATCGCTGCCCAAATCACCCCATATTCACGCTCTACTCGCCGTCGCAAAGGCCCTCGCATGATGGAGAATTTTGATGTCCAAAACCTTTTTACCGATGGCACTCGCCGCCGCGATCGCCTTGCCGGGTTTCGCTAGGGCGGCCGAACCGTTGCCGCCGCCGCGCATCATCGTATCGGGAGAGGGCGAAGCCTCGGCTGCGCCCGACCTTGCCGTGCTGTCGCTTTCGGTGATGCGGGAGGCCAAAACGGCTCGCGCCGCGCTGGACGCCAACAACGACGCCATGGCCGCGGTCATCGCAGCGATGAAATCCTCTGGCATCGAGGAACGCGACCTGCAGACTGCCGGCCTGCAGATCAATCCCCGCTACAATTACACCAACAAGCCGGATGGCAGCCAGGAGGCGGAACTGGTCGCCTATCAGGTGACCAATACGCTCACCGTCCGCATCCGCAACCTCGACAAGACCGGCGAACTGCTCGACAAGGCGGTGTCGCTGGGCGTCAATCAGGGCGGCGGCATCTCGTTCTCCAACGAGGATCCCTCCAAGACGCTCGACGAGGCGCGCAAGAAAGCCGTCGCCGACGCCGTTTCCAAGGCCAAGACGCTTGCCGAGGCCGCCGGCGTCGGTGTCGGCCGCGTGCTGGAGATCGTCGACCAGAACATGACGCCCATGCCGATGCCCATGAGCGCCAAGTCCTTCGACGCCGCCCGCGCCGCCGTTCCGGTCGAGGCCGGCGAAAATTCCTACAAGGTGCAGGTCAACGTCACGTTCGAGCTGAAATAACCACAGCTAAGGATTCCGACGGAAATCTTCGGTTCGACACGGAAAAACCCCGGAAGATCGCTCTTCCGGGGTTTTTTGAGCCCGGCCGCCTGGCGAGGGCTTCGCTAGTCGCCCGGAAAGGTTTCCGGAATCGACGCAATCGTCCTATCGGTAGAAGACCGGGCAGTTGCGATCCCTGCCGAACACGACAACGACGCGCTGGTTGTACTTGCGGCCGGCTACCCGGATCGTATGGCGTCCGACATCGACGACGCGGGCGCGACGGAGGCCCATGCGCTCTGCCTTGTCGAGCGCGCGGCCCGGCGTGCACATGCGGCGCCAGTCGCGATCGCGCCGCCAGTCGTCGCGCCGCCAGTCGTCGCGGCGGTCACCGCGCCAATGACGATGGTCGGTGGTCTGGATGCCGAGGCGCGGGCCGTCGCCACCGAAGTTGAGATAGAGCCCATCCGCATTCGCGGTAGCCGGCACCGCAGCCAGCGTGCCGAGCCCGACAATGGCGGAAAGAATGGCGGTCTTGATCTTGTTCAGCATTGCAGCTCTCCTTTAAAGCCTTTTCGCCGAAGCGATGGGAGGACCCTAGCCAACCCTTGCTGAACCGTTTTCGAACCACGCGTTCATTCGCGGTTCACGTCCTGGCCGGAGGCTGCGACCGGTTCGGAAGCTACGGCGTCAAAGCTCGCCGTCGACGACATGGTCGAAATAATCTTCCGGCTCCGCCATGTCGTATTCATGGGCGCTTATACGTCCACGGACAGAGATTCCGGCCTCATGCACGGTTTCGGCGCTGCCCGACACCAGCGGATGCCACCAGTAGAGGTCGCGGCCTTCGGCGATGAGCCGGTAAGCACAGGTACTGGGGAGCCATTTGATGGTCCGCACATTCTCGGGCGTCAGGCCGACGCAATCCTGAACCCGTGCCAGCCGATTGGTATAATCCGAACAGCGGCAGCTCCCGGCATCGAACAACCGGCATGCCACCGTCGTCCAGTAGATTTCGCCGGTGTCCTCGTCCTCGAGTTTGGACAGGCAACATTTGCCGCAACCGTCGCACAACGATTCCCATTCGGCGGGAGACATTGCCTCCAGCGGCGTGGTTTTCCAGAACGGCTGCGTGTCCATGGCCTGCATTTGGCGCGCTACCGGCTCATGGTCAAGCGGTAGGCCGACACGCGCGGTTCGACGGCTGACGGGGAATGCGGACATGTTCTCGCCACCAAATTGCCGGGCATCGCCATCAATTGGCCGGCATGTGGCCGCTTTGCCCCTGCTTATGCGCCTTGGACGGAACCAAACCGGCCCCAGACCATTGGGGCCGCGTTGGGGCGCCTAAGAGGAGAGAATCGGATGAAACGCCAACCACGGATTTTGGCAGGCACGGCACTCGGCCTGCTGATGGCATCCGCGCCGTTGGGCGCGTTCCCGCTGCAGCAGAGCGACATAGCGGCTGCGAGAAGCGGATTGAACAATGGGGTCATATTGGCCCAGGCGGCCTGTGCCGAAGGCCAGTCGCCGGAAGAATGCGCGGCCGCACAGGGCGGTGAACAGCCCCGCAAACAGCGGCGCCAGCAACAGGAAGAGGCGCAGCCCGAGGCACCAAGGGAAGCCGCGCCCGCGCAGGAGCAGGAACAGCCGCGCAAACTGCTTCGCCGCCAGCAGCAGGAGGAAGCACAGCCTGAACGCCCTGCGGAGGCCGCACCCGCGGAACAGCAGGAGCAGCCACGCAGGCAGCAGCGCCGCCAGCAGCAGGAAGAGGCGCAACCCGAAGCTCCGAGGGAAGCTGCGCCCGCGCAGGAGCAGGAGCAGCCGCGTCGGCAGCAGCGGGAGCAGGCAGAGCCGGCTGAAAGAGCCGCACCGGCTGAAGAGCCGGCCCCCAAGCTGAAGGAGTTCCTCCAGAAAAAGAAGGAAGAGGCGCCAGCCGAAGCCGCCCCGGCGGAAAAAGCCGCACCTGCGGAAGTGAAACCGGAAGCTGAACAGACGCCGAAGGCGGAACCGGCGCCCAAGGCCGAGCCGGCGCCCCGGGCCGAACCGGCACCGGCCGAAAAAGCCGCTCCAACGGAAGGAGCTGCCCCGACAGAAACGGCGCCGGCGGAAAATCCGGCAGCTGGTCAGGGCACAGAGACAAAGCCGAAGAACCTGAAGGAGTTTCTGCGCAAGAAACAACAGGGCGACGAAAAAGCCGAACCTGCCGCGCCGAACGCCGAACAGCCGGCCCCCACTGGCGAACAGCCGGCAAAGCCCGGCGAAACGCCGGCGGCTCCGGCACCCGAAGGCCAGGCGCCGGCCAACGGAGAAACGCCGGCTGAGAAACCGGCCGGAGAGCAGCCAGCCCAGGGCGGCGTCCAGGGCGAAGCTCCGGCACAGGACCCGAATGCCGCGCCTATTCTGGACAGCCAGAAGAAGCGTCCCGGACAGGCTCAACCCGGACAGGCTGAAGGACAGACCGGTCAGGAAGGCGGCCAGACTGTGAATCCGCCTCCGGCAGGCCAGGCCCAGCAGCCGGCGACACCGGTCGAGCAAGGCCCACCGCCAGCCGATGACAAGGCTGCCCAGGAGGCGATCCAGCCGGAAAAGATCGTACCGGTGACAGAAGAAAAGGGCGAACGCCGCGAACGTCCCCGCGACATCCGCGACAGGGAGCGTCCGCGTGGCGCCGACGTCCTCGAGGAAATCGACAATCGTCTGGTCATCCAGTTCAACAATCAGACCATTGTTGAAAGCAGTGACCGTCCGCGCATGACCCGGAATGCGCGCGACGTCTACTACGAGGACCTGCCGCGTGGCCGGACCCGCGAGATCATCGAGCGGCCGAACGGCGTCAAGGTGATCACCATTCGCAATGCGAATGGCGACATCATCCGCCGTTCGCGCATCGACGAGGATGGGCGCGAGTATGTGCTGAACTATGTGGACGAAAGCTACTATGACAACGTCCGCGAATGGCGTGATCCGGGCGAGGACCTGCCGCCGCTGCGGCTGAGCATCCCGCGCACGGAATACATTCTCGATTCGGAATCGGTTGAGGAACCCGAAGACTATTACGAGTTCCTCGAGCAGCCGCCGATCGAGAAGGTGCAGCGTCTCTACTCGGTCGACGAAGTCAAACGTTCGGCCCGCGTGCGCGACATCGCCCGCCGTATCGACCTCGACACGCTCAACTTCGAGTTCGGCTCGGCCGATATTCCCGAAAGCGAGGCCGACAAGCTGCAGGGCGTCGCCGAGGCGATGTTGAAAATGCTGCAGAAGAACCCGGCGGAAACCTTCCTCATCGAAGGCCATACCGATGCCGTGGGCTCCGATTCGGCCAATTTGGTCCTGTCCGACAAGCGGGCGGAATCGGTGGCGGCTGCTCTGACGGAATATTTCCAGATTCCGCCGGAAAACCTCACGACCCAGGGCTATGGCGAAAGCTACCTGAAGGTGGATTCGTCGGGGCCCGAGCGTGAGAACCGCCGTGTCGCGATCCGCCGCATCACGCCCCTGGTGGCGCCCGTCGCCAGCGCGCAGTAAGCGCTAGCTCAAAGAACTGCGAAGCCCGGCCGGCATAAACCGGCCGGGCTTTTGCATCAGGACCGGCTAGAACAAGCCCGTGACTTTGGTGTCGCTGCGCGCGAAAGCCTCGTCGGGCACGAAGAAATCGCCGGCGAGCGTACCCTTTGCGCCGGGAGCATATTTCGAGAAATCGGTCACGCCCTCGGCCTTCAGCACTTCCTCATCGATGTAGAAATTGCCGGTCGCCTCGCGCGACGGCCGGTTGACGATCGCATAGGCGGCATCCGCCACGATCTCCGGCGAGCGGCTCATCGCCGCGACAGTGCCGCCGCCGAGCAGGTTGCGCACCGCGGCCGTGTCGATGGCCGTCAGCGGCCACAGCGAATTGACTGCAATGCCGTCGCGCGCGAACTCCGCGCTCATGCCCAGCGTGCACATCGACATGCCGAATTTCGCCATCGTATAGGCGACATGGTTCTTGAACCACTTGGCTTCCATGTCCAGCGGCGGCGCCAGATTCAGAATGTGGGGGTTCGTTGCTAACTTCAGATGCGGAATGCACATTTTCGAGACCAGAAACGTTCCGCGCGTATTGATCTGGTGCATCAGGTCATAGCGCTTCATGTCGGTTTCCAGCGTGCCGGTGAGCTGGATGGCGGAAGCGTTGTTGACGCAGATGTCGATGCCGCCGAAGGCCGCGACGGTTTTCTCCACCGCCTCGCTTACCTGCGCCTCTTCGCGGATGTCGCACAGCACCGGCAGCGCCTTGCCCCCAGCCTGCTCGATCTCCTGCGCCGCCGTGTAGATCGTGCCCGGCAGCTTCGGGTGCGGCTCGGCGGTCTTGGCCGCGATGGTGACATTGGCGCCATCGCGGGCTGCCTTGAGCGCAATGGCAAGCCCGATGCCGCGCGAACCGCCGGATATGAAAAGCGTCTTTCCCTTGAGCGACATGAGGACCTCCTGTTTGACGAGGCGATCCTTGCCTGACGCTCCGTACATGGCAAGCCTGCGAAACGGCGTCGGCGCATTGCGGCGACGCCGTGCCTGCGCTCCGTTATTTACCGACGGCTTCCGGCATGTACTGCGCCAGGAACTCGGCGCTTGGCCGGATCGGCTTGATGACGTCGATCAGCACGCCGTTCGGATCGCTGGTGATGAAGTGGCGCTGGCCGAACGGCTCGTCCCGCAGGCTGCGCAATATCGGAAGGCCGGCAGCGACCACGCGCTCGTAAACACCATCGACATCCTTCACCTCGAAATTGATCAGCAGGCCGCCCGCCCTGCCCCGACCGGCCTCGGGAATCGTCTCGTGATCGCCCTGCACGATGCCGAGATTGACGCGCTTGTCCTCGCTCGATTGCAGATGCACGTACCAGTCGCTTTCGAACAGAGGCGCGAAACGGAAATGATCGACATAGAAAGCTGTCGTGGCTGCGACGTCGCCGGTCATCAGAACCGGGTAGTAGCTGGACGTCTTCATGGCTTTGCAACTCCTTGCAACTAACATACAGTCTGCATGTAAGTTGAATTAACATACAGGCTGTATGTATGCAAGAAAAAAGCGAGCGCCGCTCCAACCGCGACCGGACCGACGCCACGCGCGCGGTTCTGATCGCCGCCGCGCGACGGCTCTTTACCGAAAAATCCTATGCCGAAACCGGAACGCCGGAGATCGTTGCGCAGGCCGGCGTCACGCGCGGCGCGCTCTATCACCATTTCGAGGACAAGCAGGCGCTGTTTCAGGCGGTCGTGGAGAAGGAAGCGGAAGCGGTGGCTGCAGAAATCGAAGCCGCGGCGCCGGATGCCCTGTCGCCGCGCGATGCGCTGCTGGCCGGTTCCGACGCCTATCTCGACGCCATGCGCGCGCCCGGACGCACGCGCCTGCTGCTGCTCGACGGGCCTGCCGTGCTGGGCCGCGCCGGCATGGACGAGATCGACAACCGCTATGGCAGCCGCACGCTGCGCGAGGGTCTGGTGGCGGCGATGCGGTCAGGCACCATGCGCAAACTGCCCGCGGACGC
This sequence comes from uncultured Mesorhizobium sp., assembly GCA_965649745.1. Taxonomy (GTDB): domain Bacteria; phylum Pseudomonadota; class Alphaproteobacteria; order Rhizobiales; family Rhizobiaceae; genus Mesorhizobium. Next base: position 154,928 of record CBFGLW010000001.1, on the reverse strand, counting down.
GCTCACGTCACTTCTGGCAGCGGCCTTCGACCGTGCAGCGCTCGCCATCGATGCGGGAGCATCGCCGCAAGAGTGCCGTGCGGTTTTAGCCGCGCTGATCGAAGGGTTGATGGAAAATGGAGAGGGTGACTCGCCAAACCCTATCCCAAGGATCAGGACCTAACCGAAAATCCTGTCGCCCTGCTCATCCACCATCTGGATGCCCTTGCGGATCGCGATGTCCGCCGCGTCGTCGATATTGGCGAAACGGTCGGCGCGGATGAACTTGTGTTCCTTGACCTCTCCGCCGATCTCTTTCGAGACGATGCCGCAGGTCTGGTATTGACCGTCGGTCTTGTAGGGCGTGGCGCGGATCAAAAAGCCCTTGTGTTCGACCTGCTTCACCGAAGCCGCTTCCGCCGGCGCTTCCGACGAAGAGCCGCCACCGAAAAGACGCTTGAGAAACGACATGGACGGGCCTCCCTGACAATCGCCGGCGGACACGCCGCCTGACGACTGTCAGTACCGGGCCGAGGCTGGCAGGGCAAGAGCAGCCCGCTGCCAGCCCATCACGGACAGTCAGCGTTTCGCCAGTTCCTGCAGCGCGTCCACCGTGTCCTTCAGGATGTCCAGCGCCTGCTGGTGCTTTTCGGCCGGACCGTCCAGCACCTCGGCAAGGGCCGCCCGCAACCGGTGCCGGACAGCGCGGAACTCGGGATTCGCCCTGCCGCGGCGTCCGCGCCGCTCGTCGCCGTCCTCGTCCCAGCCGAACCATTCGCGCGCCTTGGCCATCTTGCGGCCGAAGCGCTCGAGTTGTTCCAGCACGCGATCCACCATCTCCCGATTCTCGGCCAGATGGGCTTTGCCATTCTCGGTAATGGAAAACACCTTCTTGGCGCCCTCCGTCGTCGAGATTGCGTAACCTGCCTCCTCGAGGAAAGTCAGCGTCGGATAGACCACGCCGGGGCTCGGGCTGTAGATGCCGCTGGTGCGCTCCTCCAACGCCTTGATGATGTCGTAGCCGTGACGCGGCGCTTCCGAAAGCAGCGCCAGCGTGATCAGCTTGAGGTCGCCGTCGGCCAGCATCCGGCCGGCGCGCAGCATATCGGCCGGGCCGCCGCGTCCGCCGCGACCGCCAGGACCATGGCCACCGAATGGGCCGAAGCCGCCGCGTCCGCCGAAGCGGCCCGCCATGTGCATGAAGGAATGTTCGCTGCGAAATGTATGTCTGTGTCCAAACATGGATAACTCCTGTGATATGTCTTACGATACATCTTAACTAGGGGCATCAGAAATTGGAATCAAGATATATCTTACGATGTATCGGAAAGATATGTCGATCTCGCACACAATCAAGGAAGTCCGTCAGGCCAGATGCAGGACGATTTCGCGCCGATGCGGACGTTCGCGGTGCTCGAACAGATAGATGCCCTGCCATGTTCCGAGCGCCAATCGCCCTGCCACGACCGGAACGGAGAGGGAAACGGCAGTCAGCGCGGCCTTGATGTGCGCAGGCATGTCGTCCGGCCCCTCGTCGCGGTGCACGAGATAGTCCATGGAAGGATCATCGGCGGAAGGCACCAGCCGGGAAAAGAATGCGTCGAGGTCGCGCCGCACGTCCGGGTCGGCATTCTCCTGGATGAGCAGCGAACAGGAAGTATGCCGCACGAAGACGGTCAGCAGGCCCGTCTCCTCCGCGCTCTCCCGCACGAACTGCGCCGCACGGTCGGTGAATTCGTAGAGGCCGGCGCCGCGTGTCGCCAGCGTCAGGATCGTCTGCCTGCCGGCCAGCGCCCTGCCCCTATTGCTGCTGCAGCGCGAGCCGTGCGCCGAGCAGCACGAACGCCGCGGCGAAGGTGCGGCGCATCCAGGCCATCACCCGCGGATTGCCGACGACGCGGTCGCGCATCGCCGCCGCGCACAGGCCATAGATCGAGAAGATGACGAACGTCACCAGCATGAACACGCCGGAAAGCTCGAGCATACGCCCCAGCACATTCGTTTCCGTCGGCGCGATGAATTGCGGCAGGAAGGCGACGAAGAAGATCGACAGCTTCGGATTGAGCAGGTTGAGCAAAATGCCGTCCATCACCACCTGCCAAGCGCTGCGCGGATCGGGCTTTTCCTCGACCTTCAGCGCGCCATGCTCGCGCAGGCTCTGCCAAGCCATGTAGAGCAGGTAGGCGACGCCGGCATATTTCACGATCTCGAAGGCCAGCGCGCTTGTGTGGAGCAGCGCCGCCAAGCCGGTCAGCGCGGCGATGAGATGCGGCACGATGCCGAGCGTGCAGGCGAAGGCCGCCAGCACGCTGGCGCGCCCGCCGCGCGATAATCCCGCGGCCAGCGTGTAGACGACGCCGGTTCCAGGCGATGCGACGATGATGAGCGTGGTCAGCAGAAATTCCGGCGACATGCGCGTCCCTTCATTGGCTCCAGATCAGTCGACCGCTTCGGCATCGCGCACCGCGCGCGGCGACATGCCGTAGATGGTACGGAATTGCCGGCCGAAATGCGAGCGCGACGAATAGCCGACAGCGCCGACAGCCGCCGTAACGTTCGCATCGCCGCGCATGAGGATTTCATGCGCCAGTCTCATCCGGGTCGAAGCCAGCACTTCGCGCAGAGAGGTCCCGTCCTCCTTCAGGCGGCGGCGCAACGTCGACGCGCCCATGCCGAGGGCGCTGCCTATGCCCTCCGCGGTCCAGCGTTGCGCCGGCGCTTCCAGCACGAGCCAGGCAACGCGGTCGGCCAGCGACATGTCGTAAAGACACGCAGCGGCGGGCACGCTGCGCAACAGGAGCAGAACCTCGGCCAACCGGTGCTGCGCGAGGGCGGCCGCATGGTCGGAAGCGGCTAGCACGGCAGCGGCATGGGTAAGCGCCTCGACCAGTTCGGCCGTCAGCGGCACGCGCATGTCGATTCCCTGCCGCGGGAGCCGGCCGGCCGGCCGCAATCGCCGGATCGATTCCGGCACGCCGTCCACCTCGACCAGCAGCGATTCGTATATGCCGCTGCCCTCGGCGGGCACGTTGACCACGTCGACTTCCACCTTCGCCGGGAAAATGAAGACATCGCCGGCAACGAAGCGCTGGCCGGCATCGCCCAGCCAGAACTCCTTGGCGCCGCTGAGAACGATGCCGATGACCGGCTTCTCGTTCGAGACACGCGCCAGCCGCTCCGTCTCGAAGCAGCAATAGCTGAACAGCTGCTTCCCGTGGGGACGCACGCCGGCGCGTCTATCAACCTGCCGCCGATCATGCGCGAAAGGACGCAGCGCCTGCAGCAGCTGCCGGGCAAGGTCCTGGGGCATTGGATTGTCGGCCATGGTCGAAGACTAGCCGGGAGAATGCATACGCGCAACCGATCGAGCGTTTCGGGCACATATTGCTGTGCAATCCGGCACCTTCAAAACGCCGCAACCGCTAAACCGGCACGGACGGGTCGCAGACGACCCTCACCATGCAGGAGCATTTTTCAATGACTTTGAAGACCCTTTTGATCGCCGCCGTCCTGTCGGCAACGCGCTTCCCGCCTTCGCCGCGGATGTCGAGCTGTGGCGCCTCGATTGCGGGACCATCGCCGTCAACGACCTCTCGCAATTTTCCGACACCTTTGCATACGCTGGCGAAAAGAAGGTGCTGACCGACAGCTGCTATCTTGTCCGCCACGACGAGGCTTACATGATGTGGGACACTGGCCTTCCGGCAACGTTGCTGAATGCGCCGCAGCCGGCGGACGCGCCAATGGCCCCCACGCTCGCCCGCACGCTGCCCGACCAGCTGAAGGAGATCGGCATCGATACTGCCAGGATCGAAACGGTCGGCATCAGCCACTACCATTTCGACCATGTCGGCCAGGCAGCCGACTTCCCGAAAGCGAAACTGATGATCGGCGCGGCGGATCTTGCCGCGTTCAATGCCGATCCGCTGCCCTTCGGCGCCGAGCCGGATCTGGTCAAGCCATGGCTGAATAGCGGCGCGCCGGTCGAAGCAGTCGAGGGCGACAGGGACGTGTTCGGCGACGGAACCGTAATCATGCTGTCGACCCCCGGCCATACGCCGGGAAGCCATGCGCTGCTGGTCAGGCTGAAGGACAAGGGCCCAGTGCTGCTCAGCGGTGATGTGGTCCATTTCGAGGAGCAGTTCGAGAATGGCGGCGTCCCGCCCTTCAACACCGACCGCGCCGAAACGCTGGCCTCGATGGAGCGCCTGCAGAAGATCGCCGCGGGCCTGAAGGCAACGCTGATCGTCCAGCACGATGCCGGCGACATCGCCAAGCTGCCGGCCTTCCCCGCCAGCGCGAAGTAGCGGCAAAAAGAAAACCCGGCCAATCGCTTGGCCGGGTTTTCCGATTCAAATCGGGAAGTTCTGGACTTAGCTGTCGAGGAAGCTTCTCAGCTTGCGCGACCGGCTCGGATGCTTGAGCTTGCGCAGCGCCTTGGCCTCGATCTGGCGGATACGCTCGCGCGTCACCGAGAACTGCTGGCCGACTTCCTCCAGCGTGTGGTCGGTGTTCATGCCGATGCCGAAGCGCATGCGCAGCACGCGCTCCTCGCGCGGCGTCAGCGAAGCCAGCACGCGCGTGGTGGTCTCGCGCAGATTGGCCTGGATCGCCGCGTCGATCGGCAGGATCGCCATCTTGTCCTCGATGAAATCGCCGAGATGCGAATCTTCCTCGTCGCCGACCGGCGTTTCGAGCGAGATCGGCTCCTTGGCGATCTTCAGCACTTTGCGCACCTTCTCCAGCGGCATGGCGAGCTTTTCCGCCAGTTCCTCCGGCGTCGGCTCGCGGCCGATCTCGTGCAGCATCTGGCGCGAGGTACGCACGATCTTGTTGATCGTCTCGATCATGTGCACCGGAATACGGATGGTGCGCGCCTGGTCGGCGATCGAACGGGTGATCGCCTGCCGGATCCACCATGTGGCATAGGTCGAGAACTTGTAGCCGCGGCGGTACTCGAATTTGTCCACCGCCTTCATCAGGCCGATATTGCCTTCCTGGATCAGGTCGAGGAACTGCAGGCCGCGGTTGGTATATTTCTTGGCGATGGAGATGACGAGGCGCAGATTGGCCTCAACCATTTCCTTCTTGGCGATGGCCGCCTCACGCTCGCCCTTCTGCACCTGGTTGACGATCTTGCGGAATTCCTGGATCGAGATCGCCGTCTCGGTGGCGAGATTCTGGATCTCCGCCCGCAGGTCCTTGATGGCGTCCTTCTCGTTCTTGGTGAATTCCTTCCAGCCGCGCGACGTCAGGTTGGCGATGGAGCGCGTCCAGTTCGGATCGAGCTCGGAACCCTGATATTCCTTCAGGAATTCCTCGCGCCGCACGCCATAGCTTTCGGCGAGACGCAGGAGCTTGCCCTCGTTCTGAACAAGACGCTTGTTGATATCGTAAAGCTGCTCGACCAGCGCCTCGATGCGCGCCTGGTTGAGCGACAGCGATTTCACCGCAGTGATGAGCTGGTCCTTCAGCTCCTTCAGGCGGCGGTCCTGGCTGGGCGACAGCGTGCCGGCCGCGGCCAGCCGGTTCTCGACCTGCTGGTCCTGCAGCTTGCGCAGCTTCTTGTAGGTGTCGGCGATGACGTCGAGCGTCTCCATCACCTGCGGACGGAGTTCAGCCTCCATCGCTGCAAGCGAGAGGCTCGCCTCGTCCTCGTCGTCCTCGTCGTCCTCGACGCGGCTTTCGCCGCCGACATTGGTGATGTCGTCTTCATCCTCGCGCGAACCGCGGCGAGGCTTTTCGTCCGTCTTCGGCTTGGCGTCCTCGTCGACGCGCTCGACAACCGGCGCCGCCTTGGCCTCGGGACCCGCATAGGTCGCTTCGAGGTCGATGATCTCGCGCAGCAGGCCCTTGCCTTCGTTGAGGTCGTCACGCCAGATGATGATAGCCTGGAAGGTCAGCGGGCTTTCGCACAGGCCAGCGATCATCGTTTCGCGGCCGGCCTCGATGCGCTTGGCGATGGCGATTTCGCCTTCGCGCGACAGAAGCTCCACCGAGCCCATCTCGCGCAGATACATGCGGACGGGATCGTCGGTGCGATCCGTCGGCTCCTTCTTGGCGACAGTGGCGACGGCGGTGCCCGTCTGCTCCGCGAGCTCGTTGGCATCCTCCTCGGCGTCGTTGCTTTCCGCGGCTTCGCCTTCCTCGGCCTGCTCGTCATCCTCGACGACGTTGATGCCCATGTCGGACAGCATCGCCATCGTGTCCTCGATCTGCTCGGAGGTCACTTCCTCGGAGGGCAGCACCGAGTTGAGTTCGTCCATGGTCACATAGCCGCGCTTCTTGGCGGCCTTGATCATCTTCTTGACAGCATCATCGGAAAGGTCGAGCAAGGGACCGTCGGTCGTACCCTCGCGTTCGGTTTCGACCTCTTCCTTTTCCTTCGTCGCCATTCTTTATCGTCTCCAGGCGGCAAAAGCCGCATAGCTGCCGAGCCGGCACTTCACGCGCGTTAGCCGAAAAACACGCCCTGCCAAGCCATTATCCGCATCTGCGTTAAGTCCAGATTAACCCTGATATCTGTGGCGGGTTTCTCGCCCGTCCAGTCTTCAGTGCGCCTGCATCCGATGTTTTCGGCCATTTCTGGATGCGGCCTGCTGTTTCGAATCGTCCTGATTCCGCTATTCTGGCAGAAGGTCAAGCGCCTCTCGCATGATTCGCGCCTAAAAAGCGAATCAATTAGCCGCCGGAACATCCCGCCGCTGCCTGCAAGGCCTAAGCCCGCCCGGCCCGCCCGGAGGAAACGCCAAAACCTTCGATCAGCGCTTCCGTCGCCTGGACGTCGCGAAACTGCGCCTGGATTTCGACCAGATGCCGATAGTTCTCGTCGGTGGGATCGTTGGCGAGCGCGGCCTCTGCCTGCTTCAGCTCCCTATGTAGTGTGCGGGCACTGCGGTGCAAGTGCAGCGCCTGGGTGAAGGCGTCGCGCGCATCGTCGATTGCCGCACTTTCGAGCGCCGGCCATTGCCGCACCCGCCGGATCAGCGCCACCGCCCGCTCCCAGATATCGGTGCAGCCGGCCCGATCGATGGCCGCGATGACGGCTTGACGGTCGGTGGCTAGGTCGTGCGCCAGCGCGTCCAGCAGCACGGCATGCAGCTTTCTGAGGTCGCTATTGGCAAGGTCGAGGAACTCCACATATTCGAAATTCTCGTCGATCAGCGCCGGATGATTGACCAGCGCCACCAGGATGCTGGCTTCGCCCACCGACATCACCTCGCCGGCGCGCCGCACGAGCGGCGACCGGCCGAGGCTTTCGGTGATGGCGCCGCGCGGTGCAACCCCGCGGGGCCAGGCACCCCTGCCCGGCTTGCGCGAACCGCCGCCCTGCCCCCGCTCGTTCGTTCTCTGACGTGGACCGAAGAAGTTCAGCACCCGTTCGCGCATCTCCTGGCTGTAGTGGAAGCGCACGCTCTCGTCGCGGATGCGGTTGGTCAGCTCGCGCAAGGTCTTTTCCAGCTCGGCCCGGCGCTCCGGCGTATCGAAAACGCCGCCGGCCGTCTCGCGCGTCCAGAGCAGTTCGGCCAGCGGCCGCGCCTGCGCGATCACCGAACGGAACGCCTCCGGACCCTCCGCCTTGACCAGATCGTCCGGGTCCTTGCCCTCCGGCAGCAGCGCGAAACGCGCGGTGCGGCCAGGCTGGATCGAAGGCAGGATGAGGTCCGCGGCACGCCACGCCGCCTTGAGGCCGGCCTGGTCGCCGTCGAAGCACAGTACCGGCTCGCCGGACATGCGCCACAAAAGCTCCATCTGGTTCTCGGTCAATGCCGTGCCGAGCGGCGCGACAGCGTTCTCGAACCCGGCCTGGGCCAGCGCGATCACGTCCATATAGCCTTCGACCGCGATGACGGCATTGCCGTTTGCGCCCCCGCCATTTGGACCGCCCTTGCCGAGCGCCTTGCGGGCGCGTGCGTAATTGTAGAGCACATTGCCCTTGTGGAAGAGTTCGGTCTCCGGCGAGTTCAGATACTTGGCGGCGATGTCCGGCGACATGGCACGCCCGCCGAAAGCGATGATCTTCCCGCGCGAATCCGGGATCGGGAACATGATGCGGTCACGGAAGCGGTCGTAGGAGACCGGCACGTCCTCGAACACGGTGAGCCCGCAGGCTTCCATCTGCGCCTTCTCGACGCCCTTGGCCGCCAGATGCTCCTTCAGCGCGTTGCGGCTGTCGGGGGCATAGCCCAACCGGAAAGACTGCTGGGTTGCCGAGGTCAGGCCACGGTCGCGCAGATAGGCGCGGGCTTTCGCCCCATCGCTGCTTTGAAGGCGTTCCTGGAAAAACGCCGTCGCCATCTCCATCACGTCGGTGAGGCTGGCGCGCTGTTTCTCGCGCGCCTCTGCCTGTTCGTCGCGCGCCGGCATGGCAACACCCGCCATATCGGCAATCCGTTCGACGGCTTCCGGGAAGCTCAGTCCGTCGAGTTCGGTGAGAAAGCGGAAGTGGTCGCCCGAAACGCCGCAGCCGAAACAGTGGTAGCGGCCTTTCTTGTCCTCGCAATGGAAGGACGGACTTTTCTCGCCATGGAACGGGCAGCATGCCCAGAAGTCGCCGCGCGGAGCGTTGGTCTTGCGGCGATCCCACGTCACACGCGCCCCGATTACCGAGGAAATCGGCACGCGGTCACGTATCTCGTCAAGGAAGGCGGGCGGAAAGCGCATCGGGTACGGCTCGTTTGCCGTTCATATAATCATGCGAAGTCAGCCGCACGACTCCTAAAGACGGCGATACCCGGTTTTCACAGGCTCGCTGCTGCCTTCCGCATAATGATAAGAGGATGCGCGTAAGAAAAGGGCGGCCATTTGGCCGCCTTTCCACAAAGCCTCGATTGGCGATCCGCCTAGTTGGCAGCGATGATGCCGGCGATCACGCCCGAAACGATGCTCACCAGAATATAGTCGTTGCCGACGCGGATCCATTCCTGGCCGGGGCCCGGACGGTGCAGGTGATGACGCTGCCAGTCGCGGACGGCCTGGTGACGGCGCCAGTCGGCATAGCGCTGCCCGCGCGTCCACTTGGTCTTGCGCACGACGACCTTCTTCTTGACCACACCGTGATCGGTCCTTTTCACCACCACGCGCTTCTTCACCTCGCGGTGCGTAGGCTTCTTCCAGTCAACCTGGACGGTTTTGACGCTCGGCCCGAGCTGCGCGGCCTGGCCCTGCAAAGTTGTTCCAGCCAGCATGGCGAAAGCGGTGGCGACAAGAACAAGACGTTTCATGACGGGTACTCCTTCGTTGTCTACGGCAGGAGAGGTAGCGTCCGATCCATGAACCGAAACTGAATGACGGGATTACATTTTTGTAATGATTTTTCCAATGACTTTAGGGGCTTAGAACAGAAACCTTATGTCCTTCAGGCAACCTGCGCCCGGCATGCCGGAATCGTGGCGGCGTCGATGCGAGACTTGTGCGCAACGTTGTCACGCCCTTGCAATCGCGGACCGCCGATCCATGTCCGAGAGGCGTCGCCTACAACTGCATCGATGGAAAATTTGGACAAAACTCATTATCCGGCTAATCTGCGGACATAGCCGGTCGGCCTGTGAAACTGATGATTCGCCCTCAAATCCATTTCTCCATTGTGCCCCTTTTACGAAGGGTCCGGCGCTCGCAGTGTCCTGCCGGGGCAACCGTTTCGCAGCGGACCGACCGATGAGCGGCTCCGTCATCCTCATTCATCTGGCCGGCGCGGTGGCGCTGATGCTGTTCGCCACGCGCATGGTCAAGACCGGCGTCGAGCGCGCCTATGGCGACGTGCTGCGCCACCGGCTGCGCGCCACCATGCGCAATCCCTTCATGGCCGTCCTCGCGGGTACCGGCCTTGCGATAGCCTTGCAAAGCTCGACGGCCGTGACGTTGCTCGTCGGCTCTTTCGCCGGCGCCGGTATCGTCTCGGGGGCCGCCGGCCAGCTTGCCGTGCGCGGCGCCGAGATCGGTTCGGCGCTGGTGGTCAAGCTGCTGACCTTCGACCTGTCGCTGCTGGTGCCGCTCTGCCTGATCGCCGGCACCGTCATGTTCATGGCGACCGAGCGCCGCGACTGGCGCCAGATTGGTCGCATCCTCGTCGGCATCGGCTTGCTGGTGCTGTCGCTGGAGATGATCGGCCAGGCGTCGGAGCCGCTGCGCGAAAGCCAGCTCCTGCCGGTCATCGTCAACTACTTCTCCGGCGATCCGATCACCGCCTATCTGCTGGCCGCCCTGGTGACATGGCTGTTCCATTCCTCGATCGCCGCCGTGCTGTTGATGGTGGCGCTCGCCGGACGCGGCTTCATCCCGCCGGAACTCGGCATCGTGCTGGTGCTGGGTGTCAATCTCGGCTCCTCGGTCATCGCCCCCTTGCTAACACGCAACGCCGAACCCGGCGTGCGGGTCGTGCCGATAGGCAATCTTCTGATGCGAGGCGTCGGCTCGCTGGTCATGCTTGTCCTCTTCATGACCTTCAAACCGCCGATCGCCTTCCTTGGCGCCACCGAACCGGACCAGATCGTCAACGCGCATATCCTGTTCAACGTCATCATCCTGCTGGCCGGACTGCCGCTGGCCGGCCTCGTTTATCGCGCCTCCGAGCGGCTGGTCGCGCTTGGCGCCAGGCCGGAATCAGCTGATTCGCTGCAGGTGGCCGAACTGTCCGCCCTCAACGACGCCGCGTTGAACACCCCTCCACAGGCGCTGGCCAATGCCACGCGCGAAGTGGTGCGGGTTTGCGAGACGGTCGAGATCATGCTCAAGCGCATCATCGAGCTTTACGAGGATGCCGACGCCGACAAGATCAAGGCGCTGGCGGCGCTCGACGACCGCGTCGACCGCAAGCACGCCGCCATCAAGCTCTATCTCGCGAAAGTCACGAAGAACCCGCTGACGGAAGCCGAGGCGCTCCGCTGCCAGGAACTGATCGGGGCCTGCGTCAAGCTCGAGCAGGTCGGCGACATCGTCGTGCGCAATTTGCTCGTGCATGTGCGCAAGAAGCTGGAGCACGGCCTCACCTTCACCGAGGAAGGCTGGCGCGAGCTTCTCGCCTTCCACGCCTCGGTCCTCGCCAATGCGCGGCTCGCCTTCAACGTGCTAGTCTCGCGCGACGCCGAAACCGCGCGCCAGCTCGTGCTGGAAAAGGACCGGCTGCGCGACCGCGAAAAGGAAACCAGCCAGAGCCATTTCCTGCGGCTGCGCGATGGATCCCCCAAAAGCATCGAGACGAGCTCGATCCACCTCGATACTATTCGCGACCTCAAGCAGATCAATTCTCTGCTCGCCTCGATGGCCTACCCGGTTCTGGAAGAACAGGGCCTGCTCAGGGGCTCGCGCCTGAAAGCAGGCTGACTGGCTGAAACAAAACTGAAGCCTGGCCGACAATTTCTCGATTGCCGCGACCGCGTCACCATGCTTGGAAGCCGGGCCAACGGGAAATCCTGTCGCCATGCCGCTTCCGCTGATCGCCCTTTTCCTTGCCGCCTTCGCATTCGGCACCACCGAATTCGTCATTGCCGGGATCCTGCCGGAGGTCGCCGCCGGGCTGAACGTGCAGATCCCGACCGCCGGCTATCTCGTCTCCGGCTACGCCATCGGCATCGCCGCTGGCGGACCGCTGCTGACGCTGGCCACCGCCAGGATATCCCGCAAGACGCTGCTGCTGGGGCTGACCGTCGCCTTCATCGTCGGCCAGGCCGCCTGCGCGCTGGCGCAGGACTTTCCCGCCATGCTGGCGCTGCGTGTCGCCGTGGCGGTCGCGCATGGCGCCTATTTCGGCGTCGCCATGGTGGTCGCGGTTGGCCTCGTGCCCGAACGGCAGCGCGGCATGGCCGTTGCGCTGATCCTGTCCGGACTGACCGTCTCCAACATCGTCGGTGTGCCGGCCGGCACGGCCATCGGCAACGTATGGGGATGGCGCGCGACCTTCTGGGTCATGTGCGCACTCGGCATCCTCGCCCTTTTCGCCATGGCCGTTCTCCTGCCGAGCGGAAGAACGGAAAAGAAGCGCCGCGGCAATCTGGCGAACGAGGTCCGCGCCCTTGGCCGCCAGCAGGTGTGGACCTCGCTGATCCTCATGCTGATGCTGATGCTCGCCCAGTTCTGCCTCTACACCTACATCACCCCCTTCCTGCTGGAGGTGACCGGCATCGAGGCAAGCCTCATACCCTGGGTGTTGCTGCTCAACGGCGTCGGCGCCACGGTCGGCGTTTTCATCGGCGGCAAGCTGGCCGACTGGAAGCTGATGCCCTCGCTGATCGTCCTGCTGGCGCTTCAGGGCGTTCTGCTGGCCGTCATTTATGCCGTCAGTCCCTATCCGGTGCCGATGATCGTCGCGATCACGCTTTGGGGCGCGCTGAACTTTTCCATCGGCGCGCCGATCCAGACGCGCATCCTCACTTGGACGGCTGATGCATCCAACCTGGCCTCTTCGCTCATTCCGTCGGGATTTAACGTCGGCATCGCGCTGGCGGCATCGCTTGGCGCTGCGATGCTCAATGCCGGTTACGGCTACCGCAGCCTGCCGCTTGCCGGTATCGTCGCCATGGTCGTTGCGGTAGCCGTGGCCGCGATCTCTTATGCATGGGAGCAGCGCAGCGGCGTCAGGCCGCCAGTACCGGCGACGGTCTCCTGACAACGAGAGCGGTCGGCATTTTGCCGCCGATCATTGCGGCGGCGACCCAGCCAATCGAAAAATCGACTTTGCCAATGGCTGCCGGTTGTTTACCAATGTTCGGCCTTGATCGGAGGACGACATGGACACCCATTCGCGCAGCTTCGCCAAGGCGTTGTCCTGGCGTCTCACCGGCACCATCGATACCGTGATCATTTCTCTGGTGGTAACCGGCAGCGTGAAACTGGCGGCGGCCATCGGTGTAACCGAGGTGTTCACCAAATCGCTGCTTTACTACCTGCACGAACGGGCTTGGCTGAAAATCCCGTTCGGACGCCAGAGCACGACGGTACCGTCAGAATTCACGTCGCGCGGTTAGGTAAAATTTAGGACTTATTGCAGAAGCGACTTGATGGTACCGCTGGCTTTGCCGAAATCCATCTGGCCGGTATATGCCTCGCGCAACGCGGCCATCACCTTGCCCATGTCCTTGATGCTGGCGGCGCCGGTCCGGGCAATCGCATCGCGTATCGCCGCCTCGGTTTCAGCCTCGTTCATCTGCCTGGGAAGAAAATCGCGGATGATCGCGATTTCGGCCTGCTCGTTGGCGGCGAGTTCGGGCCGGCCGCCGTCCTCGAAAGCCTTGGCCGACTCCTCGCGCTGCTTCACCATCTTGGCGAGCAGTTGCAGGATTTCGTCGTTGCTCGCCGCATCCTTGCCGGCGCCGCGATTGGCGATGTCGCGATCCTTGATGGCGGACTGCATCAGCCTGAGCGTCGAAAGGCGAGGCTTGTCGCCCGCTTTCATGGCGGCTTTGACTTCTTCGGTGAGCTTCTCGCGCATCGGATTATCCTTTGTGGGTGATAAAGGGCATTTCCGCCGAAATCTCAAGGGGAGCGCATGATCCGCTGCGACGAGTCGAGGAAAATTTGCAAGCCTGTGTCGGATCGCCCAGACTGCGTTCGTCCTTAGAGCAACCACTCTGTCAGCCACAAGGATAAACCAGATGCCCAGCACCGTCCGCCTGCACCGCGTCCTGACCACCAGCCCTGAAAAGCTCTATCGCGCCTTCACCGAAGCAGATGCCCTCGCCAAATGGCTTCCGCCGAACGGCTTCACCTGTACAGTCCACGAGCATGACCCGAAGGTCGGCGGCACCTACAAGATGTCGTTCCGCAACTTCACCACGGGCAACAGCCATTCCTTTGGCGGCAAGTATGTCGAGCTCGTTCCCGGTGAACGGTTGCGCTACACGGACAGCTTCGACGACCCGAACCTGCCCGGCGAGATTCAGGTGACGGTGACGCTGAAGAAGGTTTCGGTCGGCACGGAGCTCAATATCGAGCAGGCAGGCATACCGGACGTCATTCCGGCCGAGGCCTGCTATCTCGGCTGGCAGGATTCTCTGCGGAACCTGGCCAAGCTCGTCGAGCCCGAAATCAACGATTAGCATTGCCTGGGCGAGTGGCCCGGCGCACGCGCTCGAGCACAACCACGACATTTGGCCGGAATCTTCCTCGCAAGGAGACTCCGGCCATATCCTTCGGCGGACCGAACTTCGGAGGTCGCTGTCCAGGCTGCGGACAGCTTAATTGACGCTGCGCCTAGCTTCGCCTATGTGAAAGCCTTGCAACCAGATTTGGTTACAGGAATGGCACGGACGAGATCGTTCCGTGTCTTTTGCTGCGTAAATCTTCCCCGCGGAGATCGACGCCGCAATATCTCGATGGAGCGCCGCCATGGCCACGACCGCCCCCTGGGCAACCGAAACCCCGACCGCCCTGCTCGTCCTTGCCGATGGCACGGTGATCGAGGGACGCGGCCTGGGCGCTACCGGATCGGCAGTGGCTGAGGTATGTTTCAATACGGCGCTCACCGGTTATGAGGAAATCCTCACCGATCCGTCCTATGCCGGCCAGATCGTCACCTTCACCTTCCCGCATATCGGCAACATCGGCGCGAATGACGAGGATATCGAGGACCTGAATCCGGCTGCCCGCTCTGGCGCTGTCGGCGCGATCTTCAAGGCCGAAGTTACCGATCCGTCGAGCTATCGGGCGAAAGAACATCTCGACGCCTGGCTGAAGCGGCGCGGCATCGTCGCGCTTGCGGGCATAGACACCCGTGCGCTGACCGCCCTGATCCGCGAAAAGGGGATGCCGAACGCGGTGATCGCCCATGCGCCGGACGGCAGGTTCGATGTGGACGATCTCAAGCGGCAAGCCGCTGCCTGGTCTGGCCTCGTCGGGCTCGACCTAGCGAAGGACGTCACGTCCGGCCAATCCTCGGCGTGGAAGGAAACGCCCTGGGTATGGGACGAGGGCTATGGCGAGCAGCAGGACCCGTCCATGCATGTGGTTGCCATCGACTACGGCGTCAAGCGCAACATCTTGCGCCTGCTTGCCGGCCTTGGTGCGAAAGTAACCGTGGTGCCGGCCAAGACCGGCGCCGACGAGATCCTGGCCATGAAGCCGGATGGCATCTTCCTGTCGAACGGTCCGGGCGATCCGGCCGCGACCGGTGAATACGCCGTTCCGGTCATACAGGACATCCTCAAGACCGAAATTCCGGTCTTCGGCATCTGCCTCGGCCACCAGATGCTGGCGCTTGCCCTCGGCGGCAAGACGCAGAAGATGCATCAGGGCCACCACGGCGCCAACCATCCGGTCAAGGATCACACGACCGGCAAGGTCGAGATCGTCTCCATGAACCACGGCTTCGCCGTCGACAGCGATTCCCTTCCCGATAGCGTCGAGGAAACGCATGTTTCTCTGTTCGACGGTTCGAATTGCGGCATCGCGCTGACCGGCCGCCCGGTGTTTTCGGTCCAGCATCACCCGGAGGCGTCTCCCGGGCCGCAGGATTCGCACTATCTCTTCCGCCGCTTCGCCAATCTGATCCGCGCAAAACGCGGCGAGCCGGCACTGGCCGAGCGGGCGTAGGCTCTACCTCCCCTTTTGGGGAGGGTAGAATGGCAGTTTTAATGCCCGCCCGTCCCTGCCGCCTCGGGGGCGTGCATGCGCTTGACTTCCTTGGGCGTCGGCTTCGCCACCGTCATGAGGAAGACCAGCAGCGACAGCGCCAGGAAGACGCCGCCCACCACATAGGGCGCGCCGCCGAAAACGACTGGCGCATTCGGCCCGGTGAACCATGAGAAGATCGCCGTGTAGAGCAGCGGCGTGATGATCGACGTGATCGAGAAGATCGAGGTCATCGCGCCCTGCAGTTCGCCTTGCGCCGAGGGCGGCACCTTGGCGGCGGCGAGGCTGCGCAGCGGCGGATCGGCCAGCGCCTCCAGGCAGCCGGCGACGATCACCGCGTAGATCATCCAGCCCTGCCAGGCGAATGCGTAGCCGAACGCACTTGCAGCCGTGAACGCGAGGCCGATGACCGCGGTCTTCCATTCGCCGATCCTGGGAATGATCCGCGGCAGCACGGTAGCCATGACGATCGCCCCGCACAGGCCGAAGGCGCCGAGCGAAAAGCCGATCTGCTGCTCACTCCAGTCGTACCGGTAGCTTGAGACGAACGACCACACGGCCGGATACATCATGTGACCGAGCGTCATCAGGAAAAAGACAAGCAGGATCGGGCGAATGCCTTCATAGCTGCGCATCTGCCTGAGCGCCCCGAGCGGATTGGCGCGCTTCCATTCGAATTTGCGGCGATTGTGCTGTTCCAGCGTTTCCGGCAGCAAAAAATAGCCGACGGCGAAATTGAGGAAAGCAAGACCGGCGGCGAAATAGAACGGCACGCGCGGCCCGAGCGTGCCGAGCAGGCCGCCCAGAACCGGGCCGATAACGAAACCGACGCCGAAGGCGATGCCGAGCAAGCCGAAGTTCTTCGCCCGGTTCTCGTCGGTGGAGACGTCGGCGATGAAGGCTGAGGTCGTCGAGTAGCTGGCGCCGCTGATGCCTGCCAGCACCCGCCCGATGAACAGCATCGGGTAGGACCACGCGATGGCGCAGATCAGGTTGTCGATGGCGAAGGTAAGCACCGAGGCGAGCAAAATCGGCCGGCGTCCGAAGCGGTCGCTGAGGTTGCCGATCACCGGGGCGAAGACGAACTGCATGGCGGCATAGACGAAGAACAGGTAGCCGCCTTCGATCGCCGCGCCGCTGATGCTTTCGCCGGTCAGTTCGCGCAGATAGGCCGGCAGCACCGGCATGATGATGCCGAAGCCGATGACATCGAGCAGCAGCGTGGTGAAGACAAGCACGAGGCCGCGCTTGGTGGTCCTGGCGTCGATCATGGCCTTGTTCCGTTCGCTCGACCTGGCCGGCTGAGGCGGCACGGGCGGGCCACGGTTATAGGCGAGCGCCGCTGCGGCAACAACGCCCGAACACTGGACCAGGCATCATCCTGACATCAGTGGCCATCGACCCCCAGGCCAGTATTCCGTAACTATGCCGTACAGAAGCCGACGCGCATCAAGACGAGATGCGCACCGTGAAGATGCGGTCCTTGATCTTGCTGAAGGCTTCGTCGAGCTGCGCCCGCGAAGGCACGTCGATGAAATTTTCCGGCGCGCTGGCGCATTCCTTCAGCATCGTGCCGGTCGCGACGTTCGGCTCCTCCAGCCGGATCGTATAGACCTCGATGCCCTGCGCCTTGGCGTTCGTGCAGGCCTCCAGCGTCTTGGTGTTCATCGCCGCGTTGGTCGCGCCGGAACCGCCGACGCTGATGCCGACGCGCCCGTCGACGAGATAGCCGAGCGCCGAATAGCTGGAGCCGAGCGCGTTCGAGGCGTTGCCCATCACGTTGGAGCCATCGGTGAGCACCACCATGATCTTCTGCAAGCCGGGAGCCGCGGGCTTGCCCTGGGCGAACGGCTCGCCAGGCGACAACACGCGCATGCCCCAGGAAACACCTTCCATGATGTTGGTGTTGCCGTTGGCGGTCAGCGCGTTCACCTTCGACTTGATCGTGCTGTAGTCGTTGGTAAGCGGAATGATCGGCTCGGTCACGCAGGCAAAGGTGGGACCGGTCTTTCCATAGCCGCCCACCGGGCGAACGTTGATCGGCACGGTTGGGTGAGTATTTCCGCCGAGCAACCCGCCAACGAGATTCAGGAGCGGATCGAGCAGGCCACCCAACAAGGGCTCTCCTGCGGCGTCAGTCTTGACACCATATTTTTTCCAGCGAGCCTTCTTTTCTTTCGCCGTATCGTCTTTGATCTTGGCATCAGACGTAATGTAGCTGTTGAAAAACCCGCCCGTATCCGGTTCGTCGATGGCGAAAGCCGGCACGAACAGGGTTTCGGGCTTGGACGGGTCGGCCGTGGCATCGGTGCTGTCGCGCGTCTCCACGCAGCCGGGCCATTTCTGACCGAGGTTTTCATAGAGCTGGAAGCGGCTGGCGCCTGCCGACAGCTCGGACTGCGGAATGTCGCTCTCGCCTTTCAGGTCGAGCCATTTGGCCCCGGTTCCGGCGATCTGCTTGCCGTCCTTGTCGAAGGAAGGCCCGTAGCCGGGCCCGACATTAACAAAGGACGAAAACGGCACGACCGCGAATTTGAGCTTGTCCTTGTTGCCGACCTGCTCCGACATGTCGGTGACGAGGGCGTCGACCGCATCCTTCATGGCCGCCAGCTTGCCGCCTGCCATCGAGCCGGTCGTATCGAGCACCAGCCCGACTTCATAGGAAGCGTAGGCGATGTCGGCCGTCGAGGAGGCCGTCACCGGCCACTGCTTGTAACCGAACAGGGGGCCGAAGGCGATCGGCGCATCCACCGTGCCTTCGACCTTGAAGGACGTGCCGACATGGGTGACCTGCAGGTTCGTCACCTTCCAGTCGGTATTCTCGCGGGTGAAGAGCCCGGCCAGTTCCTTGGCGCGGGCGTCGGTGATGTGCTCACCTTCTCTGGCTATGGCCAGCACGGCGGAATCGAGACTGTTCTGCAGATTTGAGCGCGTTCGCGAGATGGTCGAATAGTCCAGAGCCATGCCGACGCCCAGGAGCAGCGGCAGGGACAGAACCCCCGCAAGAATTGCGAAATTGCCTGCGCGATCGCCAGAAAAGCGATTGACGGTCTTATACATTGCTAGCCACCCCAAAACTCCAGGGGACGCTAGCAGCAATTCGTTTCGGCATTCGCCAACAAGCGACGCCGAATTTTATGCTTGGTATTTACCCTTTGGTTGCAATGCCGCGACGCCGGCCAGGCCGGCACCGTGCAATCGGATCGGCCGTACTCAGATCGGATTGTTGAACGTATCGCAGTCTGAAAGCTTGCCGCTCTTGAAGCCGCGTGCAAACCATGTCTGCCGCTGCTGCGAGGTGCCGTGGTTGAAGCTTTCCGGCACGACATAGCCCTGCATCTTCTTCTGCAGCGTATCGTCGCCGATCTGCTGGGCGGCATTGAGCGCCTCCTCGATATCGCCCTGCTCCAGAATACCCTTCTGCGCTGTGAAGTGCCCCCAAACACCGGCGAAACAATCCGCCTGCAGTTCGACCTGCATCGACATGTGGTTGGCGTCGGCTTCGCTCATCCGCTGCCGCATCTGGTTGAATTTGGGCAGGATGCCGGTGAGGTTCTGGACGTGGTGCCCCACCTCGTGCGCGACGACATAAGCCTCGGCGAAATCGCCCGACGCGCCGAACTGTCGCGACAGTTGCTGGAAGAAATCCGTGTCCAGGTACACCTTCTGGTCATTCGGGCAATAGAACGGTCCCGACGCCGCGGAGGCGAAGCCGCAGGCGGAACGTATCTGGCCGCTGAACAGAACCAGCTTCGGCTGCTGGTAATTGATCCCGTTGGCCTGGAATATGCCCGTCCAGACGTCCTCCGTCTCTGCCAGCACGGTTGAGACGAACTGCTTCATCTCGTCGTCCGTCTGCGGATTGGTCCTGACGCTGTTGTCGGTCACCTGCCCGCCGCCGGGAACGAGGCCGCCCCCGCCGCCGGCAAGGATCTGCATCGGATCGATGCCGCACGCCTTCAGCGCAAAGAAGAGCACTACCAGAATGACGATCGTGGAGAGACCGCCACCACCGGCGCGCCCGCCGATCGGGATGCGGAACTGTCCGGGCTGGCGCCCGAACCCACCCGGCAAACCGAACCCGCCACCGCTGCCGCGCTGGTCTTCGACATTGTCACTTTGACGGCGGCCCTTCCAGAGCATGGCGACTCCCGATTCAGATCATCCGCGCAGCCATGCGCCGCGCCGGTTGATTGACAATTATCCCAATGGCTTTGGCAAGTCACAGAGTTTTTCTTGGCGCAGGGTCCGATTGAGAATAGGGGAAATCTGCCCGACACTAACGAAGGCGTCGTCCGCCCGAGCGAATTAGTCTTTCTGCTTGGCTCCCGCGCTCTTGCCGTCGGAGCTTCTGGCGCGCTCGTCAAAGCGGGCGGCGCCCTTCTTCAGGGGTTTGCCGGTATCGGCTTCCGTTTCGCGCTCATTTTTTGCAGCCGCCTGCCGCAAACCGTGCGCTGCCTTCTTTCCCTTTGCGGTAGGAGCTTGTTCGACGCCCATGGCCTTTCCTCCTTGTGCGGCGGCTTGCCGCTTATCCCGAAGCAACGCAGGTTCAAGGCATGCGGTTCCTTCGAAAGGAAGAGATGGATAGAGGCCGCCAGCCTGTCAGGCGCGATCGGCCATGGCCCGCCGGAAAGCCTCCAGCGTTTCAACGCTCACATGGTGTTCGATGCCCTCGGCGTCGATCCGGGCCGTCTCGGCGCTGACCCCGAGCGAGCGCAGGAACGCCTCCACCGTCTGGTGACGCACACGGCTTTCCTCGGCCATTTTGCGGCCCGCCTCCGTCAGGAAAACGCCGCGATACGGTTTGCGAGAAACCAGCCCGTCAGCACACAACCGGGTCAGCATCTTGGCGACGGTCGGCTGCGCCACACCAAGCCGTGCGGCGATATCCACCTGCCGTGCTTCGTTGCCGTCCTCAATCAGGTCGGCGATCAGTTCGACATAGTCCTCGACAAGAGCGCTGCGACGAGCCTCGCGGGTCTGCCGAAACCCTTCCGAGTGCACCTCGGCATCCGGCAGAGGCTCCTCGCGCAGCACTGGTTTCCTGGATGCCAAACCGATCTCCTCTGCGCCTCCGCCTGAATCGCATTCTTTATAGCACGTGCTTGGATTCTTCGCGCCGATTTATACGAGCGGGGCTATGAACCGGCTTATGCCGATGTGGCGCGGAACCGCAAGCAGAAATCCAGCCGCCCACTTGCTGCGCATAAAAGCAAAGACAATGAAATATAGCATATTGCATAATGTTCAGCATTGGCATATATCACACTGGACTTAACTCCCAATCCAGCAGGGCGCATTTCATGTCGGACGGCAGAACCATCACCGCAACGCAGGACGAATGGCGGTTTTTCCGCGATACAGGCGATGACCGTCCGAGCTTGCCCGAGGTCAACGCATCGGTGAAGGTGCCGGCCGGCGCAGCATGGCTGCGGCGCCTCTTCGCCTTTGTCGGCCCGGGTTATCTGGTTTCGGTGGGTTATATGGACCCCGGCAACTGGGCAACTGACCTGGCCGGCGGCGCCCAGTTCGGCTACACGCTGCTTTTCGTCATCATGCTATCGAACCTGATGGCGATCCTTTTGCAGGCGCTCTCCGCCCGCCTCGGCATCGCCACCGGCCGCGACCTAGCCCAGGCCTGCCGGGCCTACTATCCGCGTCCGGTCTCGTTCCTGCTGTGGATTGCCTGCGAGCTTGCCATCATCGCCTGCGATCTGGCCGAAGTCATCGGCACCGCCATCGCGCTCAACCTTCTGTTCGGCATCCCGCTGATCGGCGGCGCGATCATCACCGCGCTCGATGCCTTCCTGCTGTTGCTGCTGATGAACAAGGGCTTCCGTTTCCTCGAAGCCTTCGTCATCGCCCTGCTCATCGTCATCTTCGGCTGTTTCGCCGTGCAGATTGCGGCGGCGGCTCCACCGGTCGCGGCCGTCCTCAACGGCCTGCTGGTCCCCTCGCCTCAGATCGTCACCAACCCGGCCATGCTCTATGTCGCCATCGGCATCATCGGCGCGACGGTCATGCCGCACAACCTCTACCTGCACTCCTCGATCGTGCAGACCCGCGCCTATGAGCGAACAGAGGAAGGCAAGCGCGATGCTATCAAATGGGCGACGACCGATTCCACCATTGCTCTCATGCTGGCGCTCTTCATCAACGCCTCCATCCTGATCGTCGCCGCCGTCGCCTTCCACGACACCGGCCGCCACGACGTGGCCGAGATCGGCCAGGCCTTCGAGCTTCTGTCGCCGCTGCTCGGCCTCAGCATCGCCTCGATCCTGTTCGCGGTGGCGCTGCTGGCTTCCGGCCTGAATTCCACCGTGACGGCCACCCTTGCCGGCCAGATCGTCATGGAGGGCTTCCTGCATCTGCGCATCCCGCAATGGGCCCGCCGGCTGCTGACACGCGGCATCGCCATCGTTCCAGTCGTTGTCGTCACCTGGCTCTACGGCGAAAAGGGCACGGCCGAGCTTCTGGTGCTGTCGCAAGTCATTCTGTCGATGCAACTGCCCTTCGCGGTCATTCCGCTGGTGCACTTCGTCTCGGATAAGAAGAAGATGGGCAATTTCGCCATTTCCCGCACTGTCGTCACAGTCGCGTGGATCGTGGCGGCGCTGATCCTCAGCCTGAACTTCAAGCTGCTCTACGATACGTTCATGGGGCTGTAGTGAAGCCGGCCGCTACCCGGCGGCCCGCGACGGTCACTCGGCTGGCACAGCCGCCACGCGTTCCTGGCGGCGGCCGATCAGGATGATCGCCAGGCAGGCGAGCGAGAACACCGCCGCGACCAGACCGAGATCGGTCGTGGTGCCATAGTGAAGAACCCCGCCGCCTACCAACGCACCCAACGCAACACCGAGATAGAGCGCCGATGCGTTCAGCGACAGGACTATGGGAGCCGCATCGGGAGCCAGCTTGACGATGCGGCTGGCCTGCGCCGGTGGAAAAGCCCAGCCGGCCATGCCCCAAGGCACCATGATGGCGATCAGCGCCGGGCCGGCGACATGATCCGGCAAGCTGGGGATTGCCGCCAGCAAAAGCAGGATCACGGTGCACAGGCCGATGGACCAGGCGACCGTCCGCGACGCTCCGAAACGGTCCGCGGCCTGACCGCCGGCGATGTTGCCGATCACCGCGCCGACGCCGAATCCCAACAGGATGGCCGGTAGCGCCATGGGCCCCAGCCCGGTATCCGCCGCCAGAGGCGCGATGTAGGAGAAGACCGTGAACGCGCCCATCAGCGCCAGGACCGTCGTCAACAGGATCGCCGGCACGCCTGGCCGGAAAGCGGCGGCAAGACGTTCCCCGAGCGAAAGCCGGGTGCCGGGAATGCCGCGCGGCAGTCGCCAAGCCAGTATCACGCCGGCCAGCGCGCCAAGCCCGGCAATGGCGTAGAATGTGCCGCGCCAGCCGACCATCGTGGCGATAAGCGCCCCGAACGGCGCGCCGACCGCGACCGCGACGGTGGTGCCGCCGACAACCACGGCGATCGCCCTCGCCCGATGATTCTGATCGACAAGCGCGACGGCAGTCGACTGCGCAGTCGACGCAAATAGGCCCGAGGCCAGCGCCATCACGATTCGCGCAACGAGCAGCACCTCGAACGACGAACTGAGCGCCGCGGTGAGGTTGCCGAGGACGAAAAACGCCAGCGTCCATAAAATGACGCGGCGCCGGTCCCAGTCGCCGGTCAGCGTCGCCAGGATCGGCGTGCCCAGCGCGTAAGCAAAGGCGAAGGCGGTGATCAACGATCCGGCCAATGGAATGGAAATGCCCGCGTCGCCGGCGATGTCGGGAAGCAGGCTGGAGATGACGAAGCCCTCGGTCGCTATCGTGAACGATCCGACCGCCAGCCAGACGAGGCGCTTATCCATGGAAATGCCTTTAGTTCAAAATTCATTGAACAATTGGACCTTGCTTGGCCTTTTGTCAATTCTATGCCACAA
Source organism: uncultured Mesorhizobium sp. (assembly GCA_965649745.1). Lineage (GTDB taxonomy): Bacteria > Pseudomonadota > Alphaproteobacteria > Rhizobiales > Rhizobiaceae > Mesorhizobium. The sequence continues at coordinate 131,439 of CBFGLW010000001.1, read as the reverse complement.
ACGTCCTGACAGCCTGATGTCATGAGCAGCGGCAAGAGCAGGAAACAGGCAAAGCCGTTGCCTTCGATTGTCTTGAACAGGCGCGCAAAGGTTCATAACTCCAGGCCCATGCATCTTCCGCATCCGCAAAGCGATCAGATCAGCCTTCCAAACGTCCTTTCAGTGCTGGGTGATCCGACGCGGCTGGCCATTGTCGCGGAACTAGCGCGCAAGGACGATGGGCCGGTGAATTGCAGCCATTTCCTCGACATCTGCTCCAAGACAAATCTCAGCTACCATCTGGGCAAGCTGCGCGAGGCCGGCGTCACGCACACCGAGGCCTCCGGCACCAGCCGCTTCACCACGCTGCGCCGCGCCGATCTCGACAAGCGCTTTCCCGGTTTGCTGGACTCCGTTCTTGCCGGCGCCGCCGGCCTGGCGCCGCCCTCGCCAGAAAAGGCCGAAACAGAACAAAGTGTCTGAAATCGTCCGGACAGCCCGCCCTCACTCCGCTGTCCCGATGTGGCGAGAAGGACGCATTTTCGGGGTTACATAGTGCCTCAACCTCCCCTATAAGCCCGGCCTAGCCTTGCTTCAGACCCTTGTGCACCGGGCCGGCCCGCGACGCGTCAGCGCGAAGCGGAGAACCTCCGCCCCGGCTCTTTGCGCAAGCACCTGCCGGACGGACCGCCACCCATGCCAAGACGCACCGACATCAAGTCGATCCTGATCATCGGGGCCGGCCCCATCGTCATCGGCCAGGCATGCGAGTTCGACTACTCAGGCACCCAGGCCTGCAAGGCGCTGCGCGAGGAAGGCTATCGGGTCATCCTGGTCAATTCGAACCCCGCCACGATCATGACCGACCCTGAACTGGCCGACGCCACTTACATCGAGCCGATCACCCCGGAGGTGGTCGCCAAGATCATCGCCAAGGAGCGCCCGGACGCGTTGCTGCCGACCATGGGCGGGCAGACGGCGCTCAACACCGCGCTTTCCCTGCGCCGCATGGGCGTGCTGGAACGCTATGGCGTCGAGATGATCGGCGCCGATGCTCATGCCATCGACAAGGCCGAGGACCGCGCCCTGTTCCGCGAAGCCATGGCGAAAATCGGGCTGGAAACCCCGAAGTCCATGCTGGCCAATGCCACCTCCGTCAAGGAAGAGGACCGCAAGAAGCACGAGGCCGAGCGGGCGGAACTGAAGGCCGAGGCGCCTGCCGACCTCGACGCCGCGCTCGATGCCCTTGAAACGCAGTGGAACCTCGCCGAAGGCGACCGCAAGCAGCGCTACATGACCCATGCCATGGCGATTGCCGCGCAGGCGCTGGACCATGTCGGTCTGCCTGCCATCATCCGGCCGTCCTTCACGCTGGGTGGCACCGGCGGCGGCATCGCCTACAACCGCGCCGAATTCTACGAGATCGTCGAACGCGGCCTCGACGCCTCCCCTACCACCGAAGTGCTGATCGAGGAATCGGTGCTCGGCTGGAAGGAATATGAGATGGAGGTCGTCCGCGACAAGGCGGACAACTGCATCATCATCTGCTCCATCGAGAACATCGATCCGATGGGCGTCCATACGGGCGACTCCATCACCGTTGCCCCGGCGCTGACGCTGACCGACAAGGAATACCAGATCATGCGCAACGCCTCGATCGCGGTGCTGCGCGAGATCGGCGTCGAGACCGGCGGCTCCAACGTGCAGTTCGCCGTCAATCCGGCTGACGGCCGCCTCGTCGTGATCGAGATGAACCCGCGCGTCTCACGCTCCTCCGCTCTGGCCTCCAAGGCGACCGGCTTCCCCATCGCCAAGATCGCCGCGAAGCTCTCCGTCGGCTATACACTCGACGAGTTGGAAAACGACATCACCGGCGGCGCGACGCCCGCCTCGTTCGAGCCGTCCATCGACTATGTCGTCACCAAGATCCCGCGCTTCGCCTTCGAAAAATTCCCTGGCGCCGACCCGGTTCTGACCACCGCCATGAAGTCGGTCGGCGAGGTCATGGCGATCGGCAGGACTTTCCAGGAGTCGTTGCAGAAGGCGCTGCGCGGCCTCGAGACCGGCCTGACCGGACTGGACGAAATCGAAATTCCCGGCGTCGGCCAGGGCGATGCCGAGGAACACCGCAACGCCATTCGCGGCGCCCTCGGCACGGCGACGCCGGACCGGTTGCGCATGGTAGCGCAGGCGATCCGCATGGGCGTTTCTCTCGAAGACGTCCATGCCATGTGCCATATCGATCCGTGGTTCCTCGAACAGATCGCCGGCATCATCGCCATGGAAGCGCGCGTGCGCGAGCACGGCCTGCCGGAGGACGCCGCCAATCTGCGCATGCTGAAAGCGATGGGCTTCTCCGACGCCCGCCTCGCCTCGCTCGCGAAGAAAGACACGCAAGAGATTCAGAAGATTCGCGAAAAGGCCGGCGTCCATCCGGTTTACAAGCGCATCGACACCTGCGCTGCCGAGTTCGCCTCGCCTACCGCCTACATGTATTCGACCTACGAGGTCCCCTTCGCCGGCAAGCTGGCCGACGAGGCGAAGGTCTCGAACCGCAAGAAGGTCGTCATCCTCGGCGGCGGCCCGAACCGCATCGGCCAAGGCATCGAGTTCGACTATTGCTGCTGCCATGCCGCCTTCGCGCTGCGCGACGCGGGTTTCGAGGCGATCATGGTCAACTGCAATCCCGAAACCGTCTCCACCGACTATGACACTTCGGACCGGCTCTACTTCGAGCCGCTGACGCCGGAGGACGTGCTGGAGATCCTGCGCGTCGAACAGACGGCCGGCACGCTGCTCGGCGTCATCGTTCAGTTCGGCGGGCAGACGCCGCTCAAGCTGGCCGACGCGCTGGAAAAGGCCGGCATCCCGATCCTCGGGACATCGCCCGACATGATCGACCTGGCCGAGGATCGCGACCGTTTCCAGAAACTCCTGCAGAAGCTGTCGCTCACCCAGCCGAAAAACGGCATCGCCTATTCGGTCGAGCAGGCGCGCCTCGTCGCCGGCGAACTCGGTTTCCCGCTGGTGGTGCGACCGTCCTATGTGCTGGGCGGACGCGCCATGCAGATCATCCATGACGAGAACCAGTTGCAGTCATACCTGCTCGATACTGTGCCCGGCCTTGTGCCGGAGGACATCAAGCAGAAATATCCGAACGACAAGACCGGCCAGATCAATACGCTGCTCGGCAAGAACCCGCTGCTGTTCGACACCTATTTGTCGGGCGCGATCGAGGTCGATGTCGATTGCCTCAGCGACGGCAAGACGACGTTCGTATCGGGAACGATGGAGCACATCGAGGAAGCTGGCATCCACTCCGGCGACAGCGCCTGCTCGCTGCCGGTCCACTCGCTCTCCAGCGAGATGGTGGACGAGTTGGAGCGGCAGACCGCCGCCCTCGCCCGCGCGCTGAACGTCGGCGGCCTGATGAACGTCCAGTATGCGATCAAGGACGGCACCATCTACGTGCTCGAAGTGAATCCCCGCGCCTCCCGCACCGTGCCCTTCGTCGCCAAGACGATCGGACGCCCCATCGCCAAGATCGCGGCGCGCATCATGGCTGGCGAGAAGCTGGAAGATGCCTTCGCCCACTACGGCGCCATGCCCGATCCGCGGAACCTCGGCCATATCGCGGTCAAGGAAGCGGCCTTCCCCTTCGCCCGCTTCCCGGGCGTCGACATCCTTCTCGGGCCGGAAATGAAATCGACCGGCGAGGCCATGGGCCTCGACCGCGATTTCGCCATGGCCTTCGCCAAGAGCCAGCTCGGCGTCAACATCGACCTGCCACGCTCGGGCACGCTGTTCGTCTCGGTGCGTGACGAGGACAAGGACGGCATCCTGCCCACCGTCCAGAGGCTGGCCGATCTCGGCTTCAAGGTGCTCGGCAGTTCCGGCACCGCCCGTTTCCTGCAGGAAAAAGGCATCGCCGCCGAGAAGATCAACAAGGTGCAGGAAGGAAGGCCGCATATCGAGGACGCCATCCGCAACCGGCAGGTCAATATCGTTATCAACACCACGGACAGCCAGAAGCAGGGATCGGATTCCAAATCGCTGCGCCGTGCCGCGCTGATGCAGAAGGTGCCCTACTACACCACGCTCTGGGGCGCCGAGGCGGTGGCCGAGGCGATCGCCGCGCTCAAGGCCGGCAATCTCGAAGTCCGTCCGCTGCAGGATTATTTCTGAGGCGGACGACGGCTGGCGGGTCTCCTGTGGAAACCGGTCTATCCGCCCTCAAAGCTTCTCGAACACGAAGACGAAGTTGCCGGCATTGCCCGGCAGCGTGCGGCCCATGGGCCAGCATTTGTCTTCGTAAAGCAGCTTCATGCCGGCATTTTCGACCTGCCGGACGAAGTGGGGCCGGCACACCTTGAACTCCACCTCGCCGCGTTCCGCCAGGGTGACGTTTTCCTTGATCAGCTTCCTGATCCGGCTGGGGATGTTCGGACGGCTTTGCACCGCCGAGTCGTGAACGGCGTCATAGAAGGCCTTTACCGACTTCATGTAGCCGGGCGTCAGCGCCTTCTCGAAGGGCGCAACGATGTTTTCAGCGAAGATTGCCTTGGCGCCCGGCTTCAGCGCGCGGCTGATGAGATCGGCGAAATGCTGCTGGCGCGGATGGTCGATGTGGTGGAAGGCCGACGACAGGGTCAGCAGGTCGTAGTCCTTTTCCTGCGCCAGCCACTTCAGCACGTCGGCCAGAACGAAGCTGACCTTCTTATAGGTCTGGAAACGCGCCTTGCAGAACGCGATGTTGCGTTCCTCGATATCGACGCCGACCGCCGACCCGATATTGGGGTGCGAGGCCATCCCGAGCAGTGACATTCCGGTGCCGCAGCACAGATCCGCGATCTTGGCCTTGCGCAGATTGTCCAGTTCCGCCTGCGCATGCATCCAGAAGCCCTGGAACATACCCATCTCGTCGGGCCGGGACCATTCCTCCATCTCGTAGTTGTCGGGTTGCAGGTAGGTGAAAACATCCATGATGGGCCCGCCAATGATCAGGAAAGGAAATTGAGACTCTTCAGTATGTCGCCGTCCAGCCTACCGGAATGAAGTCGAACAGAAGGATGTCGCGGTAGGCGAATCCGTTGTGCGGAGCGACATGAACGGGCGACAGTTTGTGCCAGACCTTCTCGTCGTCGATCGTGTAGGTCTCGCCGATCTCGCGCATCACGAAACTCTCCTGCTGGACCTTGTCGTTGTTGGCGATGGCGACCTCGCCGCCGGAGACGCCGCAGAAGGCCAGCAAGGTGACGGCGATGTATTTTTCGCCGTCCTTGTGGAAGCCCGACGGACTGGTGTCGCAGGGTTTGTCCGGCAGGGCCGAATACCGCATGACATGCAGGTTCACATCGTATTGCTGGCCGGGAACCGACAGCGGAAGCCGCGCCAGATGGTGCGCTATGGCTTTGTGAAGCCCGGCGCTGGTCGATAGAGCCTCGGGAAGCGGCGGATATTCCCGTCCCATGCCACCCAGCGTCGTATTGTATTTCTTGTCCTGGAAGTAGGGCGTGCCGTCATGCGCCGACGAAACCTCGATGCCGTCTTCCGTAACGACGGCGCGATAGCGATTGATGGTGCGCCGGCGATTCCCCGGCTTGTAGTAGATGTCGACAGGGAGTTCCCAGGCGCCGTTTGCGAGCTGCGCGAAGGCCTGGGCCACGTCCTCATCCAGGGGAAGACCCTGGCGGGTGTAGCCCTGCGACTGCAAATGATCCAGGGCGATTTTGCGGGCGGGACTATCCAGTTCACTTGCGGAAATCTTGGTCATGTCGAAAGTCCTTTCGCGTCTAAGAAAACACACTCGAGGTAGACCGTCTTGATTTTGAGACAAATCTTGCAAAGCTGAAGATATGCGTCAAGAATTTTTTTTCGGCGACTTTTCCTATTGCGGAGACGCATTTTTCAACTTAGTTTTACGCACAATGCGATGTCCTTGATATGACACAGCGTCGTATGATGTTGCCGGCCGCGAGGAGGCGGATTGGCGGCAAAGGCCTGCATGATGTGGGAGGGTTTCCATGGACAACGCGACCCTGGCGGCGTTCACGCTGGTCACCATGATCAGCATCGCGTCTCCCGGGCCGGATATGTTGCTTGCCCTCTCCAACGGCTCGCGCTTCGGCGTTCGCCGCGCTTGCATCGGAATGGCCGGGGTCATCCTGGCGGACCTGATATTGATCGCCGTCGTCGCCGCCGGTTTCGGCGCCCTGTTTGTCGCCTCGGAACTTCTGTTCTCCGTCTTCAAATGGGCCGGCGTTTGTTATCTGGCTTTCCTCGGCCTCCGGCTGCTGGCATCGGGAGGTCTGAGCGACGAATTGTCATCCGTGGAGAGACGCGCGTCGGAACGTTCGGAATCGATCTTCCTCAAAGGCGTTCTGATCGCGGTGAGCAATCCGAAGAATTATCTTTTCTTCGCCGCGCTGCTGCCTCAGTTCATTGACCCGGCCCGGCCCCAGGGCCGGCAATATCTGGAAATGTCGGCAATCGTCGCGATCGTCGACATCGTGGCGATGCTCGCTTATGCGGGCTTCGGATCGCAGATCGTCCGGTTCCTGAAAAACCCCGGCGCCGTCTGGCTCGACCGGCTGTGCGGAGTCACCTTCCTGGTGCTAGCCGGATCGCTGGCCCTGTTCCGCCACGGTGAGCGAATAACGCTGGGATAAACTTGAACTTTTGCGAGCCCGGTCGGCCAGTAGCTCGAAGCCGGACCGGCGCTTGGCAGATCAGGCCTCCGGCTCCGCGGAAGGCGGCGCCGGTGGAACGGCTGGCGCGCGATGACGGCGTTTGCGGTCGATGCCGAGGCCCGTCGCCTCCAGCATGCCCTTGCGCTTGGCTTCATAGTAATAGCCGGTCTGGTAAAGCCAGTCCGCCCGCTTGGGGTTGCCATCGGACACCAGCCAGGCGCCACGCAGGTATTTAACGGCATATTTCAGATTGGTCTCCGCATCGAACAGACCGCTGGCCGGTCCGGCATAGCCCATGCCGCGCGCGGTGGCGTGCTTGATCTGCATCAGGCCCCAATGGCCGCGATTGTAGGCGCGGGGATTGTAGGTGCTTTCGCGGTTGACGACATGGCGCACCAGATCCACCGGCACTTCGTACACGGCGGCGTATTTGTCGATCAGCCTGTCGATCTCGCCGCGCATCCCAGTCGCCGGTTTGGCTGGCGGCTGCGGCGCGGTCACGATAACGGCGGGCGTCGCCGCGAGGATGGTTGCCGGCGGCTGCATGGCTTGTGGGGTCGGACCTGAAAAAGCCGCGGTCTGAGCCGGGACGGCGGCAGCATCCCCTTGCGCGGAAGCGGTTGCAGCCATCTGGTCCGCTACCGGAGCGGATGCGATATTCTCACCGCCAGCATAGACGGGACTGGACGGCTCAGGCAGAATCGAAACCGTTTCAGGCAGCAAAGGAAATCCGGCATCCGTGCCGGCTGCCGCGCCGGCAGTTCCCGCCGGGCTTGGCGCCTGCGCGACTTGCGACGTGGTCGAGCATCCGGAAACGCCGCCGCAGGCGAGCAGGAAAACGGCCAGCATCGGCTGCGGGCGCAGGCGCCGGGCAACTGCCATAAAGATCGCGGAGGAAGCCAAGCGCCGTCAGGTTCCGTTGATCGGATATTAGGTTTCCTTACAACAGCCTCCCTCGCCCCGCAATCCGTGCATTGCTGCAAGTTTCGGGTGGTGCGGAATGATGCAAAGTGCCAATGTGTTCCTGATTTGTACACGACATTGCAGGAAAGGAGCAGGCCATGACTGCCCCCGCATCATCCGGCCATATGGTTTTCGAAACGGCCATGGGCTTCATGGGCATTGCCTGGAGCACCTCCGGGTTGACGCGGCTTTGCCTGCCGCAGTCGAGCAGGAAAGCGGTTGAGCACAGGATGATGCGCCTCGGCTTCACGGGCCCTGCCTCCGGCGACCTGCCGGAGTGGGTCGCATCGGCCGTTGACGCGATAAAGGCTTACGCGGCTGGGGAGACCGTCGATTTCTCGGATGTGCCGGTCGACCTCGCCGGTGTCGACGATTTCCGGCTCGCCATCTATGAGGCGGCGAGAAAACTACGGTTCGGTGAGACCACAACCTATGGCGAACTGGCCAAACGCGCCGGCCATGCCGGCTTGCCGCGCGAAACGGGGGTCGCGCTAGGGGCCAATCCCGTGCCGCTGATCATACCCTGCCACCGCATTACGGCGGCCGGCGGCAAGCTCGGTGGTTTCTCAGCTCCGGGCGGATCGGCCACCAAGGAAAAAATGCTCACACTGGAGGGTGTCCAGGTCGGTGGACCGCCTGTGGCGCAACAGTCTTTCGGTTTCTGATCGACCGACCGTCGCTGGCCGGGCGCCAAAGTTGCCTACTCGTCAAAAAGCCACGGGAAACGGCGGTTCCGCTCCTTTTCCTTGCAATTGTAGACCGGGCAGGAATTCATGTCGGCGCTCGGCACGTAGACGCGGTTGCGTATCTGCCCGTTCGGGCAGAAGCGGCTGTCGCGCACGTACCGGTCGTATAGTGGCACGCCCGAGCGGGGCGATGTATAACGGAGGATCACCGCGCCCTGACGGTTGACTGTGGACTGTATCCGGTCGCAGCTCATTTGGGTGGGATTGTAGCGCGAGATCGCATGCGCCTCCGCAGCCACCAGCGAAAGGCAAACGGCCAACAAGACGGTCTTCATTGGTTTTCTCCAGCGGCGGGATTGCGTTTGCGCCTTCCAGCAGTCGACTACAACGCACGTCGCATCGCAAGAGTTTCATCGTCCAAACCCCGACGTCGATGGCGGCTCGTCATGCCAGTTCGTTCACGGTATCTTGTTTTTGCCGCCGAAGCTGCTTATATCAGCACCGTTGATATTTCGGGCCGATTGACCCGCGCCTCGCGATTTTCGCGTTTGCTGACGTCTTTCTCCAAAATCTCGATACAATCGACCGGGACTTGTTCGGTCAAAGCCTAAGCAAGCGAATGTAAGGAAAAATCGCATGGCAACTGGAACGGTGAAATGGTTCAACGCCACCAAGGGTTATGGTTTCATCCAGCCCGATAACGGCGGCGCCGACGTTTTCGTTCATATCTCCGCCGTCGAGCGGGCTGGTCTTTCGACGCTCGTCGAAGGTCAGAAGATCAACTTCGAGATCGAGCAGGACCGCCGCACCGGCAAGTCGTCCGCTGGGTCTCTGAGCAAGGCAGCCTGATCTGCAAGGCGCGCGCCGGGCGAAGGTTCGGGGCGCACGGCAGGTCACGGATGTAATGACGGCCGCGCGAGAAGCGCGCCGGAGCGGAAGGTCCGGAAAGTCGAAGCGGCAGATTGCCGCCGGCACCGGTCCAAAAGCTCCCGGTCAGGCTACCTCTATGGAAGGCGGGCTCTGCCCGCCTTTTTATTTGTCCGGATACCGGCCTTTGCCGGCGGAAGCCATCATGTCCTATGACGGTGGAATAAAGGGCTGCGATACAGTCTGGAACACAGGCATGGCCTCGAGCCGCGCGGCATGAGCCGAAAGCGCCGGATAGGCCGTCATGTCGATGAGGCCGGGGTGTGAATCGTTCAGGTGCCGCAAGGCCACCGCCACGGCAATGTCGGCATGGCCGATGCTCTCCCCGAACCAATAGCTGGAATGGCGCGAGGCGCGATCCTCCTCCAGCACGGCCAGAACGGCGTCGATCTGCGCCTTGCAGCGCGCGACCCATTGTTCGGAAACCTGGCTGTGCAGCCGCATCTCGTAGAACAGGCTGACGGCCTTGTCGGCCATTCCCATGGCCAGCGCCGTGACCTTGACCGCCCGGTGGCGCTGCGGCTCCGCCGGCGGATACATCGCCCGCTCCGGCCCGACCAGCCGGTCGATGTAGTCGATGATCAGATGGCTCTCGATCAGCACGTCGCCATCGTCCAGCACCAGCGTCGGCACCCGGGTGAGCGGATTGTAGGGCCTGATCTTGTCCGCGTCGCCGAAGGTGGACCACGGCCGATGCTCGAACGGCAGGCCGTAGAGCGTAAGCGCTATGCCGACCCGGCGGACGAAGGAGGAATCGTATTGGCCGATCAGGATCACGGGCGGTCTCCTTTAGGTAGCGGAGGGAATTTACGGCAGCCAGTTCATGGGCACGTGGCCAGGATCGTCTTCGACGCGTTTCAACCAGGCCGAGACGGCCGGATAGGCATTGAGATCGAAGCCGCCGGCGCTCGCGTCGTGCGTATAGGCATAGAGCGCGATATCGGCGACGCTGTAGTCGCCGGCGAAGAAGGGACTCTCCGCCAGGCGCTTTTCCATCACGCCTAGCGCCTTGTTTCCCCGCTCGAGCGTTGTCGCCAGCCGTTCGGGCGTCGCATCGCTGGCGCGCTCCGGGAACGTCAGCAGCGCCCGCCGCACGGCGATATACGGCTCGTGGCTGTATTGCTCGAAGAACAGCCACTGATAGGCCAGCGCCCGCGCGAATCTGTCGGCCGGCAGGAAGCGCGTGCCTTCGGCTAGGTAGAGCAGGATGGCGTTGGATTCGGCCAACCGCCTGCCGTCGTTCAATTCCAGCAGCGGCACCATAGCATTGGGATTCTTGGCAACATAATCCGGCTTGCGAGTGTCGCCGGTATGCGAGCTGACCTCCACATTGGTGAAGGGAATACCCAGCTTGGCCATCAGCAGCCGGGGCTTGTAACAGTTGCCGCTGTCGACCATTCCGTAAAGCGTTGTCATGCGTGCTCCCTCGAAGATATATGACCATTGCCGTATGAAGGAGGCGCAATCCAGTGATTTGTTCTGGTGGGAGGATCAGCGTCCTTGATGGATCAACGCATGTCTTGCAAAAGTGCACAGCGGTTTTGCGCGAGCGACTTGCGCAAACATGACCTAGGGTCAGGACCTATTAATATGATCGAAATGGCGCCTGAAACGGCAAAGAAGTGCAAGGAGAAGGCCGAGGGTCGATGTCGTTCCATCGGCCGAGGGCTTCGACGCAGCAGGTCGAAGCCGTTTCGGCGTCCTTCGGATGTGGGTCATCTGCCCGGCTACTTTGTCGAAAAGACTTGAAAATGAACCACATTTCCTGCGCCTTTTCTCCGCGTATCCGGCCAGATGGCCTCACACCATTTCGACCAGATTAACAGGTCCTGACCCTAGCCGAACAACGAGACCACATTGCTGCCCTGGCTAAGCAGCCGGTCCAGTTCAAGCGGCGTTTGGTCGAAAATTGCGCCCGCGGGTGCAGCGCGGCCTAAAAGGAAACCCTGCAGGAGATCCGCGCCGCCTTCCAGCGCGACCCGCAGGTGAAGCGGCTGCTCGATCCCTTCGACCAACACCTTGGCGCCCCGCTCGTGGAGAAGCGAAAGCAGTGCCCGAAAAAGCCGCTCCGCTGCCGTATGGCGGCACAATTCCGCGAACCAGCCGCCATCGATCTTGACGATATCCGGCTGCAGCAGGCGTAAGCGTTCTTCCGTCGAATGCTCGGACCCGAAATCGTCTATGGCGACCCTCAGTCCAAGGCGGCGCATTTCCCGGACGAGGTTGACCAGAAGATCGTCGTCCGCGGCCTGTTTTTCGATGATCTCGCAGACGAGGTCCCCGGCGTTCATGCCGCATTCCCTGATCTGGTCGTTCATATGGGCAAGATCGGCCAGAGCCCGCCCCGGATGATCGTTGACGTGCGGATCGTAGTTGTAGAACAGCTGCAAGCCTTCGGCATCGAGGTTGCGGTAATTTCGAATATGCAATGTTCGTGACAGGGTCTCGACAAACAGCCTGTCCCCGGCAGCGATGCCGGCCAGGAAGGCATCCACCGGCACCGTCTGCCCGGAGAGTCGCGGCTGCATCAGGGCCTCGACGGCGACAGGTTCAAGACGGTCATCGACTGGCACGAAAATCGGCTGATAGGCAGTCCACAGGCGAAAGTCGCCGACGACGCCATATTCGATGCCGATTTCGTCGGCGAATATGGCGTCTTCGACATCGCGCCGCCGTTCCTGATTTCTCGTCACTGCGCCGCCCGCCGCCCAAAGGCCCTGACCGGGCGGCCGGACCGCGCAGGCGGCGGCACCGGTTCGATCGGCATGTTCGCGCCCGGCGAAGTGGTCGTGCCGGCCGGTTCCACCATGCCGAACGTCCGGAAACTGGTCGGCGCCAGTTCCGGCCGCGCCAGCACGTAGCCCTGCACCATCGAAGCGCCGGACTGTTCGGCAAGGTCGAGCTGCCAGCTCTCCTCGATGCCTTCGAAGACGGTCCGGATACCCTGCTCCTCGAAGCTGCCGACCATCGTCTTGAGCAGCGCAAAGCCGGCGCCCGAATCCATCAGATGCGTTATCCAGTGCGCGTCGAACTTGACGATATCCGGCCGCAGTTCCTTGATCCGGTTGATGTCGGAATCGTCGGCGCCGTAGTCGTCGACGGCGATGCGGAAACCGTTGCCGCGCAGCGCTCCAACGAACTGGTAAAGCACCTCTTCGGACGCGGTGCGCTGTTCCGTCACCTCGCACACCACCCGGCCGGGGTTGATGCCGGCCTCGTGGAGCACCAGCCGCATGTCACGCAACGCGGTGTCCGAAATTTCACGTGTCGTGAACACGGAAGGATCGAAGTTGACGAAGATCGATGCTTCCTGCGGCAGACATGCGCCAGCGTTCAGCAAATGCAGCGTGCGGGTCAGCGCCTCGATGTGTAGGCGGTCGATGCTCGGACACGTATTGAAGAAGGTGCCCGGCGATTGCGGTTCGCCGTCACGGAAGGGGCGTATCAATCCCTCGAAGGCGGCCACCGAAAGCTTGCCGTTGTTGAAGGCGAAGATCGGCTGGAAGGCGCTTTTCAGCGTATAGAGGCCCCACACACCGGTGGAGGTGCCGTCTTCCTGCCGAATGATATGGGCAAGCCCTGTACTGCGCGCCACGGCTCCTCGCTGCATCTCGGCCAACGGCGCATCTAACCAAGGAACGTTTTACCGCCCGTTAATGGGCGACGTATCGTTTTACCGAGCTGGTCTACTGGACGATGCTTGCGCTTGCCGTGGCAATGGGACAATAGAAGCGCCGCGACCAGTCCGGCCGCTCGACCCGGAGATACTTTATCATGGCCTTTCTTTCCGATGCCCTTTCACGCGTGAAGCCGTCTGCGACCATCGCGATGACCCAGAAAGCGCGCGAACTGAAAAAGGCCGGCCGCAACATCATCGATTTGAGCGTCGGCGAGCCTGACTTCGACACGCCGGACAACATCAAGAACGCCGCCATCGACGCCATCCGCCGTGGCGAGACCAACTACCCGCCCGTGTCCGGGATCGTATCGCTGCGCGAGGCGATCGCCGCGAAGTTCAAGCGCGAGAACAATCTCGACTATACGCCGGCGCAAACCATCGTCGGCACCGGCGGCAAGCAGATCCTGTTCAACGCCCTGATGGCGACGGTCAATGTCGGCGACGAGGTCATCATCCCCCGCCCCTATTGGGTCAGCTATCCGGAAATGGTCGCCATTTGCGGCGGTACCTCAGTGTTCGCCGAAACCTCGATCGACAACGGCTTCAAGCTGACGCCGCAGGCGCTGGAAAAGGCGATCACGCCAAAGACCAAATGGCTGATCATGAATTCCCCTTCCAACCCTTCGGGCGCTGCCTATACCGAGGCCGAACTGAAGGCGCTGGGCGAAGTCCTGCTCAAGCATCCGCAGGTCTGGATCCTGACCGACGACATGTACGAGCACCTGACCTATGGCGATTTCGTTTTCCGCACCATCGCCGAGGTCGAGCCGAACCTTTACGAGCGCACGCTGACGATGAACGGCGTCTCAAAGGCCTACGCCATGACCGGCTGGCGCATTGGCTATGCGGCGGGTCCGCTCCAGCTCATCAAGGCAATGGACGTGCTGCAGGGCCAACAGACTTCCGGCGCCTGCACCATGGCGCAATGGGCGTCGGTCGAGGCGCTGAACGGACCGCAGGATTTCGTCAGGAAGAACAAGGCGATCTTCCAGGGCCGCCGCGACCTAGTCGTCTCGATGCTCAATCAGGCGCGCGGCATCACCTGCCCCTCCCCGGAAGGCGCCTTCTACGTCTATCCGTCCTGCGAAGCGCTGATCGGCAAGAAAACGAAGGAAGGCAAGGTTATCGACAGCGACCAGACCTTCTGTGGCGAACTGCTGGAAACCGAAGGCGTGGCGGTCGTGTTCGGCGGCGCTTTCGGGCTGGGGCCGAATTTCCGCATTTCCTACGCGACGTCGGAAGCGAATCTCGAAGAAGCCTGCACCCGCGTCCAGCGCTTCACGGCCAGCCTGAGCTGACCGACACAGCCTTCTGAAAAGAATCATAAAAGCCCGCTCGGCCGAGCGGGCTTTTATTTCGATTCACCCGCCATACTGTTCGTCTGAAACCTTCTCCAGCCAGTCGACATAGCGGCCTTCGAGCCCTTCCTGCATGGCGACATGCGCCATGGCTGAAGTCGGCCCGGCGCCGTGCCAGTGCTTTTCGCCCGGTTCGAAAAACACCACGTCCCCTGCCCTGATCTCCCGGATCGGACCACCCCAACTCTGCACGCGTCCCGCGCCGGAAACCACATAGAGCGTTTGGCCGAGCGGATGCGTGTGCCACACCGTCCGCGCCCCGGGTTCGAAATGCACCAGTGTCGATGCCAGTCTTGCCGGCGCCTCGGCGTTGATAAGCGGCGTCTGCACCACCCTGCCGGTAAAATAACTTTCCGGCGCAATCACACTGGCGACGCTGCCGACCGGGATGATCCTCATGTCAGTTCTCCATTGCTGTCGAACAGTTGCCGCACGCGCCCCGCTTCGCAAGTGTGTCGATGCTATTTTCCTTGCCCTGCCCTCGAACCCGTGTGACCATGTAGGCGGCAGACTGGCAAGCCTGCCCGCGACGGCCGCAGGCCGGCCGCCGCTCACAAGAAGCTTAGAGTGCGATCGGCGAACCCGCAGTCCACTTTTGCTGATCGCTCTCGATGGAAACGCGAGTGGAGGCAAATCATGGGCAATCGCGCCGGAGGACGACGCACGGGACCGAAATGCATCGCCATAGTCGGTCCCTTCGCAAGCGGTAAGACCACACTTCTCGAAGCCATTCTCGCCCGAACGGGCGCAATTCCCCGCCAGCAGGCCGTTTCTTCCGGCAACACGGTTTCCGACAATTCGCCCGAAGCGCGCGCTCACGCCATGAGCGTCGAAGCGACCTTCGCAACCACGGAATTCATGGGCGACACGCTGACATTCGTCGATTGTCCCGGCTCGATCGAATTTTCCTTCGAGGCCGAGCCGGCGCTGGCCGGCTGCGACCTCGCCGTCGTCGTGGCCGAGGCGGACGAAAAGAAAATCCCGGCGCTCCAGCTCATCATGCGCAAGTTGGACGATCTCGGCATGCCGCGCGTCCTGTTCCTGAACAAGATCGACAAGACCTCGGCAGGCGTGCGCGAGACGCTGAAGCTGTTGCAGCCCGCCAGTTCGGTGCCGCTGCTCCTACGCCAGATTCCGCTGCGCAAGGACGGCGTGGTCATAGGCTCGATCGATCTCGCGCTCGAACGCGCCTACGTGTACCGCGAATATGCCGAGAGCGAAATCGTCGAAATCCCCGGCGACGAAAAGGCCCGTGAAACCGAGGCGCGCTTCTCCATGCTGGAGACGCTGGCCGACCATGACGACCAGCTCATGGAGCAGCTGCTGGAGGAAATAGAGCCGCCGAAAGACGAGGTCTTCGACGACCTCGCTGCCGATCTGCGCGGTGGCATCGTCACGCCCGTGCTGATCGGCACCGCCGAAAAGGGCAATGGCGCCCTGCGCCTGCTGAAGACAATCCGCCACGATGCGCCCGATGTCGGGGAAACACGCAAGCGCCTCGGCGCGCCTGACGGCAGCGCCACGGTCGTTCAAGTCATGAAGACTTTCCACACGCCGCATGGCGGCAAGCTTTCCGTCTCCCGTGTCCTGTCGGGTCAGATTGCCGACGGTTCGGACCTCTATTTGCCCGATGGAAACGCGGTCAAGGTATCGGGCATCTACAAGATGCTCGGCAAGGAGCAGATCAAGCTCCCCTCAGCCAAAGCCGGCGATACGGTCGCCCTCGGCAAGCTGGACGAAGCGCGGACAGGGCAGACGTTGACTGCGGCCAAGGGCGGCCTGAAGCCGCTCATCGAACTGGCGCCGCCGCAGCCGGTTTATGCCTTTGCCTTGCGGCCCAAGGAACGCAAGGACGATGTGAAAATGTCGGCCGCCATCCATCGGCTCGCGGATGAAGACCCTTCGCTGTCCCTGAGCCACAACCAGGATTCGGCAGAGACCGTTCTGTCGGGGCATGGCGAAATGCATCTGCGCGTGGTGCGCGAACGGCTGGAAGGCAAGAACCAGATCGCCGTTGAGGGCTATGCGCCGGCGGTTCCCTATCGCGAGACGATCCGCAAATCGGTGGAGCAGCGCGGCCGCCACAAGAAGCAGTCTGGCGGCCATGGCCAGTTCGGCGACGTGGTGCTGCAGATCAAGCCGCTGCCGCGCGGTTCCGGATTTCAGTTCACCGACACCATCACCGGCGGCGTGGTGCCCAAGACCTATATCCAGTCGGTTGAAACTGGCATCCGCGACTACCTCAAATCGGGACCGCTGGGTTTCCCGGTCGTCGACATCGCGGTCAACCTGTCGGACGGCTCCTATCACTCGGTCGATTCCTCCGATATGGCCTTCCAGATGGCGGCGAAGCTCGCCATGAAGGAGGGCATGGCCGCGTGTTCGCCGGTGCTGCTGGAACCTGTCATGAAAGTGGAGATATTCACGCCATCGGACGCCACGGCGCGAATCATCGCCCTGGTGCCGCAAAGGCGCGGCCAGATCCTTGGCTATGACGCCAGGCCCGGCTGGCCGGGCTGGGACGTGGTGGAAGCGACGATGCCGCAATCCGAAATCGGCGATCTTATCATCGAGCTTCGCTCGGCGACGGCCGGGGTCGCGACGTATCGCGCCAGCTTCGACCATATGGCCGAACTTTCCGGGCGGCTGGCCGACGAAGCGCTGAACGGCCGCGGCAAGGCGGCTTGACGAGCGACTGTCACAAGCATGACAAGGCGGCGCTCGGGAAATGGGCACCGCCTTGTCGGCAAAAACCGGCTGCTTTGGAAAACAAAAAAGCCGGATCAAGAAGACCCGGCTGAGTTTGATTGGAAGCGCCCGCTAGGGCTAAACCTCCAGAGGGGAACACTCCAGGACGCTAATGGGAGGAGAACGCGTCGAGGAGATGACCTATATATGAGCCCCGGCTGCTCAATAAACAAGCACCTATTTTGCATCGCACACATGCAAAAAGGCGCAGGCTGTGGTCTAACGACCAACCGCTGCCAATAAGGCCAGATGTGGCTGAAAAATCGATTAGCAGATGAGCATGCTGCCGTTTTGGACCGCAGACGGGCCGCCGCCGGGGCGGCAGTTTCCGGACGAAATGACGAAAAAACCGGCAGGTGAACCTGAAGGCCGGCAACTCCTCGCCCCGGCAAGTTGCCGAAGCTCGCAGATGGCCGGTCAGTACGACCAGTTGCGCGCCTTGGCGAACATGAAGTCGCGAAAGGCCTTCAGCTTCGCCTGGTTCTTCATCGCTTCCGGATAGACGAAAAATGTATCGAAGGATGGCCCTTCGAGTTCGGGCAGGATCGGGACCAGCCCCGAATCCTTGTCCGCCATATAGCCGGGCAGCATGGCGATGCCGACGCCGCGCCGGACGGCGCGCCGCACCGACATGAGGTCGTTGATCTGCAGAACCGCGGGACGCTTGTCGCCGTCGGGGCGGCCGACGGTTTCGAGCGCATTGAGCCCGGCGAGATAGGAAGGGACGGGCTCGCCGAACGTGACGATGCGGTGCCCGTCGAGATCGGCCACCGATTTGGGCACGCCGTGCTTGTCGAGATAGGACGGCGCTGCGAAGACGTGCAGATGCACGGTAAACAGGCGCCGCTGGATAAGATCGGGCTGCTGCGGCGCACGAAGCCGCACGGCGCAGTCCGCTTGCCGCATCGTCAGGTCGAGTTCCTCGTTCGTCAGCACCAGTTGAAGATTGATCTCCGGGAAAAGGTCGAGGAATTCCTTGGCCCGTTCGGTCAGCCATCCTGTTCCCAGGCCCACGGTCGTCGTCACGCGCAGGACGCCGGAGGGGCGATCCTTGGTTTCAAGCAGCTGGGACTTGATCGACTCGAGCTTCATCAGCACGTCGTGCGCGGTGCGAAAAAGCATTTCGCCCTGTTCGGTCAGCACAAGGCCGCGGGCGTGACGATTGAACAGGGGAACGCCGACATCGTGCTCGAGTGCGCTTACCTGCCGCGAGATCGCGGACTGCGACAGGTGCAGTGTCTCAGCGGCATGGGTAAACGACCCAGCCTCAGCCGCTGCGTGAAACACGCGGAGCTTGTCCCAATCCAACGCCATGATTCCCCTCGTCTGGTTGGCGTTTGAACAACAACTTTAGGTATTTTTACGGCTTATTCCGCCGCTTCCCGATGCACCTCTATCCCGGCCAGATATTTTTCCGCCTCAAGCGCAGCCATACAGCCCATCCCCGCCGCCGTCACCGCCTGCCGGTAAATGTCGTCCGTCACGTCGCCGGCCGCGAACACACCCGGCACGTCGGTGCGCGTCGAATCCGGCGCGGTCCACAGATAGCCGTTCGGTTTCTGCTTGAGCTTGCCGACAAACAGTTCGACCGCAGGGGCGTGGCCGATCGCGACGAACACGCCGTCGACCTTCAGGTTGGATTCCTGGCCGGTTGAAACGTTCTTCAGCCTCAGTCCTTCGACCGAAGGCGGCAGCGGCGTCTTGCCGGGCCGGCCCGTTATCTCGTCGACCACCGTGTCCCAGATGACCTTGACGTTGTCCTTGGCCAGCAGTCTTTCGCGCAGGATGCGCTCGGCGCGGAAATCGCCGCGGCGATGGATGACGGTGACGGTCCTCGCCAGATTGGACAGGTAGAGCGCCTCCTCGACGGCGGAATTGCCGCCGCCGACGACCGCGACATCCTTGCCGCGGTAGAAGAAGCCGTCGCAGGTCGCGCAGGCCGAAACGCCGAAGCCCATGAAGGTCTGTTCGGACGGGATGCCGAGCCATTTGGCCTGAGCACCGGTGGCGATGATGAGCGCATCCGCTGTATAGACCGTGCCGGAATCGCCCTTGGCGACGAAGGGGCGGACGTTCAGGTCCACCTCGGTGATGATATCGTTGACGATATCGGTGCCGACATGCTCGGCCTGCTTGAGCATCTCGCCCATCAGCCAGGGCCCCTGTATGGGATCGGCGAAACCGGGATAGTTCTCGACATCGGTGGTGATCATCAACTGGCCGCCCTGCTGCAGGCCGGCGACAAGCATCGGCTTCAGCATGGCGCGAGCGGCGTAGATCGCAGCCGTGTAACCCGCCGGGCCGGAACCGATGATCAGGACAGGGGCGTGCTTTACCGTCATGAAACAGCCTTTGCAGAAGCGCCGCCGCGGCGCCGTTGGGATCGATGCTGGCGTAATGTAAGTGCTGGCCGCGCACCCAGCAAGGACAGTTGGAAAGTGTCCCCGGAAAGCTGCCGCCGAAACGGAAAGTGTATCGGCCATCCGTTCGAATTGTGCCCGCGGCGGGCTGGCGCAGCGGCAAAACTCGTTTAATAAAACCAAACCTACCCTCAGCGGAAAACGCCTATGCCTGTCCGGGCTGACCTCGACGCCATCGACTGGATGATCCTCAAGGAACTGCAGGACGACGGGCGCATGACCAATGTGGAACTGTCGCGCCGCGTCGGCATTTCAGCGCCGCCCTGCCTGAGGCGCGTCCGGCGGCTGGAGGAAACCGGCGTCATCCGCAAATACAGGGCGTTGCTGAATGCCCCGGCGCTGGGCATGGATGTCGTTGCGTTCTGCCTGGTCGGCCTCAATCATCAGTCGGACGCGGAACTCAGGACCTTCGCGGAGCGGACGCGCGCCTGGCCGATCGTCCGCGACGCCTGGATGGTGTCGGGCGAATCCGACTTCCTCCTCCACTGCGTCACGCGCGACCTCGCCAGCTTCCAGAACTTCGTGGTGGAGGAACTGGCATCGGCCCCGAATGTCGACACGGTGCGGACCGCCCTGACCATCCGCCGGGTCAAGGACGAGGGGCTGGTGGCGATTTGAATCTGGAACAGGTTGAGATGGCGGCCCGGAAGGTGTAGGCGCTGTCCGACAATCTCCGCCGATCTCCAGACAGATCGTCAAACCCGTTTTTTCCGGCGAGCGCCGCATTTGACCGACAGACTCCACAGGCCAGTTCGAAGATATTTTGTGAAGCTTTTCTTCGAGCTGCTGGGCGGTCGACGATCACACGCGCAGGATTGGTGGCCCAGCCTTCAGCTGAACTCGGCCACGGAAGGACAGCCGGGCGAAATCGTCTATAAGGGCAAGCGGGTCGCACCGCTGCTTACGCTGGACGCCTTGGGCAGAGGACAGGCCGAACTGACGATTGTCGGCTCCGGCCCATCTATCGCCGGGCAGGACTTTTCGGCCATTCCGGACAGTTCAGCTCTCTTGTTGAACGGAGCCATTCACCTCCTTAGCGACCGGCTGCGATCTTGCCATGCGGTCCTCGTCGAGGATGAAAGATTCGTCTGGCGTCATTTCGCGGGCATGGAAAAACTCGTTCCGCCGCAGACATGCTGCCTCTTTTCAACCGGAACGATCCGCGCCATCTGCGAAATCGACCCCGGCTGGCTCTCCACCCAACGCGTCATACATCTGGATTTTCTGCAAAAGCCGTACAGAAAGCCGCAGCCGACGCTGCAGGAATTGGAGACCTTGCCGTTCCTGCGTTGGCTGGACTCCAGCGCACTGTCCCTCGCGCCTCGGCTGGGACTGTTCGCCGGCGGCTCGGTAGCGACGACCGCCATACAGATCGCACTCGATTGCAAGCCGGGGTCGATAGGCTTGGCCGGCCTTGATCTTGCCAATGCAAGCGAACCCAGATTTTACGAAACAAACCAGAACGCGGCAAATTCGGGGATTTCGCAGGCTGAACAGAGAATTCTCAAGGCCTTTGCGATTGCCAGGCAGGAATGCGACGAGCGCGGCATAGCTCTGCTGAACTATTCCCCCGTCTCTTCTTTATCGACAATCGGCGTGCCATATGACGATCGCCTTTCACCGGCCCCCCGATAAGGAACCACAGTTTTGCGTCTCTTCGGCAACAAGCCCCCCTTCACCAAGCGGGTGGAAATCAATCCACCCACACCGTTGGCTGACCGCCAGGGAATCGCAATCGTCAGCCACATAAAGAATGAGGAGAGCTATATTGCCGAGTGGGTGCTTTACCACCTCGCTGTCGGCATAAGGCACTTTATAATCTATGAGAATGGTTCGACGGACCGCACAGTTGAGATCCTGCGCACCATCCTGCCCGCAGAAAAACTAACGCTGATCCCATGGGTTTTCGGACTCCGGGACGTGCGAAGCGGCGACCTGATCAACAGTCAGGTGGTCGCCTTTTCCCACGCCATCCTGAATTTCGGTCAGGCCTTTCGATGGATGGCGTTCATCGACGTCGATGAATTTCTTCTTCCGACTAGTGGCACCACGGTCGAAGAGGCGCTCAAAGGAGCAAACGGCTTCCCGAATATTTCGTTGCCGTGGCACATGTTCGGCACAAGCGGGCGTGCCACGCGTCCATTCGGACCCGTGACCCGAAACTACACCATGCGCGCCGCCGACCCGATGAGCCGGTTGAAAAATGCATCCAACTTCAAGTGCATCGTTGATCCATGTGCCGTCTCAGAGGTCAGCGTCCATCATTTTATGACAACGGAATATGGCGACAGAACATCGAACGATGCCGGTGGCGTATTCACGCTACGTGATCGAAAAAACTCTTCCTTCTACTCCGAAAAATTTCTTCGACTCAATCATTACTACACAAAATCCAAGGAAGAGTTGAAACAAAAACTGGAGCGGGGCCCGGCGTCCCCAGCCTCTCGGCAGCGTTATATTCACAGGGTAACAACAGCCGTGGAAAATATTGAGGCGGATCAGGTTGAAGACAGAAAAATGATTGATTTTCTGGATCGAAACGCGATCAAGCTCTATTAATTTGAAGTGAGACAGGCTTTAAGCGGGCAAGAACACTGCCCACTCTCCTGGTCGAGGTCTTCGTGGTAAAGATACTCAAAGATTTTCGCAGATCCATGATCGAGCGGATGTCCGACCAAACCTATATCCCGTTGGCCAATCGCGTGAACGCCCTGAAAGGCCACAAGCACCGGATTGGTATCAAGGAGAACGGGAAAATAATGTCCGTTTCCGACGGCAGGGACGAGATATACATCTGCCGCAGGAATCGTCTTTGGCTATACAAGCACGGAATAGCGAACCGGATTGAGCGGCTGTCAATGGCTTATCTTCTGCATCGCCTGCCGGACGATCTACATGGTGCGTTCGTGGATTGTGGAGCCAATGTCGGCGAACTGGGCCTGTACAGCAGAGCCCGCGGGCTTGAGTACCACGCATTCGAGCCTGAAACCCTTGAAGCCGATTGTTGCGATCTCAACAACTTCAGCGGCGAGCGCAAAACCAACAGGTTTGGCCTCTGGTCACATGACGGAGAACTGACCTTCTACTCCAAGCCTTCTACCGGGGACAGCTCCCTGTTTGAAACGGAAGATCATGTGGCGACGTCGAAAATTCCGGTCAGAAGTCTGGATAGCGTGGCGTCGGAAAAAGGCTTGAAGAAAATTGCCGTTCTGAAGATCGAAGCCGAAGGCGCTGAACCGGAAATTCTGCACGGATCGACGGAAACTTTGAAAGCAACCCGCTTCGTTACAGTGGATTGTGGCTTTGAACGTGGGATCAGCAAGGAAAGCACACTGGTGCCGGTCCTGAATATAATGGCCAGCGCCGGGTTTGAGATCGTTGATTGGAATATAGGTAGGGTGAGCTGTCTTTTCAGAAACCGTAGAACCTGAAAACCATGCGCGATATCGAGCTGAATTTCTTCACAAATATTGTTACCGAGGATCCGAGGCGTATCCCGATATTCGAGACAATCGAATCCGTTGACAGAACATTTAGGCTGAAATCCTTTTCCAAACATCGCGTCTATATGCATCCTCATCCCTTTCGAGCGTCCGCGCCCCGATATGCGGATCTGCTGCAGGACTTCATGCAAAGAAAAAATATCGAGGTCGAAATCATCGAGACCGATGGTCTTTGGGACGGCTATGTCAGATCGATCCAGGCCGCCCAAGCGCCTTTTGTCCTCCAAATGGAACATGATTGGTCATTTGTGAGGCGTCTCATCAAGCACTCGGCCGGAGAAATCGTCTCCTTAATGGAGGCTGAGGATTTGCCTTACTTCCGGTTCAACAAGCGCAAGAACGGCCTGATTGCCGGGATGGTGCTGAAGGTGGAAGAACGGGAAAA
Source organism: uncultured Mesorhizobium sp. (assembly GCA_965649745.1). Classification (GTDB taxonomy): domain Bacteria; phylum Pseudomonadota; class Alphaproteobacteria; order Rhizobiales; family Rhizobiaceae; genus Mesorhizobium. The sequence continues at coordinate 108,102 of CBFGLW010000001.1, read as the reverse complement.
GAATGGCTTCAGCTATTGCCGCGACAATGTGATTTCCAACAATCCGCATTTCATTCGAACATCGTTCTACAAGAATGTCGCGTTGCCCATTCTACTGCGGGATGCAGGTCAAGGCTCGCTCGGGATAGAACGGGAGCTGACGGCAGAAATCGCCCGGGGCGCTTGCTATGGCCCACTTGGATACCCCAAGACCATTCGGCACCTTAACGGAAAGAAGCTTTTCCTCAAAAGCCAGATGAATCTCTCAGACAGGTTGTTTTACAAATTGGGACAGCTGAAACGATTCCAGAAAAAATACCTTTCCGGTTGGACAAAAAAGGACACCCCGTCAGTTGCCGACAGATGACCCGGCGACGGCTCTGTAGACAGCCAATAGATTCGAAGCCTCCTCTTTAATCGGAAACCGTTCACGAGCGTGCGCAAGGCAGGCTTCAGCTACGGCCTGCCGCCTCGGTAAATCCGCCATATATCCCCCCGCCGCCTCCGCCATCGCCCGGACATCCCCGCGCGCGACGATCGTGCCTGTCGTCCCGTCTTCCACCAGTTCGGGAAACGCCCCGACATCGGTGGCCACGACCGGCACGCCTGTAGCCATCGCTTCCAGCGGCGTGAGGCCGAACCCTTCCCAGCGCTGCGGCGCGACGAACAGCGACAGAGCCTGATACCAGCGCTGGATGTCCTTGTGCTCACCCACGAACAGGATGCGGTCCTGCAATCCGGCGGCTGCCACGCGCCCTTTCAGATCGCGTTCGAAAGCCTCATGCTGCGCCGTGGCGCGGCCTGCCACAATGGCGGACCAATCTGGATTGGCCGGCAGAAGCGCAATCATCGCATCGACGAACACGTCGGTGCCCTTCTGGTGCCGGACCCGGCCGAAGCAGCCGGCATAGTGTTGCGCGGGATCGAGCCCGAGCCCCGTCTTTGCTGCCACGAGGTCGTCCGGGGGCAAGAATCTGGCCGTGTCTATGCCGTGCATGACGACGGAGTTGGGCACAGTGAGATAGGCCGCTGTCCTGCGACTGGTGGCGATGACGTGATCCATTCGGCGGATGAGGAAGCGCGTCCACGCCTTGTGCTGCCGTTGCGAGGCGGACGTGAAGACCAGCTTGAGCGGCGCGCCAAGCGACCGCAGCACCAGCCCGCCCAGCATCTCGACGTTACGCCGCGCGTGCCATACGCGCGGCCTGCCGTCCGGCAGCCGGCGCCACAGCTTCCACAGGTCGCGATGCCGCATCCGTGGAAGACCGGCAGGCAGGCCCGGGCCCAACACAACGATGCCGAGGCCCATGCTGCGCTGCATCGGCACGAGCTGGATGATGGTCGAGGTGACGCCGGAAAGCCGCCGCTTGAAATTCGGCGCGATCACCTCGACTTCGTCGGGATCGAGATAAGCCCCCCTCGCCATAGCTACGACCGCTCCGGCCGTCGGCCAATCAGATGAACTGGACCCGCACGATCTCGTAACCGCGCGCGCCGCCGGGCGCGTTGACCTCGATGGCGTCGCCGACTTCCTTGCCGATCAGCGCGCGCGCGATGGGCGACGAGATCGAGATGCGGCCGGACTTCACGTCGGCTTCCTGGTCGCCGACGATCTTGTAGGTCTTCTTCTCCTCGGTGTCTTCGTCGACGAGCACGACGGTGGCGCCGAACTTGACCTTTTCGCCGGACAGCTTCGAAACGTCGATCACCTCGGCGCGCGCAATCAGGTCTTCCAGCTCGCCGACACGCCCCTCATTCAGGCTCTGGGACTCCTTGGCGGCATGGTATTCGGCATTTTCGGAAAGGTCGCCATGCGAACGGGCCTCGGAAATCGCCTCGATAATGCGGGGCCGCTCTTCCTGCTGGCGCCAGCGCAGTTCTTCCTTCAGCGCAGCAAATCCGTCGCCTGTCATCGGCACCTTGTTCATAGCCTAGCCTTTCGTGCCGCCAGCCCCGCTTTTCGGGGATGGCCCTTTCTCTGGGTATAAAAAGAAAACGGCCCGGCAGCTTGGGACTGACGGAACCGTCTCACCTCGGATTCATGAAATATAGCAAGCTCTGCGCGTTTTTCACGACAAAAATTGCAAACGGCTTTCGACATGCCAAAAACAGGACGGCCGCGCAGGGCCGTCACGTTCGGTTGGATGACCTCGGGTCAGCTTCGCACGAAGCGGTCGATCTGCTCCGAAAGCATCCCGTATTCGCGCGACTCCTTGCCGGCCCGCTTCTCGATCTCGGCAAGCTGCTCGCGCGCCGCCGCGAGATTGCCGAGTTGCAGATGCGCCTCGCCCATATATTCGCGCACCAGCGTGTAGCCCGGATCGTTCCGCAGCGCTTCTTCGTAATATCCCAGACCGACTGTGACGCGGCCGGACTTGCGATGCGAATAGCCGAGATAGTTGAGGACGCGCGGGTCGGTCTTGTCGGCGGCCAGACTGAGCACAGCGATCGCTTCGTCGTAGCGCCCGGCCATGGCGAGCGCCCGGCCCTGCTCGTAAATATTGTCGTCCTTCAGCATACCCTGTTTGGGCGCGACGCATTTCTTCTGGGCATCGTCATAGACTTCGCCCTTGGGACAGGTCGGCGCGCTGGCGCCGCTGCTGCCGCCATCGCCAGCCGCATAGGCCGGCATTGCCAGCGCGACCACAGCGGACATCACATAAACCGGGAATCTTTTGTGCATCGAAGTTCTCCTCCGCAAGACGACAAGAGACTAACGCCGCGGAAGGCAAAATTCATCCCGGAAAAATCCAGGCCTAGCCGCGGAAGATAAGCGCCGCGCCGCCGGCGATCAGGGCGAAGCCGAGAACATGATTCAGTGTGAGAGCTTCCTTCAGGTAAAACACTGAAAACACCGCAAAAACCGACAGGGTGATAACTTCCTGCATGGTCTTGAGTTCAGCCGCCGAATAGATCTGGCTGCCGATGCGGTTGGCCGGGACCGCCAGCCAGTACTCGAAGAACGCGATCATCCAGCTGGCGATCACTGCCAGCCAGATCGGCGAGGCCTTGAACTTCAGATGGCCGTACCAGGCAAAGGTCATGAAGACGTTGGAGGCGATCAGCATCAGGACAGGAAGTATCCTGGGCGAGGATAGAATGGTCATCATCGGGTGAGGTCCAAGGGAGGGAACCGCCATTTCAGGCCAGCCGTGGCGTCTGTCAATTGCCACGGCGCCGCATGGCGTGACAGCCCCATCAAATCCGTTATCATTCGAGGGTGCGAACGGAGGGATCGCCTGTGAAGCGGCACGAGGACAGGGAATGGGAGCTATCGATCGGCCCCGACACCGTTCGCCTGTTCATCGAAAAAGCGAAGGCGCTCAATGCCGCCGTCAACGAGGACTATGCCGACGGCGCCGAGCATGAGGTCGAGTACGACGGAGACCGCAGCGACAATCACCATCATGACGGTCTGGCCGAAGAGGAAAGCGAGAACCTGACCGAGACCGAATTGCGCGAGCTGATCGCCGACCTCAACGTCGACGAGGCCGCCGATCTCATAGCACTGGCCTGGATCGGCCGCGGCGACTACGAAGCGTCGGAATGGACGGACGCCGTCGCAGCCGCGCGCGAAAGAGCCGGCAAGCGCACGGCGAAATATCTGCTCGGCATGCCGATGCTGGCGGACTGGCTGGAAGATGGGCTGGAATCCATCGGCGCCTGACGCCGGCACGACAGGCGAAGCCTTCCGCCTCGTGACAGCACCGTTACCCTTTGTGATTGGCCGTACGCCCGTGCAAGGCAACCTCGCTGCGTCGCCACCGTTTAGGCGCTCATGAGGGCAGGCAGATTTTCTCAAATTGTCGGATCGGCATCGCTCGCAGTCCTGCTGGCCGCCAGTCCAATTCTGGCGAAATCGCAAGAAGCGACAGCTCCGGAATTGCCGCGAACCGCTCCTCTCCCCGAGCTGGAGCGGGATGCCGAGCCTCCACGGAAGCCGCCGGTGCCTGAGAAGAAACCGGAAGACGCGCCAAATTCGCCGGATGCGAAGGATGAAGACAAGGCGGAAAAATCCGAACAGCCGCAGCCGCCCGCGACGGCGCCCAGGCCGCCTGAAAAACCGGCGGCAACGGAAGGAAAGCCGGCTCCTACACAGCAGCCCGAGAGCCCCGCGGAGGCCGGCAAGCCCAAACCAGTGGACGACGCGGCAAAGCCGAAACGTCCGTCCGATCCCCGTGTCGACATCGTCCCGCAGGAGAAGCTGCCTGCCGAGGAAATCGCCTGTCGCCGCCGGCTGCAGGCGCTGGGCGCCGAGTTCGAGAACCGCAAGGCCGAGCATGACGGCGATGTGGGTTGCTCGATCCCCTACCCGCTGATACTGAAGAAGCTGACCAGGACAATCGCCATTGCTCCCGGGGCCGAGTTGAACTGCAGCATGGCGGAAGCCGCGGCCCGCTTCATGACGGATATCGCTTCGCCGGCCGCTAAGGCGCGGTTGGGCTCCGAAATCAAGTCGATCAATCAGGCATCGGCCTATGTCTGTCGTCCGCGCCACAACGGCCAGAAGATTTCCGAACACGCTTTCGGCAATGCGCTGGACATAGCCCGTTTCATCCTTGCCGACGGGACGGAGGTGGATGTGAAACCCGCTCTGCCGGAAAAGCAGGAGAAGTTCCTCCAAGCTGTACGCAAGGCCGCATGTGGGCCGTTCAAGACCGTGCTTGGCCCCGGCAGCGACCCGGACCACGCCTTGCACTTCCACTTCGATCTCGAACCGCGCCGCAACGGCGGCACCTTCTGTCAGTAGTTTCGGCTGTCCTGGTTCGGTAGTGCGGTCCGCCGCCTCAATTTGGCCGCAGCCGTAAACGCCGGCGCTGATTTTTCCTTTACTGTTAGACACTAAACTCTGTTTCTTCGAGGGACAGGGGACAGTCCGATGGCAGCCAGCCTTCGTACCGCAAAGGCCGCCGGTCCGCGCCGGCAAAGCTCCCGCACACCTACCGTCGCCCTCTCCGGCGGCTTGCTTGCCCTTGCCGCATTGTCGGCCTGCAACACGGGCGATGTCTTCGCGCTCCAGCCGGCAGTCGATGTCGGCACGCAGACGGCCGCGGTCTCCACCTATACCGGGATGCAGAAGCTGGTGCCGTCGGACCCGTATCTGACGACAGCGGCCTATCCCCGCATGGACGAACCGATGTCCTCGCCGGCCGAGCAGATGCCGGCGGAAGAGATCGAATGCCGTCAGGAACTGCGGCGACTCGGCGTTTCCTACGCCGATCTCGCCCCTATCAGCGACGGCGGCCAGTGCGGTATCGCCTACCCGGTCAAGGTGTCGTCGATCGGCAGCATCGCTATGAAGCCGGCGGCCACGCTGACCTGCAACATGGCCGCCACCTTCGCGGCATGGTCGAAGCGCGAACTCGTCCCGGCCGCCCGCTGGCGCTACATGTCCGGGGTCAAGGCGATTCACCAGGGATCGAGCTATTCGTGCCGCAAGATCGCCGGCGAAGGCGTTCTTTCCGAACACGGCAAAGGCAACGCGCTCGATGTCATGAGCATCGAGCTGAACAACGGCAAGGACATCGACGTGCGCAAACAGGGGTTCTTCTCCTTCCGCGCCCGCGGCTTCCTCGACACGGTACGCGCCGACGGCTGCGAATATTTCACCACGGTCCTCGGCCCGGGCTACAATTACGACCACCGCAATCACTTCCATTTCGACATCAAGAGCCGCAAGAACGGCTACCGCGCCTGCCGGTAGCGGCGCCCGTCGACCGTAGCTAAGATCGCGCCGGTTATTCACGGTGGGTTATGGGTGAACGAAGCTTCGCACGACGCGCCGGCCACTGGTTCGCATTGTTTTGCGGCCTTTATCTCGGCGTCGCCTATTTCGTCGCTCCAGAACTGTGGACGCTGCGCGACCGTGCCAGTGCGTCCAAGGGCGGAATGGTGACGCGCACGCCGCAGGGTATCGCCGGCGATCCCATCAATGTCGGCCTTGTCGGCACCGAGAAGGAGGTGCTCCACGCCTTTGCTCTCGCCAAATGGGATACCGCCGACGCCGTGACGCTGAAAACGGCCATCGAGATCGGCGAAAGCGTCCTTTTCGACCGCCCTTACCCAGACGCGCCAGTTAGCCGCCTGCTTTTCCAGGGCCGTCCGCAGGACCTTGCCTTCGAGCAACCGGTGGGCGGCAGCGCCGACCGGCGTCACCATGTACGGCTGTGGCGTACGGCTGAGATGGGCAGCGACGGGCGACTGATGTGGCTTGGCTCCGCCAGCTTCGACATGGGCGTCGGCGTCAGCCACGATACGGGCGCCGTCACACATCATATCGGCCCGGATGTGGACGCGGAGCGCGACTATCTCATCAAAAGCCTGTCGGATGCCGGCATGCTGGAATCGACCATGCAGATCGAAGGCGTTGGCGCGACCGAAAACGGTCGCAACGGCGGCGGCGATATCTACTTCACCGACGGCAAGGCGACTGTCGGGATGCTGCGGCCCGCGACCTGACGCCTGACGTTGGTGGACGGCTGGCACGGGAGGCGGCGTCTTTCACCAACATGCAAATCGCGCCTTTCGACCTTGCATCCCTGATGCTATTGAACGGCGATGCTTTACATTGAAATAGCCATTGTGGTCGTGCTCATCTGCGTGAACGGCCTTCTGGCGATGTCCGAACTTGCCATCGTCTCCGCCCGGCCGGCCCGCCTCAAGGCCATGATCGACCGCGGCGTCCGCGGCGCGGCGAGCGCGTTGAAGCTCGGTTCCAATCCCGGCAAATTCCTGTCCTCTGTCCAGATCGGCATCACCCTTGTCGGCGTGCTTTCCGGCGCTTTCTCAGGCGCCACGCTCGGCGATCGGCTGGCGACCTTCCTCACCGATGCCGGCCTCAATTCGCGTTTCGCCGACCCGCTCGGCGTCGGCATCGTCGTCGCCGTCATCACTTACGGCTCGCTCATCGTCGGCGAACTGGTGCCCAAGCAGATCGCGCTGCGTGACCCCGAAGGCGTGGCGGTGCGCGTCGCGCCGGCGATGACTATTCTCGCGAAAGTGGCTTTGCCGCTCGTCTTCCTGCTCGATATTTCAGGCCGCTTCGTCCTGTGGCTGCTTGGCCAGCGCGGCGAAAGCGAGGAAAAGGTCACCGACGAGGAAATCAAGATGCTGGTGGCCGAGGCCGAGCATCACGGCACCATCGAATCCGACGAACGGCGGATGATCGCCGGCGTCATGCGTCTGGGCGACCGCGCCGTGCGCGCCGTCATGACCCCGCGCACCGACGTCGACTGGATCAACCTCCAGGCGGACGACGCCGCCATCCGCAAGCTCTTGATGGAAACGCAGCATTCGCGTCTGCCCGCCGGCGACGGCGTCGACGCCATGATCGGCGTGGTGCAGACGCGCGACGTGCTGGCTGCGCTGCTGGGCGGCCGCACGCTCGATCCACGCAAATATGTGCGCAACGCGCCCATCGTCCATGACCAGGCCGACGCGCTCGACGTTCTGGCGCGGCTGAAGGAATCCGATGTTCCCATGGCTCTCGTCCATGACGAATACGGCCATTTCGAAGGCGTCGTCACGCCTGCCGACATACTGGAAGCGATAACCGGCGTCTTTCGTTCGGATCTCGATGCCGGCGATGAAAACGAAAGCGCGGTGCAGCGAGAGGACGGCTCCTGGCTGCTCGCCGGCTATATGCCCGCCGACGAGATGGGTGATGTCCTCAACATCGATTTACCCGAGAACCGCGACTACGAAACCGTTGCCGGTTACGTGCTGTCGCATCTCGCCCATTTGCCGTCCACCGGCGAGACGGTCGACGCGCAAGGCTGGCGCTTCGAGGTTGTCGACATGGACGGCCGCCGCATCGACAAGGTCATCGCAGCGCGACTGCCCGGCGGACATCGCGAAATCGCCCGCTAGGACCGATGGTGCCAAGACCGTCGACAGACGAAAAATGGGCGGCCCGAAGGCCGCCCCACCCTGTTTCTCGCAGGATTCTGCAGCGCGAGGCAGCCGCCTCCCGCCACAAAGCTTAAGCCGCCTTGATTTCCTCTTCGGCGATGTCAGCCTCGCGCGCCTTCTTCAACGCCTTGGCCCACCATGCGACATCGTTGATGAGCGCCTGCGCCGCCTGGTTCAGATGCTCGAGCTCATCGAGCTTCTTCTCACCTTCGCGTACCGCGAGGAAGTCGCCCCAGGTGATGTGAACGGCAGCCTTGACCGGCGCCATCTGCAGTTCCACCGCGTGCATGCGCAACTGCTCGACAGCGCGGGCGCCACCAACGCCACCATAGCCGACAAAGCCGGCCGGCTTCTTGTTCCATTCGTTGGCAGCGTAGTCGATGGCGTTCTTCAGCACGGCGGTGGGGCCATGATTGTATTCGGCAGCGGTGAAGATGAAGCCGTCGAACTCGGCGACCTTCTTTTGCCAGCGCAACGCCACCTCGTTCTGCGACGGCACCCAGGCCGACGATGCCACCTCGTCGAAGAAGGGCATGGGGAAATCGCGCAAATCGACAATCTCGACATCGATATCCGCGTGCTGGCGGGCAATCTTGGCGATCCATTCGACCGGCTTGTCGGCGAAGCGGGCTGCGCGCGTCGAGCCGACAACGATCGCGATCTTGGGTTTGGACATTGGTCTCTCCTTGAAAACTTATGGTATCGATTGGATACCTGCGCTATATGAGAGACTGGATTTGCCGATTTCAAGGAGGCACTTTTTTGAAACCAAGGCACCTGCATGCCAGCGAGGACTGCCGCGCGGTCAGCGAAATCCTGCAGCGCATCGGCGACAAGTGGTCCGTCCTGGTGGTCAGCCGGCTCGGCGGCGGTCCGATGCGCTTCAACGAACTGCGCTACGCGATCGGCGGCATTTCGCAGAAGATGCTGACGACGACGCTGCGAACGCTTGAGCGCGACGGCTTCGTGACCCGCACGGTCTTTCCCACTATCCCGCCACGGGTCGACTACGAGCTTACGCCCCTCGGCAAGGAATTACTCTTTCCGGTCAAAGGCTTGTCGGACTGGGCGATCAACAACATCGCCCGCGTCAACGAGGCGCGTCAACGCTTCGACGCCGGGCGGAACGGCTGAGAGATCAGGATTCCGCCGGCACGGCCTTGGGTTTGCCGTCGCTGTCCAAGGCTACCATGACGAAGTCCGCGTGGGTGACTTTTTCCATCAGATCGGAAAGGTAACGCTGCGCCCAGGCTTCAACCTTCAGGGTCATCGAGGTGCGCCCGACGCGTTCGATGTGCGAATATATGCACAGTGTGTCGCCGATTTTCATCGGCTTCGCGAAGGACATTTCCTTCACCGCGGCTGTCACGACACGACCCTTGGCCCTCTCGGCGGCGCGGATGCCGCAGGCGAGATCCATCTGCGCCATCACCCAGCCGCCGAAAATGTCGCCGGCCGCATTCGCATCCGAAGGCATGGCAAGCGTCCGTAAGGTCAGCTCCCCCAGCGGCTTGCCCTCCGCGTAATGCACCATGCCCGGCTCCTTTCAAATCTGCTGCAAGGCGTAGCGTCACGGTTCAGGGGCGTCAACGCAGGTGGACGCCAAAGACAAAGGCGTCCGGTCGCTTTTTTCACAGGCCATGCCGGAAGCCGCGGTGACGCGAACGCCGCCCGCGTCTAGGCTGCGCCTGACGTTGGGGCGCACTCTTCCGCCATGCAGACCTATGATTTCATCGTCGTCGGTTCCGGCTCCGCCGGCTCGGTTGTGGCCGAACGGCTTTCAGCCTCCGGCCGCTTCTCCGTCCTGGTGCTGGAGGCCGGCGGCAGCGACCGCCGCTTCTTCGTCCAGATGCCGCTTGGCTATGGCAAGACTTTCTACGACCCGGTCGTCAACTGGAATTACCGGACGGAGCCCGATCCCGGACTTGCCGGCAATGCCGACCACTGGCCGCGCGGCAAGGTGCTGGGCGGATCGAGTTCGATCAACGCCATGGTCTGGGTGCGCGGCGCCAGGGAAGATTTCGACGCCTGGAAGGCTGCCGGCAATCCCGGTTGGGGCTATGAGGACGTTCTGCCCGCCTTCAAGGCCATTGAGGACAATCAAGCTGGCGCGGACGAATGGCGCGGCGCCGGCGGGCCGCTTCATGTCAGCGATTGTTCGTCGGCCGTCCATCCGCTGACGAGACGCTACCTCGCCGCCGGGCAGCAGGCCGGCTTGCCGCTCAATCCCGACTTCAACGGTGCGCGCCAGGAAGGCGTCGGCATCTACCAGATTTCCACGAAAGGCGGCCGACGCATGTCCGCCGCCCGCGCCTTCCTGCGGCCCGCCATGAAACGCGCCAATGTGCGGGTCGAGACGAACGCGCTGGCGACGCGAATTCTGTTCGAAGGCGCACGCGCCGTCGGCGTCGAATATCTGCGGGACGGACAAAAAAGGACCGTTCGGGCAGCGCGGGAAACCATCGTCTCCGCCGGGTCGGTCAACGCGCCGCAGCTTCTGCAACTCTCCGGCGTCGGGCCTGCGCTCCTGCTCCGGCAACTCGGAATTCCGGTGGTCAGCGACAACGCCAATGTCGGCGCCAATTTGCAGGACCATGTCGGCATCAACTACACGTTCAAGGGCCGTCAGGCGACGCTGAACCAGATCCTGCGCCCTTGGTGGGGCAAGGCCTGGGTCGGGGCACGCTATTTGCTGCTGCGCTCCGGTCCGCTTTCCTTGTCCATGAATAATGCCGGCGGCTTCTTCCGCACCGATCCGGCGCTGCCGCTGCCCAACATGCAGCTTTATTTCCAGGCGTTCTCGACCGTCATTCCACGGAACGGCGAACGCCCGATCCTGACCCCTGATCCCTGGCCGGGTTTTTCCATCGGTCTTTCGAACTGCCGCCCCTCCAGCCGCGGCGAGATCATGATCCGCTCGGCCAACCCCTGCGAACATCCACGGATCGTCGCGAACGCGCTCTCCACCGAGGCCGATGTCGCCGAGATGCTGGCGGCGGTGAAGTTCGTCCGCAGGATCGCCTCCATGCCGGCCATGGCCGAATTCATCGAGGAGGAGATGTTGCCCGGTCCGTCGATCCAGTCCGACGACGAGTTGATCGCCGATTTCCGGCGGCGCTGCGGCACCGTATATCATCCCGTATCCACCTGTCGCATGGGACCGGACCCAGCCCGCTCCGTTGTCGACGCAAGGCTGAAAGTACACGGGCTCGATGGTTTGCGTGTCATCGACGCCTCGATCTTTCCCGATAATATCTCGGGCAACACCAACGCCGCCTCGATCATGACCGGCTGGAAGGGCGCTGAAATGGTGCTGGAGGACCAGGCATGAAAATTACCGACATCAAAACCTGGGTCGTCGGCAATCCGCCGCCCGGCATTGGCGGGCGCTATTTCATCTTCGTCAAGCTCACCACGGATTCCGGCGTCGTCGGCTATGGCGAGGCCTATAGCGCGACCTTCTCCGCCCATGTCACCGCCCGCATGATCGAGGATATGGCCGAGCGCTACCTGATCGGCCGTGATCCGCACGACATCGAGACGCTGTTTCGCCGCTGTTATTCCTCCGGCTTTAGCCAACGCCCCGACATCTCGGCCATGGGCTGCTTTTCCGCCCTCGAGATCGCTTGCTGGGATATCATCGGCAAGGAAGCCGGAAAGCCTGTTTACAAGCTGCTGGGTGGACAGGTGCACGAACGCCTGCGCACCTATACCTATCTCTACCCCGAGACCGGCAGCGTCCATACCGGCGAGGTGGCGCCGAGAAACGTTTACAACGACCCTGGCATGGCCGCCGAATGCGCGGCGTCGTATGTCGCCCAGGGCTTCACCGCCGTGAAGCTGGACCCTGCCGGGCCTTATACGGTCCATGATGGGCATCAGCCCCGGCTGACCGACATCGATCTGTCGGCCCGCATGATGAAGGCGATCCGCGAAGCCGTCGGCACGAAAGCCGACATTTTGTTCGGCACGCACGGCCAGTTCACCGCGTCGGGCGCGCTGCGCATGGCCAAGGCTATCGAGGCCTACGACCCTCTTTGGTTCGAGGAGCCGGTGCCGCCGGACATGCCGGAAGTGATGGCGGAAGTGGCGCGAGGCACGACGATCCCGGTCGCCACCGGGGAGCGGCTGACGACGAAGTTCGAGTTCGCCCGCGTCATCGAGCAACGCGCCACCGCCATCCTGCAGCCCAACCTCGGCCGCTCGGGCGGCATCCTCGAAACCAAGAAGATCGCCGCCATGGCCGAGGCTTGGCACATCCAGGTCGCGCCGCATTGCTATTGCGGGCCCATCGTCGGCGCCGCGAACATCCAGCTCGCGGTGACGCTGCCGAACTTCCTGATCCTCGAATCCCTCAAGCAGTGGGACGGCTTCCACGCCAGGCTTCTGAAGAAGAAGATCGAATGGCAGGACGGCTACGTGATCCCATCGAAAGAGCCCGGTCTGGGCGTTGAGCTCGACGAGGCGGTGTGCGAAGCGCATCCCTGGACGGGCAAGGAACTGCATCTGGAAATGAAGCAGGACCCGCTGCTTCCTTGAAGAGCCGTGCGTCCCTCGAGGCTCGCTCCGCTCGCACCTCAGGATGAGGGAGGTCGTTGTTCCGCAACCTTTTTACGCTGACGCCTGAGCTATTCCCCGCACAATAGTCCTCATCCCGAGGTGCGAGCGGAGCGAGCCTCGAAGGACGCACCAGTAATTTGAATCAACGACATACCCACATTGCCGGACTCAATCCCGCAACCGCTTGAATCAATATCTGAGCGTCAGGGCGCCGGGCAGGATTTCGAAAACGGCTGGAATTCGGCCCGGCGACTCGCCGTCTATATCGACCAGCGCGGCATCCGCATCGCCCACCGGTTCGACCGTCACTTTCCGTCCGCGCAGAATAGTGATCGCCGGATGGTTGCGATGACGCCCGCCATAGACCAGCCGTAAATCCCAGATCAGCCGCAGCTTGCTGGCGGCGCGAAGCACGACGACCTCGAACGCCCCGTCATCGAGCAGGGCGTCCGGCGCCACCATCATCCCGCCGCCGAAGAAGCGGCCATTGGCGACGGCGACGAGTGCGATGCGCGCCTCGAAGGGCGGCTGGCCATCGATGGCGACGCGCACTGTCTGGAACCGGTAACGGACGAACTGCTGTACTGTTCGCCAGAAGAACAGCGCCTTCGCGGAAACGCGGCCCTTGCGTTTGTCGGCGTTGACCGCGCGGTCGGTGGCCCCGGAAAGTCCAAGACTCGCTATGTTGATGAAATGGCGGCTGGCGAGCGCTCCGTCGTCGCCGACATAGGAGATGCGCCCTGCATCGACCTTGCGCGGTTTCGCCGTGGCGATGCGCTCCAGCAGCGCATCGAAGTCGCGCGGCAGTCCGAGGCCGCGCGCGAAATCTATTCCCGTGCCGCAAGGCAGCAGCGCCAGCTCGACGGCGTCGGCACCCTCGTCACGCGCCTGCAGCAGCCCATCCGCCACTTCGCTGGCGGTGCCATCGCCACCGGCGGCGATCACCAGATCGAATCCTTCGATGGCGAATTCCAGCGCCAGCCGCTCGGCATCGCCTTCAGCCTGGGTCTCGCGCAGTTCGAATTCGCCGAAATGCCGCTTCAGGCCGGCGGCCACCTCCGCCCAGTGCCGCTTGAGCCTGCCGCCGCCGGCGACCGGATTGAGGATGACCCCGACCTTCAAACCTGCGCCCTCCCGACACGCGGTTTCGAATCCACCTGTCATTGAAGCGTGCGCCGGCTTATCGGACAAGCCGAATGCTCGCTTTCCATGCGCCGCCCGAGCGAACCGGCCTTGTTAGCCGAAAAAGCAGGCTTTGCCACCGGATATGCCCGATAACCCCGGTATCCACAGGCCCTCGGCGGTTCCGTTCCAAGCCGTTCGGGCCTATGTTTAACCCATCTCAGGCGGCCACGGATCGCCCCCGTCGAAAGACGAGACGACCACGCGGAACTCCTGAGGCCCGTACGGCCCGGATCGATGGCGGCTTGCCGCCGGAAGAGAAGGATGCCGAGACCTACGGGGCCGCGGAAAGCGTGCGAACGCCAACGGCGGGCCGATGCAGCCATGAAGGCCGGTCAAGTCCTTCGGTGGCGCACTTGGAAGCCCGTGAGGGTGGGACAGGTGTGGTCTGGAACGGACGTTGTCTTCGGGCAGCGACTGGCAGGACCGTCAAAATCAAGGCTGGCATGGCGCGACATCTTTAGGGACGTTGCCGCCGCGACCAAGTCCTGATCTGACAGGGAGGCGCTGGGAGAAATCCCGGCGCCGACTGTTTTTGGGGACGCAGCGCCCTACGCCGCGACCGCCTGATCAGACCATCCACGAACACTGGCAAGAGCTCCTGTCGACCAACGGCTATCGACCGTCCGAATTGGCGATAGATCCCTGGACCAAGGCCGCTTTCGCCCTGCGGGGCCAGCGACGCGATGCCGCTTCACAGCCATCGGCAAATCTGGCATATCTCGCACCGCACAATGTGCGTTTTCAGAAAGTTGCCGCCTTGCATCCCCTTTTCGAAGTCGTTGGCTCGGTCGCCGCGTGCATCACCACTTTTGCCTGGCTGCCGCAGATCATGAAAATCCTGCGCGAGCGCCAGGCCCGCGATATTTCCCTGATCACTACGGCTGCCCTGGCCTCGGGCGTATTCCTCTGGATCGTCTACGGCGTCGCCATCGGCTCGCTGCCGGTGATCATGGCGAACACGGTGTCGTTCCTGTTCATCGCCACCATCGTCGGCCTGAAATTGCGCTACGGCTGAACCGAAGTCGGTCCTTCACCGCCCTCTCCCGCCTTCCGCACCAGCGAGGCCGTCGCGAGCAATGACGCAAGATCGGCTATCATCGGCTCGACATGGAGCTTGTAGTCCAACGGCTGGCCGATATCCGGCAGTTCGAAGAAATTCTTGTCCTGCGGCAGCAGCAGGAACCCTTCGTTCCCGTTCAGCGCCACACGCGCCGGCTCGTCGGGCCATGTTTCGCCCAGCCATTGCAGCGCCTTGGCCAGCCGTCCGGTCACCAGCGGGCGGGCCGCCTCCACATTGTCGGTGCGGAATTCATATTCCTCGTCCAGCGCCGGTATCCCACTCGGCACTTCCTCCATCCGGCCGCCGAAAATGCCCCGGAAGAAACCCATGACCTTGTTCGTCCTGCGTGTCGCGACCAGCACGCCCGGAAAGGGCTTCACGGTTTCGAAAGCGATGACGACGCCGTTGAAGATGGAGGTCTCCGCTTTACTCGCCTTTTGCGTCAGGCGCGCCTCGTAGAGTTCGAACGGAAATCCTTCATACCGACCCGAGATCGTGTCATCGAAATGCTCGCGATCGAACGAACCGATCGTCTCTGCCGGCAGCCTGTCGAAGGAAGAAGGTTTCTCACCGCGGCGGTAGCTGACGTCCTCGATGAAGCCGAAGATGACCGGCAGCAGTCCGTCACGAAACGATTGACGCAGGTCGTTGGCAGGTCTCACTGCCAAAAAATAGGCGAAAACCGCGGCGACGATTCCGGCGATATAGAGAAACACATGCGGTGTCGAAAACCACTGCTCGTACGGATCGGCGAAGCTGTTGAAGAGCCACGCCAGCAGCACGGTCGCAACCAGCACCAAACCTATGAACAATGGTAAACGCCAAAGCACCTGCCGTTGAACGGTGGCGCGCCGCGCCTCGTAAGCCTGGAGGTCTGACTTGATTGCGGCGATTACCGCCGCGTCAGGCATGAAATCCGCAGTATCCATCGCACCCCCCGCTGTACAGGCGGCCATGATAGCGATTTTTACCGGCGTGTCGCGGATCGGCGTATATTGCCGCCCGGACTGGAAATGCCGGCCGCCACGTGCTGTCGAAATAAGGTAAGTTCGCATTCGCAAAGCGAAAAATCGGCGGTCTTCGTTATCATGGCATATACGATACCGGCAGACGGCACTGGTGATGCGGCCGGAGCACGCGTTATTCTTCCGTTGTTCTCAGTGCGGCACGGAGGATTCTGAAGATGCTTGGGAAACTTTTGGCGGTAGCCGCCCTGCTGGCAGGGCTCGCATTTGCCGCGCCGGCAATGGCGGCGAGTGCCCGCACCACCGGCGACGTGAATGTCCGCACCGGGCCCGGGACCGGCTATGCACGAGTCGGAACGTTGCCCGCCGGCACCAGGGTTGACCTGCGCGGCTGCGAAGACAATTGGTGCAATGTGCGCGGCGCCGGCCTCGGCGGCTGGGTATCTGCGAACTACCTGACCAACTATGTCGGCCGCCCGCCGGCTGTCGTCATCCAGCCGCGGATCGTCGTGCGTCCGCCGCACTACAGGCCCCCTCACTGGAATCGACCGCCGCACCGGCCGCGTCCTCCCAAACCGCGTCCGCCGCGGCCCGGCAACTGCAAGATCGCGCCCGGATTCCCTTGTCCGCGCTGATCCCACTCCTGACAGCCTGATGTCAGCAGGCCGCAACCGGCCGACCCCCAAGGCGGGCTTTCCGCCTCCGGGGTCTTTATATTTTGGCGGACTTTGCCCATATTCGGCCCATGGCCAAAACCCCGGAGAAAAGAACGCCGTCCGCGCCGGCGAACGCTGATCGTGCTTCGACGGCGAAACACCGCAGCCCGCTGGCTGATTTCCTTGACGCGGCCGAACCGCTGCACAAGGACGGCTTCGGCGAGGCTCCGCAGGCCGAATTCACAGGCGCTCCTCTGAGCGGCTCGGTATCGGATTGGGCCGAGCAGATTTCGCGCGAGGCGGAGAAGGAAGGAAATCATACCCCCACCCCTGACCCCTCCCCTCAAGGGGGAGGGGAACTTGGCGTCAGCGCATCCGAATCCTCCCCCCCCCTGAGGGGTGGGGGTAAAACAGGCAAGAAGGTTCCGGAAAAAAGTTCCTCCCCCACCCGCACCGCGCGTGGCACATCCATGGGTGGCGCCGCGTCGGCGAAGGAGCGCGCCGCAGTCGGCCTCAATCCGGTCGCCGGCCTCGATATTTCGCTCGAAGACGCCGAAACGCTCAACAACAGCGGCGTGACCGCCACGGTTGCCGCGCTCTCGGCACTCATCGAGAGCGGCAACCCGCTGCACAAGGACGGCCAGCTCTGGACCCCGCACCGCCCTGCCCGGCCCGAAAAGTCGGAAGGCGGCATCGCCATCAGGATGGATACGGAATTCAAGCCGTCCGGCGACCAGCCCACGGCGATCAAGGATCTGGTCGAGGGCATAGAGAACAGCGACCGCACCCAGGTGCTGCTTGGCGTCACCGGTTCCGGCAAGACCTTCACCATGGCCAAGGTGATCGAGGAAACGCAGCGCCCCGCCCTGATCCTGGCGCCGAACAAGACGCTTGCCGCGCAGCTCTATTCCGAATTCAAGAAATTCTTCCCTGAAAACGCGGTCGAGTATTTCGTCTCGTACTACGACTACTACCAGCCCGAAGCCTACGTGCCACGCACCGACACCTATATCGAGAAGGAATCCTCGATCAACGAACAGATCGACCGCATGCGCCATTCGGCCACGCGCTCGCTGCTCGAACGCGACGATGTCATCATCGTCGCCTCGGTTTCCTGCATCTACGGTATCGGCTCGGTCGAGACCTATACGGCCATGACCTTCCAGATGCAGATCGGCGACCGGCTCGACCAGCGCCAGTTGCTCGCCGACCTCGTCGCCCAGCAATACAAGCGACAGGACGTCAACTTCGTCCGCGGCTCGTTCCGCGTGCGCGGCGACACAATCGAGATTTTCCCGGCCCACCTGGAAGACCGCGCATGGCGCATCTCGCTGTTCGGCGACGAGATCGAGGCCATCACTGAATTCGACCCGCTGACCGGCGCCAAGACCGGCGATCTGAAAAGCGTCAAGATTTACGCCAACTCGCACTACGTGACGCCGCGGCCGACATTGAATCAAGCCATCAAGTCCATCAAGTCGGAATTGCAGCATCGCCTGCAAGAACTTGAAAAGGCTGGTCGTCTCCTGGAAGCTCAACGGCTCGAACAGCGCACCCGCTTCGATCTGGAGATGCTTGAGGCCACCGGCTCCTGCGCCGGCATCGAGAACTATTCGCGCTATCTCACCGGCCGCGCGCCAGGCGAGCCGCCGCCGACCCTGTTCGAATATGTGCCCGACAATGCGCTGGTCTTCGTCGACGAAAGCCACGTCACCATTCCGCAGATCGGCGGCATGTATCGCGGCGACTTCCGGCGCAAGGCGACGCTCGCCGAATACGGATTCCGCCTGCCCTCCTGCATGGACAACCGGCCGCTGCGCTTCGAGGAGTGGGACGCCATGCGCCCGCTGACCATCGGCGTGTCGGCGACACCCGGCGACTGGGAGATGGAGCAGTCCGGTGGCGTCTTCGCCGAACAGGTCATTCGGCCTACCGGCCTGATCGACCCACCGGTCGAGGTGCGCCCGGCCAAAAGTCAGGTGGATGACGTCGTCGGCGAAATCCGCGAGACGACAGCCAAGGGCTACCGCACGCTCTGCACCGTGCTGACCAAGCGCATGGCCGAGGACCTGACGGAATATCTGCACGAGCAGGGCATCCGCGTGCGCTACATGCACTCAGACATCGACACGCTGGAGCGCATCGAGATCCTGCGCGATCTGCGCCTCGGCGCCTTCGACGTGCTGGTCGGCATCAACCTCTTGCGCGAGGGCCTCGATATTCCGGAGTGCGGTTTCGTCGCCATCCTCGACGCCGACAAGGAAGGTTTCCTGCGCTCCGAGACCTCGCTGATCCAGACGATCGGTAGAGCGGCACGCAACGTCGACGGCAAGGTCATCCTCTACGCAGACCAGATCACCGGTTCGATGGAACGGGCGATGGCCGAAACGAACCGCCGCCGTGAGAAGCAGCTGGAGTACAACGCCGCCAACGGCATCACGCCGGAGAGCGTCAAGTCGCGCATCGCCGACATCCTCGACTCGGTCTACGAGAAGGACCATGTCCGCGCCGATATCTCACAGTTCACCGACGATGCCGGCGCCATGATGGGCAACAATCTGAAAACCCATCTGGAGGCTTTGGACAGGCAGATGCGCGACGCCGCAGCCAACCTCGACTTCGAGAAGGCAGCGCGCGTCCGCGACGAGATCAAGCGTCTGCGTGAGATGGAGCTGGCGATTTCCGACGATCCGCTGGCCAAATATGCCGACATGGAAAGCCCCGTTTCAGGCCGTGAGAAGGGCAAACACAACAAGGGTGTCGCGAAACACCGGACGGCTGAGGAACAGGAGCGCTTCCGCGCCCTCGACGCAGCCCGTGCCGAGGAAGCGGCCCGCCCGAATCTATTCGCCAAGCCGAAGCTCGAGGACATGGGTCGCTCCGGCGATTTCGCCACGCCTGCGAAGGCGGTGGGCCGTTCGCTGTTCAAGAAGCAGTCGGCGCAGGAAGCGCATGGCTCCGACTACGGCATGCCGGGCGATTCCGGGCGAAGCCCAAGCGGTCGACTGGCCGTCGCCGATCGTTCGGCGCCCTCGCGGAGCGAGCCGCAAAGCGGCGACAGCGTGAGCGAAAGAAAACAATCGCTTTTCCGCAAGAACACGCTGGACGAGATGACCGTGGGCCGCACAGAAAAACCGGTGCAGGGCGTGAAGCCGGTCAAGCCGGACGATGTGAAACCGGTTGTGCGCGAACGGTCCGGCATCGGCTCCTATGAAGACCCGGCCGACCAGGCCCGCCAGAAGCGCCGCCCCGGCAAGACCGGTCGGCCGGGACGATAATCCAGCCATCGCGAGAGCCTTCGTCCATGGCGCCGGTCAAAGTCGATCCTGCCAAAATTCATGAATTTGCCGACGCTGAAGCGTTCTATTCGTGGCTTGGCGAAAACCATGACCACGAAGACGAAGTCTGGATCAAAATCCACAAGGTGAATTCGGGCCTCCAATCCATCACGCCGGTGGAGGCCATCGATGTCGCTTTGTGCTGGGGCTGGATCGACGCCATCCGCAAGGGACACGACGACAAGAGCTTCTTGCAGCGCTACACGCCGCGTGGCCGGAAGAGCATCTGGAGCCAGATCAACGTCGACAATGTCGCGCGGCTTGTCGAAGAAGGCCGCATGACCGAGCATGGCCTGCGGCAGGTCGAAGCCGCCAAGGCCGACGGGCGCTGGGACCGCGCTTATGCCAGCGGCAAGGACATGAGGATTCCCGACGATCTCCAGGCCGCGATCGACGCCGAACCCGAAGCGAAGGCGATGCTGGCGAGGCTGAGCGCGCAGAATCGCTTCGCGCTGGCGTTCCGCACGCACAACATGAAAACCGAGGCCGGCCGCCGCAGAAAGATCGCCACCTTCGTCGAGATGCTGAAGCGTGGCGAGACGATCTACCCGCAGGGAAAGAAATAGCGTCTCCCGACCGCAGCCGCTCCCGTGCCAATATTTTTTTCACCCTTGTCGGCTGCGCCTTGCCTCGCCCGTCCTTGGTGCATCGGCGCGATGATTGCCGCCGCCAGCAAGGGAGAATGCACCATGTCGATCCTGTCATCCATCGGTCGCATCGCGACCCAATACTCGGCCACCCGCGCCCGCTACCGGACCGAACGCATCCTGCGCTCACTGCCTGTGGATGTACGCAAGGACATCGGCTGGCCCGATATTGCCGACAAGCAAGGCAGCCGCGAAATCTTCGGCTGAGCGGGCGCTGAACGCGACATCGGCTGGCGAGGCGCAAAACGCTTCCTTCGCAGCGGAAAGAAAAAATCCCAAGGCCTGTCGGCAGGACGCCCTCCCGACCGTCCTTGGAACGCAACCCAGTCAATTCAAATGAGGAGGACTGCCATGAACGATCAGGTTTCGACCCCGCAGCAAGCCCAGGTGCTCGGCGGACTGACGCCCTATCTGGAGGTGGAAGGCGCGACCAAGGCGGCCGAATTTTACCAAAAGGCGTTCGGCGCCGAACAGGTCTTCGCCTATCCGCCCGACGAGCAGGGCCGCACCATGCACATCCATCTGCACGTCAACGGCTCGACGCTGATGATCGGAGATCCGTTTCCCGAACACGGCCACCCGCATCAGCCGGCAGCCGGCTACACGCTCCAGCTTCACCTGAAGGATGGCGAGATCGAACACTGGTTCAAGCGCGCCGTCGACGCCGGCTGCGAAGTCACCACGCCGCTGCAGGTCATGTTCTGGGGCGACCGCTGGGGCGCGGTGAAGGACCCCTTCGGCGTGCATTGGGCCATGAACGCGCCCGTAGCGAAATAGGGAGGTTCAGATGCCTTACGTGGATGGTTTTGTCCTCGCCGTGCCCAAGGACAAGCTCGAGGAATACAAGGCAATGGCGCGCACCGGCGGAGAAGTCTGGATGTCGCATGGCGCGTTGTCCTACGTCGAATGCATCGGAGACGACGTGCCCTACGGCGAGCTGACCTCGTTTCCCCGCTCGGTTCAGGCCAAGGACGACGAAGTCGTCATATTTTCCTGGATCACCTACAAATCGCGGAAGGATCGCGACGAAATCATGAAGAAGGTCATGGAGGACCCGCGGCTGTCGATGGATATGGAATCCATGCCATTCGACGGCAAGCGCATGATTTTCGGCGGATTCGAGAGTTTCATGAGCCTCTGAACTGACGACGGCTGCGGTGTTCGGCAGCCGTCGCCAGCTTATGGTCAACCACCCGCTGAGTCAGCGGGCCTATTCCCAATGCAAACGGAATAGGCCCGGAGTCGAGGCGCTTGCAGACCCGGTCAGCAGGGTTCGTTGTCGACAATACGCCAGTTCGCAGCGCGTGCCTCGCAGGCATTCGGGAAGGTGCGCACCGAACCGCGTCGGGTCGCGCAGACGGGCGCATATTCACGTGTGCAGAAAGCCGGCCCGCCGCCGCCATCCCTGCACTGGCCCGGTCTGACGATGCGATAGCCGGCCCTGTCGGCAAGGCATGCATTGGCGAAGGTCTGGCGATCGCCGCCCCGCCGCGCGCAAACCGGCTGGTATTCGCGCGTGCAGTATTGCGGGTCAGGTCGTGGCGGACGTGGACGGGGACCATCATCGTCGACGACGACCGTACAGGCGGCAAGCAGCATCGATAAAACGAGCGCTGCCGCGCCATGCCGCGAAAACAAGATGCCGAACAGTTTCATGACCTCTCTCCAAACTGCCCCGTCCCCGGCGCTGACGGCACGCCACGGTCCGATCCTCCCCATTCTGCCGGCGAATGCAACCGCCTGCGGTCAGCCACTGTGCCTACGCTTATGCCGTTGTGGCCGATGATCTTTCGCCCCCACAGGCGTAACCGACCCGCGACGTGGGAACGCGACTGAATTCGCGGCCCGTGGCGATCTCTTGCAACGATCACGTTTTCGTGCGATATATTTTTCAGTTCGGGCATTTGTGACCCGGAGACTGGAACGTTTTGCACGACCCTTTCCCCGATAGTCTGAATCTCTGACGCCCCGTTCTTCGGCGGGGGGTTTAGTCATGCTTGAAAGCATGATCGCCGAAGGAAACCACCGAGCCCAGTCGCCGAGCCAGCCGGCGGCGGGGATCAAAGACTGAACGGGTGAAGGAGTTCCCCAATGGCCCAGACCGGCACCGTCAAATTTTTCAATGCCACTAAAGGCTTCGGCTTCATCACGCCTGATGGCGGCGCGAAGGACGTCTTCGTCCATATCTCCGCCATCGAGGCTTCCGGCATGCGCACCCTCGTCGATGGCCAGAAGGTCAGCTTCGACGTCGAGCCGGACCGCATGGGCAAGGGCCCCAAGGCCGTGAACCTGAGCGCTGCCTGAGAAAGCGTAAGTCACTGCAAAAGTTTGAAGGGCGTGGCGTTTTCGCCGCGCCCTTTCCTTTTTGCGCAGAAGCCGGGCTCGGGAAACGCCCGCATAAGGGCCCGCGAGCGCAAAACTGCCGTAAAAACTTTCTCTTGCCGATAGCGCTAAAATAAAGGACAAATTTCCACTTCGGGCATTTGCCGGCCCGAGAAACCAGGACCGATGGGATCAGAGGAGCTTCCCATGCCGCAGACCGGCACTGTCAAATTCTTCAATCACGCCAAAGGCTTCGGCTTCATCACGCCGGACGATGGGGCCAAGGACGTTTTTGTCCACATCTCCGCTGTGCAGGCTTCGGGCCTTACCGGCCTTGAGGATGGACAGAAAGTGACTTTCGATACCGAACCGGACAAGCGCGGCAAGGGCCCCAAGGCCGTCAACCTGTCGATCGGCTGATCCCGGCGGCGATCCGGAGCCGGCCTTTCGGCCCGTTTTAACGTCTGCCCGGTCGTGGACCGATTGGGCATGTGAACGGCTCTTTCGGGCGCTGGATGTTTTACGCGGCGGTTTTTGTTCAGCCACCGTTCAGCCACGGTCTCATAATAGTCCTCGTCATCAACCCGGAACCGCCTGCTTCAAGCGGGCGTTGTTGGGACGAAGGAGATATGTGATGAACCGATTTCTGAAAACCGCCGTTCTTTCCGTCGCCGTCGGCGCGACGATCCTGGCACCGCTGTCGGCCGCTGAGGCCCGCGATTGGCGCCGCCATCACCATTCGCATCGCGGCGGCGACGCGCTTGCCGCCGGCGTCGTCGGCCTTGCCGCCGGCGCGCTGATCGGCAGTGCCCTCAGCCGCCCTGCGCCCGACTATTACGAGCCCCGCGTCGATTACTACGAGCCGCGCTACGTCGTACGCCGCGCGCCGGTCCGCCAGTATTACCGGACCTCCTATGCCGGCACGCTCGAGCCCTGGAGCCCCGAATGGTATGACTACTGCTCGGACCGCTATCGCAGCTTCAATGCTCGCAGCGGCACCTTTACCGGCTATGACGGCGCACAGCACTTCTGCGTCGCCAACTGACCGATCCAACCCCTTTCAAGGTCGGGTTTCGTTTGAAGAGCGTCGCCGCGAGGCGGCGCTTTTCTTTTGAGACTTCGGAGCTAGACTAGGAACGGATTGGTGCGGCGTTCTTCGCCGAAGCGGCCGCCGGGCCCGTGTCCGCACAGAAATCCGATATCGTCTCCCAGCGGCAGCAGCTTCTCCTTGATGGAATGAATCAGGTCGGCATGGTTGCCGCCCTCGAAATCCGTGCGCCCGATCGAGCCCCGGAACAGCACGTCCCCGACATGGGCGAACTTGGCGGCCCGGTTGTAGAAGACGACATGGCCGGGCGAGTGGCCGGGGCAATGCAGCACTTCAAACATGTGCTCGCCGAAGGAAACGGTGTCACCCTCGACCAGAAAGCGGTCGGGCACGCAATTGAAGATGGGGCCTTGCACCCCATAACGCTTGGCGTCGGCCTCGAGCGTATCCAGCAGAAACGTGTCGGCCTTGTGCGGCCCGATGATGTCGACACCCAGAAGCCGCTTCAGCTCCATCGCGCCGCCGGCATGGTCGATATGCCCGTGCGTGATCCAGATCGCCTCGACCGCGATGCCGTTTTCCTTCAACACCGGCAGTATCCTGTCGAGGTCTCCACCCGGATCGACCACGACGCCAGTCTTCTCGTCCTGATCGAACAGGATCGTGCAATTCTGCTGGAAGAGCGTGACCGGAACGACACCGGCGTTGAGCTGACCCATGACAACCTCTCGTTTGCGCGTTTCCGATGTAGGCGGAGGGAAACCCTGCGTCCACCGAGCCGCAATCGTACACAGTTCAAACGAAATGGGCGGCCGAAGCCGCCCATTTCAGGAAGGAAATCCGAAAGATTATTTCTTCATCGCGTTCATGACCGCGCCGACAATGCCGGTCAGGATCGCGCCGCCGCCGGCGCCGCCAACGATGTTATTCAGGTTCAGCGCGCTGCCGATGCCGTCCGTAGCCGCCGCAACCGCAGACGGATCGACGCCAGCACCGCCGCCAAGCAGACTGCCGAGGATTGCCGCACCACCTACGCCGCCGATAGCACCGCTGAGAATCTTCGGAAGCTGACCCATAGCCGCCTGCTTGATCGCAGCGCCGACGGCCTGACCACCGATGACACCCGTGATGATCTGAATGATGATCGGAAGAAGCGTATTCATGTCCATTTCACTAGTCCCTCCATAGCCACCAGCCGAGCCGGCCGGTGCACACATGAGACGCTGAATTCGACGAAAGTCAAATACAGAAGTGGACAAGTAGAGCAGGCGGCCAAAAGGCCGCCTAAAATGTCGAAAATTGGCCGGTTTGTGCTACTCCGCCGCTACCGCACGCTTGGGCTGCACAACGGCGTAGTAATCCTTCATCAAAGTTTGGGCGATTTGCCCCACGACGAATCGATAGGGACCGATCTCTGCGACAGGCGTGACTTCGGCCGCCGTTCCCGTCAGGAAACATTGCTCGAAACCTTCCAGCTCCTCCGGCAGGATAGCCCGTTCCAGGACCTCGATGCCGCGGTCGCGAGCCAGTTCCAGGATCGTCCGGCGCGTGATGCCGTCCAGGAAGCAATCCGCCTTCGGGGTATGAAGTCGCCCATCCTTGACGAAGAAGATATTCGCTCCCGTCGCCTCTGCCACCTGACCGCGCCAATCCAGCATCATGGCATCTGCATAGCCTTTCGCTTCTGCCGCGTGCTTGGAGATGGTGCAGATCGTGTAAAGGCCGGTTGCCTTCGATTTGGACGGTGCCGTGAGCGGGTCCGGACGGCGATACTCGGCCATGCACAGTCTGATACCCTTCAGCTTCTGCGCTGGATCGAAATAGCTGGACCATTCCCAGGCGGCGACGGCGCAGTTGATGCGCGTCTCCTGCGCCGCCACGCCCAGTTGTTCGCTGCCGCGCCAGGCGATCGGCCTCACATAAGCGTTCCGCAGTCCCTGCCTGCGCACCAGTTCGCGGCAGGCGTCGTTGAGCTCCGCCACCGAGTAGGGAATGTCGAAACCAAGGATACGGGCCGATTCATGCAGGCGTTCCGTATGCTCGTTCAGCTTGAAGATTTCGCCGCCATAGACCCGTTCTCCCTCGAACACCGCGCTGGCGTAGTGAAGCCCGTGCGTGAGCACGTGAATCTTGGCGTCGGCCCATTCCACGAACGCCCCGTTCATCCAGATCAGGCCTTCCCGCTGGTCGAAACTTGCTGATGCCATCATAACCTCCCGCGGGCGCAGCCCGCACTTCCTGGTTTCAATTCAGTCGCGTGGGCGGCTGGTGCAGGCATAGGAGCGAAGCGAAACAGGGCCTCACGATGTTCCCGAAAAAGCGGTGTCGGCTTGCCTTTTCGTTCGCAATCGGTCCTAAAGCTTGTCGAAAATTACCATTGCCCGAAAAATACGTCAATAATGCTGACGTATTTTGTGCTACAGGAAACCCATGACCGACCGAACCGACGCAGTTGCCACGCCGATCAGAACAGCGGTAGCCGACGACGACGGAATTGATTTCACGCTCATAGAGTTGTTTTTCTTCGCCTACCGCGACTTCACCTCCGATCCGGACGAAATCCTCACTGACTACGGATTCGGCCGCGCCCATCACAGGGTTCTTCACTTCGTCAACCGCCGGCCGGGGCTGACGGTGGCCGAGCTTCTGGACGTCCTCAAGATCACAAAGCAATCCCTGGCGCGTGTCCTGAAGGAGTTGATCGACACCGGGCACGTCGTCCAGTTGCAGGGTCCGAAGGATCGTCGCCAGCGGGAACTTTATCCCACCGCCAAGGGCCGCGCCTTGGCCCTGGCGCTGGCAAGGCCACAGTCGCGCCGCATCCATGCGGCATTGAAAGAGGCTGGTGCCGGGCAGCGGGACTCGATCGAGCGCTTCCTCAAAGCTATGGTCAATCCGGAACTAAGGGCGCAGATCGACATTTTGCCGAAGAACGTGGGTTGAAATGCAGGACAAAGCCATGGAAAGCAATGATCGGACCGATCATCCGTCAATGCCGGATGACGATGCCCCCCATCTGCTCGTGGTCGATGACGATACCCGTATCCGCAACCTTCTGAAGCAGTATCTCACCGAAAACGGCTTCCGGGTTACGGTGGCGGGCAACGCGGAAGACGCGCGCCGAAAACTTGTCGGCCTCGATTTCGACCTTCTCGTGCTGGACATCATGATGCCAGGCGAAAGCGGCGTCGACCTCACCAGGTCCCTTCGGACCGAAAAGAACGTTCCGATTCTGATGCTGACGGCACTCTCCGAGACGGACAACCGCATCACCGGGCTGGAGGCCGGGGCCGATGACTATCTGCCGAAGCCTTTCGACCCCCGCGAGCTGATCCTGCGCATCAACAGCATCCTGCGCCGCGGCGGGCCGACGGCGACGCCGAAGTTGGAGCAACTGGTTTTCGGCCCCTATACGTTCCAAATCGCCAAGCGCGAGCTCAAGCGTGGCGGCGAAGCCTTGAAGCTGACCGACCGCGAACAGGAAATCCTTGCGATCTTCGCGGCCCGGGCCGGAGAAACGATCCCGCGCCACGAACTCGTCGGAGACGATTCCGAGGTCGGCGAGCGGACCATCGACGTCCAGATCAACCGCCTGCGCCGCAAGATCGAGCGCGATCCGTCCAATCCGGTCTGGCTCCAGACCGTTCGCGGTATTGGGTATCGCCTCAGCGTGGAATAGAATACGGCGACCGCTGTCCGGCGATCACCTTCCGCGAACGGTAGGACAATGGCGACAAGCGAATTGCAAGGCCCGCAGCCGACAGACCTCGGCGCACGCATCGTGCGTGCGATGAAAGGCCTGCCGCGCAACTGGAGCCGCTTCTGGCGGCTCGTCTCGCTCTATATGCCGAAGCGGCTCTACGCCCGTTCGCTCATCATCATCATCGCGCCGATGATCCTGCTGCAATCGGTGATCGCCTTCGTCTTCATGGAGAAGCACTGGCAGACCGTGACACAGCGGCTGTCCCAGGCCGTGACGCGCGACATCGCGGCCGTCATCGACCTGATCGAGACCTATCCGCACGACGCCGACTACGCCAATATCATTCGCATCGCGCAGGATCGCATGCAGATGAAGGTCGACCTGCTGCCGCCGGATCCCCTGCCCGCGCCGGGTCCGAAGCCCTTCTTTTCCATTCTCGACCAGACGATGTCGGCCGAGATAACCCGCCAGATCAACCGGCCCTTCTGGATCGATACGGTGGGCAATTCCAACATCATTGAGGTCCGCATCCAGTTGGAGAACAAGGTGCTGCGCGTCTTCGTCCGGCGCAGCCAGGCCTATGCCTCGAACACGCACATTTTCCTGATCTGGATGGTTGGCACCTCGCTGGTCCTGTTGCTGATCGCCATACCGTTCCTGCGAAACCAGATCAGGCCGATCCTCGCGTTGGCCGAAGCCGCCGAAAGCTTCGGCAAGGGCCGGCCGATGCCGCAGAACTTCCGCCCGCGCGGCGCTGAGGAGGTTCGCAGGGCAGGCTTCGCCTTCATGCAGATGCGCGAGCGCATCGAACGCCAGATCGAGCAACGCACCGCCATGCTGACCGGCGTCAGCCACGACCTGCGCACCATCCTGACGCGCTTCAAGCTGCAACTGGCGCTGAACAGCAGCAAGGCGGATATCAAGGCGCTCAATCAGGATGTCGACGACATGCAGTCCATGCTGCAGGG
This sequence comes from uncultured Mesorhizobium sp., assembly GCA_965649745.1. GTDB lineage: Bacteria > Pseudomonadota > Alphaproteobacteria > Rhizobiales > Rhizobiaceae > Mesorhizobium. Next base: position 79,760 of record CBFGLW010000001.1, on the reverse strand, counting down.
CTACCTGGACTTTGCGCGCGGCGAAGCGTCGGAAGACGCCGGCGAATTCGATCTTGGAGCCTATTTCCAGAAGCTCGCAGAAGAGGCCAGGCTCCATGGCCGCAAACTGACAACAACTGTCAAGGGCGACCGGAACGTCCATGTCCGGCCGAATGCTTTCGCCCGGCTTCTGAGCAATATCGTCGGCAATGCGTTCCGTTACGCCGAGAACATCGACATCAAGGCCGATCACAGAAAGGGCGCGCTCATTGTGACGGTCGACGACGATGGACCCGGCATTCCGGAAAACAAGCGCGAGGATGTCTTCAAGCCCTTTGTGCGGCTGGATGAGGCGCGCAACCTCGACGCCAGCGGAACGGGTCTTGGCCTGTCCATCGCCAGGGACATAGCGCGCAGCCACGGCGGCGACATCACGCTCGAAGACAGCCCGCTCGGCGGCCTGCGGGCACTGATCAAGGTTCCCGCCTAGGCTTGGACACCTGAACCCTGCCGCGACCCGCCGTCACGCCGCATTCATCCGCACGTCATGAAAGCATGATGAACAGCGCCCATGTAGCGTTGAATCCTCGCGATTCGCGCGGCGATCCGGCGGGAGACGGTTGTCATGCGCATATTGATGGTCACCGACGCATGGAGACCCCAGGTCAACGGCGTGGTCCACACGCTGGAGCGACTGTCGGAAACGCTCAAATCGCTCGGCGTCGAAACGGAATTCCTGACCCCGAACCATTTCCGTACCTTGCCGATGCCGACTTATCCGGACATCAGGCTGGCCCTGACGACTCCGCACAACGTTGCGCGCATCATCGAAAAGGCCGACGCCGACCATATCCACATCGTCACCGAGGGTCCGCTCGGCCTCATGGCGCGCCGTTACTGTCGCAGGCGTGGCCGGCCGTTCACCACCAGCTATCACACCCGTTTTCCGGAATATCTCAGCGCCCGCCTGCCGGTTCCCGAATCCTGGGCCTATGGATGGCTGAGAAACTTCCACAATTCCGGTCAAGGCACGCTGGTTGCGACGCAGTCCCTGGCCGACGACCTCGCGGAGAAAGGCTTCAACAAGCTGAGGCCCTGGACGCGTGGCGTCGACATCGACCATTTCACACCCGAGAAGCGCCGTGATCCCGGCTTTCCCGGGCCGATCTTCCTGTGCGTCGGCCGTGTCGCGGTCGAGAAGAACCTTCCGGCCTTTCTCGACCTCGACCTTCCCGGCAGCAAGATCATCGTCGGCGACGGACCTGAGTTCGCAAGGCTGAAGGCGAAATATCCCGATGCCCATTTCCTTGGCCACCAGCCGAGCCCGCAACTGGCGGAAATCTATGCTTCGGCCGATGTTTTCGTCTTTCCGAGCCGGACCGACACCTTCGGCAACGTCATTATCGAAGCGCTGGCGAGCGGCACGCCTGTCGCCGCCTACCCCGTCACCGGACCGATCGATATTGTCGGCGACGGGATCGGCGGCGTCGTGTCCAACGACCTGCGCGAGGCAGCACTGGCAGCGCTAGCCGTCGACCGCGGCGAGGCCCGTCAGCGCGCCCTGCGCTACAGTTGGAAGACCTGCGCGGAAATGTTCATGACGACAGTGCAAGAGGCGCTTGCTGCCGGAGCGGGAACACGAGCGAATGCAGTTCGCCCACGGATGCAATCCGCGAACCAGAACTCGTAGCAGACCAGGGTTAAAACAACCGGCCGCCGTTCGGCACCTTCAGGTCGATCGCACCCAGCACCACCGCGCCCTCCTCGTCGGGAAAGCCGAGCGTCAGCACTTCCGACATGAACGGGCCGATCTGGCGCGGCGGGAAATTCACTACCGCAAAAACCTGCCGGCCTATGAGTTGCTCGGGCTTGTAGTGTTTGGTGATCTGCGCCGACGACTTCTTGATGCCTATCGACGGGCCGAAATCGACCTTCAGCTTGATCGCCGGCTTACGCGCTTCCGGAAACGGCTCCGCCTCGACAATGGTGCCGGCGCGGATGTCGACCTTGTCGAAATCCGCGAAGCTGATTTCCGGCTTGCGCCCGTCTGCTGCACTCATAGCTGACTCAGGCGCTGCCGTGCGTTTCGAAAAGAACGCCGGCCAGCGCATCCCTGGCCGACGTGCCGGACCAGACGACGAACTGGAACGCCTGGAAATAGCATTCGCAGGCCTCGAGCGCCGAGGACAGCAGAACCTCGACCTGCTGGCTGGATGGCTCCACGCCGCCAGCAAGCAGAAGCGACTGGCGGAACATGATCGCGCCTTCCTGCTCCCACAGGTCGAAATGACCGAACAGCATCTGCTCGTTGATGAGCGATAGAAGCCGCATCACTTCGAGCGCGCGCGCCTCCGGCACCTTGATGTCGAAGGCGCAGGCGAGATGCAGGGCCTCGAAATCCTCCATCCAGGAGAAGGAAACGTGATAGTCCGTCCAGGTTCCGGCCACCGAGATCGATATCTCGTCGTCGCCAGCCCGCTCGAACGACCAGTCATTGTTGTGCGCCACCTGCTCGATGACATCCACCGGATGGATCTCGCGGGAAAATTCGAGTTCGAGAAGTTCCATGGAATGCTTTCTGTCGTTCGAGGGGAGCACCGCCACGCTCCGTGAAGGCACACGACGAACAAAATTCTTGAACTCGGACGGCATGGACTGACTGCTCGACGCACCAACCCCAGATCGACCCCGACGCCCGGCGCACGATCCGTGCTTCGAATCATGCAACAAATTCAGTCTATTGATCGGGAGTCGCGTGACCAGCCCAATTTTTCGCGCTGCGCAAATCGCGTGTGGAAACCGCTGCCGTGCAGATTCACGCAACGGCCCTAAGCGATTCAGCCGAAAGCGCTTTTTCAGAATCGCGCTTTGTGGAAAAGTTTAAGGATTTTTTTTGGTGCGCGGTTTCGGTGAGGCCGTGGCGGTGCTTTTTTCAGCCGTTCCCGTCTTGCCGGCGAGATGTGCTTCCAGCGCCTCGATGCGTGTCGCGAGCCTGGCGTTCTCTTCGCGCGCCTTGATGGCCATGTCGCGCACCGCCTCGAATTCCTCGCGTTGCACGACATCCATGGAATTCAGCATCCGCTCGGCCTGCGCCTTGACGGCGGTCTCGACCTCGCGCCTGACCCCTTGTGCGGCGCCGGCGGCATCGGTCACCAGCTTGGCGAATTCGTCCAGAATGCGGTTCGGTCCGGTCGACATGGCAAAACCTCGCTTGATCGAAATGACCTAGTGGCCAGCGGCGCACATTGCAAGTTCCGCGTGCCTTGACCGCGCCAAAAGCCTGCCGCATGGTCCGCGCCGAATGCCCGCCCGGAGACCATCTTGAGCGATTACCTGCTTCTGCCGCTTGCCGCGCTGTCTTTCCCGAAGATCGATCCCGTCATCGTCCAGATCGGACCGCTGGCGATCCATTGGTACGGCGTCGGCTATATCGTCGGCATTCTGTTTGCGTGGTGGTATGCCAAGCGGCTGGTGACCAATACCGGGCTGTGGCTCCAGGGCATCCTGCCGATGAAGCCGGAAGACCTCGACGATTTCGTCGTCTGGGCAGCGGTCGGCGTCGTGGTCGGCGGCCGCACAGGCTACATCCTGTTCTACGACCTGCCGCGCTATCTCGCCAATCCGCTCGATATATTCGCGGTCTGGCAGGGCGGCATGTCCTTTCATGGCGGCCTGCTCGGCACAATCCTGGCGATGGTGCTGTTCGCCCGCTCGCGCGGCATCCACGTCTGGTCGCTGCTGGACGTGGTAGCCGCCGGCGTCCCGGTCGGGCTCGGCCTCGTGCGTGTCGCCAATTTCATCAATGATGAGCTCTGGGGCCGCGTCACCGACGTGCCCTGGGCGGTGGAATTTCCCAAGGGCGGACCCTTCCCCCGCCATCCGAGCCAGCTCTACGAAGCGCTGCTCGAGGGCCTCGTCCTGTTTCTCGTGCTGCGGTTCCTCACCCATTCGCGCCTGAAGCTCGGTACGCCGCGCTTCGTCGGCGGGGCCTTCATCTGCGGCTACGGCCTGTCGCGCATTTTCGTAGAGTTCTTCCGCGAGCCTGATGCACAGCTGGGATACCTTCTCGGTACCGGCTGGCTGACCATGGGCATGGTCCTGTCGACGCCCATGGTTCTCGCTGGCATATGGGCGATGGCGGCCGCGCGCCCCATGACCCAGCGGCAGCGCGCCGATCCGCAATCGGCATGACACGGCTGAAGCGCCGCATTATCGACCTGATCGAGGCGCTGGGACCGATCCCTGTCAGCGAATACATGGCGCTTTGCCTGTCAGACCCGCAGGACGGCTACTACATGACCCGCGAACCGTTCGGCCAAGACGGCGATTTTATCACCGCTCCGGAAATCAGCCAGATGTTCGGCGAACTGATCGGCGTGTGGCTGGCGTCCGCCTGGCGCGCTGTCGGCAGCCCCGGCGATGCCCTTGTCGTGGAGATCGGCCCAGGCCGCGGCACCTTGACTAAGGACATCGCCCGCGCCCTGACCAAGATCGAGCCTGATCTGGCCGCCTCCGCCACCTTCCACTTGATAGAGACCAGCGAGAGGCTTTCGGAGATTCAGGCCCGCACTCTGGCAGGCGCGGCCAGGCGCTTCGAATGGCGCAAGGATATTTCCGAGTTGCCGAGCGGACCAATCCTCATCGTCGGAAACGAGATCTTCGACGCCATCCCTGTCCGGCAATACGTTCGAACCGACAATGGCTGGCGCGAGCGGGTTGTCGGCCTCGACGATGACGACGATCTTGCCTTTTTTGCCGGCGCGGGCTCCGCCGACCTGTCCCTGATTCCGCAGGATGCGATGGATGCCCCCCCTGGTGCAGTGATCGAACTCGCGCCCTCGCGCTCGGCGCTGATGCAGAAGATTGCCGAGCGCATCGCCGCCGAGGGCGGCACCGGTCTCTTCATCGACTATGGCTATCTCCGGCCCGCCGTCGGCGATACGTTGCAGGCGGTCCGCAAGCACCAGCCGGAGGACGTTCTGGCCAGCCCCGGTGAAGCCGACCTCACCGCCCACGTCGATTTCGCCGCCCTCGCCTCCGTCGCCCGGACCTGCGGCCTGGAGACATATACCATGACCCAAGGTCGGTTCCTCCTAGACATGGGCCTGCTGGAACGCGCCGGAAGGCTGGGCGCCACCGCTGACGACGCCGTTCGGGACCGCATTTCCGGCGAAGTCGAACGCCTTGCAGCTCCGGATGCCATGGGCGATCTGTTCAAGGTTCTCGCTGTACTGCCGAAAGGCGTCCGTGCGCCGCCCTTCGGTTCTCCGGCCTGATCCTCCGTCCTTTGAAATTGACTTTGCGCACCGCCCTGCCCCACTGTCGCCTCCCGCGAACAGGTCGATGCCATGCTTGACGAAACAGCGTTGGGAAACAACAAAGCGGCAATGTCGAATCAAAACAGACCGGATCCGGTTCGCTCCGATTTGCTCGAACAAGCGCGGGCCAAAGGCATCCGCCACGGCTATTTCACGCGGGTCGGCGGTGTGTCGAACGGCATATACCGCGGCCTGAACACCGGCATCGGGTCGAACGACGACCCGCAGTTGGTCCGGGAAAATCGCCGTCGGGTCGCCGAATGGATGGGCGTTCCCGACACCCATCTGCTCAGCGCCTATCAGGTCCATTCGCCGGATGTCGTCATCGCCCCCGAACCTTTTACCCAGCGGCCGCAGGTCGATGCCATCGTGACCGACCGTCCGGGGCTGGCGGTGGGCGCGTCGAGCGCCGATTGCGGGCCGGTTCTCTTCGCCGACGCAAAGGCGCGCGTCGTCGCCGCGGCTCATGCCGGCTGGAAGGGCGCGCTGACCGGGGTGCTGGAAAACACCGTCGCGGCGATGGAAAGCCTCGGCGCCAAACGGGAAGACATCGTCGCCGTGCTTGGCCCGTCAATCGGCCCAAACAATTACGAAGTGGGCGCCGAATTTGTCGCTCGCTTCGTCGAAGCGGATGCTCGCAACGAGGCTTATTTCGCGCCGTCGGCGAAGGACGGTCACGCCATGTTCGATCTCAACCGCTACACGGTGGATCGCCTGAAACGGGCCGGCGTGACGGCGGAGGCGTTGAACCGCTGCACCTATGCGGAGGAAGACCTGTTCTATTCCTACCGCCGCACGACCCACCGCCGCGAACCGGACTATGGCCGCCAGATATCGGCCATCGCATTGGAGGACTGACCATGGCGCTGCATTTCGAGCGGTCGGAATTCGATGCCCGCCGCGACCGCCTGATGATCGAGATGGCGGACAAGAAGCTCGACGCGCTACTCCTGTTCGCGCAGGAAAGCATGTACTGGCTGACCGGCTACGACACGTTCGGCTTCTGCTTCTTCCAGTGCCTGGTCGTGAAGGCCGACGGTTCGATGGTGCTGCTTACCCGCTCGGCCGACCTGCGCCAGGCACGGCATACATCGACCATCGAAAACGTCGTCATCTGGACCGACCGCGCCGATGCCAATCCGGCGATCGACCTGCGCAACCTGCTCAACGAACTCGACCTGCTCGGTGCCCGCATCGGCGTCGAATACGACACGCACGGACTGACCGCCTTCAACGGCCGCCGCCTCGACGAACAGCTCCAGACCTTCGGCCAGATCGCCGACGCCTCCGGCATCGTCGGCCGGCTGCGCCTGTTCAAGAGCCCGGCCGAGATCGCCAAGGCCGAGAAGGCCGCGGCCCTTGCCGACGACGCGCTCGATGCCGCCCTCCCCCTGATCAAGCAGGGTGGCGACGAGGCCGCCATCCTGGCTGCCATGCAGGGCGCCGTCCTTGCGGGCGGCGGCGACTATCCGGCGAATGAATTTGTCATCGGTTCGGGAGCGGATGCCTTGCTCTGCCGCTACAAGGCCGGCCGACGCAAACTGACCAAGAACGACCAGCTGACGCTCGAATGGGCCGGCGTCTTCCATCACTACCACGCCGCCATGATGTGCACGGCGCTCACCGGCAAGGTGTCCAAGCGGCACCAGGAACTGTTCGACGCCGCCCGCGATGCGCTAGCCGCGGTGGAAAAGGCGATGACGCCCGGCAACACCTTCGGCGATGTCTTCGACGCCCATGCCCGCACCATGGAAGCGCATGGACTGACGCGCCACAGGTTGAACGCATGCGGTTACTCGCTCGGCGCCCGCTTCGCGCCGTCCTGGATGGACCTGCCGATGTTCTACCAGAACAATCCCGAACCGATCGCGCCGAACATGACCTTGTTCGCGCATATGATCATCCTCGATTCAGAGGCCGAAACGGCCATGACGCTCGGCCGCACCTACCTCACCACCGAATCGCAGCCCAGGGCGCTCTCGCGCCATGATGTCGACTTGATCGTGCGGTGAATCCGTGTTGGTAAGGATGCGAGGGCGTCCAGAGTCAGGAGTAACCGGGCAGATGAGGCGATCGCACGCGGCAGCCATGTCCTTGCTCGCGGCAATGGCGCTGTCGTCCTGCAACAGCGCAAGCGACGTGCTCCAGCCTTCCACGCCGGCGGCCACCCAGTCGGCGCAACTGCCTCCGCCTCCGTCCGCCGGAACGACGACCGCCGCCCCGTCGGCACAGTCGGCTCCAGGCGCACCAGCGACCGTAACCACCGGAAACACCGCGGCTCCGACGCCTGCTGCAAGTCCCGCGCCCGCGCCCAAAGTCGCCTCGCTGAACAAGGTCAGGCTTCAGATCGCACCCATCGTCGGAGCCTCGGTGGAAGCGGCGACGCCGCTCACCGAACGCCTGGCGGAGCGGGCGCGCGAGCGCGGCATCCAGCTTGCCGGCGGCACCGACCGCTCGGTCACGCATGCGCTGAAGGGTTATTTTTCGGTTCTGACCGAAGGCAAGGACACGACTGTCATCTATGTCTGGGACGTCTACGACCCGGCCGGAAACCGCCTGCACCGCATAAGTGGCCAGCAGAAGACGCCTTCGGCCAACGGCGCCGAAGGCTGGGCAGCCGTGTCGCCGGCCGTCATGCAGGCCATCGCCGACTCGACCATCGAGCAGCTGGGCGCCTGGCTGGCTGGCAATATGGGCTGAACGAGCCTGTAACCTTTATTTGGATTCCTGCGCGAATCCGCGTCCCAGTGCTTGCAATAACGTTCAAGCCAGCTAAAAGCCCCTTGAAAAATCCTTCCATCGGGATCGGTGCATGAAACTCTTCGCGGGCAATTCCAATCGGGTGCTGGCAGAAGGCGTCGCCCGGTATCTCAACATTCCGCTTGGAAAAGCCACCGTCCGCCGTTTCGCCGACCAGGAAATCTTCGTCGAAATCCAGGAAAACGTGCGTGGCGAAGACGTTTTCATCCTCCAGTCGACCTCCTTTCCCACCAACGACCACCTGATGGAACTGCTCATCATGGTCGATGCGTGCATGCGCTCGTCGGCGCGCCGTATCACCGCCGTGGTGCCCTATTTCGGCTATGCGCGGCAGGATCGCCGTTCGTCCGGCCGCACGCCGATCTCGGCCAAGCTTGTCGCCAATCTCATCGCCCGCGCCGGCGTCAACCGGGTGCTGACGCTCGATCTCCATGCCGGGCAGATCCAAGGGTTCTTCGACCTCCCGACCGACAATCTGTTCTCCGTGCCGGTCATGGCGCGCGACGTGAAGGCCAAATACAAGCAGCTCGCCAATGTCATGGTCGTCTCGCCCGATGTCGGCGGCGTCGTGCGCGCCCGCTCGCTCGCCAAGCGCATCGATGCGCAGCTCGCCATCGTCGACAAGCGCCGTGAACGTCCCGGCGAGTCGGAAGTGATGAATGTGATCGGCGACGTGCGCGGCAAGGATTGCCTGCTTATCGACGATATCGTCGATTCCGGCGGCACGCTGTGCAACGCCGCCGACGCTCTGCTGGAAAAGGGCGCGACCAGCGTCACCGCCTACATCACCCATGGGGTTCTGTCCGGCGGCGCCACCGCCCGCATTGCCGGATCGAAGCTGCAGGAACTGGTGATTACCGACTCCATCCAGCCGACCCAGGCCGTCCTTGACGCTCCCAACATCCGCGTCGTTTCCATCGCCGACCTGATGGGCGAGGCAATTTCCCGCACGGCGACCGAGGAGTCGGTGTCCAGCCTGTTCGATTGATCAGGCAGTCTTGTCGCTGTCGCGAGACCCACGCAGATAGGCCCGCGGCGAAGTTCCAAGCATCCGCTTGAACATGGTGGTGAAGGCCGGCACGCTGTCATAGCCGAGGTCCAGCGCCACGCGCGTCACCGGCTCCCCATCGGCCAGCCGGGGCATGGCGGCGAACAGCAGCGCCTGCTGCCGCCAGGTCGACAGCGACAATCCGGTCTGCCGGTGAAACATGCGCGTGAAGGTGCGGCGGCTCATGCCTACGCTGTCCGCCCACTCATCGATGGTCGCATGAGGCGAAGGCGACGCCACGAAACGCCGGCACAGCGCCGCCAGCCTCGGATCGGCGGGGAATGGCAGCCCGAACGGGCGTTCGGGCATGGTCGGGATCTCATGCAGCAGCAGCGACATCACCAGGTCGGACCGCACTGAGAGGCGGTCGTCGTCCGGCAGGCCAACCGCTTCGATGATCAGGCTGCGCATCAGGTCGCTGACGCCAACCACGCGCAATCCGGCGGGAAGGCCGTCGATGGCGCCAGGCGCCACATAAATCGAGCGCATCGATACGTTGCCCAGCATATCGACGGCATGATGCACGCCCGCCGGAATCCACATCGCATGGTCGGGCGGCACCATCCAGCGGCCGAACTGCGTCTTGATCAGCACGACGCCCGTCAGCGCATGCAGCAGCTGGTTGCGGCTGTGCTGATGATCCTTGACCTGATAGCCGTCCGGATATTCCGATGGCAACGCTACGATCGGACCGTTCCTGCTCTCCAGCCATGAGAGCCTGTCCTTCTGCAGCCGGTCGAGTTCCGGTACAGAAGCGTTTCGATAGGAGACCTCATAGGGCATGGCGTTGGCCCACTTGCGAAAGAAATGGACCAAACCACGAAAGAAGTCGTGCCGCAACCGGATTATAAGCACCACGCGCCACCGGATGACGCCACAAGACCGAGACCGGAGACCGAAGTGAGTACGACAGCGACGACAGCAGGACGCAGCCAGGCAGAAGCGACCACCTTCGCCATTATCCTGGCCGTGAGCCTTTGCCACTGCATCAACGACATCATGCAGTCGCTGCTCGCCGCCATTTATCCCTTGCTCAAGACCAACTACCAGCTCGACTTCTGGCAGATCGGCCTTCTCACCTTCACCTTCCAGCTCACCGCCTCGCTGCTGCAACCGCTCATCGGCGCGGTCACCGATAAGCGTCCGATGCCCTATTCGCTGCCCTATGGCATGGCGGCATCGCTGATCGGTCTCGTCGTGCTTGCCTATGCCGGGCACTACTGGCTGTTGCTGGTCGGCGCATCGCTGATCGGCATCGGCTCAGCTATCTTCCACCCTGAGTCCTCGCGCATCGCGCGTTTCGCCTCCGGCGGCCGGTTCGGACTTGCGCAGTCGCTGTTCCAGGTCGGCGGCAATTTCGGCCAGTCGCTCGGTCCGTTGCTGGCCGCCTTCATCGTCGTGCCGATGGGGCAGCAGAGCCTCGCCTGGTTCTCCGTAGCCTCGCTGGCGGGGATCGTCATCCTCTGGCAGGTCGGCGGCTGGTACAGCCGGCGCCGCGCCAACGCGCCGAAGATCGCCAGACATGCGGCAGCCCGCAACTTCTCGCGCACCCGCATCCTCTTGACCTTGGCGGTTCTGGCGATACTGGTCTGCAGCAAGAACGCCTACATCTCCAGCATTTCGAGCTACTACACCTTCTATTCAATCGAGAAGTTCGGCGTTTCCGTGCAGATGTCGCAGGTCATGCTGTTCCTCTTCCTGGGTTCGGCGGCGCTCGGCATCCTGCTCGGAGGTCCGTTCGGCGATCGCTACGGCCAGAAGACCATGATCTGGTTCTCCATCGTCGGCGTCCTGCCCTTCACGCTGGCCCTGCCCTACGCCAATCTGGAATGGACGATGGTGCTGACCGTAGTCATCGGCCTGATTCTGTCTTCGGCCTTCTCGAACATCGTCGTGTTCGCGCAGGAACTGGTGCCAGGCCGTGTGGGCATGATCGCCGGCATTTTCTTCGGCTTCGCCTTTGGCATTGGCGGTATTGCGGCAGCGGTCCTCGGCGTGATCGCCGACGCCAAGGGCATCGAGTTCGTCTTCAAGCTGTGTTCCTATCTGCCATTCATCGGCCTGCTGACGATCTTCCTGCCCAACATCAGGGAGCCGAAAGAGGCGACGGCCTGAGACCGGCTGCCGGCTTGCAGAGCCGGCTGCCTTCGGCTATAGAGCCGCCACCCGCGTAGACACCCTTGGAGGCAACGCGGACGGGAGCCGCGGATGCCGCGGCTTTCGACATTTTCGGAACCCTCGCATCGTCGGCCGGAAATGCTCCAGCAACACGCGAAAGGAAGTGCCATGAGCCACGATGCTTATGAGCTGAAAGCCGAAGCGCGCGAACAGGTCGGTAAGGGGTCCGCCCGTGCAGTTCGCCGCGATGGTAAAGTGCCTGCAGTCATTTACGGCGAAAAGCAGCCGCCCCTGGCCATCGCTTTGTCGTACAAGGAAATCTACTACAAAATTCACGGCGGCGGTTTCCTGACCACCATCGCGACCATCGACGTCGACGGCAAGAAGATCCAGGTTCTGCCGAAGGATTATCAGCTGGACCCGGTCCGCGATTTTCCGATGCATGTCGATTTCCTGCGCGTCGGCAAGAACACCGAAGTCAACGTCAACGTGCCGGTTCACTTCATCAATGAAGAGAAATCCCCCGGCATCAAGCGCGGCGGCGTGCTGAACATCGTTCGCCACGAGGTGGAATTCCACTGCCCGGCCACTGCCATTCCGGAATTCATCACCATCGACGTGGCTGGTTCCGAGATCGGCGACTCGTTCCACATCTCGGCTGTGAAGCTGCCGGAAGGCGTGAAGCCGGTCATTTCCGACCGCGACTTCACCATCGCCACCATTGCCGGCTCCTCGGCCATGAAGCCGGAAGCCGATGACACCGCAGAAGCCGGCGCGACCGAGGCGGAAGACGAAGCCGAGGCGGACGCCGAAGAGAAAGAATAGTTTCGGCGCCTCGGAGGGCCGATTGGATGCTGCTTTTCGCAGGTCTCGGCAATCCCGGAACGAAATACGCCGGCAACAGGCACAATGTCGGTTTCATGGCGGCGGACGCGATTGCCCGCCGTCATTCCTTTTCGCCCTGGTCGCGCAAGTTCCAGGCCGAGATCGCCGAGGGCAGGATCGGCGGCGAGCGCGTTCTCCTCATCAAACCGCAGACATTCATGAACCTCTCGGGCCAGGCGGTCGGCGAGGCGCTGCGCTTCTACAAGCTCGATGTTTCCGCGGTCACCGTCTTCTATGACGAGATCGACCTCGCGGCCGGCAAGGTGCGGGTCAAGGTCGGCGGCGGCGCCGGCGGCCATAACGGCATCCGCTCGCTCGACCAGCATATCGGCAACAACTACCGGCGTGTGCGCATCGGCGTCGGCCATCCGGGCGTCAAGGAGATGGTGCACGGCCATGTACTGGGCGATTTCTCAAAAGCGGACCAGGAGTGGCTGACTGTCCTTCTGGATGCCATTGCCGACAGCGCCAATCTGGTCGCAAAAGGAGACGATTCAGGCTTCATGAACAGGATAACGGTGGCGCTGCGCGATAAGCTGCGGCCCACCGGTTCCGATGACGCCCCGCCTCCTAAAAAAAAACCTGACGCCCGGAGCCATATCCATCAGGCGCGCGCGCAGAAGCCGGCCGTCAAAATCCCGGAAAACGGCCCCATGGCTGCCATGCTAAAGAAGCTGTTCGGCAACAAGGAGTAAGGCTGGCACTCTGCCGGCGTCAGGCATGCTTATTGATTGCTGGCCTGCCCCGTCATATGTTCACTGGAACACTAAGTTCGTGTTCTCGTGAGACGCAAATGAAAAACGTTACCATCTCCATGGATGAACAGCTCTTGAAGCTAACCCGCGTGGAAGCAGCCAGAGCCGGTATGAGCACGTCCAAATTTATCGCGGAGATCGTTGAATCCGCACTTTTGCCCAAGCCTCTCGAAACAGGCGCCAAGAACCCCCAGCTTGAAGCTCTGGAGCGGATTTTCGCCGGCCCTAAATGGGACATAAGCGAAAACGGCCGTATGCCGACCGCAGAGGAAAGAAATGCCAGACGTTAGTGTCTTCATCGACACGAACGTGCTCCTCTATAGTCACGATCGGCAAAACCCCGACAAAAGAGATCGAAGCCGTCTATGGCTGACGGCTTTGGGTTCCAAGGGGCAGGCTCGAACCAACTTGCAAGGCTTGAACGAAATTACCAGCGTTCTGCTGCGAAAGAAGTGGTTTGACAGTACGAAAACCGTCTATGCAGTTGTCGATGGGTTCGCCGCCCTGGGCTCGACACCGGTCACTGCGGTAGAGGTCAGACACGCCAGGCGTATCCACATCTCTACAGGCTACTCGTGGTGGGACTGCCTCCTGCTTGCCTCGGCAATCGAACTTGGATGCAGCCATTTTCTCTCTGAGGATTTGCAGGACGGTCAGGCAATCGGAGGCTTGACGATCGTCGATCCTTTCGCCCATAGCCCTGAGCAAATAATGGTTTCTCGATAAGGCTTTCTCATCATGGGTTTCAAATGCGGCATCGTCGGCCTGCCCAATGTCGGCAAGTCGACGCTTTTCAACGCGCTGACCAGGACGGCCGCAGCGCAGGCCGCCAACTATCCTTTCTGCACCATCGAACCGAACACCGGCGAAGTGGCGGTGCCGGACCCGCGGCTGGAAAAGATCGCCGCCGTCGCAAAATCCAAGGAGATCATTCCGACCCGCATCTCCTTCGTCGACATTGCCGGGCTGGTGCGCGGCGCTTCCAAGGGTGAAGGACTGGGCAACCAGTTCCTCGCCAACATCCGCGAGGTGGACGCCATCATCCACGTTCTGCGCTGCTTCGAGGATGACGACATCACCCATGTGGAAGGCCGCATCGACCCCGTGGCCGACGCCGAGACCGTGGAGACCGAGTTGATGCTCTCGGACCTCGAAAGCCTCGAACGACGCATCGTGCAGATCCGCAAGCGCGCCCAGGGCAAGGACAAGGAAGCGCTTGCCGTTCTGCCGGTCATGGAAAAGGCTCTGAAGCTGCTGCAGGACGGGCGACCGGTACGTGTTCTTCTGCAGGACATTGCCGACGAGGAACTGCCCATCCTGCACGGCCTCAACCTGCTCACCTCCCATCCGGTACTCTATGTCTGCAACGTGGCCGAGGCGGATGCCGCAACCGGGAACGAACATACCAATGCGGTGGAATCGATGGCGACGCCGCAAGGCGCGCGCACCGTCATCATCTCGGCGGCCATCGAAGCCGAGGTGGCCCAGCTTCCGGATGAGGAAGAACACGAGTTTCTTGCCTCGATGGGGCTGGATGAGCCGGGTCTCGATAAACTTATCCGCGCCGGCTACGAGCTTCTCGACCTGATCACATACTTCACCGCCGGCCCGAAGGAGACCCGCGCCTGGACCATCGAGCGCGGCACCAAGGCGCCGGGCGCCGCCGGCGTGATCCACAGCGATTTCGAGCGCGGCTTCATTCGTGCCCAGACCATCGCCTACAATGATTTCGTCACGCTTGGCGGCGAAGTGGCGGCCAAGGAGGCCGGTAAGGCGCGCGACGAAGGCAAGGAATATGTCGTCCAGGATGGCGACGTCATGCTGTTCAAGTTCAACACCTGATCGAACATTCCCGGTCCCACGACAGGCGCTGCACGCGCCACGATCAAGAGTGATTGACCGGCCGCCGGAGCGGCTTGACGGCCTCCTGTCACGGGTCTATGGGGCGGCTGCATACGGCCCGTACGCCCCAGGCGGCAAGCCCGTCGCGCGCAATCCATTCGACAGCGTCATGCGAGACGCATCTCTAGGCTCGAACCAAGGAGACCCGGCGATGATCAAGGCATTCGTCGTGGAAAACGAGCGCCTGCGGCGCGTCGACCAATTGGCGGAAAACAAGGAGAATATCGTCTGGATCGATCTTCTGTCTCCGACCAGGGAGGAAGAAGCCGAGATCGAGAGCCTGATCGGCGTGGCGGTGCCCACCCGCGAGGAGATGGAGGAGATCGAAATTTCCAGCCGTCTCTATGTCGAGGACGGCGCCTACTTCATGACCGCCACGCTGCCGTCACAGGCCGACGACGATCCGGTCATGTCTCCGGTGACCTTCGTGCTGGCCGGCAAGCGGCTGGTGACGGTGCGCTACCATGAGCCCCGCGCCTTCATGACCTTCCCGATGCGGGCCGAAAAGGCTTCGACCGGATGCGCCGCAGGCGACACCATCCTGGTTGGCCTCCTGGAGGCGATCGTCGACCGCCTCGCCGACGTGCTGGAGCGTGCAGGACGCGACATCGAGACGATTTCGCGCGACATCTTCCAGGCACCGCAAGGCAAGGCCTCTAAGCGCAACCGTGATTTCCAGGAGCTGCTGAAGGCGGTCGGCCGCAAGGAGGACATCGCCTCCTCGGTGCGTGAAAGCCTGACGACGCTGCAACGCGTCTCCGGCTTCCTGACCCACGCCGCCACGCAGACTCGCATGGGCAAGGACACCAAGGCACGCATCAAGACACTGTCGCGTGATGTGCTGTCGCTGGCAGACCATGCAGCCTTCATGTCGCAAAAGATCAACTTCCTGCTCGACGCGACGCTCGGCATGATCAGCATCGAGCAGAACGCCATCATCAAGATCTTTTCGGTGGCCGCGGTCGTCTTCCTGCCGCCGACGCTCGTCGCTTCGATCTACGGCATGAATTTCGACTTCATGCCCGAGTTGAAATGGATGTTTGGTTACCCCTTCGCCATCGGCCTGATGATCCTTTCGGCCATCCTGCCCTTCTGGTATTTCCGCCGGCGCGGCTGGCTCTAACAGCTAGGACCGTCTGTCGGCTTGCAGGACATTTTCGCTTGGTTCATGATCGTACAGACTTGAACAGGATTTCGGCATGACCGCGATGCAATGGACCTTCGACGACCTCAGCGAAGGAACCGTAATCGAGCTGGGCCAAAAGACGGTGACGGCGCCCGAAATCGTCGAGTTCGCGTCGGAGTTCGATGCGCAGCCCATGCATCTGGACGAAGCGGCCGGCAAGGCGAGCGTTCTCGGCGGACTGGCGGCCTCCGGCTGGCATACATGCGCGATGTTCATGCGCATGATGTGCGACGGCTTCATGCTCAAGTCGACCTCACAGGGGGCTCCCGGCATCGACTATGTCCGGTGGAAGCGGCCGGTTCTGGCCGACGACATGCTGACCGGCTGCATCACCGTGGTCGGAACTCGCCAGTCGCGGTCGAAGCCGCAGCTGGGGCTGGTCACCATGCGCGGCGAACTCCGCAACCAGCGCGCCGAGCTGGTCTACGAGATGCAGAGCACCGCGATGTTCCTGACCCGCGAGGCAGCCGCATCATGACTCTGGAAGAGTATTTCGGCGTCGACGTCACAGTTACGCTGGGTTCCCACACATTCGAGCCGGAAGCGATCAAGGCCTTTGCCGCCAAATACGATCCGCAAGCCTTCCATCTCGACGAGGAAGCGGCGAAGAAAAGCGCGCTGGGCGGCCTGTGCGCGTCCGGCTGGCATACGGCGGCGACCTGGATGAAATACAATCTGGCGGCGCGCGGCGGGCCCGACTGGACCGGCCCCGGACCGAAGCCGCAATTCGGCCCTTCGCCCGGCTTCAAGAACCTGAAATGGCTGAAGCCGGTCTACGCCGGCGAGACGATTACCTTCACCCGCAAGGCGGTGGCGATCCGTCCCAACATCGCCCGCCCCGGCTGGATCGTTCTCACGGTCGAGGCCGGCGGCTTCGATTCGACCGGCGCCAAGGTCATCGAGTTCGAAAGCGCCGTGCTGGTGAAAGTGGCCTGATTATCCCGTTTTAGGAAGCTTCACGCAGGCTCTCTCTTTTAATGCCCCTCGAACGCAATCAGTGTGCGCACCGGCACGTCGAGTGCTTCCAGTTTGGCGCGCCCGCCGAGATCGGGCAGATCGATGACGAAGCAGGCGGCAACGATGTCCGCGCCGATCTGCCTGAGCAGCTTGACGGCGGCCGCGGCCGTGCCACCTGTCGCGATGAGGTCGTCCACCAGGATCACCTTTTCGCCCGGCGCGACGCCGTCGCGATGCATCTCCATCTCGTCCAGCCCGTATTCCAGGCTGTAGGCGACGCGAACGGTTTCGTGCGGCAGCTTGCCCTTCTTGCGGATCGGCACGAAGCCGGCCGAAATCTGGTGCGCGATCGCCCCGCCGAGAATGAAGCCGCGCGCCTCAATGCCGGCGATCTTGTCGATCTTCTGCCCGGCATAGGGATGCACCAGTTCGTCGATGGCGCGTCGAAAGGCGCGCGCGTTGCCAAGAAGCGTCGTGATATCGCGGAAAAGTATGCCAGGCTTGGGATAGTCCGGAATGGTGCGGATCGCGGCGAGGAGGGTTTCTTCGAGAGAGTGCTTCATGTCGCGTTTCGATCCTGTGGGACAGAAGGTGATCCAGACCTGATCTATCGGAGCCCATGCCGGCTGGCGACTGAAATCTGGACCGGCGGACGGGATGCAATGCTTCGATAGCTGACATAAATTGGCAGCATCGGTGCTATCTTTACCTGCTTAAGGAGCCAATGTGTCCCGATCCGAACGCCTGCTCGACCTGATCCAGGTGCTGCGCCGCCATCGCATGCCCGTGTCGGGAAAAACCCTGGCGGATCAACTCGGCATCAGCATCCGCACGCTCTATCGCGACATCGCGACGCTGCAGGGTCAGGGGGCCGATATACAGGGCGAACCAGGGCTGGGTTACGTGCTGAAACCCGGCTTCATGCTGCCGCCGCTGATGTTTTCCGAGGATGAGCTGGAGGCGCTGGTACTGGGCCAGCGCTGGGTGGCGCGGCGGGCCGACCGGCGGCTACGCGACGCAGCGGAGAACGCGCTGTCGAAAATCTCCGCCGTGCTGCCGGCCGATCTGCGCGAAAAGGTCGATGCCAACGGGCTTCTGGTCGGCCCGTCCGTCGACGCGCCGGCGGACAGGATCGATCTCGCCGACATCCGCCGGGCGATCCGGGCCGAGCGCAAGCTGGAAATCGCCTATGCGGTGGACGGCGGCGAGAGGACGGAGCGCACCGTGTGGCCGCTGGCGCTCGGCTTTTTCGAGCGGGTGCGCATGCTCATCAGCTGGTGCGAATTGAGGCAGGATTTCCGGAATTTCCGCACCGACCGCATCCTCTCGCTCCGCCCGACCGAGACGCGTTATCCAGGCAAGCGACAGGTGCTTTTGAAGCGCTGGAAAGAGGCTGAGCAGGCCCACGGGAAAAACGCGTCAGATAGGCCGGATTGCGGTTCGATGCTGCCATTTTCTGACAGTAGCCCGTCATAGTCTCGGGCTCCCAATCAAAGGAGACCACCATGGCGACCCCCAACCAGACAGTGCTCTATGTCAACGACCCGACCGCCAGCGCAGACTTCTATTCCCGTCTATTCGGCTTGACACCCGACTACGCGTCGCCGGAATTTGTTCTTTTCGTCCTGCCGGACGGCCACAAGTTCTGCATGTGGACCTGGAAGGACCCCGAAACTCTGATGACCGGACCAGGCATGGAAACCGCGATCAGCGTTGCTGATTACGATGCGGTCGACACCGCCTTTGCCGAATGGTCGAAGGCCGAACCGAAGATCGTCGCAAAACCCGAGACGCTCGCCTTCGGGCGCTCCTTCGTTGTCGCCGACCCCGACGGCAACCGCATCCGGGTGCTGGCGGTCGCGGACGATCCACAGTGAACGGTACGCGAAACTGGATCTGCGTCGCCTCGGCCGAGCATGTCCGCCGGGGCGTCGCAGGCGGCTTTATGCAGGTGAACCACGGCAAGGCCGCACCGTTGAAGCACATCAGGCCTGGCGACCATGTTATCTACTATTCGCCGAGTGAGGTTATGAAGGTCACCGACGGGCTCCAGTCGTTCACGGCGATCGGAACCGTGAAAGATGGCGAGCCCTATCAAGGCGACATGGGCAGCGGCTTCACGCCGTTCCGTCGCGATGTCGCATGGCTGCGGGCGCGCGAAACGCCGATCCGTTCGCTGCTCAACCGGCTCGAATTCACGGCCGGCAGGTCCAATTGGGGCGCGCCGTTCCGCTACGGCCTGATCGAGATCGGCGAGCCCGATTTCAGGCTGATCGCACAGGCGATGAGCGCCTCGCCCGCCCTATGAGAAAGGCCCGCCGAAGCGGGCCTTTCTCAATCGGCTGACGGCTGGCGCTCAATGCGCCACGTTGGCCCACACCCGGCGCTTGGTGAAATACATCAGCACCGAGAAGAGCAGCAGGAAGATGATGACACGGAAGCCGGTCTTCTTGCGATCCTCGAGATGCGGCTCCGCCGCCCACATCAGGAAAGCGGCCACATCCTGCGAATACTGCTCGACAGTCGCCGGCGCACCGTCGTCATAGGTCACCTGGCCGTCTGAAAGCGGCTTGGCCATCTTCAGCGATACGCCCGACATGAAGTACGGATTGTAGTGCGTGCCTTCCGGAATCTGCATGCCTTCCGGCGGCTTCTGGTCATAGCCGGTCAGCAGCGAATGGATGTAGTCCGGGCCGCCTTCCGCATACTGGGTGAAGATGTCGAACAGGAACAGCGGGAAGCCGCGCTCGACGCCCCGCGCCTTGGCAAGCAGCGACATGTCCGGCGGAGCCGCGCCGCCATTGGAGGCGGCCGCCGCGGCTTCGTTCGGGAACGGCGCCGGGAAATGATCCGACGGAATGCCGGGGCGCTCGAACATGTCGCCGTCGTCGTTCGGGCCGTCCTGTATGGTGTATTCGGCGGCCAGAGCCTTGATCTGCGCTTCCGAATAGCCAAGGTCCTCCAGCGTGCGGAACGCCACCAGGTTCATCGAATGGCAGGCCGAGCAGACTTCCTTGTAGACTTTCAGGCCGCGCTGCAACTGCGCCTTGTCGTAGGTGCCGAACGGTCCTGCAAAGCTCCACGACATTTCGTGCGGCTTGTGGATCGGGAAGTGCGTCGGGTTGGCTTCGCTGTGGCCACCCTCTTCCTGGGCGAAGGCTGTCGCGCCGGCGAGAACGACGCCGGTCGCGGCGAGCAAGGTGAGAATCTTCTTCATGCTGAAATCCCCTGAGATTCTCTGCCGTCAGCCCTTGGTTTCCGGTGACGCCGTCGCGCCCGCCGGATGCCCGCTGCCGCCCTTGTTTTTTTCCAACACCGCCTCGGTGATCGAATTGGGCAACCGCCGCGGCGTCTCGATCAGGCCGAGGACCGGCATGACGATCAGGAAGAAGGCGAAGTAAAACAGCGTGCAGAGCTGCGCCATGATGACATAGGCACCCTCGGCAGGGCGCGAACCCAGCCAGCCGAGCAGGATGCAGTCGGCGACAAACAGCCAGAAGAACAGCTTGTACCAGGGCCGGTAGACGGCCGAGCGCACCTTCGACGTGTCGAGCCACGGCACGATGAACAGCATCGCGATGGCGCCGAACATGGCCAGCACGCCGCCGAGCTTCGAGTTGATCGGCCCGATGTTGAAGGTGATGGCGCGCAGGATGGCGTAGAACGGCAGGAAGTACCATTCCGGCACGATGTGCGCGGGCGTCTTCAGCGGGTTGGCGACCGTGTAGTTGTCCGGGTGGCCGAGATAGTTCGGCATATAGAAAATGAAGTAGGCGAAGAACAGCAGGAACACGATCATGCCGAGCGCGTCCTTGATGGTCGCGTAGGGCGTGAAGGCCACCGTATCGGTCTTCGACTTCACCTCGATGCCGGTTGGGTTTGACTGGCCGACGACGTGCAGCGCCCAGATGTGCAGCACGACCACGCCGGCGATCATGAACGGCAGCAGGTAGTGCAGGGCGAAGAAGCGGTTCAGCGTAGGGTTATCCACCGCGAAACCGCCGAGCAGCAGCTGCTGGATCCACTCGCCGACCAGCGGAATGGCAGTGAAGAAGCCGGTGATGACGGTGGCGCCCCAGAAGCTCATCTGGCCCCACGGCAGCACGTAGCCCATGAAACCGGTCGCCATCATCAAGAGGTAGATGATGCAGCCCAAAATCCACAGAAGCTCGCGCGGCGCCTTGTAGGAACCGTAATAGAGGCCGCGGAAGATGTGTATATAGACGGCGATGAAAAAGAACGACGCGCCGTTGGAATGCATGTAGCGCAGCATCCAGCCGTCGTTCACGTCGCGCATGATCTTCTCGACCGAATTGAAGGCGAGGTTGGTATCCGACGTGTAGTGCATGGCCAGCACGATGCCGGTGAGAATCTGCGCCACCAGCATGATCGAGAGGATGCCGCCGAAGGTCCACGCATAGTTGAGGTTGCGCGGAACCGGATAGGCGATGAAGCTGTCATAGACCAGGCGCGGCAGCGGCAGCCGCGCGTCGAACCAGCGGCCGACGCCGGTTTTCGGCGTATAGGTGGAGTGTCCCTCGCTCATCGAAATGTCCCCCTGCCTCAGCCGACGCGGATCTTGGTATCGGAGATGAATGAAAATACCGGCACGGCCATGTTCTCCGGCGCCGGTCCCTGGCGGATGCGGCCCGCCGTGTCGTAGACCGACCCGTGGCATGGGCAGAACCAGCCGCCATACTCACCCTGCTGGCCGAGCGGAATGCAGCCCAGATGAGTGCAGACGCCAACCATCACCAGCCAGTTTTCCTTGCCTTCGCCGCCCGAACGGTCGGCATCGGTGGCCGGTGCGTCGCTGGCCAGGTTGGCGTTGCGGGCGAGCGGATCCTTGAGGTCCTCCAGCTTCACGTCCTGCGCGGCCTTGATCTCTTCCGGCGTGCGGTTGCGGATGAACACCGGCTTGCCGCGCCATTTGGCGGTCAGCGACATGCCCGGCGTCAGCGACGAGACATCAACTTCGATGGACGCCAGCGCAAGCGTCGAGGCGTCAGGCTGCATCTGGTCGATGAACGGCCACGCGACGCTCGCAGCGCCGACGGCACCGGCCATGCCGGTCGCAATATAAAGAAAATCACGGCGATTGGGATCGTGGGTATCGGTTTCGCTCACGGGTGCCTGGTCCTTTCGCCTCTTCCGTGCCGAAGGCGAGCCATAGTCCCCGCTCAATCACGCCGACCCGACAGCGCATGGCGAACAGGCTAGCGAATTCCTCCGGCATTTGGACTTCGGTTTATGCGTGACGGCTGTTTTTGTCCAGTCGGGTGAAGGCACGAGGGCACATTGTCGCGCCTCTGTTGCCGGGCAACGGATTCGCGGCGCAAAACTCAGATCCGTCAGGGAGGAATATCGCCAGGTCGCACCCGGTTTGCGAGGCGGAATGAGAATCACCGCGCGCCGAGCCAGACCAGGACCTCCCGCGGAATGCGGAAATCGCGGATTATGCCTTCATGGCGGCGGAAGCCGCACAGTTCACGCTGAATGAACCAGGCGTAGACGGCATCCGCGGCTTCCTTGAGCAGCTTTTTTCGTGTGGCGTCATCGCTGGAAACCTCAGCCTCACCTCGATAAGCCCGCAGCCGTGCCAGACACTCCTCGGCTTTACGGCCGGCGGAACCCAGCGCCGACGCCTTCTCGGCCAGTATCTCGTGACCAAGCGCATCGAACAGCACTTCCGATGCGGAAGCGCCTGAGAATCGGGACGGAGGCCGCAAAGACATCGCCTTTTCTACTCCGCCGGCCTCGTTTCTTCGAGCGGGCTTTCCTCGTTGAACAGGAAGCCGCCGGACTGGCGCTTCCAAAGCCGCGCGTAGAGCCCGTCGAGCGCGACCAGTTCGTCGTGGGTTCCCTCCTCGACGATTCGCCCCTGATCCAGCACCACCAGCCGGTCAAGCGCTGCGATGGTCGAGAGCCGGTGCGCGATGGCGATGACGGTCTTGCCTTCCATCAGAGCGTGCAGATTTTCCTGGATGGCAGCCTCGATGTCGGAATCCAGCGCCGAGGTCGCCTCGTCCAGTATCAGGATCGGCGCGTTCTTGAGGAACACGCGCGCAATCGCCACCCGTTGCCGCTGCCCGCCGGAAAGCTTGACGCCGCGCTCGCCGACATAGGCGTCGTAGCCGGCGCGGCCATTGTTGTCGCGCAGCGAAAGGATGAATTCGTGCGCCTCCGCCCGGCGCGCCGCCGCCATCACCTCGGCGTCAGTGGCATCCGGCGTGCCGAGCTTGATGTTATCACGCAAAGAGCGGTGGAATAGCGCCGTTTCCTGGCTGACCACGCCGATATTGGCCCGCAGCGAATTCTGCGTCACCTGCGCGATATCCTGCCCGTCGATTGCGATCTCGCCACCTTCGAGGTCGTACAACCGCAAGGTCAGGTTGGCGAGCGTCGTCTTGCCGGCGCCGGAGGGGCCGACCAGCCCTACCTTCTCGCCGGGACGGACGGCAAGATCGATCCCGTCCAGAACGCCGAAACCCTTGCCGTAGTGGAAGGTGACGTTCTTGAACTCGATGCGCCCACCGTCGACGACGAGCTCGCTTGCGTCAGCCTTGTCGACGAGGCCAAGCGGTTGTGAGATCAGCGCCTTGGAATTTTCCAGCACGCCAAGGTTCCGCAAAATGCTGTTCAGCTGCATCATCAGACGCCCGAGCAGCATGTTGAGCCGCAATACCAGCGACAAGGTGAACGCGACGGCACCGACGGTGATCAGGCCTTCAACCCACAGATAGACCGAGAAACAGGCGATCGCCGTGATCATCACGCCGGACAGGATCGTGAGCGCCGTGCGGACGCCGGTCAGCCGGCGTGTGAATGGCCGCAGCGCGTCGAGATAGATGTCGAAGCCGTTGCGGATATAGCGGTCGTCCCCGTCGGCGGCGAAGAGCTTCAGCGTGTGGATATTGGAGTAGGAATCGATGATGCGGCCGTTGATCATCGAACCGGCTTCCGCTGTCGCCTCCGCGTGTTTGCGGATGGATGGCAGGTAGATCTTGGCCAGCACCGCGAACGCGGCGATCCACACCACCACAAGCATCGCCAGCCGGATATCCAGCCCGCCGATGAGGGCCAGGGTGGTAACCGTATAGACGATCATGAACCAGATGACCTCGATGAAGCTTTCCATCAGGTCGCCTGTCGCCTGCCCCGCCTGCCACACCTTGGTTGCGATACGGCCGGCGAAATCGTTCTGGAAAAACGTGTAGGACTGGCGCGAGACATGCCGGTGCGCCTGCCAGCGCACAAGGTTTGAAAACCCGGGTGTAATGGTCTGCTGCTCGACCAATGCAGCCAGCGTCACCACGACCGTACGCAGCACCAGCACCACCAGGACCATGAACACGAGTTCCCAGCCCGCGGCTTCCCACAGGGCGTCCCAGCTCCGCTCGCCGGGGAGCTGATCCAGTATGTCGACCAGACGGCCGACGAAATAGAACAGCCCGGCTTCGATGAGCGGCGAGATGCCGCCGATGACCAGCATCAGGAAGAACGCGCCCTTGGCCTGCCCGACATAGTGCCAGATGAATCCGGCTACAGAGAACGGCGGCCTCAGATTCGCGGGTTCCCGGAACGGATAGACCCAGTTCTCGAACCAGCGATAGATGCCATTCATCATTCCGCGGCTTCTTCCCTCACATCCGCGGCCATACGGGCGGCAGGCTCATGCGGCTCGTCGTGCAGCAGGAAGCCGCCGGACTGACGTTGCCACAGCTGCGCATAAAGCCCGCCCCGCTGGATGAGCGCATCGTGCGTGCCTTCTTCGATCACCCGGCCCTGATCCATGACGATCAGTCTGTCCATGGCGGCGATGGTCGAGAGCCGGTGCGCGATGGCGATCACGGTCTTGCCTTGCATGAGCTTGTAGAGGTTTTCCTGGATGGCGGCTTCGACCTCTGAATCTAGCGCCGAGGTCGCTTCGTCAAGGATCAGTATAGGCGCGTCCTTCAACATAACGCGAGCGATGGCGATGCGCTGCCGCTGGCCGCCGGAAAGCTTCACCCCGCGTTCGCCGACATGGGCGTCGAGGCCCTTGCGCCCCTTGGCGTCCGCCAGTCCGGCGATAAAATCGGTCGCTTCCGCCCGCCGGGTCGCCTCCAGCAGCGCTTCCTCGCCGGCATCGGGCCGTCCATAGAGGATATTCTCCCGCACGGAGCGGTGCAGAAGCGACGTGTCCTGCGTGACCATGCCGATGGCGCCGCGCAGCGAATCCTGCGTGACGGCCGCGATATCCTGGCCGTCGATCAGGATGCGGCCCGACTCGATGTCATAGAAACGCAGCAGCAGGTTGACCAGGGTCGACTTGCCGGCACCGGAGCGGCCGACGATGCCGACCTTCTCGCCCGGACGAACGGAGAGCGTCAAGTTCTCGATGACACCCTTCTGCTTACCGTAGTGGAAGCGGACGTTCTCGAAGTCTATTTCGCCTTGCGTTACCTTGATATCCGGCGCTCCGGGCATGTCCTCGACAACCCGTGGCAGGGAGATCGAACCGATGCCGTCCTGCACGGTGCCGATATTCTCGAACAGGCCGGAAACCTCCCACATGATCCACTGCGACATGCCATAGAGGCGCAGCACCAGACCGATTACGACGGCAACCGCTCCCACCGTGACCGTCTCCGCCAGCCACAGTCCGATGGCAAGTGCACCTACGCTGAGCAGCAGAGCCGAATTCAGCGCATAGACGACAATATAGAACTTGCTAATGAGCCTGCCCTGCGCATAGGCGGTCTGCATGAATTCCGCCATGCCCTGCCGCGCATAGTCCGACTCGCGCCGACCGTGGGAAAACAGCTTCACCGTCTGGATGTTGGTGTAGCTGTCGACGATGCGGCCGGTCATGACGGAACGCGCGTCGGCCTGGGCCTCGGAAACCTTGCCGAGCCGCGGAATGAAGTAGCACAGCGCCAGCAGATAGCCGACGAGCCACAGGGCCATCGGCGCGGCCAGGCGCCAGTCGGACGAACCGACGATGATCAGTATGCCGAGGAAATAGACCACGACATAATTCAACACCTCGGCGAACTTGATCACGGTCTCGCGGACGGCAAGCGCCGTCTGCATCAGCTTGGTGGCGATGCGGCCCGCGAACTCGTCCTGATAAAAGGCCATCGACTGCTTGAGCAGGTAGCGATGCACCTGCCAGCGGATCCGCATCGGATAATTGCCGAAAAGTGTCTGGTAGGTGTTGAGCGAGGAAAACACGACCAGCCCCGGCAGGACGACCGCGATCATCAATACCATGCCCGCGAGCTTCCACCATTCCGTCCGCAGGAACGTCTCGCGATCCTGCACCGACAGCCAGTCGACGATGTGGCCGAGGAAGCCGAACATCCAGACTTCGATGATGGCGATCATCGCCATCAATATTGCGGCCAGCAGTACGAACGGCCATGCCGGCTTCGTAAAGTACCAGCAGAATCCGACCAGCGTCTTTGGCGGCTCTACCGGCTCTTCGCGCGGGAATGGATCGAGCCTTTTTTCGAACCAGCGGAACATTGTCTAAAACCTTTAATTCTGGTGTGGCGTCGCATGTAGGCGCCCCATCGGCAGGGCCACCGGCGGCGCTGAACCGGCCCGCGGCCACGGAAGCATCCGCCTACGCTCTCGAAACCGAAAGCTGGCGCAAACTGTCCGAGTATACTCCGAGACTGTGCTTATTCTGTCAGTTGAAGCGTCGAACCGTTTGCCGCGTCAGGCGGCAAGCCATGGGCGGGGGCGTACGGCCGTCATGAAATCCATATCCGCCTCCGTGGGTTCGAGTTGACAATGCCGGGCGTATACACGCATTCGAGCCCAATCGCTACCCGTGTATCGAGGAAACGCTTGAACCAGGACCGGCGTGTGGCCGATGCGCCACGAATGAAAAGCACGTGAAAATGAACGACGGTCTCCGCATCGCCCTCTACCAGCCGGATATCGCCGGCAATACCGGAACAATCCTGCGCTTCGCCGCCTGCATGGGACTGACTGTCGACATCGTCGAACCGGCCGGCTTCGACCTTTCCGATCGCAACCTCAGGCGCGCCGGCATGGACTACCTCGAAATGGCGGCGCTCACCCGCCACGTCGACTGGAACGCCTTCGAGCAGCACCGCCGCGCCGCGCGACGCCGGCTCGTCCTCCTGTCCACCAAGGCCGTCCAGCCTTACACCGGCTTCGCGTTCCGCCCGGAAGACACGCTGCTGTTCGGCCGCGAATCGGCCGGCGTGCCGCAGGCTGTCCACGAGGCCGCGGATGTGCGCCTCGTTATCCCGATGAAAGGGTCCGCGCGCAGCCTCAACCTCGCGGTCGCGGTGGCCATGGTCGCCGGCGAGGCCATTCGCCAACTCGCCTAGCGCCTCCCGCTCGGAAGACTGCAGCGCGTCGCCGGCATCCTGCCAGCGGGCGAATCGTTGAAACATGCACATCGTCTTATCCTGCCATTGCAAGGTTCGGACTCCATCGCTACAACCTGAACCTAAGTTGAGGTCAAGCGAGAAAGACTGATGGTTGCTTCAAGGGAACTGACGGTGGGCCAGGTGGCCATGCGCGCCGGCGTCGCCGTCTCGGCGCTGCATTTCTACGAGACACGCGGCCTGATCCATTCGCACAGAACAGCCGGCAATCAGCGGCGCTACGATCGCGACGTGCTGCGGCGTGTGGCGATCATCAAGGTGGCGCAGGATGTCGGCATTTCGCTTGCGGACATCGGCGCCGCTCTTGATTCATTACCTGAAGGCCGCACGCCGACGAGAGAAGATTGGAATCGTCTTTCAACGGCTTGGCGCAAAGACCTCGACAACAGGATCACCCGGCTGAAGCAGCTTCGGGACGGGCTGGACGATTGCATCGGCTGCGGCTGCATGTCGATCGATCGCTGCCCCTTGCGCAACCGCGAGGATAGGCTGGCCTGCGACGGACCGGGCGCGAGACGGCTGGCGTTGCGCTGATCACCCGGCTTCAATCCGCCGCTGGCAGACGCCGGATCGTGAACTCGATCACGTCGCCCGGACGCTCGAACCAGCTTTCGATTTCAGTCCAGTAGGCCTGCTTCGGCCAACGGTCGAACCACTCCTTCGCCTTCAGTCGCGCATCGGTGCGCGGCAGCACGAAGGTCTCGCGCAGAAAACCGTCGCGCGGCATCCGCTCGCGTTCCGCGCGGCTGCGGTCCAGCCTTTTCTTCAGGCCATCCAGCGGCGGTCTTGCCGGCGTTCGCAAGAAAGAACTCCTTGACCCTTGCGCTATTGAGATTAGGGATCGCGCCCGTAAAAGACGAGTCATTTATCTCATGGATCGGGCCGCCCGCGCCCGCGCGGAGACCGCATTTTGGAACGACCCGAAATACCAGCCGGCCTGCCCCCCGGCACCGAAGACAAGAAGGCGGCTGCCAAGGCATGGTTCGAGGAACTGCGCGACCGCATATGCGCCGCCTTCGAGAAGCTGGAGGACGAGCTTTCCGGCCCGCAGGCGTCGTGGTCACCGGGCCGTTTCGAGCGCACCCCCTGGCTTCGCGACGAAGGGGCCGGAGGCGGCGGAATCATGTCGATGATGCACGGCCGCGTCTTCGAGAAGGTCGGCGTCCACACCTCGACGGTTTATGGCGAGTTCTCGCCGGAGTTCCGCAAGCAGATGCCGGGCGGCGAGGAAGACCCCCGCTTCTGGGCAAGCGGCATCTCGCTGATCGCGCATCCCTGGAATCCGAACGTGCCCGCCGTCCACATGAACACGCGCATGGTTGTCACCTCGCGGCAGTGGTTCGGCGGCGGCGCCGACCTGACACCCGTTCTGGACCGGCGGCGCACGCAGGACGATCCCGACACGCTGGCCTTCCACCGCGCCATGCGCTTCGCCTGTGAGAAGAATGCCGCCGTCGCGGACTACCCCAAGCTGAAGGATTGGTGCGACGAATATTTCTACCTGCCGCACCGCAAGGAGGCGCGCGGCGTCGGCGGCATCTTCTTCGACTGGCTGCATTCGGATGCTGAAAAAGGAGGCTGGGCCGCCGACTTCAACTTCGTGCAGGATGTCGGGCGCGCCTTCCTCGTCGTCTACCAGCATCTGGTGCGCGGCAATTTCAATGACAACTGGACCGACGGGGACCGCGAGGAGCAGCTGATCCGGCGCGGCCGCTACGTCGAGTTCAACCTGCTTTACGACCGCGGCACCATTTTCGGCCTCAAGACCGGCGGCAACATCGCCTCGATCCTGTCCAGCCTGCCCCCGGAAGCGAGATGGCCGTAAAATTTCGGTGAGCGGGACTTGAACCGCAATCCGGTCCAAATCGCAGAATTTTGGCGAACTTTATGGCCAAGCGACCGCAGAAAATTTTCTTTTTCGTCTAATATCCAGCAGCAAAAACAGGAATATTTCTTTCGCCGGGCTGGGAAGCGCCGGCGGTTTTCACCGCGACCCGACGCGACCGGACGGCCCATGACGAAGAGGCGCTTCAGTCTGAAGCGCCTGCCATCAGGAGAGCCTGCCATGCGCAAGCTTGTTTTCTCGGCTGCGGCCATTGCCACCCTTGCCACCGTTTCCATCGCCAGCGCGGCGGTGCACCACACCACCGGCAAGGTCAAAACCTACGACGCCACGGCCATGAGCCTCATGCTCGAGGACGGAACGACCTTTACCCTGCCGAAGACCTTCAAGTATCCTGGCCTGAACGCCGGCGAGAAGGTCCGCGTCTCGTGGGATATGAGCGGCAAGAAGAAGATTGCCGAAACCGTGAAGCTCTTGAAATAGCGTCAGCAACCTGTTGCCAGTCAAAGGCGGGGCCGGTCCGGCTCCGCCTTTTTGCGCAACGGGCAACCGAATCCGCGCAATTGTGTTATTCTTTGTCCGCAAACAGACGGAGGAAGGAGGAAAGCATGAAGGAATTTCACTGTGGATCGCTGGTCCCCGGCTGCGAGTGGCATACGCGCGCCGAGGATGAAGCCGAGGTCATGCGCCGCGCCGTCGAACATATGCGCGAGACGCATGGCGAAACCATCATCCGCGAGACGATGATCGAAGCGATCCGCTCGCGCATCGAGAAGGTCCGCGACGCGGCCTAGTCTTTCAGTTCGGCGGCGCGCTCGATCAGCGCGCCGCGATCGAGGGCAAAGCCCGACTCGATCCACTCCTGCTCCAGCGCCTTGAGCGCCTTGCCGAGCTTCGGCCCGGCTTCGATGCCGACGTCGGCGGCCTTGAGCGGGAACACCGGTTTCTGCCAGGACACCGCGTAGGAAAGAAGCCGTGAATATCCGCCCGCTTCCATCATCGCCGAATCGCTTTCGGCGGCGCGAACGCGGGCGCCGGCAAGCGATAGCCGGAGCCGATCGATCAAGCCTTGCCGATCGCCCAGATAAAGCGTCTTTGCCAAGCCCGCTTCCGTCGATTTCGCCTCGATTGCCGGCGTCAGCGCCCAGCGCTGCAGGCGTTGTGTCTCCTCCGTGGACAGCTTCAGCCGTTCGCCCAACGCCTTCATGCGCGCTGGATCGGGCGGCACGATAGCCTCCAGCCGCAGAAGCGGGTCGGCTGGCCAGTCGAGATCGGCCTCAGTCCTGACCAGACCGTGTATGGCGTCGATGCCCCACTTTTCGCTTTCCGGCAGGATACGCGACAGGACGCCCGCCTGCCGCATCCATAACAGGGCGCGTGAGGAATCCGGCGCCGAAAGCAGCTTCTTCAATTCCGACCACACGCGCTCCGCCGAAAGCCTGTCCAGGCCCTCCTTCAGCCGTGCGCAGGCCTTGAGGCCTTCCGCATCCGGCCTTCCGTCGCCGAACCACGCGAAGAAGCGGAAAAAGCGCAGGATGCGCAGATAATCCTCGCGGATGCGCGTTTCGGCGTCGCCGATGAAGCGCAGCCGCCGGGATTGGAGATCCGCTACCCCGCCGACCAGATCGACGACCGTGCCGTCTGCCTCGGCATAAAGCGCATTGATGGTGAAGTCGCGCCGCTCGGCGTCGGCCTGCCAGTCGCGCCCGAACGACACCTTGGCGCGGCGACCGTCGGTCTCTATATCGGCGCGCAGCGTCGTCACCTCATACCCCCTGCCATGGGCGACAACAGTGACGGTGCCGTGCTCGATCCCCGTCGGCACGGCCTTGAAGCCTGCGGCTTCGGCCCGCCGCATCGTCTCTTTGGGAAGCGCGGTGGTGGCAATGTCGATATCGGCGACCGGCTCGCCGAGCAGTGCGTTTCGCACCGCCCCCCCGGCAATGCGCGCCTGTTCGCCGTCCGCCGACAGGATGGCCAACAGCTTCTGAATATCCGGCCCACCGAGCCACTCAGCCCTGCCGGCAATGGTCACGGGAAAACTCAAGCATACAACCTTTCGTACACTGTGCGGATGATGCCCGCCGTCACGCCCCAGATACGCCGGCCCTCATAGGGCATGTCGTAGAAGAACCACTCCAGATTATGGAAGACGCGGCTGTCGCGGCCGTGATTGGCTGGGTCCATCAGAAAACGCAGCGGCACCTCGAACACGGATTCGACTTCGTCGTCGTTCAATCTGAGGTCGAAGCCGGGGCGCACCACCGCAAGCACCGGCGCGATCCTGTAGCCGGAGCCGGTCACATAGTCCGGCATCCGGCCGGCGATTTCGATGAAAGCCGCGTCAAGGCCAATCTCCTCATGGGCCT
Source organism: uncultured Mesorhizobium sp. (assembly GCA_965649745.1). Taxonomy (GTDB): domain Bacteria; phylum Pseudomonadota; class Alphaproteobacteria; order Rhizobiales; family Rhizobiaceae; genus Mesorhizobium. Next base: position 48,231 of record CBFGLW010000001.1, on the reverse strand, counting down.
CGCGCATCGCTGCCGCCTCGGGCGACGCGTCGGTCGCATCGATGTGTCCGCCGGGAAACGCCACCTGCCCGGTGTGGCTGCGCAGGGTCTCGGCGCGCTTGGTCAAAAGCACGCTCGCCTCCTCACCGCTATCCACCACCGGGATGAGAACGGCGGCATCGCGCAGCGCGCCCTCGCGCAGGAAGAGACGCGGGTGCCCCGGATTGAAGCGATGGTCGCCATAGGGCTCGATATCGTCGGCGAATGTGGACTGCGCGGCGGCGCGCATCCGGAAATCGGCGGCGGAAAACGGAATGACAGTCTTCTGGTCCATCAAACGGCCAGCTCCGCCAGCCGGTCAGCCGGCATGACCGGATAGACCCCGCCTTTCGAGCGTACGGCGAACATGCACCGCCCGTCGAGGTCGATCTCCTCCCCATGCTCGACCAGCTCATACATGACCGGCCGCGCCAGCAGCGCCTCCAGGCGACCGCGCACCAGCACATACGGCTTCAGCCCGCCGGTTTCGGGCTCGTCGACGAACCGCACCGGGTTCTCCGGCCCGGCCTCGACGACGTCGCCAACATTGGTGCGGAAGGTGATGATCTGACTGTCTCCCCTGCCCGATACGTTCATCTCGACAGCGACGAATGGAGCGTCCTCGACCCGAATGCCGACCCGCTCCACAGGCGTGACAAGATAGGTGTTTCCATCGGCATCCTTGCGCAACACAGTCGAGAAGAGCCGCACCAGCGGCATCCGCCCGATGGGCGTGCCCATGTAGAACCAGGTCCCATCCCTGCGGATTTCCATGTCGATGTCGCCGCAGAACTTCGGATCCCAGCGCTCGACCGGCGGCAAACCCTTGCCGGCGCGCGCTGCGCGCGAGATCAACGCCTCCAGCCCACGCGCATCGGCAGCCTCGGTAAGGCTGTGTTTTCTATGTCCGATGTCTTCCGCCATGGTCACGAAATAGTCACTGTTGACGCGCTTGTCAGCCGTAGTCTGTGATTTAAGTTTCCAGGAGGTGCCGCCGGATGCGAATCGCGGCGTCTATGGCGCAGCTGGTATTTTCCAGGCACAAGGATCGACCTGCATGAGCGTGATCGTCAAGGAAAGCCCCATCGACGAAAAGCAGATGATTGAACAGGCCGAAAAGGCGCTGGCCGACATCTCGCTCGTTCGGGACGGCGTCGGCCGGGTCATCTTCGGACAGGAAAGCGTCGTGGAGCGCACGCTGGTGGCGCTGCTGGCCGGCGGTCACGCACTCCTGGTCGGCGTGCCCGGCCTGGCGAAGACGAAACTGGTCGAAACGCTCGGCATCGTGCTCGGCCTCGACACCGGCCGCGTTCAGTTCACGCCCGATCTGATGCCGTCCGACATTCTGGGTTCGGAAGTGATGGAGCAGGCCGAAAACGGCAAGCGCTCGTTCCGGTTCATTTCCGGACCGGTCTTCACCCAATTGCTGATGGCCGACGAGATCAACCGCGCATCGCCGCGCACGCAGTCGGCGCTGCTGCAGTCGATGCAGGAATATCACGTCACCGTCGCTGGCGCTCGCCACGATCTGCCGGCGCCGTTCCACGTCTTGGCGACGCAGAACCCGCTCGAGCAGGAAGGCACTTACCCACTGCCGGAAGCCCAGCTCGACCGCTTCCTGATGCAGATCGACATTCTCTATCCCGAACTCGAAGCCGAACGGCGCATTCTGCTGGAGACCACTGGAGTCGACGAAGCGCGGGCTTCCAATGTCCTCGACCCGGCTCGGCTGAAGGACATCCAGAACCTGATCCGCCGCATGCCTGTGCCGGAAAGCGTCGTCGAAGCCATTCTCAACCTTGTTCGCTCGGCCCGTCCCGGCCAGGGCAATGCCGAGACCGACAAGCATGTCTCGTGGGGGCCCGGGCCGCGCGCCAGCCAGGCGCTGATGCTCTGCTCGCGTGCCCGCGCCCTCTACGATGGCCGGCTGGCGCCTTCGGTCGACGACGTGCGCGCGCTGGCCGAGCCGGTTCTGCAGCACCGCATGGCGCTGACCTTCGCCGCCCGCGCGGAAGGCATGAGTGTCCGCGACGTGGTCGGCAAGCTTGTGAAAGGCATTTGATGGCGCATATCGGCGAGGCGCAGGCACCGGTCGGCACACGCGAAGCGCTTGCCCGTGGCCGGCTCCGGGCTTCGCTGGTGCCTGACCTGCTGGTCGAGGCGCGCCGTATCGTCAACACTGTCATTGCCGGATGGCACGGTCGCCGCAAGCGCGGCATCGGCGAGAATTTCTGGCAGTTCCGCCCCTATGTCGAAGGCGAAGCCATCGCCAACATCGACTGGCGGCGTTCGGCGCGCGACGACCACACCTATGTGCGCGACCGCGAATGGGAAGCGGCGCATACGGTCTGGCTATGGGCCGACCCTTCGCCGTCGATGCTCTATAAATCCACCGGCGCGTCGGTTTCGAAGGAGTCGCGTGCGCTAGTGATCGTGCTGGCGATGGCGGAATTGCTGTCGCGCAGCGGCGAACGCATCGCCTGGCCCGGCCTCAGCGATCCGTTCAGCGCCCGCAACGGCGCCGAGCGCATCGCCGCGCAACTGGCTCATGCCACGACGATGCCTGCAAAGCCCGAGTTCTCGGCTATCAGGCGGTTTTCCGATATCGTCATAGCCAGTGACTTCCTCGATCCGGTCGAGGAGACGATGCAGTGGCTCGACGTGCTCGCCCGCCATGGCGTGCGCGCCCATCTGGTCGAGATCTCCGACCCGGCGGAGGAAGATTTCCCCTATTCGGGACGCACCGAGTTCACCGATCCGGAGACGGGCGAGAAACTGACGGCCGGACGCGCCGAAATGCTGGGCGACGAATACCGCAATCTCTATGGTGCCCGCCGCGCCGAACTGGCCGCCTGGTGCAAACGGCTGGGCTGGAGCTACACCGTCAACCACACCGACCGGCTCGCTTCCGAGGCGCTGGTGCGCCTGCATCTGGCCCTGACCGCTGAAGGCCCCGCCGGCAGAAGGACTGCGGCGTGAGCTGGCTGCCGCTCTCCTTCGGCGCGCCGATGGTCCTTTGGGGCCTGCTGGCCCTGCCCGTCATCTGGTGGCTGCTCAGGCTCACCCCGCCGAAGCCGCGGACCGAAGTGTTTCCACCGCTGAAGATTCTGGCGCGGGTCCTGAAGCGGGAGGAAACACCCCAGCAGAGCCCCTGGTGGCTGACGCTGCTCAGGCTCCTGATGGCCGCGCTGATCGTCGTCGCCCTTGCCGAACCTGTCTTCAATCCGCGCGAGAGGCTGTCCACCAATGGCGAGGCGCTGGCGCTGGTCATCGACAATGACTGGGCAAGCGCGTCCGACTGGGAGCGCCGTGTCGCCACCGCTTCGCGGCTGATAGCTGACGCGGAGCGCAATTCCGTGCCGGTTCTGCTTGCCTTCACCGCCGAAAAGCCGAACCAGCAGATCGGACCGTTCGGCGCCGCCGAGGCGCGCGATCGGCTGAACGCCGTCAAGCCTCGCCCTGTGCCGCCTGACCGGCGCGCAATATACGCCCGTGTCGGCGAGGCCTTGCGCGACCTGCCGCCGGCGACGGTCGCCGTGCTGACCGACGGGCTGGCGGCAGACGGCGACGAAGCCGCTTTCTCTGCCCTGATGACGAAACAGCCGGCGAATTTCATCTGGGGTACGCCGCAGCGGCTCGACACCATCGGTCTGACCGCGGCGGACAATCAATTCGACCGGCTGACGATCTCCGCCGTGCGCGCTTCATCGAACGCCACGGGACCGGCGATGGTGAGCGCTGGCGCTTTCGACGACAGGGGCCGCCGCATCGGCGACGCATCCGTCGCTTTCCGTCCCGGGGAAACCACTGCGACCGGCGACTTCCGGGTACCGTTCGAACTGCGCAACGATTTCGCCTCCATCGCGCTGGATGGCATCGCCAGCGCCGGGGCGGTTCGCGTGCTGGACGAAAGCGCCAAGCGCCGCCGCATCGGGCTGCTTTCGGAAACGCCCGTGGACGAGGCAAGGCTTCTACTGTCGCCGCTCTATTACATCCGTCGCGCTATGGAGCCTTTCGCCGACATCGTCGAACCGGCGAGTCCGGCGCTCAGCGAAGCGATCCCCCAGCTGTTGCAGCAGAAGCCTGCGGTGATCGTCATGGCCGATGTCGGCTCTGTGCCGGAACCCGCCCGCGCGGCGCTGGTCGAGTGGATGGAGAATGGCGGCACCCTTTTGCGTTTCGCCGGCTCGCGCCTGCTGAGCGCCGGCGACGACAGCGAATTACTGCCGGTCACGTTGCGCAAGAGCGAACGCTCGCTGGGTGGCGCCCTTTCATGGACCGAGCCGCAGCCGGTCGGTGAATTCCCGGCCAACGGTCCCTTCTCCAACCTGCCCGCCCCTTCAGACGTAACGGTGACGCGCCAGCTTCTGGCCGAGCCGACGCCCGATCTCATCGACCATACCTGGGCGACGCTGGCGGACGGCACGCCGCTGGTGACCGGCGACCGTCGCGGCAAGGGCATGGTGGTTCTCTTCCACGTACCGCCGGAGGCGACCTGGTCGAACCTGCCCATATCCGGATCCTTCGTCGAAATGCTGCGCCGCATCGTGCAACTGTCGCGCAATCAGGGCGCGGTGGCGGCAACGCCACAGGCCCGGGCCGCCTCGCTGGCGCCCTACCGCATGATCGACGCCAACGGCGCGGTCGGTCCTCCGGGCCCCGATGCACGGCCCCTCATGGCTGGACAAACAGCGGTGACCGTGGATAACCCTCCCGGCCTGTACGGCAGTGAGGAAGGCGTCGTGGCGCACAATCTGCTCGCCGCTGACCAGTCGCTGGCTCCTATCGTCCGGCCGCAAATGAACGTTCCCGTGGCCGAGCTGACCTATTCGCTCGACGAGGCCCGCGACCTCAAAGGTCCGTTGGTCGCCGCCGCCATTCTGCTGATGGTGCTGGATACGCTCGCCGTGTTCTGGATCGGGGGGCTTTTCTCGCGCTGGCGCGGTCGCGCGCGCATGGCCGGAACGACCGCCGCCATCCTTCTCGTCTCACTTATGGCGTTCGGACATGGCGACCTGGCCCGAGCCGATGATGCAAAGCCGGGCGACGCCGAAGCCATCGAGGCGATCAACCAGACACGTATCGCCTATATCATCACCGGTGAACCCGGCGTCGATTCCGTCAGCCGCGCCGGTCTCGAAGGCTTGCGTCGTTTCCTCATCGAAAAGACGGCGCTGGAACCGGCGGAACCGGCCGGGGTCGACATCTCGAAGGACGAGCTGTCCTTCTATCCGCTCATCTACTGGCCTATCGATCCCGCTGCGCCGGAGCCCGATACGGCGGCGATGGCGCGAGTGGAAGCCTACATGCAGCAGGGCGGCACGGTGCTGTTCGACACCCGCGACCAGTTCTCCACCGGTTTCGGCTCTGACTCCGCCAGCCCCGCCACACAGCGGTTGCGCAGCCTTCTGTCGACGCTCAGCGTTCCGCCGCTGGAACCGGTGCCATCGGATCACGTCCTGACGAAATCCTTTTTCATTCTCAACGAGTTTCCCGGCCGCTTCAACGGCAGCCCGCTCTGGATCGAGGCTTCGCTGGACGCCAGCAACACCGACAACCGCCCGGTCAGGACTGGCGACGGGGTCAGCCCGATCATGATCACCGCCAACGACATGGCCGGCGCCTGGGCCATCGATGCCGACGGCCAGCCGCTTCTGCCGACCGTGCCGTCCGATCCGACGCAGCGCATCTACGCGCTCCGCGCCGGCGTCAACATCGTCATCTACATGCTGACCGGCAACTACAAGTCCGACCAGGTGCATGTACCGGCCCTGCTGGAAAGGCTGGGGCAGTAGGATGAACTGGTCGCTCTCCTTCGAACCGCTGCTTTCCCTGCCCTGGCTGATCGCCGTGCTGGTTCCGCTGACGCTTCTGGCGCTGGCTGGCCTTTGGCTGCGCCAGCGCGGCTCGGTGTTCAGGTTTGCGGCATTGATCGCGCTGGCGGCGGCACTGGCAAATCCCGTCTTCCTCAGCGAAGAGCGCGACCCGCTGAAAAGCACCGTCGCCATCGTCGTCGACCGTAGCCAGAGCCAGGACATAGGCGAGCGTACGAAACAGACCGACACCGCGCTGGCCGAACTGAAGCAGCGGCTCGACCGCATCAAGCAGTTCGACGTCCGCGTCGTCGAGGCCGGCAAGGCCGGCGCGGCGGAGGAACGCACCGAAACGCGGCTGTTCTCGGCACTGGACAGCGCACTGCACGACGTGCCGCCCTCTCGTGTCGCCGGCGGCATTTTCATTACCGACGGCCAGGTCCATGACATTCCCTCCGGAACCATGGAGTTCAACGCGCCCCTGCATACGCTCGTCACCGGCAACGCCCAGGAAAAGGACCGCCGCATCCAGTTTGTCAAGGCGCCGCGCTTCGGCCTCGTCGACAAGCCGCTCGACATGACCTACCGGGTTATTTCAACCGACAATTCGGCCGATCCCGTCGACGTACGTGTCTCGGTCAATGGCGAGCAGGTGGCGGTGGAGCGCGCCACCGTCGGCCGCGAAATGCCGCTGCAGGTGACCCTGCCCACCGCCGGTCGCAACATCGTCGAGCTGGCTATCGACAAGCAGGAAGGCGAGCTGACCGACATGAACAACCGGGCGGTGGCGCTTATCGACGGCATCCGCGAGAATCTGCGTGTGCTGCTTGTCTCCGGTGAGCCGCATGCGGGTGAGCGGACATGGCGCAACCTGCTCAAATCCGATGCCTCGGTCGACCTTGTCCATTTCACCATCCTGCGTCCGCCGGAGAAGCAGGACGGCACGCCGATCAACGAACTGTCGCTGATCGCTTTCCCGACGCGCGAGCTGTTCGTCGAGAAAATCAAGGATTTCGACCTGATCATCTTCGACCGCTACCAACACAGCGATGTCATGCCGGTGCTCTACTACGACTACATCGCCGAATATGTCGAAAAGGGCGGCGCTGTGCTGATCGCCGCCGGGCCCGAATATTCCGGCGAAAGGACTATCGCTCGCACGCCGCTGATGTCGGCGCTGCCGGCCATGCCGGACGGCAACGTGATCGATAAGGCCTTTTACCCGCGACTGACCGAACTCGGCCAGCGTCATCCGGTAACGCGCGGGCTGGAAGGATCGAATGTCGAACCGCCGCACTGGAGCCGCTGGTTCCGCACCATCGGCGTCGAGAACCCCGAGGGGGAAGTAGTGATGAAGGGGGCCGACGACCGCCCGCTCCTGCTGCTCGACCGCAAGGGCGAGGGCCGTGTCGGCATGCTCCTGTCCGACCAGGGCTGGCTGTGGGCGCGCGGCTATGAGGGCGGCGGCCCGCATGTGCAGCTTTATCGCCGTGTCGCCCACTGGCTGATGAAGGAGCCGGAGCTCGAAGAGGAGCGGTTGACCGCGGACGGCCGCGGCATGACACTCGAAATCCGTCGCCAGACCATGAACGACGATCCGGGACCGGCGCAGATCATCACCCCGTCCGGAAAGGCGCTGACCGTGAAGCTCGCCAGGTCCGAACCCGGCGTCTTTACCGGGGCGGTCGAAACCAAGGAGATCGGCCTCTATCAGGTCGGCAATGGCAATCTGACCGCGCTGGCCCATGTCGGGCCCGTCAATTCGCCGGAATTCACCGATGTAGTTTCGACGCCGAACAAGCTCAGGTCCGTTTCCAACGCCACCGGCGGCAGCGTGCGACGACTGGCCAGTTCAACGCTGGGCGGCCTCGGCAGCGGCGTCTCGGTGCCATCCATCATTCCCGTCCGCGCCGGCGGCGAGGCATCCGGCAACGACTGGATCGGCCTGCGCACGACAAACGACAGCGTGCTGAAATCCGTCTCTCGGGTGCCGTTGTTCGGCGGCTTCCTCGGCCTCGGCCTGCTGCTGCTGGCCATAGGCTCGATGTGGTACCGGGAAGGGCGGTAAGGCGCAGCCCTCCCCTCGCCCCTTGCGGGAGAGGTCGGATTGCCCCGATTTGTCCTTCACAAATCGGTTGGCGATCCGGGTGAGGGGTAAGTCGGCGTCAAGCTGAAACACCCCTCATCCGACCTCGCTTCGCTCGGCCACCTTCTCACACAAGGGGAGAAGGCAATGACAACCCTACTCCTCCGGCTCCGTCGTGAACATCAGTGGATAGCCCTTCGCCTTGGCCGCATCTATGGCACGCGCGGCCTTGGTTTCGGCGACATCGCGGGTAAAGACCGCCACCACGCAAACGCCGCGGCGATGCGCCGTGATCATGACGCGCTGCGCCTGATCCTCGCTGAGCCGGAACTCGCTCTTCAGCACCGTCACCACGAACTCGCGCGGCGTGAAATCGTCGTTGACGAGGATGACCTTGTAGAGCTTCGGCCGCTCGGTATTCGGCTTGACCGCGGCTCTCGGCTTGACGACGGTGTCGCCATTTCCAGCCATTCTCGGACCATGTTCGTCCATGGGCGGATTCCGAATGTTCGAAGAACCAGCCGGCGTCCGATCGCCGGCTTTCGTCTCAGATAGATTTTTTCGAAGCGATTGCCAGAGGCCGGCTATTTGCCACGCTTCGTGACCATACCGCAGTTCTTGACGCCGCCTGTTCGAGATTTTCGTCCAGGGTTACAGGATCGTCCGCCCTCGGTTTCAGGCCATGGTCGCCATTGAGCCAATGCAGGGCGATGGAGGCGGAAAGCGGATAAATTTTTACCTCTTCGCGGGAACCGAACGGATCGCGCGTGCCCTGAAAGATCAGCGTCGGACATCGCAGCGCTTGCAGATGCGCCGTCCGCAACTTTTCAGGTTTTCCGGGTGGATGGAACGGATAGCCGAAGCACGCCACCCCCTCGATCGTGCCGGCCTCGAACGTCTCGTCCGCAATCATGCTGGCGACACGCCCTCCCAGGGATTTGCCGCCGATGAAAAGGCGTCCCGCGGGCTTCAGTGCTCGAAGCCCCGCGCGATATTCGTCCAGAAGCGCTTCGGCACGCGGCGGAGGCCGGCGTTTGCCTATGCGCCGCTCAGCCATATAGGCAAACTCGAAACGGGCAATCCGCAGCCCGGCCCGCGCCAGCCTGTCGGACAGAGCATTCATCCAGTCCGAGTCCATCGGCGAACCGGCGCCATGGGCGAGGAGCAGCGTAGTATCCGCATCGGGCGGGCCGGAAAACATGAAATCGGGCATGGCCCGCTTGTCCCACGGACGGGAGAAAAAGGCTACCGCCGCAACACCGCGCTCAGCACGTCCCGCACGCCGATGGAGCCGACGAAGCGCGACTGCTCGTCGAACAGCGCCACGGGCGCGGTCTGGGACCGGTGCATGGCCAGCATCACCGTCTTGAGCGGCGTGCCGGGCGTCGCCCAGAACACCTGCCCAATCTCTTCCGGCTGCGTTTCCACATCGGCGCAGGAAACCCACACTGCAGGCTTGCCATCACGTTCGGCTGCCGAAACAAGACCGTCCTTGTCGATCTTGAAACGGGTCGTCTCGCGTCGGTCCAGCCAGAGCCAGCCGCCTGCCCCGGCACGCTCGAGGTCGCGCTTGTCGCGCATCACGTTCCAGGCGGTCAGCACCGACAGCGGGTTCACATTGGCGATGAAGTCGCGCACATAGGCATTGGCGGGCTTGAGCACGATGTCTTCCGGCGCGCCCGTCTGGACGATGCGCCCGCCCTCCATGATGGTGATGTGGGTGCCGATCTTCAGCGCCTCCTCCAGGTCGTGCGAAACGAAGATGATCGTCTTCTTCAGTTCCGCCTGCAGCTGCAGCAATTCGTCCTGCAGCTTGGTGCGGATCAGCGGGTCGAGAGCCGAGAACGGCTCGTCCATCAGCAGGATCGGCGCCTCGGTGGCGAAGGCCCGCGCCAGCCCGACGCGCTGCTGCATGCCGCCGGAAAGCTCATGCGCGTATTTCTTGGCCCACTGGTCGAGATTGACCAGCTTGAGCTGCCGCTGCACCCGCTCCCGCCGCTCGGCCTCCGGCACGCCTGCCAATTCCAGACCGAGACCGACATTTTCCTCTACCGTGCGCCAAGGCAGGAGGCCGAACTGCTGGAACACCATCGCGACGCATTCGCGGCGAATCTTTCGCAACTCGCCTTCGTTGCAGGATGTCACGTCGCAGGACCAGTCCCCGTCGTGGACAATGACCTCGCCACGCACCACCTTGTTCAGCCCATTGACGGCGCGCAGCAGCGTCGACTTGCCGGAGCCGGACAGGCCCATGAGAACGGAAATTTCCCCTTCGTGAACCGTCAGGTTCGCCCCCGCGCAGCCGAGCACATTGCCCGTCTTTTCGAGGATTTCGGCGCGGCTAGCCCCCTTGTCGACCATCGCCAGCGCCTCGCGCGTATCCTGACCGAACAGGATATCGACGTTCCTGAAATCGACCGCGACGTTCATTTCTTGCCTCCCGCGCTGATGCGCGTCATCCGGTCGAGCACGATGGCGAGCACCACGATCGCCAGGCCGGCCTCAAGGCCGAGATCGATCTTGCGCGAGCCGAGCGCGCGGTTGATTTCGGTGCCGAGGCCGCCGGCCCCGATGAGCGCCGCGAACACCACCATCGACAGAGACAGCATGATGCACTGCGTCAGCCCCGTCATGATGGTGGGCAGCGCCGAGGGCAGCTCCACCTTCCACAGCAATTGCCTTCGGGTCGCACCGAACGCCTCCCCCGCCTCGATGATCGACTTCGGCACCGAGACGATGCCGAGATGGGTCAGCCGCACCGCCGTCGGGATGACGAAGATGATGGTGACGATCAGGCCCGGCGCATTGCCGAGGCCGAACAGCGTCAGCACCGGAATGAGATAGACGAAGGTCGGCAGCGTCTGCATCAGGTCGAGGATCGGTTGCATGACGCGGTAGACCTTCGGCTTGTGGCCGGCCCAGATGCCGAGCGGGACGCCGATCAGCATCGAGAAGAACGTAGCGGCCACCACCAGCACCAGCGTCTGCACCGTCTGCTTCCAGAGTCCCTGGTTGAGGATGAACAACAGGCCGATAAACACGCCGAACGCCAGGCTCTTCGATTTCTGCAGCCACCAGGCAAACAGGGCGATCAAAGCGATAAGCGCGATCGGCGGGATCATCAAAAGCAGGTCAACCACCCCGTCCAGCAGCCCGTTCAGGCCGCCCGACAGGCCGCGGAAGAACGCGTTGAAATTGTCCGTCAGGAAGGTGAAGAAGTTTTTTCCCCACGTTCCGATCGGAATCTTCCAGGCCGTCAGGAATTTCGAGACCGGATCCATGTCACCCCTCTGCGCCGCTTGCGGGCGTCTGGTTCACGAAATGCAAAAGGGCAGCCGCTTGCGTGGCTGCCCCTGGAATTCAGGCCGAGCGCATCGCTCAGCTTCCGAGCGCGGTTTTGATCGCCGCCGCAGCGTCGCCGCCATCGAAGGTGGTCACCCCGGCGATCCATGGCGTGACGGCATCCGGATTCTTCTTCAGCCAGTCGGTCGCCGCCGTATTGGCGTCGGTGCCCTTGAGGATGGCGTCCATGATCTCGCCTTCCATGTCGAGATTGAACTTCAGATTGGTGATGAACTTACCGACATTCGGGCATTCGGTGGTGTAGCCCTTGCGCACATTGGTGTGCACGGTGGCGGCGCCGAAACCGGAATCGCCCATGCCGTCGAGATAGGCGATCTTCATCGCGCCCATGACCGGGTGCGGGGTCCAGCCGAGGAAGACGATCCACTGCTTGTCCTTCATCGACTGCTCGGCCTGCGTCAGCATGCCGGCTTCAGAGGATTCGACCAGTTCGAAGCCCGCCAGGTTGCTTTCCGGCTTCGAGATCATGTCGAGGATGATGCGGTTGCCGTCATTGCCGGCCTCGATGCCGTATATCTTGGAATCGAACTTGTCCTTGAATTTGCCTATGTCGGTCAGTGTCTTGACGCCGCCCTCGGCGACATAATCAGGAACGACGAGGCCATAGCCGGCGCCCGAAAGGTTTTCGCTCACCGTCTCGACCGACCCTTCGGCAGTGTAGTCCTTGATGTCGTTGGTCATCGACGGCATCCAGTTGCCGAGGAAGACGTCGAGATCGTTGTTCTTCAGCGACGCATAGGTCACCGGCACGGAGAGCTGGATCACCTGCGGTTCGTAGCCCATGGCGGTCAGCAGCACCGATGCGATTCCGGTGGTTGCCTGGATGTCGGTCCAGCCGACGTCGGACAGGCGAACGGCCTTGCAGCTCTCCGGATCGGCGGCAAGGGCCGCGCCCGCCGAGAGAACGCTTGCCAGGCCGATGCCGGCAGCGATGATTTTCATACGCGACATAGACGATCTCCCATTTGCGCTTTGGCGGACAATGCCATCTTGTTTTTGCTATTCGGCAGCCAAACACCATTTTGCTGCCGTTTCAAGCGTCGCCGCTATGCGGTCGGCGGCGTGCATTGGCCGATCAGCGACACGGCTTTTGACGTCAGGCATGTCGAAATCACCAAAATTCCTGCTTGCCCGGAGGGAACGTCTAAATTTTTATACGGCTTAGAAAAATCTTGCTGGCATATCTCGATTGGCACATAGTGAATCGATGAAGCGCGCCCTTGCCTATCTTCTCGTCGTTTTGGTTTCCATTGCCGCAATTGTCGTGGTCCTTCGGGTGGGCGCTGCCACCCTGCCGCCTGAACCCAATGCACCGGTTGCAGTCGCATCTGATGCATCCCTATGGGACGCGCTGCATCAGGCTATAGGCGTCAATCTCGGCACGCCCCTAGCGCACCTTTTCGTCCAGTTTCTGGTCATCATCGTAGCGGTCCAGTTTTTCGGCCGCGTATTCACGCAGCTCGGCTTTCCCGCCGTCATCGGCGAGATGATGGCCGGCATATTCCTTGGACCGTCGCTTTTCGGCCTTCTTGCGCCCGGCGCCTTCGCGTTCGTATTCCCGGCCCAGTCCCTGGGCACGCTTCAGATGCTCGCCCAGATCGGCGTCTGCCTCTTCATGTTCGTCATCGGAATGGAAGTGAACATGAACCATCTGCGCAGCAAGGCGGCTTCGGCCGTGGCGGTCAGCCACGCCAGCATCGTCGTGCCGTTCCTGATGGGCGTGACCCTGGCTATGTTCCTATATGCCGATATGGCTGGTCCGACCGCCACCTTTACCAGCTTCGCACTTTTCATGGGCATTTCCATGAGCATCACCGCATTTCCTGTGCTGGCGCGCATTCTCCAGGACCGCGGAATAACCAACACTCCGCTTGGCAGTCTGGCGCTGACATGCGCCGCCGTCGACGATGTCAGCGCCTGGACAATCATGGCGTTCGTTGTCGCAATCTCCAGCGCCAACGGTCTGGGCGGGGTTGTGGTAACCTTGGCGCTCGTCGCGATTTTCGTTGTCGTCATGGTTTTTGGCGTGCGCCATTTGCTGCCGCGTCTAATCGACAAGCGGGAGCTCTCCGAAGGAGAAGCGTCGCACGGCACACTGGCTCTTGTCCTGTGGGTTATCGTCGCCTCGGCCTTCTTTACCGAAAGCATAGGCATTCACGCGCTGTTCGGAGCGTTCCTTGCCGGCACAATCATGCCCTCGTCCGCGGCATTCCGGAAGCATCTCGGCAATCGCATCGAAAAATTCAGCTCGGTGCTGCTGTTGCCGCTCTTCTTCGTGTTTACCGGCTTGAGAACAAGGGTGGACCTGCTCAACGATCTGTCGAGTGTACTGCTGTGTCTGCTGATCATTGCGGTGGCCACAGCGGGCAAGCTTGGCGCCAGTGCGGTCGCCGCGAGGATGACGGGCAATGGCTGGCGGGAATCGCTGCAGATTGGCGCACTGATGAACACGCGTGGACTTGTCGAACTGATCGCGTTGAATATCGGCTACGACATGGGAATCTTGTCACCGCGCATCTTCACCATGCTGGTCATCATGGCGCTGACGACGACCATCATGACTGGACCTCTCCTGACGCTGTTCGGAGAAAAGTCCCGCCACAACGTAGGCCAAGCGCAGCCGTCCCGCCGATAAAGCCGGCCGGCTAACGGCCCTTCTTGACGCGACAGGTCGCCTGCCCTGTCAATATGGGACAAGGCGACCTATATACTTGCCACGGGCCGCTTTAAGCCGGCCCCCTCGCCCCAAATGTCAACATCAAAAACAGAAGGAAGACCATTGCGGGTATTGGTACGTGACAATAATGTCGAACAGGCCATCAGGGTCCTGAAGAAGAAACTCCAGCGCGAAGGCGTCTTTCGCGAAATGAAGGCAAGACGCGCATACGAAAAGCCCTCCGAGCGGCGTGGCCGCGAAAAGGCCGAAGCCGTGCGCCGCACGCGCAAGGCGGCACGCAAGCTCGCGATCCGCGAAGGGCTCATTGCCGGGCCGGCGAAGAAGCCGCGGCCTGCCGCGCCGCGCAAGACCGCCGAAACCGGCCAGACGGGCTGATTTTCCCAAGATTTGATATTGGTTGAACGCCGTCCATTGCCGAATTCGCGGCGATGGGCGGCGTGCTCGGGAACGGCGCCTCCTGCCGACTGAATGCGTTCCGGAAATGCCTGTCCGATCGAAGGTGCGGCAAGCATCCCACAAACTCCCGGACGCTGCTGAAAACCCGGCCTTTCCTTTTCCTTCCATCCTTTTTCTTCCTGCTTTCCTTCCCAGGATGCCCCACCTATATTCGCGGCTGCTCGCGACAAGCGACCGCATGCCGAACCAGGAGGGCTCCATGGCGACTTTGCAGAATTTCGATGCCGAAATTGCCAAGACAAAGCAGGTCGTCGAAGAGATGCGCTCCAAGATCGAACAGTCCGGGACCGTGCTGGACACGCTGGCCCAGGCCGACAAGAAAATCGGCGACGCCAATTTCGACATCGAGAACGCCCGCATCGAGGACGTGCTCAAGCAGCAGAAGGTGATGGAAGGCAACATCGCCGACCTCATCATCGGACTTGAGGACGCCACCAACGTCTTCGGCGCCGAATTCGAGAGCATGAAGAACTATACAGGCTGGGAGAATTTCATCGGCATCTTCTCCAGCGCCCGCAAGCAGCGCATGCGCACCGACCGTGTCCGCAACATGTCGCTGGCTGGCAACCTGCAGGAACTTCTCACCAAGTCGGACACCATCGTCGGCATCCTGAAGGCGCAGAAGGATGTGCTCGACCAGCGCTACAAGACCTCCGAGACAAGCCTTTCGCAGGTGATCGAGCGCCGTAAGGCGACCATGGCCAACCTGGAGGCCGTGCAGAAGCGCATCGTCGAATTGAACCCGTTGCTGCTCGACATCGAAAACAAGATCGCCTCGTCGACCAACCAGAAGGAGCGCACCCAGCTCGAGGGCGAGCGCACCAAGATGGCGACCGAGTACAACGAGAAGCAGGCCAAGGAGCAGGAGCTTCTGGCCGAGAGCCAGACGCTCGAACGCTATACCTCCATGTTCCAGACCTTCGTGGATTCGCTCAACAACCAGATCGCCGCGCAGGCCACCCTGATCAACAAGCTGACCATCGATACCGAACAGCGCATCGTGCTCTATAAGGCGTTGGAGGATTCCTTGAAGACCGCGGCGCAGCAGGACGTCGCGCACAAGATCAACACACTCGGCAGCCAGGTCGACAACACGGCCGAGGAAACCATGGCCGGCATCGGCGCGGCGGCGCAGAAGCACATCGGCGACCTGCTCGAAATGCACGAGAAGAATATGGTGGCGACCGCCGACATCCAGCGCCGCAAGAAGCTGGCCGATGACGCTTTCGCCCGGCGCTTCGACGATGTGCTGAAGAAGCACAACTCGGCCAATTACGTGCAGCCGTCTTAAGCTGATGCAAGGTTCGCTCGCGTGCCGCGAGGTTTGATTGCATGACCGCTGAAACCGACGCGGCCGACCGCTACTTCGCTGCCATTTCGTCCGCTCTGAGCGGCCTTGAAGTGTTCATGCGCGACGACCGCTCGCCCCTTTACCGGCACGGCATCGTCGCCCGGATCGTCGCCGAATACATCGCCCGGCTGGAGATGTCCTTTGCCTGCTGGCGCAACCGGCTGGGCTTCACCGACGCATTCAGGATTTCCCGCGCCGAATCCGGCTTTCCGGTCTTCCAGAACCTGCTGGAACTTGAAAACGACCGCAGGCAGGCCGACGCCCGGCTGACCAACATCCCGCTGCCCGGGGAATTGCGCGAGGAGATGGCGGACTTCATCCTGCGCCACAAGGAATTTCCACGTGCGCTGCAGAAGTCGATGGCCGAGCGGCTTTATCTCGAAGACATCAAGAGCGAACAGACCTTCGGCCCGTTCACCCTGGCGCAGACGGCCAAGGTTTCCGTCAATCCGAAGACGGCGCGGCCCTATTATCTCGTCCACTGGGCGAGCTTCGACGGCACCGCCAACCTGCCGCTGGTCTACATGGTGACGGTGGAGGACTCCTCCGAGGCCATGGTCCGCCAGCTTGTCGACACCGACACCGGCAAGTTGCGGGAAGGGCTGGATATCCCCCTGCCCGTCGACGGGCTGCTCAACCCGGAACTGGCGCACCGGTTCGACGATTTCACCGAAAAGAACTCCGCCTATTCGCTGGCGCCGATGACCATCGCCGTCAATCTCGACCGCGATTTCGAGACCCTGCACCCCAAGCAACTGCGGCGCGTCGTGCTCGGCCCGTTCTACACGGCCGGCATCACCGACAACAACACGACCGTGACCGAGGTGCTGACCAAGGTGCGCAAGCCGGAGAACGCCTGGCTGCTGACCTGGACCATCCAGGAAGTCTATTCCAAGGCCGAGAAACCCGGCCGGCGTGGTTTGTTTTCCAGCGAAAAGACGACGCAGGAATTCTACATCAACACCGACGATCTCGAAGCCACCCGGCAAGGCGTGTCCAGTTACGAGAACCACGCACTGGTGCCGCACGAAGCTTATCAGGCACTCTACGCCGCCGGCGAGGTGCAGAAGATTTTTGCCGGATACAAGGTGCATATCCTGTCGAACGGACAGGTGATCAGCGATGTGTGAGAATGCCGCCCTTTCCCTCCCCTGCCAGGGGAGGGTGGACGACCGAAGGTCGGACGGGTGGGGCAATCAGGCCCCCTCCGCCTCGCTTCGCTCGGCACCTCCCCCCGGCAGGGGGAGGAAAACCCCTAAAGGACGATCATGGACACCGGCCTGACCACCATTTCCGAAGCGGCGATCGAAAAGCACCGCGCCACGGCGCAGAGCTTCATCACCCGTGTCGTCGTGATGGAAGACCCGACGCGGGAATCCGGCACGGCGCTCGCCGGCACCAATCGCCGTTTCGTCTCTACCGTCTCGACCGGGTCCGTCCGCCGCACCCGCGAAGTCGAATTGACGAAGACGGTGCAGGCCGTTCATCCCGACGACCAGTTGCTCACCATCCCGCAGCACACGCTGCTCTACCGCGCCCGCCGCGGCCTCCAGGTCGCGCTCGCCATCGCCGACACCTTCGCCGAAGGCACCGACCTCGAGAGCCTGCAGGCGAAGAACGCCCGCGCGCCGCTGGAGGGCGAAGAGGCCGGCTCGTTCAAGAAACTGCTCTCGGCTTCCGCCTATGTCGCGGCGTTCTCCTTTGCCTCCTACCTGTTCCAGCTCATCGACACCGACGGGGAGGCGCCGAACGACGTTGCCGAGCCGGACTTCCTGTTCGACACGCCGCAGGATGCGGTGAAGTCGCTGGTTGCTGGCCTCGACACAGCCCTTTCCGGCGCGAAGGACGACGCCGACCTGACGACGCGCGCCCGCGCCTTCGCCCGCGTCGCCATCGACGGGCTGCTTCAGCGTAGGGGCCGCTTCGACGGGCTCGGCAGCTTCGAGAACACGCATATCTGCATCGACGCCGACGACTTCACCCTCGACGGCTTCGATGTCGCGCCCGGCAAGAAATCCAAGCCGCTGGTGATGACCTTCAAGAAGCCGGACGAGGTCGTCGGCAACCACATCGCCAAGTACCAGTCGGTCAAGCTCGCCAAGATGCTGATGGCCTACGATTTCGACAAGCAGTTGAACCCGTTCGTCGAGCTGGGCGGCTTCCTGTTCACCTTCATCGGCGACGGCGCGCCGGGCACCGGCAAGACAACGCTGATCCAGATGATCGCCGGCCTGGTCGACAATTACTGCAAGATCGCCGGCTACCAGTTCGTCTACGAGAATTTCGGCGTCGACCAGATTTCGTCCTATCAGGGGAAATCCGGCCAGAACTGCCGCCAGTTCATCAACGACGTGCTCAATCCGCGCGCCATCGGCTTCGGCACCATCGACGACATCGACCAGGTGGCCGCCAAGCGCTCCGACGACCGCGCCTCCGCCGGCCAGCAGGAAATCACCGGCGTGCTGATGGACGCCTTCGCCGGCGCCTCCACCGTCGTGCGCGGCAATTGCTCCTTCGGCATGTTCTCGAACTATCCCGAGAACGTCGATGATGCGCTACGCCAGCGCGCCGGCGCCCGCTGGCTGGTGGACGGGCCCCAGACGCGCGACGACTACATCGACATCTTCGTGCTGCTCGCCGGCAAGAACCACAAGATCCCGTTGGGCGAGCACCAGCTCTACGCGGCCCAGGAGATCAAGCGCGCCATCGCGGAAGCTTATGAGGAACATGAAAAGCCGCAGGAAGACGGCCTGATGAACGTCTACGAGCGGTTCATGAAAGAGAACGGCGAGCCCAAGACGCTGGCCGACGTCGGCACCTACCTCCACATGATCAAGGAGGCGGAGCCGCGCTTCACCGGCCGCGCCATCAAGAACGTCACCGACGCCATCAAGATGCGGGCGATGGACATCGAGCTACCCGACGAGTGGTTCGAGAAGCCGGAAGCCTTCATGCACAAGAGCTATGACGAGAAGAAAGCGATGATCGAGGAACTGCGCGGCCCGTTCTCCATGGACATGGTCATGCAGGAGATCAACCGCTACGCCGATTCCGAATTCCGCTATTCCGACAAGTCCGACGATGCCGCGGTCGAGAAGCTTTTGCGCGACGCCCGCCTGCGCGAACGCGCAGCGCGCGAGATGGCAGAGTTGCAGAAGAAGGGGCTGTGGAATGCTTGAGCTTCCTTCTCCCCGTTTACGGGGAGAATGTGCCCGAAGGGCGGATGAGGGGCGGCGGTATGCGTGGCGGCAACGAACAGAAGGTGGCGAGAGCCCGCGAACTGCGCCATGTCGAGAACGAGGCAGAAGAAAAACTTTGGCATGAGCTACGGGGTAGACGACTCAACGGGTACAAATTCGTGCGACAGCTCCGCATTGGACCATATTTTGCTGACTTTGCTTGCAGAGAAAAGAATCTGGTCGTTGAGGTTGACGGAAGCCAGCACGCCGGGAGAGGGTCTGATGTGTATCGTGACGAAACGATGAACCGCAATGGCTGGTCAGTGCTAAGGGTCTGGCACGCAGATGTGCTGAGACATCGACGGGAGGTGCTCGATACGATTCTTGCGGTGCTTGACGGAAAACTGGCCGAAAAGATAATCGCGCCAGATGTCAAATTCTTACCTTCAAATATCTTGGAGGAAAGATGATGAATGTAAGTGCCGCCCCTCATCCGCCCTTCGGGCACATTCTCCCCGTGAACGGGGAGAAGGAATGAAAAAACCCGATCTCCTGCGCGACAACGAACTCATCTACGGCCGCCTGCTGCCGGTGGACGAGCCGCATCTGGTCGAACGCTACAACAAGGCGCTGGGAGCGTTCGGGCTGAAGCCGACCAAGCTGAAGAAGTTCGACATCGACCGCACCGGCTTCTCGCCGCAGGTGGCCGAAGAATGCGAAGACTACGACTATCTCGACCCTAACGGCGTCAACCGTCGCTTCATCATCCTGACGCCTGCGCAGGTCGAGCTGCCGGTGGTTCACACGGCATTCTCGAACACCTCGCAGCTGATGTTCGAGTTCATGACGAAGAACCAGCGCGCCATCAATGCGCTGACGATCAAGGACGTAATCTACGGCGAGATCGAGGATTCGGTGTCGCAGGTGAAGGACGTCGAGGACCTGCTGTCCATCAATCAGGTCGAGTTCAAGGTGCTGTCGGCCGAGGACGTGCTCGGCAAGGCGGCCGAACTCGGCAAGCTGGTCGACCGGCTGAAGCAGGAGCCGGATGCCTGGCGCAACGACGCCATGCTGAACCGCATGGTGGAGCTGGCCAAGATTTGCGGCGACATCCGTGAAAACGCTCTCGTGCCGGATCAGGTCATCTTCCGCCACAATGCCTTCTGGACCAGCCATTTCGGCGGCCTCTACGTCTTCATCGACCCGGACGTCATTACCGTCATCAGCGATCCCTCGGCGCCCGGCTTTCGCCGCTCGCGGCCCTGGCAGGTAAGCTACCTGTCGATCCGCGACGCCGACAGCGTGTTCAAATTCCTGGCCTCCACCGGACGCATCGAACTGCCGCGGGCCTCCTGGATCGAAACGTCCGGCTATCTGGAGCATCGCGCCGAAATGGTCGTGCGCGACCTGATCCGGAAATCCGAACCCGACCGCAATCTTTCCGATGTCGACAAAGTCTGGCTACAGACGTGGATCCACTCCCATGCCGAACTGATCAACAAGGACGGCACTTTTCCATTCCTCAACGCAGCCAAGCGCGAGATCAACCAGTTCGGCCAGATCAGGATCGACGAGGTGTTTCCGCAGCAGCGCTTCCTGCTCGTGCGCGCCCGCCCCGATCACCCGGACGCATGGCTGACCAACCGGCTGATCTCCGATTTCGTTCCCTCCGATTTCATTTCCCGCTATGTCTTCAACAAGCAGGGTTTCTACCAGGACTATGAGGGCTATAGCGACGGTTGGCGATCGCATGTTGTGGATATGCTGAAAACCACATATCTCAAGGACAAGGCTGGATTGCGGGCCCGCCTTTATGGCCTGACCGACTGAACGAGGGGGTGACATGCTCGATCCGATCGTGAATTTCTTCACCCGGATTTTCCAATGGATCGGCCGCGGCATCGGCCTCGTCATCGGCGTCATCCTGTGGCCGTTCATGTGGGCCGGCCGCTGGTACACGCAGCGCGGCTGGATATTGAAGGCGGTTCTGGGCGTCGCCCTGCTGGCGCTGGTCGGCTTCTACATCCGTTTCATCTACATCACCCAGGTCTGGAACGGCTTCGATCCGAACTATGTCGAGGCCTACAGTCTTGAAACCCGCAACGTGTCTGCTGGCGAACAGGTCTCTGCCGGCGCCGGAACCGATACCACAAGAACATGCGGCCGCTCGGCCATCGCGCAGGTCACGGCGGATTTGACCGACCTCAACGTCAACCAGAACGCCTGGATTTCATCCACCCTGCTCTACAAGCTCGGTCTGTTCGGCATCGACTGGGATCACACGCCGTTCATGGACAACAAGGCCTCGTTCCAGCGCGGCATCAACCAGGCGGTGCGCCGCACCTCGACCGAACTTGCCGACAATCTCGGCCGCGTGCGCACCACCTCCCAGATCGACGCCGACCTGCAGGATGCCCGCGGCAACCTGCAGTTCGACGAGGAGACCTGGTATTTCGGTTTGCGTCCGTTCGGGCCGAAGACGCCGACGCCGAGCTATTACCGCTCGGCGGTGACCAAGCTGCGCGCCTTCAACGCCCGGCTGGAGACTTGCCAGGCCGTGTTCGACGCCCGCGCCGACAACCTCAAGCAGTATGTCGACCGCATCGCCTCCGACATCGGCTCGACGTCCGCCATCCTCAAGGACCGGGCCGAGAACTACGACTACGGTTTCTTCGACCCGCGCGCCGACGACCGCTTCTGGTTCGCCTACGGCCAGCTCTATGCCTATTACGGGCTGATGAAAGCCGCGCAGGCCGATTTCGAGGATGTCCTCAAGCAGAAGAACCTGAACAGCCTGTGGGACACGATGGACGCCCAGTTCGTCTCGGCGCTGCGCATCCAGCCATGGCTGATCGCCAACAGTTCGGAGACCGGCATCTTCGCCACCCATCTGACGACGATGGGCTTCTACGTGCTGCGCGTGCGCTCCAATATGGTCGAGATCAGCAACGTGCTGGCGCAGTAGGTGGTGAATGGTGAATGGTTGCAGCGGCGATCTATCGCCTCAATGTCCAGCCATCTTTCTACTCACCATTTTACCATTCGCCATTCACCGCTTTCCCTGTCGCATTCCGCGCATTGCGCGGCTGTTTTGGGACGGCGGACGCTGCATCTGTCGCGCTTCTATGCGGCCTCGCTCAGGCATCGAAGCAATGGGAGTGCGGCATGGCTGAATTCAAGTCCGACATCGAGATCGCGCGCGCGGCGAAGAAAAAGCCGATCCAGGAGATCGGCGCCAGCATCGGCATCCCCACCGAACATCTCCTGCCCTACGGCCACGACAAGGCGAAGGTCTCGGCCGATTTCATCAAGTCGGTGAAAAGCCGCAAGGACGGCAAGCTGATCCTCGTCACCGCCATCAACCCGACCCCTGCCGGCGAGGGCAAGACCACCACGACCGTGGGGCTGGGGGATGGGCTGAACCGCATCGGCAAGAAGGCCATCGTCTGCATCCGCGAGGCCTCGCTCGGCCCGAACTTCGGCGTCAAGGGGGGTGCTGCCGGCGGCGGTTACGCGCAGGTCGTGCCCATGGAGGACATGAACCTCCATTTCACCGGCGACTTCCACGCCATCACCACCGCGCACAATCTGCTCTCGGCCCTGATCGACAACCACATCTACTGGGGCAATGAACTCGGTATCGACACCCGCCGCGTCGTCTGGCGCCGGGTCATGGACATGAACGACCGGGCGCTGCGCGAAATCATCTGCTCGCTCGGCGGCGTCGCCAACGGCTATCCGCGCGAAGCCGGCTTCGACATCACCGTGGCCTCCGAGGTGATGGCTATCCTGTGTCTCGCAACCGACTTGAAGGATCTGGAAAAGCGCCTCGGCGACATCATCGTCGCCTACCGCCGCGACAAGTCGCCCGTCTATGCCCGCGACCTCCAGGCCGATGGCGCCATGGCCGTGCTGCTCAAGGACGCCATGCAGCCGAATTTGGTGCAGACGCTGGAGAACAATCCGGCCTTCGTCCATGGCGGTCCGTTCGCCAACATCGCTCATGGCTGCAACTCGGTCGTGGCGACGACCACGGCGCTCAAGCTCGCCGACTACGTCGTCACCGAAGCCGGCTTCGGGGCCGACCTCGGCGCCGAGAAATTCTTCGATATCAAGTGCCGCAAGGCCGGCCTCAAGCCTGCGGCCGCCGTTGTCGTCGCCACGGTCCGCGCCATGAAGATGAATGGCGGCGTCAAGAAGGAAAACCTTGGCGAGGAGAATATCGAGGCAGTCAGGAAGGGCTGCCTCAACCTTGGCCGCCACATCGAGAATGTAAAACAGTTCGGCGTGCCGGCGGTCGTCGCCATCAACCATTTCGTTTCCGACACCGATGCCGAGATCGCCGCGATGAAGGCCTTCGTCGAGGCGCAGGGCGCCGAGGCGATTCTGTGCAAGCATTGGGCGCAGGGTTCCGCCGGCATCGAGGATCTGGCAAGAAAAGTGGTCGAGATGGCCGAGGGCGGCACATCTCAGTTCTCGCCGCTCTATCCCGACGACATGAAGCTGTTCGACAAGGTCAACACCATCGTCAAGCGCATCTATCGTGGCGACGAGGCGATCGCCGACAAGTCGGTGCGCGACCAGTTGCATGCCTGGGAACAGGCAGGCTACGGCAATCTGCCGGTCTGCATGGCCAAGACGCAATATTCCTTCTCGACCGACCCGAACCTGCGCGGCGCGCCAACCGGCCACACCGTGCCGGTGCGCGAGGTGCGGCTCGCCGCCGGCGCTGGCTTCGTCGTCATCATTTGCGGCGAGGTCATGACCATGCCGGGCCTGCCCAAGGCACCGTCGTCACAGAAGATATTCCTCAATGAGCAGGGCCAGATCGAGGGATTATTTTAGGCCGTCTCTCGCTTGATAGGACCATTCCGCAAATTTGCTGGTCCTTGACAGTCCGCGCCGCCCCTCACCTGCCTGCCGGCATCCTCTCCCCGTAAACGGGGAGAGGCGACGCCTTCATCGAAGGCTTCGCAATTTGAAATGTTCCAGAAGAAGCGGCGACATTGCGGCCAGCCTCCCTCTCCCCGTCTCTATACGGGGAGAGGTGCCCGGCAGGGCGGTGAGGGGCGGCGCAGACGGTAGAGGCGATGTGGAACCGGTCGAACATCCATGAAAGCCGGATGCTCACACATCCCCGACCCGGCAGCGCCAGTTGACTTGAACCCCGGCTCGCCCGACCATAGCCCCGGTTTCACTACCGGATCTTGAGGGGGATCGGCCATGCTTTATCTACTTGCACTTCTTATCGGCGTCATCGCGGGCCTGCGGGCGATGACCGCGCCGGCCGCCATCGCCTGGGGTGCATGGCTCGGCTGGCTGCCCTTGGCTGGCACCTGGGCGAACTTCATGGGCCACTGGGCCACGGTCGGCATCTTCACCATTCTTGCCCTCGTGGAATTCGTGACCGACCAGCTTCCGTCGACGCCAAGCCGCAAGGTGCCGCAGCAGTTCGGTGCGCGCATCCTGCTCGGCGCCTTGTGCGGAGCCGTCATCGGCGCTGCCGGCGGCATAACCTTCGGTGGCCTTGCCAGCGGTGTCGTCGGAGCGGTCATCGGCACGCTGGGCGGTGCCGAAATACGGGGACGGTTGGCGGCCGCTTTCGGGCAGGACAGGCCAGCCGCGCTCATCGAGGATGCCGTGGCCGTTGTCTGCGGCCTGCTGATCGTCGCGGCCGTCGCATGACGACGCAAAAGTTCGACGCCACCGTCATCGGCTGCGGGCAGGCCGGGCCGTCGCTGGCGGGACGGCTGAGCGATGCCGGCATGACGGTGGCGCTGATCGAGCGCAAGCTGGTCGGCGGCACCTGCGTCAACACCGGTTGCATGCCGACCAAGGCCATGGTCGCCAGCGCCTATGCCGCGCATGTCGCCCGCCGCGCAGCCGACTATGGCGTGACGCTTTCCGGCTCCATCGGCGTCGACATGAAGGCGGTCAAGGCGCGCAAGGACAAGGTCTCCAACGATGCCCGCAAGGGGCTGGAGGAATGGATTGCCGGCATGAAGGGCTGCACGCTCTTCCGCGGCCACGCCCGTTTCGAAAGCGCGAACACAGTCCGGGTCGGCGACGACCTGCTGACGGCGCAGAAGATTTTCATCAATGTCGGCGGCCGTGCATCGGTGCCCGACCTGCCGGGCGTCGGGGATATCGACTACCTGACCAATTCCTCGATGATGGACCTCGACGTACTGCCACGCCATCTGGTGGTTGTCGGCGGCAGCTACATCTCGCTCGAATTCGCGCAGATGTTCCGCCGCTTCGGCTCCGAGGTCACGGTGATCGAAAAGTCGCCGCGCCTGATCGGCCGCGAGGACGAGGACGTCTCCGCCGCCATCCTGTCCATCCTCGAAAACGAAGGCATAGCCGTGCATCTCGGCGCGGACGACATACGATTTGCCAAACAAGGCGGTGGCATTGCCGTCACTTTCTCGGCCGGTCAGCCGCCGGCCGTCGGCTCGCATGTGCTGCTGGCGCTCGGCCGCGTGCCCAACACCGACGATCTCGGTCTAGACAAGGCCGGCGTCGAAACCGACAGGCGCGGTTTCATCACCGTCGACGACGAATTGCGCACTAGTGTGCCCGGCATCTGGGCCATGGGCGACTGCAACGGCAAGGGCGCCTTCACCCACACCTCCTACAACGATTACGAGATCGTCGCCGCGAACCTGCTGGACGGCGATACACGCAAGGTAAGCGACCGCATCGAGGCGTACGCGCTCTACATCGATCCGCCGCTGGGACGCTGCGGCATGACCGAAACGGTGGCGCGCAAGTCCGGCCGCAACGTGCTGGTCGGCCAGCGGCCGATGACGCGGGTCGGCCGTGCCGTGGAAAAGGGCGAAACGCAGGGTTTCATGAAAATCCTGGCCGACGCCGACAGCGGAGAAATCCTCGGCTGCTCGGTTCTCGGGCCCGGTGGCGACGAGGCTGTGCACTGCGTCCTTGATCTCATGTACGCCAAGGCGCCGGTGACGACGCTGCGGCGCGCGGTGCATATCCACCCGAACGTCGCCGAACTTCTGCCGACGATCGCGCAGGAGATGAAGCCGCTGGCCTGACGGGTGGTTGCCCGGTCTGCCTGTCAGCCTTCGTGCAAATCCGGTTGCGCAGCACCGCAATCGCCGCTAAAGGTTCTGCCATGAACACGCTTTCGATCAAGACCGTTTGGTGGTGGGCCAGCTAACAGCGGCCCTCGAAACGCGTGCGCGTAGACATGAAGGAGTGGCCGCAGGAGAAGTCCGGCGGCCTTTTGTTTTCCAGAATGCCCCAGCCTCCGAGCGGCGAACAAGGAGATGGAAATGACGGTGGAAATTCTGGAAAATGGAGCCGAGCGCTTCGTCACGGCAGGCGGCATCTCCGTCACCCGTGAGCGTCACGACAAACCCTATGCCGGCGCCATCGAGGCCTATATCGACGGTCTCAACTCCCGCCGCGGCGCCGTCTTTTCCTCCAACTATGAATATCCCGGGCGTTATACGCGCTGGGACACCGCCATCATCGACCCGCCGCTGGTTATCTCCGCGCGCGGCCGCGCCATGCGCATCGAGGCGCTGAACCTGCGCGGCGAAGCCATGTTGCCGGCCGTCGCCCGCATGCTGCTGGCCGTGAAGGACGTCATGCTGACCCAGACCACCAGGCGACGCCTGGCGCTTACGGTGGCCGAACCCGGCCGCGTTTTCACAGAAGAGGAGCGTTCGCGCGTCCCTTCGGTCTTCACCGTGCTTCGCGCCATCACCGCGCTGTTCAAGACGAACGAAGACGCCAACATCGGTCTCTACGGCGCATTCGGCTACGATCTGGCCTTCCAGTTCGATCCAGTCGACTACAAGCTCGAGCGCGCGCAGAGCCAGCGCGACCTGGTGCTGTATCTGCCCGATGAAATCCTCGTCGTCGATCACTATTCGGCCAAGGCCTGGACCGACCGCTACGATTTTTCCGGCGACGGCTTTTCCACCGAGGGCCTGCCGCGCGAGACCGAAGCAGAGCCGTTCAAGCCGGCCGACCGCATCCCACCCCGCGGCGACCACGAGCCCGGCGAATACGCGAATCTCGTTCGCCGGGCGATGGACAGCTTCAAGCGCGGCGACCTGTTCGAGGTCGTGCCCGGCCAGATGTTCTACGAACGTTGCGAGACGGCGCCGTCCGAGATTTCGCGCAAGCTGAAATCCATAAACCCCTCGCCCTACTCGTTTTTCATCAACCTTGGCGAAGGCGAATTTCTCGTCGGCGCGTCGCCGGAGATGTTCGTGCGGGTCAATGGCCGCCGTGTCGAGACCTGCCCGATCTCCGGAACCATCAAGCGCGGCGACGACGCCATTTCTGACTCTGAGCAGATCCTCAAACTGCTCAACTCGAAGAAGGACGAGTCCGAACTCACCATGTGCTCGGATGTCGACCGCAACGACAAGTCGCGTGTCTGCGAGCCTGGCTCGGTCCGCGTCATCGGCCGCCGGCAGATCGAGATGTATTCGCGGTTGATCCACACCGTCGACCACATCGAGGGCCGGCTGCGCGAGGGCATGGACGCCTTCGATGCGTTCCTATCGCACGCCTGGGCCGTCACCGTCACCGGCGCACCGAAATTGTGGGCTATGCGCTTCATCGAGCAGAACGAGAAATCGCCGCGCGCCTGGTATGGCGGCGCGATCGGAATGGTCAACTTCAACGGCGACCTGAACACGGGCCTGACCCTGCGCACCATCCGCATCAAGGACGGCATCGCCGAAGTGCGCGCCGGGGCGACGCTGCTGTTCGATTCCGTGCCCGAGGAAGAAGAAGCTGAAACCGAACTGAAGGCTTCCGCCATGCTCTCCGCCATCCGCGACGCCAGGACCGGCAATTCCACCGCCACCGAACGCGCCACCGCGCGTGTCGGCGAGGGCGTGAACATCCTGCTGGTCGATCATGAGGACAGTTTCGTCCACACGCTAGCCAACTATTTCCGCCAGACCGGCGCCAATGTCTCGACCGTGCGCTCGCCGGTTGCCGAAGAGGTATTCGACCGTCTGAAGCCGGATCTCGTCGTCCTTTCGCCAGGACCCGGCACGCCGAAGGATTTCGACTGCGCCGCCACCATCAAGAAGGCCCGGCAGCGCGAGTTGCCTATCTTCGGCGTCTGCCTCGGCCTGCAAGCGCTGGCCGAATCCTATGGCGGCGAACTGCGCCAGTTGCACGTGCCCATGCACGGCAAGCCGTCGCGCATCCGTGTCTCCAAGCCCGGCGTCATCTTCTCCGGTCTGCCGAAGGAAGTGACGGTGGGGCGTTACCACTCGATCTTCGCCGATCCGGTGCGGCTGCCGGACGACTTCATCGTCACGGCGGAGACGGAGGATGGGGTCATCATGGCCTTCGAACACCGCAAGGAACCGGTCGCCGCGGTGCAGTTCCATCCTGAATCGATCATGACGCTCGGCCACAATGCCGGCATGCGCATCATCGAGAACATCGTCGCGCACCTGCCGCGCAAGGCGAAGGACAAGGCGGCTTAGCAAGACTGTGGCAAGCACGATCCAACCGCCAGGTTCGACCTCCAAGCGTCGCGTCGCCGCGCTCGCACTCTGGACGATCGCCATCGCCTTCCTGGTGCTCGGTCTGAAAGCCCTCGCCTGGCGGATGACCGGGTCGGTGGCGCTTTATTCGGACGCGCTGGAATCGACCGTCAACGTCATCGCCGCCTTCGCGGCTTTCTGGGCGATCCGCGTCAGCCACAAGCCGGCCGACGACGACCATCCGTTCGGGCATCACAAGGCCGAATATTTCTCGGCGGTGCTGGAAGGCGTGCTGATCGTTGTCGCCGCGCTGCTGATCATTGCCGAGGTGTGGCGCTCCTGGCAGGCTCCCGCTCCGATCGAGCAGCCCTGGCAGGGCCTCGCCGTCAACGGTGTCGCCTCACTGGTCAACGCCGCCTGGGCCTTCATGTTGATCCGTGCCGGCCGCGCGGAAAAATCGCCGGCTCTCGTCGCCGACGGCAAGCATATCATGACCGACGTCGTGACCTCCATCGGCGTCATAGCCGGCCTTGTGGGCGCGGTGCTGACCGGCTGGCAGCTGCTCGATCCGCTGCTGGCGGTTCTGGTGGCGCTGAACATCCTTTGGCAGGGCTGGCATGTCATCGGTTCGTCCATGAATGGCCTGATGGACCGCGCCGTCGACATCCACGAGCATGTCCGTATCCGCGACATCATCTCGGCCAACTGCAAGGGCGCGATGGAGGTGCACGACCTCAAGACGCGCATCGCCGGACGCGCGACCTTCATCGAGTTTCACATGGTTGTGGACGCAGACATGACGGTCGGCGAAAGCCACGTCATCTGCGACCGCATCGAAGACGCGCTGAAGGGGGAAATCCCATCCGTACGCGTCACCATCCATGTCGAGCCCGACGACGAGGCGAAGCTGCCGAAGGGCACGACGGCCGTGCCTTTTGCATAAGGTGGTGCGTCCTTCGAGGCTCGCCTGTCTGCGAAACTTTCTGATTTTCAAAATCGTGCGGGCTCGCACCTCAGGATGAGGGATGTCGAGCGCTAACTACCTCATCCGCTACAAGGCACAGGCCGATTGCGGCATCGGTTCGAGCCGGTAGACCGCGTCGTCCGTTGCCGTCTCGCCTTCCGCCGAACAGAGATCGACGATCGGCAGGCTGCTGTTCGGATTGGCGAGCATGATCGTGCCATTCATGCCCCGGCGCAGGTAGATTTCCTTCTGCGAAATGTCGCAGGCAGGGGCATCCTTCGCACCGGTTGCCGAGCAACGCCACTGGTTGCCCTCCCCCTGGCAGGAGTAGGTCTGCGTGACTTTGGCCGCCTTCTGTTTCGTCGTCACCGAAACCGATACTTCGGCGTCGTTGGGCCAATATTGCGGGTCGCTGGCCGAGGCGAAGGAAGCCAGTTCCGCCGTCCCCCGGAAGACGCGGATGGTCTGCGTCACCTGGTCTGTATGCGATTTCATGTGGGCATCGTCATAGTCGCGGCCATAGCAGAACGGCTGGTCAGGCTTCAGCCTTTGACGCAGCGGCTCGCCGAGCGACGGATCGACGGGATCGATCCTGGCAAATTCCGCCATGCAGCTCTGCACCGGCATCCGTTCCAGCCGGAAACCGTTGTCGTCGATCCCGAGCGCCTGTTTCTCGTATTCCGCCGTTCCGAGTTCTTCCTCCGCGCCGATATCGAGATAGAGGTCGCGCGAAAGATCGTCGATGACGATGTGGTCCTGACCGTCGAGCTTTACGGAAGCCATCGTGCGGTCACATTCCATGCCGCAATGGACTTCGCCGTCGCTGTTTTCGGCAAAGCTGCCGCACCAGCCGCCAATCCATTCCGGTTTTGCCGAACCGCGGACGGTGGTCGTCATGAAACCGTTGTAGCCGGCGTCGGCAATTCCGTTTCCGGGCTCCTCGTTCGGATGGCTGACCGGATCCTTGCCGCGATAGAAGAAAATGCGCGCGACCTTCTGGTCGGGATGCGATTGGAGATGGGACTGGCTGTAGACGCGGCCGTAACAGGCTTCCTCGTCGGCGGCGGCCGGTTTGCTCTCCTGTGCCGAAGCCGCCGCGGCAGCGCTCGCAAGACCGAGCCCCAAAGCAAGAACCCTGAAAAGCGCCATAGCCCTCTCCGCGCATCGACCTGCCTGCCGTGAATCTATGCTAAGAATGGGCAATGCGCCATGTGAATTGGTGAAGACCGGAAACAGGAGGAAGCGGTGCTGCGTCGGGACATGTTCCGTGGATTTTTTGCCGGTGGGACTGCGCTTCTGGGGCTGGGCAGTGCGCGGGCAGCCCCTGCCCCGGCAAGACAGAAAGTGGCCTACCACCTCAACGAAGTCGCCAAGGTCGGCTTCGTCCTCGGCAACATCAAGAACCACTATGATGGCACCGGCGGCAATGTCGACATCGTGCTGGTGGTGCACGGACCGGCGCTGTCGGCGTTCAGGCGCGCCGGCGCTTCAGCTGCGATTTCGAGCCGTTTCACCGGACTGGTGAAGCAGGGGCTTTCCGTTCAGGCCTGCGCCAACACCATGAATGGCATGTCGCTCGGCCTGCCGGATTTGTTCGAGGGTTTCGCCAGCGCCGAGGCCGGCGGCGTCGTGCGTCTCGCCGAATTGCAGGCGCAGGGCTATGCTTATTTGAGACCGTGATTTTTCTGATGGCTTGAACAACAGCATCCAAGCCGTCAAGCTGTCCCGACGGCGGACCGGCAGAGGAGGTTTGTATGTACGGCCTGATCGGAAAGATGCGGGCGCTGCCCGGCAAGCGCGACGACCTGATCGACCTTCTTCTCGATACGACCGGCGCGCTGCCGGGTTGCCTCAGCTATCTCATCGCGCGCGATCCGGCCGACACCACGGCCATATGGATCACCGAGGTCTGGACCGATCGCGAAAGCCACAAGGCGTCGCTGTCCATACCGCAGGTGCAGGAAGCGATTGCCCGGGCGCGGCCGATGATCGCCGGTTTCGAATTCCAGATCGAGACCGAGCCGGCGGGCGGCTTCGGCCTGCCAACTGCCTAGGCTCCGCACCAGGCAGATCGACTGGCGCATCGAATAATCTGAATCGGCCATTGTTTTTTCGCCGAACGGGGTTCGCTTTTGCATCCGTCGGGTCTAACAGGCGGTCATGGACATCACGCCTGAACCGCCCCGCGTCGAGCCGCTGGCTCGCCTTGCGCCTCCTGTGCAGTGGTTCCTGATCCTTGTCGTCTCGCTGCTTTTTGTCGGGGCGCTCGAATTTGCCGAACTTCCCGCCGCCTTGCTGCTCGGGCCGATGTTCGCAGCCATCGTCGCCGGCACCAACGGCGCCAGCGTTCGGGTTCCGCGCCTTGCCTTCGCAGCCGCCCAGTCGGTCGTCGGCTGCCTGATCGCGAGTTCGATCTCTCCGGGCATCTTTTCCGTCTTCTATGCCGACTGGCCGTTGTTTGTCGCGACGGTCTTCGCCACCATCGCCGCGTCGAGCCTTCTCGGATGGCTGATCAGCCGCTGGCGTATTCTGCCGGGAACGACCGCCGTCTGGGGTTCGGCTCCCGGCGCCGCCACGGCCATGGTGCTGATGGCCGGCGCATTCGGCGCCGATCAGCGCCTTGTCGCTTTCATGCAGTATCTGCGCGTCATCTTCGTTTCGATGGCCGCCGCCTTGATCGCCCGCATGTGGGTCGACATGACGGGCGTCGAGGCACCCACCATCGACTGGTTTCCCGCGCTCGATCTGCCCGTTTTCGTCGGGACGGTTGCAATCATTGCCGCTGGCGGTCTGGCCGGCCATCTCC
The DNA here is from genome assembly GCA_965649745.1 of uncultured Mesorhizobium sp. Lineage (GTDB taxonomy): Bacteria > Pseudomonadota > Alphaproteobacteria > Rhizobiales > Rhizobiaceae > Mesorhizobium. The sequence continues at coordinate 16,030 of CBFGLW010000001.1, read as the reverse complement.
TGCGATTGCCCTCGCCTTATCTGCTCGGCACCATGATCCTCGGCACCGCACTCCATCTGGGCGTCGGCGTGCCCTTTCAACTACCGCAATGGCTTCTTGCCCTCAGCTACGCCATGGTCGGCTGGTCGATAGGCCTGAATTTCACCCGCGCGATTCTGCTGCATGCCGCCCGCGCCTTGCCGCAGGTCATCGGCTCGATCCTCGCCCTTATCGCTTTTTGCGGCGGCATCGCCTGGCTGATCAGCCATCTGCTCGGCATCGACCCGCTGACCGCCTATCTGGCGACGAGCCCTGGCGGCATGGATTCCGTCGCCATCATCGCCGCCGCGTCGCAGAACGTCGATATCTCCTTCATCATGGCGTTGCAGACTGTGCGCTTCATTATCGTGTTGCTGCTCGGCCCCAGTCTCGCCAAGCTGGTGGCGCGAGCCGTGAAGGAATGAGGACAAGGCGGACAGGCTTGCCTCCTGCCGGTGCCTCCTGTATGAGAACCGCCATGTACACGCGCCCGTTTTCGACCGCACACACTGCGTCCGGCATTGCCGGCGAGACGTTGCGCGCGCTTGCCTCGACCCTCCTTCTTCTCGGCCTTATCGGCGATCGCCGGGCTCGCTGAGGAGCGCCCGGCGATCGATATCGCCGCCCGGCACATGCTCCTTGGCAAACCATATTGGGAAACGACAATCGGATAGAGGCGCCGTCTGGCGTATGACCGCTCTACGTGGTCCGCCCGGGTGCCCGGAGAAGAAACGATGAACGCAAGAACAGATATACGATCGGCTGCCGCAGCAAAGGGTATGCCGGACGCCCCGCGCAAATATGCACCCTATCCTACGGTCGGACTGTCAGACCGCACCTGGCCATCGAAAGTGATCGAGAAGGCTCCCATCTGGTGTTCCGTCGACCTTCGCGACGGCAATCAGGCGCTGATCGATCCCATGGGCCATGACCGCAAGGCCCGCATGTTCCAGCTTCTGCTCGACATGGGTTTCCGGGAAATCGAGGTCGGCTTTCCGTCGGCCTCGCAGACCGATTTCGATTTCACCCGCTGGTGCATCGAGGAAGGCAACATCTCTGACAATGTCGATCTGCAGGTACTGGTGCAGTGCCGCCCCGAATTGATCTCGCGGACCTTCGAATCCCTCGACGGCGCCAGGACCCCGATCGTGCATTTCTACAATTCGACCAGCGAATTGCAGCGCCGTGTCGTGTTCGAGAAAGATGTCGCCGGCATCAAGCGCATCGCCACCGACGCCGCCAAGATGATCACCGACATGGCGGCGAAGGCGGGGGGCGGCTACCGCTTCCAGTATTCGCCGGAAAGCTTTACCGGCACCGAGCTGGAGGTGGCGCTGGAGATCTGCAACGCGGTGGCCGAGATCGTCAGGCCGACGCCCGAAAACAAGCTGATCGTCAACCTGCCTTCGACAGTCGAGATGGCCACGCCCAACACCTATGCCGACCGCATCGAGTGGATGTGCCGCAATCTCGACAACCGCGAGAACCTGATCGTCTCGTTGCATCCGCACAACGACCGCGGCACCGCGGTGGCGACGACCGAACTCGGCCTGATGGCCGGCGCCGACCGCGTCGAGGGGACCTTGTTCGGCAATGGCGAGCGCACCGGCAATGTCGACATCGTCACGCTGGCGCTCAACATGTACACGCAGGGCGTCGATCCGCTGCTCGACTGCTCGGACATCCCGCGCATGAAGGATGTCTACGAATATTCGAACCAGCTGCGCATTCCCGAGCGCCATCCCTACGTCGGCGAGCTGGTCTACACGGCGTTTTCCGGGTCGCACCAGGATGCCATCAACAAGGGCATGAAGGCGCTCAAGAAGGCGAATACGGAACTGTGGGAAGTGCCTTATCTCCCTATCGATCCGCAGGATGTCGGGCGCAGCTACGAGGCAATCATCCGCATCAACTCGCAATCCGGCAAGGGCGGCATCGCCTATGTGCTGCAGGCCGACTACGGGCTCAACCTGCCGCGCAACCTGCAGGTCGAGTTCAGCCAGGAAATCCAGTCGATCACCGACGCCGAAGGTAAGGAAGTGCCGGTCAAGCGCATCCATGACCGCTTCGTCGAGACCTATATCGACCAGCCTGGCGGGCGCTTCAAGTTCGTGGATCACAACACTTACCCCGATACCGCGACGAAGGGCCGCCGCATTGTCGAGGCCGTCATCACGGACGACGGCAGGGAGATCACTATAAGCGGCACCGGCACCGGTCCCATCGACGGCTTCGTCGACGCGCTGTCCCGCTATCTCGGCGTCGACATGTCGGTGCTCGATTATTCCGAGCATTCCCTCCAGCGCGGCTCCAACGCCTCGGCCATTTCCTATGTCGAGATGGAACATCCCGGCGGGAAGCTGTTCGGCGCCGGCATCAACACCAACATCGTCGCCGCCTCGCTCGAGGCCGTGGTGTCGGCCGCCAACCGCATAGCAGCGAGATCGGCCGGCAACTGAGTGTGCGATGCCCGGCCCGGTCGATTCCGACTGGCCGGGCATCGCAAATTTCTGTCGCGAACCGACGATTGCCTTCTGCGACGCACCAAAGCACAGTGTCGGTCGCAGATGACCGACAGACCTTCAGCAGCAACCGAAGAGCCCAGGCTTTTTGCCGTCGAGTACGGCGATGGCCGAATTGGCGGGACGCAGGCCGGCGAGCCGCCCGTCGTCCTTCTGCACGGTTTTGGCGGCTGTCATGCAATCTGGCAGGGTATCGCCGATGGTCTGGCCGGCAAGGCACGCACGTTGGCCTACGATCTTCCGGGACACGGACAATCGCTGACAGTTCCGGGCGCAGGTTCGGCCCGACGCAGCGCCGCCGCCATCCTTGCCGATCTCACCGCACGTGACATTCGACGCGTGCACCTGGTCGGTCATTCCATGGGCGGCGCCATTGCGGCGTTGATCGCTATAGCAGAACCTGACCGCATCGCCTCGCTGACGCTTCTTGCGCCCGGCGGCTTCGGCGAGGAAATCAACGACGCCCTCCTGCGCCGCTATGCCCACGCGGTCGAAGACGAGGAAATCCGCCAGTGCCTCGCTGCCATGTCCGGACCCGATGCGCGGATTGCCGACGCAACGCTCGCTCCGTACCGTGAAATGCGGCGGCGGCCCGGGCAGACCGTCATGCTATCGGAGATGGTGGCGACGATTGCCCGAAACGGACGCCAAGGCGTCATTCCCAGCGAAATGCTTGCTTCCCTAGCCATGCCCGTTACGGTGGCATGGGGCGATGCGGACCCCGTCCTGCCCTTCAGCCAGACCCGGAACCTGCCGCCGAATTTCCGTCTGATGCGGCTGCCGGGTGCCGGGCACATGCTTGCATCCGAGGTCCCCGATGCCGTGGCGAGCATCATCCTCACCGGCATCCGGGCCGCGCACGTCTCGTCCTGACAAGGCCGGATGCTTTTTGCTTCCGTTTGTGTTAACCGGATATTCACCATAATTGGGGCGCCTCCGATGAAGGAAGCCAACGATACGATCGCTTCAGCCGATCAGCCGCGCAAGCTGACCGACGCCATAAGGGACGTAAAGAATGCGCTCGCCGACCGCGACGATGTCGTGGTCGATATGCGGGAAGCACACCGCATGCGGCTGGACCTGCTGGCTGCCGAACTTGCGCCTGTCTTCGCCGATGTTCCCGCCGACATCGACAGTTTCGATTTCGCCGTATCGTCGGGATTGCAGCCACGCCTATGGATCGACGCGGTCAGCCATGTCGCCATGGGCCGCGACCGCCGTACCTACCGGTTTCTCAAGGACACCCGCATCGGCCGCGTCGTCCTGGCGGAATCGACAGACATGAAGCCGGTGGTCGATCAGGTCACTAAATACGTCGCCGAGCGCATCGTCGAGCGCCAGCGGATGATGGAAGGCGGCGTCGAGCCGGCCATCGCCGACTTCAAGCGACCGGCCGTGCAGGAAGCCGAACCGCCGTTGCAGGCGGTTTCGCGGCCGGACCGCTGGTCAACCTTCTTCTCGCTGCTTGGCCTGATAACCGCCGGCGCGCTTGCCGGACTTGCGGTCTCCACCGTGCTGTTCTGGGACCGCATTTCGGCGATCAGGATCAGTTTCTGATCAGGGCCGCATCCCTGGTCAAATCCACCGTTTCGATGTCGGAAGGCGGCATGGCGGGGCCTGTCAACCCGCGGCGCGTCAGCCGCGCCCGCCAGCGACCCGACTCACCGGAAATCTCGATCAGATTGTATTGCGCGGCGGGATGTTTGCCGCCTGGCGCCTGCCCCGCCGCGGCGACCCCGACAACCGGTATTTTCGCCTTGCCGCTACCGATGGAATAGAGCGTGGGCAGGTGCGAATGACCGTGCAGCACAAGCTCTGCCCCATGCCTGCCGACCGTCTTGTGAAAACGTCCGATGCCGAACAGGCGTTTGTGCTGGGGCACCGCTCCCCGCACCGGCGGATGATGGATCATGACGACGCGGAAAAGGCCGCGTTTGCCCGTCTCGTCCAACATCATTGCCATGCGCGCGGCCTGGCCGTCCTCGAAGAAGCCGTTGGCCATGAACGGCGCAGTGGCGCGCGCGGTCGAAACGCCGATCAAGGCCACGTCGCCCCGCACCCGCAGATAGGGAAAGGAATGGCGGCCTACGGTAGCGTCGGCGCCGTCACCCGCCATCCAGCTCCCCCAGGACCGGCATATCTTGTCGAAAGCGCCAGGCACATAGGCATCGTGATTGCCCGGCACTACGGAGACATCATGCGGGGGACCGAGCGTCTCCAGCCAAAGGCGCGCCATCTCAATCTCCCCGTCGAGTGCGAGGTTGACCAGATCGCCCGTCACGGCGAGATGATCGGGCACATTGGCCTGGATATCCGCCACCAGCGTGTCGATCACCACGTCGTGCATGTGCCTACGACGGTTGCGCTGCCAGTTCACGTAGCCGACGACGCGCTTGGAGGCGAGATCGCGATAGGATACATCGGGCAGAGGCCCCAGATGGATGTCGGAAATATGCGCAAGCCTGAACATGTTTTCTTCTTACGGGAGGATCGCCCGCCTTTCCACTCACGCTTTGGCGCGCGATGAGTGTTGTCCATCAGGACAGGACCTTCCGCCAGACCGGCTGGGCCGGATTGCGGGCGAAGCTCTTCCATCTTTTCTTCGTACTGAAGAGGCCGATGACGCTGGGCGTGCGCGGTCTCGTCTATGATCGCGGAACCAATGCCGTCTTCCTCATCCGCCACACCTACGTGCCCGGATGGCAGCTTCCCGGCGGCGGCGTCGAGACCGGCGAAACCTTCGGCGAGGCGCTGGAGCGCGAGCTCGCCGAGGAAGGCAACATCGTCTTCACCGCGCCACCCGTCCTGAAATCCGTGCATTTCAACCGCGGCACCAGCCGGCGCGATCATGTCGGCTTCTATCTGATCGAAGCCTACCGCCAGAGCGGCCCGAAACTGCCGGACCATGAGATCGCCGAAGCCGGATTTTTCCCGCTCGACGCACTGCCTGAGGAAATGACGCCCGGAACGCGCCGACGCATCGCCGAAGTCTTCGACGGCGCGGCCCCCTCGCCCTACTGGTGATTATGCCGCTTTCGCCAGCCGCGCGCGGTTGTGCGGCGCGCCGTAATCGAGCTCCGGTCCGACAGGGATGATTCCGGTCGGATTGATGGTCGCGTGGCTTCCATAATAATGCGCCTTGATGTGGCGCAGATTGACCGTGTCGGCGACGCCCGGGACCTGGTAGAGGTCGCGCAGATAGTTCGAAAGGTTCGAATAGTCGGCAATCCGGCGCAAATTGCACTTGAAGTGCCCGACATAGACCGGATCGAAGCGCACCAGCGTGGTGAACAGCCGCCAATCGGCCTCGGTCAGGGCTTCGCCGGCAAGATAGCGCTGCCGTGACAAGCGTTCGTCCAGGCTGTCCAGCGCCGCGAACAATTCGCCGAAGGCCTCCTCATAGGCTGCCTGCGTCGTCGCGAAACCCGCTCGATAAACGCCGTTGTTGATCGCCGGATAGACCAGCGCGTTGACGGCATCGATCTCGCCGCGAAGCGCCGCCGGGTAGAAATCGGCACTGGCGTCGCCCCATTCGTCGAAGGCCGAGTTCAGCATCCGGATGATTTCGGATGATTCATTTGAAACGATGGTCTGTTCCTGTTTGTCCCACAGCACCGGCACGGTCACCCGGCCTGAATAGGTTGGATCCGCCCTGGTGTAGATCTGGTGCAGGAATTGCAGGCCGTAGAGCGTGTCGCCGGTCGCGCCATCCTCGGCCAAAAAGGTCCAGCCGTCCTTGCCCATGAAATGGTGGACGACGGAAATCGAAATCACATCTTCCAGTTTCTTCAGCGTCCGAAAGATCAGCGTGCGATGCGCCCAAGGGCAGGCCAGCGAGACATAGAGGTGATAGCGGCCGGGCTCCGCCTTGAAGCCGCGCTGCCGGCCCTCCCCCGGCTTGCCGTCAACGGTGATCCAGTCGCGCCATTGCGATTCCGCCCGCACGAACTTGCCGCCGCTTTCTTTCGTATCGTACCAGCGATCCTGCCACTTCCCGTCGACAAGCAAACCCATCGTACAGTCCTCGTTTCTACTGGCTGTATGTAGGCGGAAATCTTCATGCGCAAAGCTTTTGCGATGAACGCATCGTCAACGGACCGAAATGCGCAGCAGAACGATTGCGGGTGCTCGAATTTGATGCTAGCGGAACGCGCATGATGGATTTCCTGGCAACGGTCCGGTTCGACCGACGACGAAAGGCTGCCCGCGCTTGAAGCGCTGAATGGCGAACGCTGCCTTTTGCAGCACCTTTCTTCTATCCGGAACGCTAAGACCATGAGCCTTGCCGACGTGAAATACCTGCCGGAAAGTCCGGCCCACGATACCGAAATCGATGCCATCAACGAAGAGGCCTTCGGGCCGGGGCGTTTCGCGCGCGCTGCCTACAAGATCCGCGAAGGCGGGCCGCATGAGCGCGCGCTGTCCTTTGTCGCCGTCGATGGCGCCACGGTTGTCGCTTCCGTCCGCATGACACGCATCATCGCCGGCAAGGGTCGTGCTCTCCTGCTCGGGCCGCTGGCCGTGCGCCCGGCATACAAGAACCTGGGCATTGGACGCCATCTGGTCGCCATGTGCCTGGAAGCCGCCGCCAAGGCCGGCTGGCCGGCGGTGGTCCTTGTCGGCGACGAGCCCTATTACGGTCCTCTCGGCTTCAAACAGATGCCGGCCGGTCAGACGACCATGCCCCGGCCGGTTGATTTCAACCGTCTGCTGGCGCACGAAATCGTACCGGGGGCCGTGGCAAAGCTTGTCGGCGAAATCGCTCATGCCGGCCCGGGGGACGCCGTGGCGTCCAGCGACATCAAGGCCGCTTGACGCTCGCGGAAGTTGCGGATTATTGCGATCCCGGAGCGTAAATACGCTCTCTATATTTGTCGGGCGACATTTGTGCCGTGGGACGTCTTTATCCTGCGACAAGTCGCTTCAGCTGCTGCAGGAGGAGGGAACGCATGAATCCGAACGGTCAGGTCGCAATCGTCAGTGGCGGCGGCTCGGGTCTCGGTGAGGCAACCGCGCGCGGGCTTGCCGCCAAAGGGGCCAAGGTGGCCATTTTTGACGTCGGCATCGACCGCGCCGCCAGGGTCGCCGAAGAGATCGGCGGCGTGGCGGTCAAATGCGATGTAAGCAGCGGCGAAAGCGGCATCGCCGCCTTCGCCGAAGCCGCCGCCAAGCTCGGTCCTGCGCGTATCCTCGTCAATTGCGCCGGCATCGCCATCGGCTCCAAGACTGTCGGCAAGGACGGGCCGCACCCGCTGGACCAGTTCCGCAAGGTCATCGAGATCAACCTCATCGGCTCCTTCAACATGATCCGGCTGTTCGCCGATACGGCTTCGAAGCTGGACGCCCTCGACGGCGGCGAGCGCGGCGTTATCGTCAACACCGCCTCCGTCGCCGCTTTCGACGGCCAGATCGGCCAGGCAGCCTATTCCGCGTCCAAGGGCGGCGTGGTCGGCATGACGCTTCCCGTGGCCCGCGACCTTTCCCGTTCGGGCATCCGCGTCTGCACCATCGCGCCGGGCATCTTCAAGACGCCGATGATGGCCGGCATGCCGCAGGACGTTCAGGATTCGCTCGGCGCGGCGGTGCCCTTCCCGCCCCGGCTCGGCGAGCCCTCGGAATATGCGGCGCTGGCGCTTCATATCGTCGAGAACCAGATGCTCAATGGCGAAACCATTCGCCTCGACGGCGCCATCCGCATGGCGCCGAAGTGATTGCCGGCAAGGAAGTCGTTGCAATGACCGAAAAGACAGGCGGCAAGGAAGTCGTTGCAATGACCGAAAAGACAGGCGGCAAGGACGTTATCCGCACAACCGACGCCGAGGCGATCCGCCTGGCCAGAGCGCTCCTTCGCAGCGCCCGCTTCGGCGCGCTGGCCGTTCTTGAGCCGGAAACTGGCTCCCCGCTCGTCAGCCGCGTCGGCGTCGCCACCGACATGGACGGCGCGCCCCTCATCCTGGTGTCCGGCCTGTCGGCTCACACGAAAGCAATCCTGGCGGATGCCCGTTGTTCGCTGCTTCTCGGCGAGCCGGGGAAAGGCGACCCGCTCGCCCACCCCCGACTCAGCCTGATCTGCACCGCCGGCCGCCTGGAAAAAAATGAGCCGAACCGGATGCAGGCTGAAAGGCGCTACTTGAACCGCAATCCCAAGGCAAAGCTCTATGCCGGGCTCGGCGATTTTTCGTTCTTTCGCCTGGAACCGGAGCGCGCCAGCCTGAACGGCGGGTTCGGGAAAGCCTATCTGCTCGACCGCGGCGACCTTCTGGTTGTCGGCGACATCAACGAACAGCTCGCAATCACGGAACAATCGGCGCTCGATCACATGAACGCCGACCATCTCGATGCGATCGCCGTCTATGCCAACCATTACGCCAGAATGGAAGGCGATGGCTGGGTCATTACCGGCTTCGACGCCGATGGCATGGACCTCGCCAGCGGCGACAGGGTCAGCCGGGTGTTCTTTCCCGAACCGCTCTCTTCGGCGCAGGATTTGAGGAAGGTCCTCGTCACCATGGCCCAGGCCGGACGCGCGGCATAAGTGCCAGTATGCCAACCCTATGCAACTGGAGGTAAGTCTGTTCTTGAAATTTGGAAAAGATGTTCTAAGATTTTTTACGCTCCTTTAAATACGATGCAGATATAAAAATGCACCCTATTGCCCCAACAGCATCCGAACCGGGAGGGGCAGCCCTTGCTTCCACAAATCTTGTCGCAAGCGTCGGTCTAGCCGCCGAATTCCTGACGGTGATGGGCAATGAAAAGCGCCTCATCATCATGACATATCTGGTCGATCACGAACTCTCCGTCGGCACCATCGCAAAGATGGTATCGCTCAGCCAGTCGGCGCTGTCGCAGCATCTGGCCAAATTGCGGGCCTTCGGCCTTGTTCAGACCCGGCGCGACCGGCAGACGATCTATTATTCCTGCAGTTGTCCGGCCGTTCCCCATCTTCTGACCGTGCTGAAGATGATCTATGGGGAGGTGCCGGGAACGGAAGTTGACGGCGCCGCCGCCTCGTCGCAAGCGCCAACCACCTCTTGACGCTCGCCTGGCCGCCGCCTTTAAGCAGGGCCATGAACCTTATCCGCATCGATGATCCCGCCGATCCGCGTGTGGCGTCCTTTCTCGACATCCGCGAACGCGATCTGGTTGGGCGCAGGGACAGGTTTGTCGCCGAAGGCAAGATCGTGCTCGGCGTACTGCTGAAATCGGAGCGCTTCAGCCCCGAATCGGTGCTGGTCCTGGAAAACCGGCTGGCCGGCCTCGAAGAGACCTTGCGCGACGCTGCCCCTGATCTGCCTGTCTATGTCGTCTCGAGCGCGGTCATGGACCGCATTGCCGGCTTCCATATGCATCGCGGCATTCTCGCCATCGGCCACAAGAGCGAGTTGCCGGGTGTGGATGCCTTGCTGGACAGCCTGCCGGAAAACGCTCTCGTGATTGTGCCGGTCGGCATCGCCAACCACGACAACATGGGAGCGATCTTCCGCAACGCGGCAGCATTCGGAGCCGATGCCGTGTTTCTCGATCGAACCTGCTGCGATCCGCTCTACCGAAAGGCCATACGGGTTTCCGTCGGCGCAGCGCTGCGCGTACCGTTCAGCGTTTTCGACGACGTCGCCAATTTTATCGCCCGCCTGGACGCCAGGGGGTACATGCAATTCGCGCTCTCGCCGGCCGGCATCGTGAACATCCGCGACGTCAGCCGGCATGGCAGGACGGCGCTCTATCTGGGGACGGAAGGGGAAGGTTTGCCGGCGGATATCATGAGCCGCATGCAGACCTTGCGCATCGACATGTCAGCCGGCTTCGACAGCCTCAACGTCGCCGCTGCATCGGCGATAGCGCTTCATCGCTTCGCCGATTTCCAGCGCTGATCCCGCACACAGTCAGCCTTTCGCGCGATCGCGCAACGCCCGGATGCGATCGGCAAGGCTTGGGGTGCCTTCGATGCTGCTCTTCGCCGGTCCGGCCACCAGCCTGGCCGCCGGCGAGTCCGCGCCCTCCAACCGGATGGTGAGATTGACGATTTCGGCTGCAAGTTCGCTCATCTGCTCGCGCAATTCCGCATCGTCGGTCGCATTCCCACCTAGCCCTTCGCCCAGTTTATTCCTCAGGCGCTTGTTCTCGCGTGCCAGCGTCGTCAAACGCTCCTCCAGACGCCGTCGGTCTGCATCGGCCCTATCTGCGGATATGTCGGTTCCGTTCGCGGACTCGATGATTTCCGGCGCAGGTGCTTCGCTCGCTGCCATCGCGTTCGAAACCTTCGCTTCCTGAAGCCGCCGCAGGTCCTTCTCGCGGCGTTCAAGTTTCTCGTCCCGATCGGCCAAGGCCGAGACCATGCGCTCCAGCTTTTTATCCAACTCGGCGCTTCTCTTCTTTTCCGCTTCCAACTCTTCCCGATACCGACGGACTTCATCGAGCGCCAGTTGATGGCGCCTGTCAGCCTCCTTGCGCTGGCCGCGCAACCGGGAGACGTCGCTCGAAATCTTGTCGATCTGCGACTCGCGCGCGACCAGCTCGATCTGCCGGTTGCTCGATGAAAAGCTTGCCTCGTCGTACAGTTTTTCCAGCTCCGCCAGCTCGGCGCTGCGCTGCCCCACCGCAAGCTCGGCCTTGGCCAGCTTGTCGGAAGCGAGCTGAATCTGCTCCTCGCGCCGGCCCAGTTCAGATTCGAGCGCCGCAATCCGGGCCTCGAGCCGGGAAGCGACTTCCCCTTTCGCCGCGACTTCCGCCTTCGCGGCCTTGAGATCCTCGTGACCGCGGGCGATTTCCACGGTCTGCGCGGTCGCCTTCTCCTGCGACGCCTTGAGGCTGATTTCCAACTTGCGCACGGCCATCGCGCAGTCGGCCCTGACGCGATCCTTGTCCGCCTGGATTTCTGCAAGGCTCAGCGGCAGGGAGGCCTCGACACGCCGCCGTGTCAGCCTCACCGCCCGCCGCCAGATGGCCGGACCCAAAAGCGCCGCCAGAAAGCCAGCGCACAGGAAACCCAGGATAAAGAATAGAACCGACTGAACCAACTGTCCCTACCCCACGCAGCCCGTCATGCGCCAAACCGGCATCAGCCTATATGGGCGCATGACGCAAATCCAATGCGTCCGCAAGGGGATCGAAGGGCGCAAGCCCGCGATCAGAACGGATTCCAGGTCGCCTGCTGCGTCAGCTTCAGATAGCCCAGATTGACGCCAAGGCGCGCGCCCACGCCGGTGCGAATCGGAACCAGCAGCATGTTGCCGCTCTTGAGCACGTTGAACCCGGCGCCGGCCACGACATAGGCCGAGCCGGCAACGCCACCGAAACGAGTGTAAAGCGCGCCGACATCGTCCAGATTGTAGACAAGCATCATGACCCGCGAACCCTGGCCGCCGAAATCCCAGCCAAGGGATGGCCCCTGCCAGAACACTTTGTGATCGCCGGCATTCTTCGTGTAGAGCGTGCCTTCGCCATAGGTCAGGCCGCCGATCAGTGCGCCGGACCCCTCTTCGCCGAGCAGATAGCCGTTCGGCAGGCCATAAGATGAGAAAACCTTCTCGACGACAGTCGCCAGACCGCCAGAGGTCGAACCGAAGAACCGGTGACCGGAATCGATGATCTCCTGCGCGGTGTATTCCTGAGCCAGGGAAGCCGAGGTTGAGAATGCGAATGTGCCGGCGAGAGCCGTCATCATGGCGATGACACGGAAAAGATTCCGGTCGAAAAATCGGGAAAACATGCTTCCAATCTCCGTCACGGAGCAATTTCGCCGACGCCTCGCATCTCACGGCTCTTGGCGGCCGCATCAAATGCTTTGGGCAAACTATGCCCTAATCCTTTTTCTACTCTTAAGCTTGCACGCCAAGATGGCGGATCGATGGCCAATCTCCCCATGAAAACATATAATTGCAGGGGGGTCAGACCGCAGGATTGCGATTGAAAACAATCGCGGGTTTGTTGCCGCAGCTTTAAGCGCTGTGTATCCAGAATTCGGCGATCGTCCACCTGATTCGCACACTTGTGCAAATTCGCTTGGTTGCGACATGTCATTGAATTTTTCGAAGCATTTACAGGAACCCGTCGATGGCTGATCTCTTCACTCTTTCCGCCACGGATCTTGCTGCGCTTCTGTGCAGCCGCGTCTGCCACGACATCATTTCGCCGGTCGGCGCCATCAACAACGGCCTCGAGCTGCTCGACGAAGGCGGCGCTGACGAAGACGCCATGAATCTCATTCGGCAGAGCGCCCGTAACGCCTCCGCCCGACTCCAGTTCGCGCGCATCGCCTTCGGCGCCGCGGGCTCCGCCGGAATGCTGATCGACACCGGCGATGCCGAACAGGTGGCCGTCGCCTTTTTCAAGAACGAAAAGCCTGAGCTGACCTGGAACGGAACGCGCGCGCTGTTGCCCAAGAACAAGGTGAAGCTTCTGCTCAATCTCATCCTTGTCGCCGGCGCTGCGATCCCGCGCGGTGGAAAATTGGCGGTCACGCTCACCGATCTGGAAACGCAGCCCCGCTTCTCGCTTTCGGCAAGCGGCCCAATGCTGCGCGTGCCGCCCAAATTCCTGGAACTTCATTCCGGCGACAAGCCGGAGGAACCGATCGACGCCCATTCGGTCCAGCCTTACTACACATTGTTGCTGGCGCGGGAAGCAGGTATGACCATTTCCATCCACGCCACTGCCGAAGAAATCGTGCTTTCCGCCGCTTGAGGCAGTCCCAACGCCCTTCTCTTTCGAAAATACTTCCTTTCTTTTCTTTATTCTTTCGCACCGGCTTTGGCTGAGCGGTTATTTTGCGTCTCAACTGCGTTTAAAAGCTGTATTTCCAAAAATTTTACCTAACGGTTTTTCGGCTTCTTTACCGGTCCGGCCTACAGTCCGCCCGAGTATGACTTATGGACTTCGCGGGATTGGTCCGATGGTGGCCAAAAGGGGCGGTAATGAAGCGTTGCATGTTCGTTGACCATTCAAGCGTCATCTGCACGGTGGCCAAACGCATTCTCGACGGCTCCGACATGCTGGTCATCGATGCTGCGAGCGGTGCGCAGGCTCTGTCCATGTGTGCCGCCGAAATGCCGGATATCATCGTTGTCGATATCGCGCTTCCCGACATGCAACCCGTGGACTTCATCCGCGAGGTGCTTGCCATTCCCAGCGCCGTGAAGCCCTGCCTCCTCCTGTCCGTCATCGAAGTCGATATCGGCGCCATCATGAGGGCAAAGAGAGCCGGCGCGCAGGGTTATCTGTTGAAACCCTTCAACCGCCCGCAATTGCTGGAACGGTTTCGCCAGCTCGATGCTGCGGCCTAGCGGCAATCGGCAATCGGCAATCGGCAATGAAAAATTAATAAGGCAGTCGGCCTTCGGAATTACCGAATGCCGACTGCCAGTTCCCGACTGCCGTTTAAATCAGGCGCTTTCGCGAATTTCTTCCGGTTCGCGCAGCACGTAGCCGCGACCCCAGACGGTTTCGATGTAGTTCTGCCCGCCGGAAGCCGCATCGAGCTTCTTGCGCAACTTGCAGATGAAAACGTCGATGATTTTCAGTTCCGGCTCGTCCATGCCGCCGTAAAGATGGTTCAGGAACATTTCCTTCGTCAGCGTGGTGCCCTTGCGCAGCGACAGCAGCTCCAGCATCTGATATTCCTTGCCGGTCAGATGCACACGCTGGCCGCCGACTTCCACGGTCTTGGCGTCGAGATTGACGATCAGGTCGCCCGTGGCGATGACCGACTGGGCATGCCCCTTCGAACGACGGACGATGGCATGGATGCGGGCGACGAGCTCGTCCTTGTGGAACGGCTTGGTCATATAGTCGTCGGCGCCGAAGCCCAGGCCGCGCACCTTGTCCTCGATGCCGGCCATGCCGGAGAGAATCAGAATCGGCGTCTTCACCTTGGACAGGCGCAAGGTCCTCAGAACCTCGTAACCGGACATGTCGGGCAGGTTCAGGTCGAGGAGAATGATGTCGTAGTCGTAAAGTTTGCCGAGATCGACGCCCTCTTCGCCCAAATCGGTCGTATAGACATTGAAACTTTCCGATTTCAGCATCAGCTCGATGCTTTGTGCGGTTGCACTGTCGTCTTCTATCAGCAGAACGCGCATCTCATTCCCCTTTTCTGCTGCCGGACCGCCTCAAAAGCCATCCGAGACCGGAGCAGTGAATTGCCTGAACCAAAGCTGCCACTGAATGGTTAACAAATCCTAATTTCGCTAACGAAGCGATACCAGATTTTTTAACCCCTTTCTACACAGACTTGAATCCAATGATGAATCATCAGCCTCCATTCTTAATGCATGACATTAAGAATTCCAACTAACCGACTCATGGGACTCACTGACCGCCTCTTTCCACTTGGGCAAGAATTTTTACCGGGCCTTAAGTCCTCGCCTGTATGATTAACAATGCCCGTAAACGAATGGTTACCGGGCGCGAAAAACTTTAGGATTTTGTTTCCCATAGTCCGGACAAAGCCGGGGGAATACGGGCGGCAGTACGCCGCCACGGCCGTTGGGACGATATGTGCGAGTGTGTGTTTGCAGGAGTACCGAATCATGAAGTCACGTGAAAACCTCGTTCGGCTGAAGCAGTTTCAGGTGAACGAGAAGCGTCGGCAACTGCTGCAGCTCGACATGATGATTGCCGAATTCGAACGGATGGCAGGCGAACTGGAGCACCAGATCGCCGCAGAGGAAAAGAAGGCCGGCATCACCGATTTGAACCATTTCGCCTATCCGACCTTTGCCAAAGCGGCCCGCCTGCGCCGCGACAACATCCGGAATTCCCAGTCCGACCTCGCCCAGCAGCGAAGCGCTGCCGAATCGTTACTCGCTGAAGCTGAAGCGGAGCTTTCCAAAGCGGAAATGCTGGAATCCCGCGACACCAAGGTGCGCGAATCCGAAACCGGCAATCGCAGCGCCATGATCGGCTAACCTGCATCTCGGCTCCCTGATTCGAAAGTCATTTAAAATCGAAGCGCACGCGCTTCGTCCTGCATGGAAACCATTGCTGCCTGGGCTTCTGGCGGCAAATAGCAGGCGGACAGCCAGATAAGCGCCACCCTGCAACAAACCCTGAAATATGTCCTGATCGAACGCGCCACTGCGGTTCCGACGTCATTGTCGAGGCGGCCCGTTCCCGGTCGGCCCATGAAAAAGGACGCTCGAGGCGCCCTTTCTTAGCGAATTTGTCGAGAAGAAACCGAACCGGCAGCCCGGCTCAGTGTCTGTATTGCTGGATTCGCGTGGTGCGCAGGCCAGCAAGACCGTATTCGTCGATCGAGGCCTGCCAGGACAGAAATTCCTCGGTAGTGAGCTTGTAGCGCTGGCACGCCTCCTCGAGGCTGAGAAGCCCGCCGCGGACGGCTGCGACCACTTCCGCCTTGCGCCGGATAACCCAGCGCCGCGTGTTCGTCGGCGGCAGGTCGGCAATTGTAAGCGGGCTGCCGTCAGGCCCGATGACATACTTGACTCGCGGTCTAACCAGATCGGTCATTGTACTCTCTACTAAAAACT